>CANGPN010000052.1 GCA_947456305.1 Comamonadaceae bacterium | reverse complement strand
GACGAGACATATTCTTGCAATGCTTACACTAGATGGCAGTGCTCTTGTCTCCAAGACCCCCACTATACATTTGGATTTGACTCTGGATAAATTCAATAACGACAAAAAACACCTTTCACACAAATACAGGATGGTTTGCCCCCGCGGGGATGGTGAACTGGTGTTGGTTTCTGAGGAAAAAAATCATGAGGTACAAAGTGAAATCGCTTTTGCTTATGACAGTGCTTTAAATGCTATTGATTGGAAGGTAGTTCCACTGATGGCAAGCAAGTCGAGTTAACCATGAAGCCATGGCATATTGAGCAAGATTTGGACTTCATTGTCAGTGCCACCGATGTCGTATGGCAATCATTGGTTGGTACCAAGTTTTTTATAACTGGTGGTACTGGCTTTATAGGTTGTTGGTTGCTGGAAAGCCTTCGACATGCTGATAAGCACCATCAACTTGGTATCCAGGCCACCATATTGACCAGGAGCCCAGAAGCTTTTCGAAAAAAAGCACCTCATCTATTCAATTACTCAGGTTTTACTTTCATTGCCGGTGATGTGTGTCATTTCAAATCCCCTCCGGGTGAGTTCACTCACCTGATACATGCAGCAACTGACGCTAGCGCTGATCTGAATGAAAAGGATCCTCGGCAAATGTTTGATACAGTGTTGCAAGGAACGCGTAGAGCACTTGACTTTGCTGTAGAAAAAAAAATTGGGCGGATTCTTTTCCTCAGTTCTGGGGCTGTTTATGGGCAGCAGCCATGGGAGTTGGAAAGAGTGGCCGAAAATTGGATGGGTGCCCCTAGCTGTTTAGACCCACGCGCGGCATATGCCGAAGGAAAAAGAGCCGCGGAAATGTTATGCGCCATCTATCAAAAACAATTTGGTTTAAAAATTGCCATTGCCCGTATTTTTGCTTTGCTTGGACCTTATCTTTCTTTGGATATTCATTTTGCAGCTGGAAATTTTATTAGAGATGCCATGCAGGGTAAGGCAATCGTTGTTAATGGAAATGGAATGCCTTGCCGATCCTATCTCTACGCCTCAGATCTGACCGTTTGGTTGTGGCACATGCTCGTGCGGGCTGAGCCGGGCAAGCCTTATAACGTTGGTTCTGATGAATCAGTATCTATCCGCGAACTGGCAGAAAATGTATCAGATACTTTAGGTCAGGTGGGATATCAGGTTGTAGGGGATCCGGATATGGGGTGGAATCCCGGACGTTACGTCCCGGAAACTAGCCTCATAGGTAGCGATCTGGGGTTGTATAAGACAGTTACATTAGCTCAAGCAATACAAAGAACTGCGTTCTGGCATGGATGGGAAGGAAACAAATTAAATGAAGTTATCTGATTATGTAGCTCAAAAAGTTGTTGAGCACGGCGTACGCCATGTGTTCATGGTTACCGGAGGTGGAGCCATGCACCTTAACCATTCATTGGGAACGCATAAACAACTGGAATGTGTGTTTAATCATCACGAACAAGCTTGTGCTATTGGCGCAGAAGCCTACTATAGGCTTACCAACCGTTTACCCGTAGTCAATGTAACTTCAGGACCTGGTGGAACAAATTCGATCACCGGCGTATACGGTGCATTTGTAGACTCTATAGGCATGCTGGTGTTGTCTGGGCAAGTAAAGTGGGAAACAACGGTTCGCAGCACAGGACTGCCTTTGCGTCAGTATGGTGACCAGGAACTTGATATTGAAGAACTGGTGCGCCCAGTCACTAAGTATTGTTTTATGGTGACTGATCCACAAACTATCCGCTATCACTTAGAAAAAGCCATTTACCTAGCCAGGGCTGGGCGTCCTGGACCTTGTTGGCTTGACATTCCTTTGAATGTGCAAGGAGCCCAGATCGATCCAGATAGCTTGCCCGGCTTTGACCCGTCCGAACTGGACGAGCCTTGGAAGCACACAGATCTCGGCAAGGCTAGTGCCGCCATACTTGAAAAAGTAGCAGCTGCAAAGCGCCCGGTGGTGTTTGCTGGTGGTGGTGTCAGACTGAGTGGAAAGCACGACGCTTTCATCCGTCTTGTGGAGAAACTTGGAATTCCAGTGGTGACAGGCTGGAACGCCCACGATGTAATTTGGGATGCCCATCCCAATTACGCAGGACGTCCTGGAACAGTTGGTGATAGGTCTGGAAACTTCACAGTTCAAAATGCTGATTTACTAATTATTCTTGGTAGTCGTCTCAATATTCGACAGGTAAGTTACAACTGGCAAACCTTCGCGCGTGAGGCTTACAAAATATGGGTAGACATTGATGAAAACGAACTGAAGAAGCCCAACGTCAAGCCTGATTTACCTATTCTTGCCAGTCTTTCTGACTTATTGCCGATTCTATCTGTACATGCTTACACAGGTCCCACTCAAGAGCACAAGGAATGGCTGGAATGGTGTAAGGATCGACAGCGTCGCTTCCCTGTGGTGTTGCCTGAATATTGGAACAATGAACAGGTTAATCCTTATTGCTTTATGAAAACCCTATTTGATCAGCTCAAAGAAGATCAAGCAGTGGTGACTGGTAATGGCAGTGCTTGTGTTGTCAGCTTTCAAGCAGCTGTACTCAAGCCTGGTCAAAGGTTATGGACAAATTCCGGTTGCGCTGCTATGGGTTATGACCTTCCAGGGGCTATCGGGGCATGTAAAGCCTCGGGTGATAAGCCGGTTGTATGCCTTGCCGGTGATGGCAGCATCATGATGAATATGCAAGAATTACAGACCATTGTCGGCAACCAACTGCCGATCAAAATATTTATATTGAATAACAGTGGCTATGTTTCTATATTCCAGTCACAACGCAATTTTTTTGGAGGTGTAGAAGTGGGGGGCGGCCCTAAAAGCGGTGTGACTTTTCCAGATTTTGGTCGCTTGAGCGAAGCATTCGGCTTGCCTTTCCGTCGTTGTAACAACCACCAGGAAATGGCTCAAGCTATTAAGGACACTTTAGGTGTAAATGGACCAGCAGTTTGCGAAATCATATTGGATGAAAACATTCCCTTTGCCCCCAAGTTAGGTGCCAAACAAATGCCAGACGGGCGCATTACATCTCCAGCACTTGAAGACCTGTCACCATTTCTTTCAAGAGAACAATTAAAAGATAATATGCTTATAGACTTGATTGATGATCTATGATGGAGTTATGGCGAAGTAGATATAAAATAG
>CANGPN010000051.1 GCA_947456305.1 Comamonadaceae bacterium | reverse complement strand
TGTATCACCCTGCTCTTTAACAGTAGCCAATATTTTGACAACTGCAGCATCAATCGCCTCGTCATCTGCCATAGGTAAAGAAAGGCTGGAGAGCAGTGTTTCTTTGAAACCCGCATCTTTGCTGTTGAGACGCTTGACCTTAACTTGTGAAGACATTGAATGTATTTTTTGGCTTACTTCAACAAATCAAAAATAGGTTGTAGCTGAGCACGCTTGCGTTTATACGAAGCTTGATTCACCACTAAACGTGCGCTGATATCCGCAATAGGCTCAACCTCAACCAAGCCATTTGCTTTGAGCGTATTACCAGTGGAAACTAAATCCACAATGGCATCAGCCAAGCCAACCAAGGGAGCAAGCTCCATTGAGCCGTAGAGCTGAATCGTATCGATGTGGACACCTTTATTGGCAAAGTGTTCACGCGCGCAATTGACATACTTTGTCGCAACTTTTAAGCGTGAGCCTTGCTTGACTGCAGCAGCGTAATCAAAGCCTTCGCGCACTGCGACCGACATACGACACTTGGCAATATTCAGATCAAAAGGTACATACAAACCGTCAGTGCCTTTTTCCATCAATACATCTAAACCCGCTACACCAAAATCGGCGCCACCAAATTGCACATACGTTGGTACATCAGAGGCGCGCACAATAATCAAGCGTACATCCGGATTGGATGTTTCGATAATCAGTTTGCGAGACTTCTCAGGATCCTCTTTCGGCACAATACCGACCTTAGACAGGATCTCTGCAGTCTCTTCGAAGATGCGGCCCTTAGAGAGGGCTAAAGTCAATTTCATGACTTAATTATCCCTCAGCCTTACTTGACGCGCTCAATGTTGGCGCCCAATAGCGTCAACTTCTGCTCCATGCGGTCATATCCCCGATCCAAATGGTAAATACGGTCCACTTGGGTTTCACCCTGAGCGGCCAGTCCAGCAATGACCAAACTGGCCGAAGCGCGCAGATCAGTCGCCATCACAATAGCGCCAGAGAGCTTTTCCACACCCTGCGCAATTGCGGTATTGCCTTCAATTGCGATATCAGCTCCCAAACGATTGAGTTCTTGAACGTGCATAAAACGATTTTCAAAGATCGTCTCGGTAATCGTTGAGCTACCCGTTGCCACCGCATTGACTGCCATCAGCTGGGCCTGCATATCGGTTGGAAATGCTGGGTACTCAGAAGTACGGAAACTCACTGCTTTAGGACGAGTCTGCATGGAAGCTTTAATCCAATCAGGTCCCACCTCCATTTGAAGGCCAGCTTCTTTGAGTTTCACCATCACAGCATCAAGCGTATCGGGGCGACAGTGCTTCACCAGAACTTCGCCACCAGTCGCAGCGACTGCACACAGGAAAGTGCCTGCTTCAATACGATCCGGAATCACGGAATGCTCAGCACCATGCAATTTCTCGACACCTTCAATCACCAAACGATCACTGCCGATCCCGGAAATCTTGGCACCCATCTTGACGAGCAACTCTGCCAAGTCACCAACCTCTGGCTCACGCGCAGCATTTTCTAAAATCGTAGTGCCAGAGGCCAATGTAGCAGCCATTAATAAATTTTCTGTGCCAGTGACAGTAATCATGTCAGTCAAAATCGAAGCGCCCTTAAGGCGATCTGTTAGTGGCTTAGTTTCTGCTTGAATATAGCCACTCTTAATTTTGATGCTTGCACCCATAGCCTTTAGGCCTTTGATGTGCTGATCGACGGGACGGGCGCCAATAGCACAGCCACCGGGTAATGACACCTTGGCACTATGCATTCTGGCAAGAAGTGGGCCGAGTACCAAGATGGAGGCACGCATGGTTTTTACCATTTCATAGGTTGCCTCTGAGCTCTTAATCACTGCGGCATTAAGTACAACATGATTACGATCTCCAGCATCTGGATAGCTCACTTCCACGCCAATCTCTTGTAAAAGCTTAAGCATGGTGCGCACATCTTGCAGGTCTGGAAGATTACGCAAGACCACTGGTTGGTCGGTTAATAAACAAGCGCAAAGAATTGGTAAAGCGGCATTTTTGGCTCCAGCAATCTTGACCTCACCCTTGAGTGGGATCCCGCCTACCATTCTTAATTTATCCATGAAACGATTCCAATAAAAACTTTTTAATGTGATTTAAATCTGATTGCTGTTCTTTTAGGCGGCTGGGTTTTGTGCAAATTCTTCAGGTGTAAAAGCCTTGATTGAAAGCGCGTGTACTTCAGCCTTCATGCGCTCGCCCATCGCACCATAAACCAATTGATGGCGCTGCACTAAACGTTTGCCCTCAAACTCTGGGCTAACAATCGTTGCGAAAAAATGTTGCCCATCACCCTCAACTTGAATGTGAGTACAGTTAATACCGTTTTTGATATAGCCCTCAATTTGCTCGGGGGTTGGCAACATACTTCTCTCCTAATAAATCTAGTCAGTATCAATAATTAATGTCGGAGCTTATAGCCCTTTTGTAATAAGCGCAAAGCAATCGCTGAAACCACTACAAAGAAACACAATACGATTGCGAGGCTGCTCCATGGGGATACATCAGAGACCCCAAAGAACCCATAGCGAAAGCCGTCAATCATGTAAAAGAATGGGTTGAAATGAGAGACCACCTGCCAAGCTGGTGGCAAGGAATGGATGGAATAAAAAACGCCTGACAACATCGTGGCAGGCATGATGATGAAGTTCTGAAAAGCAGCCAGCTGATCGTATTTATCAGCCCAAATGCCCGCAATCAAGCCCAGACTACCCAAGATGGCGGCCCCCAAAAAAGCAAATGCCAAAATCCATAAGGGATATTCCAACGAAGGCAGCCCAAAGAAGATGGTAATGAGAAATACGCCCAGGCCAACAACAATTCCACGAAATACCGCAGCCAAAATGTATGCCGCGTAAAATTCAAAATGACTCAAAGGGGCTAGCAATACAAATACCAAGTTACCAGTCACTTTTGACTGAATGAGTGATGAGGAAGTATTGGCAAATGCATTTTGCAAAACGCTCATCATGACTAAACCTGGAATCAAAAAAGCGGTATAGCTCAGGCGCCCATATACTTCCCGGCCTTCTAGCACATGGCCAAAAATCATGAGGTAAAGCACTGCAGTTAATCCTGGTGCAGCTACAGTCTGAAACGCCACCTGATAAAAACGCTTTACTTCTTTCAGTAAGAGGGTTGGAAAGCCACTGCCATA
>CANGPN010000050.1 GCA_947456305.1 Comamonadaceae bacterium | reverse complement strand
GGGCTGATCTTTGCCCAAAAGGTCGCCATTGGCGATGCGGAATAGAAGGGAATATCCGATTTGACCGGCTGCACCGGTTACGGCGACACGCATTGGGGCTTTTGCCATTACTAATAACTCCAGAGGAAGGTTAAGAGGGTTAATTAACGAAAACTTTTCTATTATCCATTCAAGTGTAGGGACTTTAGCTTTACACTGTCAATGATGTCTTATATAAGACTAGAATTACCCTGAATTTTATCCAATTGCTTTCCGCTGGAGTTAATTTGTCAGAAGTAAATTTGCCCATTGCTTCATTTAGCCCTCTGTACGAACAGATTAAGGCGATGATTTTGACAAGCCTGCAAGCCTCTGAATGGCTTCCAGGGGAGGCTATCCCCAGTGAAATGGAGCTCGCAGCTCGATATGCAGTTAGTCAAGGCACGGTTCGTAAGGCTATTGATGAGCTGGCCGCCCAAAACCTCCTAGTAAGGCGACAAGGTAAGGGTACTTTTGTTGCTACCCACCAAGAAGACGACTGGCAGTATCGATTCCTGCGACTGGCCCCAGATTCAGGTGAAAAGTTTCATCTAACAAACCGTTTTTTAGTCTGCCAAAAGACTAAGGCCACAGCCTACGTGGCTAATTTGCTCAAATTAAAAGCAGGTGACTCCGTAATCTATATTGATCGCGTTCAGAGCTTTGCGGGCCAACCCGTTGTTTTTGAAGAGATTTGGCTCCCTGGAACACGTTTTAAGGATCTTGATCTAGAGACGCTCAATGACTGGCATGGCCCAGTGTATGCACTCTATGAAAGCCAGTACGCCACACACATGGTTCGTGCTGAGGAAAAAATCAAGGCTGTTGCAGCCGATGAGGTGCTTGCCAAGCATCTTCAAATAGCGGTTGGCGCGCCATTGCTTTCAGTAGAGCGGGTGGCTTTTACCTACGGGAATAAACCAGTAGAAATTCGTCACGCAAGATACGACACTTCTGAGCAGCATTATGAAAATAAATTGAACTGAACTTATCCGTAAAACCCCCTTAAAACCCCTATAAACCCTTAAAAACCCCCACCAGCCCCAAGGTTTCCAATAGAATATGTTGCATCACAACAAAGTCGCACTGAACCTCCACCTAACGATAGAGATTACCCATGGTTGAAGCACAGCAAAACGTTAAGAAAGATAGACCGGTTTATCGCAACATCGGTTTAGCCCAGTTAATTAAATATCGCCTTCCTTGGGCCGGTAAAGTTTCCATTCTTCACCGCATCAGTGGAGCAGTTTTGTTCCTGTTGTTGCCATTCATTTTGTATCTCTTTGATCAGAGCTTGGCTTCTGAGTTGAGCTACCAAAATTTCCAAGCATTCACCGGCAACATCTTGGTAAAAATTATTTGCCTAGGTTTGATCTGGTGTTTCTTGCACCACTTCTGCGCGGGTATCCGTTACCTCTTACTCGATTTAGAAATCGGCGTAGAGAAGTCTGAGTCTAATCGTTCAGCAATCATCGTGTTGATTGTGGGCATCGCTCTGACTGCAGTGGTTGGTCTTAAATTATTTGGCTTGTACTAAGCGCATATCACTTAAGGAAATTTCATGCCTATTTATCAAATCGGACCAAAGCGCCTAGTTGTAGGCGCTCATTACGGCCTTAAAGAGTGGATCATTCAACGCGTTACTGCGATTGTGATGGTGGTATTTACCGTGGTTTTGTTGGTTGACTATTGTGTCACCGGCAGCGCTACATACGAAGGCTGGTCTGGCCTGTTTAGCAATCAGTTTATGAAGTTGCTGACTCTCTTGGCGTTGTTTAGCTTGTTCTACCACGCTTGGATTGGCGTGCGCGACATCTGGATGGATTACATCAAACCGGTAAGCATTCGTTTGACACTGCAAGTGTTAACTGTTTTGTATCTCGTAGCCTGTGCGGCCTATGCCGTTCAAATTTTGTGGAAAGTGTAATTCGATGACTGCGATTCAAAAATCATTGCCACGCCGCCGTTTTGATGCGGTAATTATTGGTGCGGGTGGTTCAGGTATGCGCGCTTCATTGCAGTTGGCGGAAGCTGGCTTAAATGTTGCTGTGTTAACCAAAGTGTTCCCAACACGTTCACATACTGTTGCTGCACAAGGTGGTATTGGTGCTTCATTGGGCAATATGAGTGAAGACAATTGGCACTATCACTTTTATGACACCATCAAAGGATCTGATTGGCTAGGCGACCAGGACGTGATCGAGTTTATGTGTCGTGAAGCTCCAAAAGTTGTGTATGAGTTAGAGCATTTCGGTATGCCTTTTGACCGCAATCCAGATGGCACGATTTATCAGCGTCCATTCGGTGGTCATACTGCAAACTACGGTGAGAAGCCGGTGCAACGTGCTTGTGCCGCAGCTGACCGTACCGGTCACGCCATGTTGCACACTTTGTATCAACGTAACGTGCGCGCAAAAACCAACTTCTTCGTTGAGTGGTTAGCGCTTGACTTGATCCGTGATGATGAGGGCGATGTTGTTGGCGTTACCGCTCTTGAAATGGAAACGGGCCAGGTTTACATCTTGGAAGCCAAGATCGTGATGTTGGCTACTGGTGGTGCAGGCCGTATTTGGGATGCATCAACAAACGCATTTATTAATACCGGTGACGGTATGGGCCTTGCAGCTCGCGCAGGCATTCCATTAGAAGATATGGAGTTCTGGCAATTCCACCCAACTGGCGTAGCCGGTGCAGGTGTGTTATTGACAGAGGGTTGCCGTGGTGAAGGCGGCATCTTGCGTAACAAAGATGGCGAACGTTTCATGGAGCGTTATGCGCCAACCTTAAAAGATTTGGCTCCACGCGATTTCGTATCACGCTCAATGGACCAAGAGATCAAAGAAGGGCGCGGTTGCGGTCCTAACGGTGACTATGTTGTGCTCGATCTGACACACATTGGTGCCGATACGATCATGAAGCGTTTGCCTTCTGTTTATGAAATTGGTATCAACTTTGCGAACGTTGACGTTACCAAAGAACCCATTCCAGTAGTGCCAACTATTCACTATCAGATGGGTGGTATTCCAACCAACATCAATGGTCAAGTAGTTGTACCTGCAAATGGCAAGCCTAATGAAATTGTCAATGGTTTGTACGCGATTGGTGAGTGCTCATGCGTTTCTGTACACGGCGCAAACCGCTTAGGTACTAACTCATTGCTCGACCTCTTGGTATTCGGT
>CANGPN010000049.1 GCA_947456305.1 Comamonadaceae bacterium | reverse complement strand
CCAGCTTCAACTGCAACTTTAATTACATTAAGTGCATTGATTAAATCAGTCATTGTGTTAACTTCCACAGCGTTTGATTTGGCATTTAGTGCAATTACTTTACTGCCATATCTAATACTCAATGCAATCTTGCCATTTGCTTGTTCCCACCACCACTGCTTAACTCGCTTACGCTGTTCCACAGTTGTTGTTGTGCCATCGCTACTTGTAAATGACTTGTAGCGTGTTGGTGCAAAGTCTTTGTTCTCTGTGCGTGCCTTTGCAAGTTCTATTTGCTCCCAAATGCGTTTTGACAGTTTAGAACGGCGTTGTTGAATTGGCTGTTGTGTGTAACTACGCTTTGCTGAAATTAATTTGAGTGCGCTAATTGTCATGTCATGCTCCTTTGTGTGTGTTGACATGCAACTGTAGTTTCGGTTCACAACCAAAATCAACCGATATTTGACACTCAATTAATCTGCTCAAAACAACCTAATTTCAAGCCAGTTTTGTCATAGTTTTGTTTAGTTAAAGCTAAATAACTGTATGAAAAACACAAACAAGATTACACACAAACAGTTCCAAATCAATCATCTTTCCAATTATCAAACTGAAATTGCAAACAGTTGGTTGCGCAATAGTGGTATAAATCCCCGCAACTTTGACACAATTGATTCAATTTTTATTAAGGCACAGCAAACAGCATTTGATTTAGTCAAACACCATAACAATTTACTCACTGACGCACAACTCAAAAAAATCAAACTCTTTATTCAAAAAATACAAGGCACAAGTAAAAACAAACAACTCAAACCAAACTTTGCACAAAGCATTTTGAACATGGGCACCAAAATCAAACGACAGGCACACAAACAACAGCAACAGGCACGCGAGAGAATACAGGCACTAAGAACAATAAACAATTAACCATAATGGTAAAACGCGGGTTGAAATATGACGGCTAATGCGCCCGCACTACACAGGTTTTGTAACAGCTTGTGACAATAGTGGATGCCGAAGAGTTACGCACAGTTAAAGTGTGGTGCAAGTTTTAATAAACTCGTCTTGCAAAATCAATAAACTCTGTTACATCGTGTAGATACGGGACAACTCGAATCAAATACACACAACGGCGGCAATAGCACCAAGATTTATTTCTCGTGCTATAGCCGTCGTGTGTCCAAGCCAATCTGAATCAAACAAACTACACTTCATTTAACTTCGTTTAATTCAGCTTCTATTAATTCAACTACTACATGTGCAAAACATTGTGTGTGAGCGACAAGCGAAACACACAATGTGACAGCACAAGCGAACTTGGTTCGCTTTTCAATTACAGCTACATGTAGAGGGGTATAGAACAAAAATCACCACTCTAAATCTGTAAGTAATGACCACGCAGAAATTGCGCGGGTATTTTTCTAATTACACAGGCCCATTTTGGTAATGCACAACAACAGCGTCAAAACGCTCGTTTAAGCTGTATTTTGACTGAATTACTGTCAACACACATACGCCACTAATTAAACGCATGTAGGGCTTGTAATTGCGTTTGCACATTTGACGCCCATTTCGCCGCATATCTGCCACACAAGCGCGATAAATACACAACCAAACACTATGTGCAATGTGTTTTACAGAACACTTAACTTGTTGATTTTGAATAAATCATCAATACACGCTCAATTTGAACGGACTTTATTGTTCTTTGCCACAAAAGAATAAACAATTAATGCACTACTTTTATTAGGAATACAAAATGGCCACAGCAAAAGCACTTACAGCAACTGAAATTGAACGAGTTTTAGCCTACATACACACACAACCCTACGCACCACGCAATCGCGCCATGTTCTTGTTTACGATACTGAGTGGTTGCAGAGTTAGTGAATTGGCTGGACTGACACTTGCAGATGTGCAGAACGCAGATGGCACAGTTAAGGGCGAGATGTTTTTGGCTGCACACAGAGTTAAACACAATCACGCACGCACAGTTTTCATTAGCAAGCGTTTGCAAGCAGAACTTGCAGACTATGTTGCAAGTAGAACATGGCTAACAACTGATATGCCATTGTTCAGCACACGCAAAGGTGCACGATATGCATTCAGCGCCAACATGCTTGCACAACACTTCCATTACATGTATCGTCGCGCATTAGTTTTCGGTGCAAGTTCGCACAGCGGTCGCAAAACTTTCATTACAAGTCTTGCAAGTCAAGGTGTAAGTGTATTTGTGCTTGCAAGTTTGGCTGGGCACAGACAAATTTCAACAACACAAAAATATGTTACGACCAATGACGACATGAAACGCCGTGCTGTTGAATTGGTTTAATCCAAGTCTTTTACTCTTTCATTTATTGTAATCACGCGTTCTTTATTTGTCTTTTTATCAATTATTGCAATATCCAAATCCCAAAGAACAGCTTGTATAGCAAGAAACTTTATCTCCCCATCTCTGTCTTTTTCTCGTGAACTTGGCATTGTGACTATGTCAATGTTTACAGGATTAACCAAGCTCTTACGCATGTGTTTGAATACAGCCAGCATCCAAAACTCAATTGCTTCAGGCCCATACATCTTTGTGTATAGCTTGAACATGTAACTCAAATCTTCAGCTTCTCTTGCTGTAATTCTTTCAAATACTTCTTGTATTTTGTATTGCTTATACAAACGCAAAGTCTTTGCTTTTGATTCAAGCAAAGACTCCCGTGTTGTTTTCTTTTTTGTTGCCATTGCAACGACTTATGCTGTTTTCTTTTTGCGGGGTTTGCTTGGTTTACGAGGTGGTGCTGGAATTTCAGTTACAGCAATACGCTTAAATCCTAACTTGTTAATAATCGCTTGCAATATTGCAACATCTTTAATGTCTTTTGCTTGTTGCTGTATCTTTGAGTAATCAGCAAGAATATTTGTCTTACCAATCAATTCCGTCAATTCTTCTGCATACAACTTCTGCTCAAGCATTGCTGTGCGTTTTTTTGCTGCCTCTAATGCTTTTTTCAAATCTGCACTTGTCTTTGGCGTGCTACGGGGTTTAGTTGCCATTTTTTCTCCTTTGTTAACTCAACTTGTTAATCTTTACTTTCAAATGCATCATAGTAATGCAGAAATTCAATTACTTTTGTTTTGAGTAGAAAATCTGTTATTTCTTTTTTCTCAATTTTTTCTCGCAATGTTTTTGCCAACATTCTTGCTGCACGCAACAAGTCTGTCAATTCGTGACTTGGTTCAATTTTAATTTCCATAATTAACTCACT
>CANGPN010000048.1 GCA_947456305.1 Comamonadaceae bacterium | reverse complement strand
GTCGAGGGGGGCGAATTGTCCTATGGCGGCCAGCGCTTGGTCGATTTGGGAATTGCCTTGGGGTCCAAGCCCCAAGTGCTGCTGATGGACGAACCCTTGGCCGGTTTGGCGGCTGCTGAACGTGAACGGGTCTCCAACTTGGTCACCACCATTGCCAGCAACATTCCGGTCTTGATCGTCGAGCACGACATTGATCGCGTGCTCGCGTTTTCGCACCAAGTCACCGTGATGAACCAGGGCGAGGTCCTCATGGGGGGCACGCCCGACGAGGTGCGCAATGACCAGCGCGTGCAAGAAATCTACACCGGCAGCGGCACACCGCCTGTCACGGGGCGCAGTGTGGCGGCCTCCACCACACGCCCGGTGTTGCTGGACTTTGACCGAGTCAACGCCTTCTATGGCAAGAGCCATATCTTGAACGATGCGAGTTTGCGCGTGCACGACGGCGAAATCGTGGCCTTGCTCGGTCGCAACGGGGCAGGCAAATCCACCTTGCTCAAAGCCTTGGTGGGCTTGTTGCCACCCAAGAGCGGTCAAATAGACTTTGGCGGTCACAACATTGCGGGCATGTCAGCGCCCGAGATCGCCCGCATGGGCATCGGGTATGTGCCGCAAGGCCGGGGGCTGTTTGCGGGCATGACCGTGGCCGAAAACTTGAGCTTGGGGCGCCTGGCACGTGCTACCGATGGTCACTCGGGTGTGGTGTGGGACGAAGATCAAATCTTGCATTACTTCCCGCGTCTGCGCGAGCGTATGCATGTGGCCGCTGACTACCTGTCGGGTGGCGAGCAGCAAATGGTGGCCGTGGCACGTGCCTTGTCGGGCAATGTGCGCTTGCTGCTGCTCGACGAACCCTTTGAAGGCTTAGCCCCTGCCGTGGTCCAAGAGCTGTTCACCGTGTTTGATCTGCTGCGTCAACACATCTCCATTGTCATCGTGGAGCACAACCTGGACCTGGTTCTCGCTTTGGCCGATCGCGTGTATGCACTCGAACGCGGTCAGGTGTTTCATGAAGGACCGGCCGAGCCTTTGCTCACGGACCTGACCTATCGCAAAAAAATCCTGTGGCTCTGAGCCCGAGTGATGGCGCACCTCTTTGACAACCTCTCCATGAAAGCACATCCATGACGACCTCTCAAAACCCTCAAGCACTGGTCGAGAAAATGGCCAATATTCCTTGGCAGCAATTCCCGGGTCACTTTGGCGGCGCCCTGTCCAAAGCCCTTGTGGGGCCAGGCAATGCAGACACCCAGCGCATGGATTTCCGCATTTCGCGCTACGCACCGGCAGCCTACGTGGAAGAGCATGTGCACAAAATTCAAGAGCAGGTGTATTACGTGCTCGAAGGCGAGGGCGTGCTCACGACCGACGATGACAAACACCTCATGCGTCCCCATGATTACGTGTACGTGCCCCCTGGTGTGCGTCACAGTTTCACCAACACTGGCACCGGTGGGTTGGTGTTTTTGGTGGTGACTACCCCCACCGACGACGAGCAGGAGATGCGCTGATGACTGACCACACTCATGCTAACTTGACCCATCTGCAGCACTTGATCAACGGCCAGTGGGTCGACGGTGCCGGCACGCGTGTCACCGTTCGCGACAAATTCACACTGCAACCCTTGCTGACTCTGGACAGTGCCGATGAGGCCCAAGTGCGCCATGCCGTGGACACAGCGCATGCGGCATTCCGTCAAGGACCGATCAGCCCTTTTGAACGGGGGGCGGTGCTCGAACGTGCCGCAGCCTTGTTGGAGGCGCGCTTGGACGATTTTGTGCAGACCATGCAACGCGAGGCTGGCTTTACCCAATCCGATGCCACCGGTGAAGCCCGTCGGTGCGTGCAAACCCTCAAGCTCTCGGGTGAAGAAGCCCGTCGCTTGGCTGGCGACATGATCCCGCTCATGGGTGCGCCCAACCAAAAAGGTCGCATGGGCTTCACCTTGCGGGTGCCGCTGGGTGTGGTGGCGGCCATCACACCCTTCAATGCACCGCTCAACACCGTGGCCCACAAGGTCGGGCCTGCATTTGCCGCCGGCAATGCAGTGATTTTGAAACCCTCCACCCAAACCCCGCACATCGCGTGCAAGTTCGCCCAACTGTTGCTGGATGCCGGCATGCCGGCTGGTTTCTTGAGTGTGTTGCACGGCAGTGCCCCTGTGGTCAAACACTTGCAAGACGACGACCGGGTGCGCTACTTTGCTTTCACCGGCAGCACCGAGGTGGGCCGAACAATTCAACAGGCAGCGGGCTTGCGCCGCACCCAGATGGAGTTGGGGTCCATCGCCTGCACCATCGTGTGCGATGACGCCGACCTCGACATGGCCTTGCCCAAAGTGGTCAATGCGGGGTATCGGAAAGCGGGTCAGGTGTGTACCTCGGTGCAGTTGCTGTTGGTCCATGCATCACGTGTGCAAGAAGTGGAGACACGCTTGACGGCGATGGTCAAAGCCCTGAGCTTTGGCGACCCCAAGATTGCCGACACCTTTGTGGGCCCAGTGATCAGCGAAGACGCGGCCATTCGCATCGATGCCTGGATTCAAGAGGCCGTGGCCTCGGGGGCCAAGCTGTTGGCTGGAGGTCCACGTCAAGGTGCCGTCATTCCGCCGACCTTGTTGACCCATGTGCGCGATGACATGAAAGTGGGGTGCCACGAAATCTTTGGACCCGTCATGTGCATCGTGCCGTTTGACACCTTGCCCCAGGCCATTGCGCGCGTCAATGCCACGCCCTATGGTTTGGCCACAGGCGTCTTTACCAACCGTTTGGCCGAAGCACTGGCTGCCGCGCACCAGCTGGAGGTAGGTGGTGTGCACATCAACGAAACTTCCAGTTCAAGGGTTGATTTGATGCCTTATGGTGGCTCCAAAGACAGCGGCTTTGGTCGCGAGGGCCCACACTATGCGGTGCACGAAATGACCGAAGAACGTTTGGTGACCATCACCACCTGATTAATTTTTGAAAGCACGCTATGTCGACTATGAAGGGAGGCGAGCTCATCGCCGAGTACCTGGTACAAGAAAAAGTACCCTATATCTTTGGCATCTGCGGCCACGGCAACGTGGGCATTCTGGATGCCTTGTACGAAGTGCGTGATCAGTTGAAACTGGTCTCGCCCCGCCACGAGCAGTGTGCCGGCCACATGGCCGACGCCTACTACCGTGTCAAACACAAACCCGTGGTCACCTTGACCTCTACAGGTCCGGGCTCGGCCAATATGGTGATGTCCTTGGCCACGGCTTTGTCCGACTCGTCGGCCTTCTTGGCCATCACCTCCAACGTGCCCACCTCGCAGCACAACCGGGCACCGTTTCAAGAGCTCTACAAACATAACCAGGCCGACTTTGCCCAGGTCATGCGCCCCGTCGTCAAGCGTGCATTTCAGCCCACCCGCGTTGACATGCTGCCGCTGGCCTTGCGCCAGGCCATGGACACCATGGTCACGGGCCGACCTGGCCCCGTGAATTTGGACATTCCCTACAACGTCTACCAAGAAGAGGCCGAGGTCAGCGTGCCCGAGAGCTCGCACATCCACCGCATGCACCGCC
>CANGPN010000047.1 GCA_947456305.1 Comamonadaceae bacterium | reverse complement strand
TATATGAATGAAGCAACATCTGCACATCGCCCCACTTTTGTTAAGCACGCCAACTACCATTTCCGCAGCTTTAAGGAATTTTTTGGCGATTTAACATTGGATGAGTTAAAGCATTGGCATATTACTGAGTATCGCGACTATCAATTAACCAGAGGTTTAAGCCCCACTAGCATTCGAAAGCATAACAACACACTTAACGCTATGCTCAATGTTGCCTTCAAACACTTGGACATAGATAGACTTAGCCCATTTAGGGCGTTAAAAATTAGGGGTGAAGGGGAAATAAAGCGCTCAATGCCAATTATCACCACTCAGTTGATACAACAGGTAAAGGAGCATTTGTTGAAGAATTCAACTCCACACAAGTTTGTTGCTTTAATTCAGCTTAATACGGGATTTAGATTGTCAGAGCCTTTGTTTGCAAGGCTGGAGGATTGCGTCTTAGATCACGACATTCCACATTTATGGATCAGAAGAAATGCTTTAAGTGATAGAAAGACTAAGTCCAGCATTCGAGCTGTGCCGCTATGCGGAGTTTCATTGGATGCTGCGAAAGAGCTGTACAAGATTGCGAGGAAGAAAAATAGTGAATGGTTTGTTCCGCACTACGCAAGAGACAACGGCAATTCAAGCTGTTCACAAATCATTAAGAAAACGCTAAAAGAGTTTGACTTTAAAAGTCATATGTTTAGGCACGCCATTATTGACAGAATGAAAGCTCGCAACGATATACCAACGCGCCTTGCAGAAAGCATTACTGGCCATAGTAGCGGAGGCTCTGAATTCAATATGTATGGAACTGTGGGTTACACGCTTGAACAAAAACGAGATGTAATTTTGAAGGTATTAATTTGAAGAAATATCTTCTGTGGGTTCGCATAAGTCCAACCCAAACTACCAATACTTTCGTATATGCAGATAACCAGTTGGCCGCAAAGATGCTGGGTGAGCATATGTATGGTGTTGGGAATGTATTAAATTACACTGAAGTAAGCGAGTAAATGAAAGTGGCTTAAATACTTGATGCGTTTTTATGAATTTAAAAACATCAAACCTATTAAGCCACTTTCCCCTGAGCAGGCTCGCGTTTCCGCATTAAAGAAAAATGTGGCTTCCGCAAAGCAGCAACTCCGCACCGAAAAAGGCAGGCAGTTAATTAAACCTATCAAGTCGGTGGGTAGCGCATCCTAAAAAATAAGTCGCGCAATTTTTAACGCCATTGGAGATCTCGGCCTCTGGTGATTTAAATCTAACCCCACCTCGTATTCGTAATAATTCTTATTACGAGAAAAGCGGAGATTTGAGTGAAATCTGGTGGTTTTATGGGTTTTTTTGAGAAATACGGATTTAGATATTTGCGGGACTGACAGGCATAGCGATGCTGCTGCCAAATGGTTTGTCGTTTAAAACGACACTTCACAGCTAAGCCAGTCGCTCTGCTGCCAAAGTAGCTGTCATCTTGCTGTAATGCCTCTCTAACATTCCCACGCTAGTGCCCATCTGCTTTGCCAGTGTATGAACATCCATATTGCCTTCGATTAATGCCATTGTTGCGTAGGTATGCCGCAGGCTATAAAGAGTTCTGTTTTGACCTGTAGCCGTATCTTTAAGTAAGCCACTTGCTTTCATTAGCCACTGAAAGGTTGTATGAAAGCTCTTTGGCTGCGTGCCATCACTTAATCTAAATAGGGGAATGTTGTATTTCTTGCGCAGCACTTCATCTAGCGTCAACCCTGTAAAAGCCTTCTCTCTATTAGCCAGTCTTTGTAATGCTGCTTCTGCGTAGTGTTTAGCAATCAAATACCGAGCCCCTGTTTTGCCACTGACCCATATACGCAGATAACGCTTGTCTGTTTTGTGATCCACATACCATTCAATATGCTTCCAGTGAATATTCAAACTCTCTTTGCCACTTCGCATGCCGGTGCTAATGAGTAGCTCTATGTAGTCACGGCTCAATAAGCGCATCTCTTTAGCTAGTGCACTATGCCCGCCCAAGCTGTAGTCTTTTAAAAAGTTCAGCAAGTAATCTAATTCAGCACGACTAAATGCAGGGCGGGATTTACCTTTAGCGCCACGACGACTTAAATGGGCTAGTGGTACTTGTGCGCTGATGTAACCCCTTTGCACTGCCAAGCTAATAATGCGGTTATAAGCACTAGAGTGCGTGGCTAGCGTGCTTGCTAGTGGGGTTCGTTTCATTAGTGAGTTGCGCCATATCTCATATTCCCGCATGTGCTCGGCTTTAATATTTTCTATAAAGCGTTTGCCAAAGAATGGAATCAGATACTTATTAATAACTCGTATGTAGTCTTTATTAGTCATTGCCTTAATGCCTGCATCAATCTCATCTTCCAGCTCTTTGAGGGTTTCTTTGGCGATAGCGTCGAACTTGCGCCTTGTAAAGCTAACTCCCATACGCTCTCTAAAGCGAGCTTCATCGTAGATTTCACAAGCGGCACGACTGGCGAACTCTAAGTTGTGGTGTTTGGTGGATATGGAGTGCCACTTACGATCAAAGAGCTTGAAGCGGGCTTGCCACACATCACTGCGATCCCTTTTATACAAAATCAGCTCACCTTCTCTTAGGCGGTGGATATTGGGAGTGGGTTTTTGGGTGGGAACTACATAGAGTTGGTGGATGTTGGTGCTGGGTGCTGGATTGATGGGGGGTATGTTTGCACTGCTGGGGAAAGCAGGCAGGGTGTTTTTACGCATTTGAGTTACCCAAAATGTAAGCGTAAATTCAGACCCGCGTTCTGGGCAAGAAACTTTCCTAAATTATTTTTGAGCCACCCTGCGCTTGCACTGTCGTTTTAAACGACAAAATTTTAAATACCCTTCCAATATGCTTAAAAGGCTTGCTAAGATAGATAGCAAGAGTAGGCTTTTTACATTTTGTCACTCAAGAGGGCGGAGTTGAATTATGTCTAGAATTTCTTATGGATGGATTAAGAATTATGGAAACACTCAAACGAATTCAGCGCCTAGCGATGTAATTGTTACTAAGTATGACAAGCTGGGAAATCCCATTAGGCTTGATTTCTACAAAGTTCATGCGGAGAATGTTTCGCCATACTGGGTGCAGGAAGGGGGTTTACTTACAACTCCTTGGGCAAAAAATCCTGCATACGAACTTATCAAATCCGAAAAAATCACAAGTGATATCACGCCAATCATAAGTAATAATTGCCCTACATTTGATACCATTCAATCCGCCATGAACCATGCAAAAAATGAGTCAATCAGACTAAAAACCACTCATAAAATTACAAAAGTTAATAACAGATGGATTGTTGCTCCTTCTAAAGTTGTCATTTAAAACGACATTTCAATAAGCTCTTTGATAGCGCAGAGGATTAATACATCCCCCCATTCCCATCCACATTCCCTAAAAACTGAAAAAGTGGCAACACTACAAACGCAAATTGACCGAGGACTCTAAAGGGCGGTAGATCAAGTGTTTATGGGCTAGTAGGGCTGCAGTTGAGGCAGAATTTCAACAGTCAACCATAATTGAGGGCTTAGAAACCAGTTTCATTTATAATTCCAAGTCTTGGCCTGGTAGCTCAGTCGGTAGAGCAGAGGATTGAAAATCCT
>CANGPN010000046.1 GCA_947456305.1 Comamonadaceae bacterium | reverse complement strand
CGACCCAGACTTTGCCGTCTTTCTTGGCGATGTGGCCGCTCAGAAAAACCAGGTTGCCGGTCTGCACAAAAGGCACATAGGCCGCAGCAGGGGTTGCCACAGGGGGCAGGGTGATGCTCAGCTCAGCAAGTCGGTCGTAAATGTTCATGGCGCGTCAAGATGACAAATCAAAGGGCTCCACTGTAACGCCAACTCACGCAGTCAAAAAATACACTCCTTCATTGCCTATATGAGCGTGATTTGTAACCCCATACGACTCAGGGAATCGACGGGCTGATGTGCTCAAAGGTCAAGCTGTCACCTCAGAGAAGCTGCTGCGATTGCGAATCTGTTGGATCGAGGACCTGGAGGTTAGGTATTGCTGATCTTTATTTGTGAATTGCTATTGTAAGTAGCACTTTAAAATTAGTTATTAAAATTAATACGAAATTTGATTTTTGTGTAAAAATAATCTCAGTTTTAGCAACCTAGAGGACAACATGAGACAACATCTTTTTCGTTTGGGATTGACTGCACTGGCCGCCAGTGTGCTTGTGGCCTGTGGCGGTGGTGGGGGCACGGCCTCCCTCTCGCCTAATTCACCCAGTACCCCGAGCTTGAGCGGTGTGGCTGCGGTGGGAGCGCCTTTGAGTGGGGCTGCTATCACGCTGACCGATTCGAAAGGTGCGCAGAAAACCACGACTGCCGATGACAGCGGTAATTTCAAGTTCGATGATTTGACGGGCATGACCGGACCTTTCCAAATCATGGCGGTGATGAACCTGGGTGAAAGAACGGTCAGTCACTATTCTTTGGTGGCCAGTGTCAGTGGCGCTCAAACTGCCAACGTCACCCAGTTGACGTCGGCTTTCGCCTCCTTGCTGAACAACGCAGGTGTGTTGACGAGTTTGACCACCGAGCAGCTGGCTGCTTTGACGCCTGATCAGATTGAGCAGGCCAAGCAAAAAATTCTGACGACCATCAGACCCCTCACCAGCAAAATTGTGACGGGTACTTTTGATCCGGTTTCTACACCGTTTGTGGCCAATGGCACGGGGGCTGACTTGTTGTTGGACCACTTGGATTTGGCGGTCCGAGCCAATCAGATCAGCTTGACCAACAAAATGGCGTCCGACTCTGCCGACCCTTCCACAGCCGTGGGCGTGGTGCCTAAAACAGGGACGCCCACACCGATTTCAGATGACAGCACCACCAGCACGGCCGGTTTTGAGGCGCTGCAAAAAGCCTTTGAAACCTGCTTCAAGTTGCCTGCTGCCCAGCGCGCCGTGGTCAGCAACGCGACCACAGCCACCTTGGCGGCCGATTGCCAAAATCTGGCCACACCGGATTATTTGCACAACGGCCAGGATCTGAAACTGCGTTGGATCAAGGCGTTTAAGTTCGATAAATTCAACGCCAACGCGCCTGCCTCTGCCGATGGGAAGCAAACCAAATTCTTGCGACCCGAGGTGCGTTTGCGCATCAGCTCATCGCCAGAAATCATTGCCGTGAACATTCACTTCAATGACACGGAGGGTAACAACTACACGACGCCAGAACTTATCAAAAAAATGCCGGATGGCAGTTGGAAGCTCTACGGCAATCAGCGCAGCATGAACGCCTTCTCCGAGTCCCAACTCAATTACTACCAGGACTTGAGCAAAGCCCCGGCCAACAGCAACTACAACAACATCAACTTCAGCCGCGTCGATTCTGGCTTCCGCTTTTATGTGGACCCCCGTGTCGCATTCGATGCCAACGGCAATCCTGACAACAGTTTGGTCGCCGACTACACCACGGCCACGGGATATAAATCATTGACGGCCTCGAATGGGGTCATCCCGGGCGCATTCAGCACCATCAAGGCCGCTGAGGCTTCAGGAGCCAATCGCGCATTCTTCCGCTGCGCTGTCGTGACCGGCCCTGGCCGTATGGTCGGCAACAAGTGGATGGGGATTTACCCCGATGGTTTGGTTCTCAAACTGCCCTTGAGCTCGCCGACCCAAGATTACGTGGCCA
Organism: Comamonadaceae bacterium; assembly: GCA_947456305.1. Taxonomy (GTDB): domain Bacteria; phylum Pseudomonadota; class Gammaproteobacteria; order Burkholderiales; family Burkholderiaceae_C; genus Limnohabitans. The sequence goes on along the minus strand of CANGPN010000046.1, from coordinate 1,605 downwards.
TTGACAGAAAACTCACCAGTGCAGAAAAAACGGCATTGGATACGGCCGCGTCCATGAGCACCGCCTACAGCGCTCGGTCAACCATCCCGACCAGTCTCTGTGGCACCGCATCCTCTGCACCTCCCACGACCACCACCAGTTCATCCAACTACACCGTGGAGATTGAGGCGCTGACCAACCAGATCCATCCTTTCACCGGTCAAACCGATGCAGCCATCAATGGGCGTGATGTGAAGTGGAACACGGGCGCACGTTATGCCCGCATTGCGCCAGATGCTGCGATGGCCAAGGAGTTTGATAACAATCCTGTTTTCACTTACTACATCATCGACACAAACAACAAGGTGGCGCAAAAGTACAGTGCGCGCCTGTTGGGTGAGTTACCGCCTGTGTCTCAAGCCCGTGAAATCATGGACATGAAGTTGTCGAGCCAGATGGATGTCGACGTCCTGAAAAACTACCTAAATTTCGACGGTAGCGGTTCAGGCATCAACAACACAACCTCTGTCACTGCCAAATGGACCACTGGCTCTAACGCATTTGGTGCGGATTTGATCGGGTTTTATTCCGAGATTCAAAAGGCCAAGATCGGTGAAGGACTTCGCAGTAAATTCGGTGCCAATCCGCAATCGCGTGTCACGACCAGCAGAGACAATGGCGCGGGTAATGTGGTGTACGGCACAACGACCGGCGGCGTTTTCACCTACGGTGAAACCACTTTGTGGGAGTCTGATCCCGACTTGGCTGTTGATCTGGACGCCTTGCAAGGAGTGAACTTCTGGTGGCGTTACAGTGATTTTGCACGGTCAAAAACCACCAGTGGCGGCGCTTGCAATGCCACCAATGCACCGTCCAGCAACTATTTGGTGACCTCTCAAAACGTGGGCGTCGCACGTTCGACCAAGGAGCTCAGTGCCTCGACGTTGGCCAAGACATATTACGGTAAGGACCAACTCAATAGTGCAGACACCTGTCTGGACTGGGGCAATGGTGCCGGCACCAATGCCTATTTGCACCGTGAAGTTTGGCTGCGGACCTACACCGATAAAAACGTGCGGTTCTATTCCTACACCGCCAACAAGGCATTCAGATAACCGTTCAGCGGTTTGGAAACAGCGCCTTAGGGCGCTGTTTTTTTGAGTGGTGCGATATTTTTACCGCCCGAAAAAATTTCACCCCTCAAACGGCTCCACTGTGACGCCAACCTCTAAGGTATGCGATGCACCGCCGAGCAACACCCCGCGCAGTGGCGAGACGTCGGCGAAGTCGCGGCCGATGGCCAGGCGCACATAGTCGGTGCCGGGGCTGGCCCAGCCGCTTTGGTTGTTGGTCGGGTCCAGGTCCAACCAGCCGCCGCTGGCGTGGTTTTGATGCGCTACATCGGGTAAGTAAACCGACACCCAGGCGTGCGAGGCGTCCGCGCCGATCAGGCGTACTTGACCTTCAGCGGGGTGTGTGAGCAGGTAGCCACTGACGTACCGGGCGGCCAAGCCCATGGAACGCAGGCAGGCGATCATGATGTGCGCAAAGTCTTGGCACACGCCACGCTTTTGCACCAGTGCCTGCGCCGCTGGGGTGCTGATGTCGGTGCTGTGCGATTCGTAT
>CANGPN010000045.1 GCA_947456305.1 Comamonadaceae bacterium | reverse complement strand
GGATGAACAGCACCGATGAAATGAGATAAGAAATAGCGGTTATGTTTGACATTGTTTTGGTCTCTATTGATCTTGTTCTATTTATTTAGCAGCTGCATCAGCCTTGGGAGCTTTTTTCTTAAACATCTCTAGCATGCGGCGGGTAACCATAAAGCCACCAAAAATATTGATGGAGGCTAAGAAAACTGCAACTGCACCAATGACACTAGTAAGGGTGATTTCATCGCCACCAATCACTTCGGTCTGCAAGAGCGCGCCAACAATGATGATTCCAGAAATAGCATTAGTAACCGCCATCAAAGGGGTGTGTAGTGCTGGGGTTACGTTCCAAACGACGTGATAGCCAACAAAAATAGCCAAGACAAACACAGTGATGTTTTGGACTGTGAGGATGCTTTGAAAAGCAGCGAGATCCATGATGTTTCCTTCGTATGAATGTTCTATTAGTTTTTACGAACTGCCTGGCCGTCACGACACATTAAGCAGGCAGTTACGATGTCGTCATCACTCGGGATAACTAATTTCGCTTCTTTATCGACGATCAGTTTCATAAAGTCGAGCAAGTTACGCGCATAGAGCGCGGAAGCATCGGCAGCGACCATGCTGGCTAGATTGGTGTATCCCACGATCTTCACACCGTTCACATCAACCACTTTATCTGCTTGAGTTAAAGGGCAGTTGCCAGATCCGTTGTCACCTTTGCCGGCTGCCAAATCAATCACAATGGAGCCCGGCTTCATATTGGCAACAGTGTCGCTATGCAGAAGAACTGGTGGCTTACGACCCGGAATCAATGCAGTAGTAATAACAATATCTGCTTGTTGAGCGCGTTCTGCAACCAAGGCTGCTTGACGTTTCATCCAAGCCTCTGGCATTGGGCGGGCATAGCCACCAACACCTTGAGCGATTTCACGCTCCTCATCTGTTTCGTAAGGCACATCAACAAACTTTGCGCCTAAAGATTCGATCTGCTCCTTAGCGGCAGGGCGCACATCGGATGCTTCAATCACAGCGCCAAGACGTTTTGCAGTAGCAATCGCTTGTAGACCAGCAACACCAGCACCCAAGATCAGAACGCGTGCTGCTTTCACTGTTCCCGCTGCAGTCATCAACATTGGCATGAAACGTTGATATTCATTTGCAGCAACCATCACTGCTTTATATCCAGCAATATTTGCTTGGGATGACAATACGTCCATGCTTTGCGCTCTAGTAGTACGTGGGGCAGCTTCCAATGAGAAGCCAGTAATCCCCTGAGCAGCCATAGCACCAATGTTGTCATTATCAAATGGGTCGAGCATGCCAATCAGCACGCTGCCAGATTGAATTTGTTTTAGTTCTGCAGCCTCAGGAGCGCGTACTTTGAGAACAATTTCTGCGCCAAAGGCATCAGCCGCGCTACCAATGGAAGCACCTACAGCCTCATATGCAGAGTCTGGTTGGCTCGCCTGCACACCAGCACCTTTTTGGATGACGACAGTGTGGCCTTGGCCAATCAGTTTTTTAACGGTTTCTGGTGTGGCAGCAACCCGAGTTTCCCCAGGTCTAGTTTCCAGCGGCACTCCTATGCGCATGGCATGTCTCCAAAAGCAAAATTTATAAAAAATCTATTTTAGTGAAATGGGTCAAAAAATGCCCATCTACTTACCCCTAAAACCACCTGCATGGCTTTTGCCTAAATTTCTGTTAAATCTGGCCAAGACTTCTACAATGTGATTTGTCAGCTTATATTGAATTCTCGCATTTTTTGATGATCCAGCTCAATTCTTCAGCAATCCCACCTTCAAACCCCAAGAAAGTCGTTATTGGCATGTCTGGGGGCGTGGATTCGTCGGTTGCAGCTTGGATGCTCAAGGAACAGGGCTATGAGGTTGTAGGCCTTTTTATGAAGAATTGGGAGGATGACGATAACGATGAGTATTGTTCCGCCCGCCAAGATTGGCTAGATGTAGTTTCGGTTGCTGATTTGATTGGCATTGACGTTGAGGCAGTCAATTTTGCTGCCGAATACCGTGAACGGGTTTTTGCTGAATTTTTGCGCGAGTACGCCGCAGGGCGAACCCCTAACCCTGATGTACTTTGCAATGCTGAAATTAAATTTAAGGCCTTCTTAGATCATGCAATGAGTCTTGGGGCCGATGCTATTGCTACTGGCCACTATGCGCGCGTACGTCACGAGGGTGGCAAAGTGCGATTATTAAAAGCGCTTGATGCAAGTAAAGATCAAAGTTATTTCTTACACCGCTTAACTCAACAACAGTTAGTAAATGTTTTATTTCCTTTGGGTGAAATTCCCAAAACAGAAGTACGTGAAATTGCTGAAAAAATTGGTTTGCATAACGCCAAGAAAAAAGATTCCACCGGAATTTGTTTTATTGGTGAGAGACCTTTTCGAGAATTTTTAAATCGCTACTTGCCGCGTATACCTGGCCCTATTAAGACGCCTGAAGGAAAAATTGTCGGTGAGCACATGGGCTTAGCTTTTTTCACCTTAGGTCAGCGTAAGGGAATTGGCTTGGGTGGCAGTCAGGACGGTAATGGCGATGCTTGGTATGTTGCTCGTAAGGATGTGGCGAATAACACCTTATATGTTGTGCAGGGTCATGAACACCCGTGGCTATTGGCCGGTAAGCTCGACGCTATCGATGCGAGTTGGGTTGCAGGCGTTGCGCCTACTGCTGGAAATTACTCTGCTAAGACACGTTATCGTCAAGCAGACTCTGCTTGTACATTAAGCAATACCAATTCTTTGAATTTCAGTTTAAGTTTTCCAGATGCGCAATGGGCTGTAACCCCTGGACAATCTGCCGTCTTGTATGACGGCGATATTTGTTTGGGTGGCGGAATTATTTCCGCCTAATCCCCAAAATATTCATTATGCAGCCGGTGGTTCGGTTTCAATAAACGAAGCACGTTGTAATAGCTTTTGATACAAGCGATCTAAGTTTGGATATTGAGCTTGCCATTTGATTTCTGGAAAGCGAAATAATAGGTAGCCAACTGCACATCCAACGGCAACATCTGCCAAGGTCATTTGGTTGCCATGACACCATGCGTTTTCACTAAGCTTCTCAGACATTTGCTCGAGTGCTTTATTGATCTTGCCGTTTTGACGATCTACCCATGCTGAGCTTTGCTCATTCGCAGGACGCCATGTACGTTCTAGGCGAGCCAAAATACCGGCATCCATAATGCCGTCAGCCAGGGCTTCCCAGGTCTTCACTGCTGCACGCTCACGATTGTCGGTGGGGATAAGCTTGCTGACTGGGCTCAGGGCGTCAGCATATTCTGCAATCACCCTAGAGTCGTAGATTGCCTCGCCATCGTCCGGAATCAGGCATGGAACCTTCCCTAAAGGGTTGGAATTGGCGATTTTGGTGTCTGCAGACCATACATTGTCTAATTCAAGGTCTACATCGAGCTTTTTTTCCAAAAAAACGATGCGTACTTTACGTACATAGGGGCTGGTGAGGGATCCGATTAGTTTCATAGGGCACAGTATAGCCACCCAAACTGACCTTTGCTCCAGGTCAGAACGCATTAAAATTGATTTTTATTGACATATTCAATGCAAAGGCAATATTCGTGAGTCAGCCGCTTTCTACCCTTAATGCCCTTTCCCCTTTAGACGGTCGCTATGCCGGAAAGCTAGATGCTTTGCGTCCTTGGTTATCTGAGGCGGCTTTTATGCGCCAACGCGTTTTTGTTGAGATTCACTGGTTATTGGCTTTGGCATCAGCCGGTTTGCCAGATGTCCCAAAGATCAATGCAGCAGATGAAGCCTTTTTGCTTTCCCTGCCAGAAAATTTCTCTGATGCTGATGCACAGCGCATCAAGGACATTGAAGCCGTAACAAATCATGATGTGAAAGCAGTTGAATATTTCTTAAAAGAAAAAGTTGCTGGTCGTCCTGACTTATTAAAGGCGAGTGAGTTTATTCACTTTGCTTGTACTTCTGAGGATATTAATAACACTTCACACGGTTTAATGTTGCGAGGTGCGCGGGATGAAGTGCTGTTGCCACAGCTACGCAAGGTACTTTCTGTATTAACTGATTTAGCCCTTGAGAACGCAAAGGTGCCTTTACTTTCTCGTACGCATGGCCAGCCTGCTTCACCAAGTACCTTAGGTAAAGAGATTGCCAATATTGCTAAACGTTTAGAGCGCGCAATTGATTCTATTGCTGCAGCGCCATTGCTTGGCAAGATGAATGGTGCTGTTGGTAACTACAATGCGCATTTATCTGCCTATCCGGATTTTGATTGGGAGACTTTTTCAAAGAATGTTGTTGAGAAGCGTCTAGGCTTAACTTTCAATCCATATACGATTCAGATTGAGCCACATGATGGTATGGCTCAGTTGTTCGATGCGATTGCACGTGCCAATACTATTTTGTTAGATATGGACCGCGACTTCTGGGCTTAT
>CANGPN010000044.1 GCA_947456305.1 Comamonadaceae bacterium | reverse complement strand
GCCTTGAACATGCTGAAAAACAACCGCCTGGTCGCGGCCAGCCAAACAGCAGCGTTTTTCCACAACCGGATTGCTTACGACGACCACTACAGCGGTCTGGCCAAAACCATGGATGAAGGTGAACGATTGGCTGGTTTGCTTCAAGACAAGCAAGTCATGTTTTTGAAGAACCACGGTGTCGTGACCGTGGGCAACACGGTGGCGCAGGCCTACCGCCGTTTGTACAAATTAGAGAAAGCCTGCCAGACCCAGATGCTGGCCATGGCCAGCGGCGAACCGCTGGAAGTCATGAGCGAAGCTGTGATTGCTGAAGTGCTGCAACGCGCACCCAACGACCGCCACCCGATTGCCGAGCGCGAACGTCTTTATTTCGAAGCCATGATGCGGGTGTTGGACCGGGTCAATCCGGGGTATGCGGACTGAACAGCCTCACAGCTTTTCCAACACATCGGCGTTCTGCTGCGCCACGGTTTTGAATGCGTCTGACACGCGCGCATCGGCGGCGACACTTTGCCAAAATTGTTGCGCCAGCTGCTTTGCTTGTGGCCACACTGTCAGGGTTTGGGTGGTCGGCTGTAATTTGAGCAACGCAAAATCACGCTCGACCAATTCGCCGTTCACTGGTGCATACAGCATAGGCAGCATGTCGTAAGTCGGCGATAAGCGCCAAACGTCAGCTTCCAGCAAAAAAGAAATATTGCCGTAATGCCGGTCGGTATTGGCAATCAACAAACCGAATGCGTCCAGCAATTGCAGTTGTTGTGCGTCTGACGAAGTCATCAATTGGCGTGCAGACATGCGTTGGGCGGTGGTAGCCCAGTTGTCCATCTGCCCCACATACTGCGCGTCATACACCAGCAACGACACCATGCCTATGCGCCCTTTCGCTGTTCTGTCAAATCGCTTGGACTGCAAAAACACCCGCCCGCCTGCCATCACGATCTGCGACTCAGCGGCAGGCAAGCCCGCTGTCGCTAATGTCTGCAACGCAAGGTGCTCACACACCAACAAGTCACGGCTGCGCTGATCGCTGGGTGAGTCACCCGCCGGTGAAAACTTGACCAGTACAGCATGGCCCTGAAACACAGCGGAAAACTTTGGCTGCTCGCCGCCTGCCGAAGAGCCAGGCTGTGCCCCTTGCATGGCTTGCTCCGCCAATCGCGGATAGTCCGTCTCGGGGTCCTGCACCACCTGTGTTTGTGTCACACCGTTGAGGTAACGCGCTAAAGCCGGTTCACCCACAATCAAATTACCCGGCAAATCATCCCCGGCCAGCACCATGGCTTTGAGCGCCTGGTCGTCATTCCAATGGCGAACATCGGTCGGTAAAGACAACTCGGGATGGTTTTGAACAAAACTACGCCCCATAAAGCCTTGCGGTCGCATGTCATCCAGAAACCAAGGCAAACCGTCGTGAATTTGGGTCAGCCCATCTGCTTCGCTCACCCAGAAACGCCCGCCTGGCAGAGCCACCATGCGGGCAAACGGACTGACTCGGCCTTGAGTGTCGACTTGGACAATGCCCATCTGCGAGCCCACACCTTCAATATGGCGCGGCAACAGGTATTGCTGCGAGCGTGCGGCACCGACTTTAAGTACCTTGCCTTGCTGGACCAAGGTGGACAAGGCGCGTGAAACGGTCGCTTGACTCAAGCCCAGGCTGGCTTGCAACTCCGCACTGGCGCACACACCGCCTGCTTGTCGAAGCTGCGACCACACCTGCTCAATAATTGGATTTTCACCGCCCATTGAATAGATAAGTGAATAGATAAAAAATTAATTATATCAATAATTTCAATGACTTATTTAATTTCTGAATAAATATATTGTTACATATCACACTACCTCTGTGGATTTGATTTCATACGGCTTATGTCTATTTAATATTTACAATGTCTGAAAATAAGAACTTTAAGTACTCGTTGATATAAAACTCAAGTTAGGAACATTTATGAACACTCAACTGAAGTCAGTGCCATCACAACCAGCGTCAACTTCAGAGGCTGGACTCAAAAGCACGATGGAATTATTCAAGTCTCGCGAATCACAAGAAATAGTGATCGCATTTGCTGGTCCTATCGGATGTGGCATTGGTTCTGTGAATACCAAAGCAGCTGAAGTGCTTAAAGAACTTGGCTATCAAGTAAAGAAGGTAAAGTTGAGTAAATTTCTTCAGGATTGTTTGAATGACAAGCTGGTCGAAACACTACCAAAGCGAGAAGCGGATTCCGATAAATTTACCAGATATCGCAATTTACAGCACGCGGGAGGCAAATTACGTGACCGTTTTAAAAGTATGGCACTACTTGCAGAATTTGCGGCTAAAGAAATCCGTGTTTACAGAGATGCAAATTCCAATGATGTTGTAAATAATGACATCTCTCAATTGGGGAAATCAGAGCCGCAACGAGCAGCATACTTGATCGATCAAGTGAAGCGGCCTGAGGAAGTAGAGCTATTGAGGGTCTTGTATCGTCATCTTTTTTACCTTGTCGGCGTGACGAAATCTTACGCACAGCGGCACAAAACACTTGCAGATGAAGGCATTAGTTCTGATGAGATCACTGAATTAATGGAAATAGACAGAAATGAGACTGGTGAAGATAGTGGGCAACGCCTTGGAAAGACGCTTCACTTAGCAGATTTTTTCATCCGTAATGATGACTCGCTCGATCAACGGGAATCAATTCGACGCTTCGTTCGCCTTATTCATGGCGATAAAACATTGACTCCAAATCGTTTAGAAACAGGAATGTACGCAGCTTACGCAGCTGGCCTTCGCTCAGCATGCCTTTCACGACAAGTTGGAGCGGCAATTACAAATTTGTCTGGAGAAATATTGGCTACCGGTTGCAACGATGTACCTACAGCTGGGGGTGGACTTTATAGAGAAGATGACGAATCGCGGAGTGATAAACGATGTGTTCATTTGCAAGACGCAAAATGCTTTAATGACTTGGAAAAACATAAACTCAAACAATCTATTGGCGAAGTTTTGAAACATCACCTAGACGCTCTCAATCTGGAGCAGGAAATTTCAAGTAGCTTGTTGACTGAATTTCAAAACTCTATATATGACAAGACTCGGCTTGGAAGTCTGATTGAATTTTCGCGTTCCGTTCATGCCGAAATGGATGCCATTGTTTCGCTTGCGCGAAGAGGCGGCCCGGGGCTTCTTGATGCAACACTTTATACGACAACATTTCCCTGTCACAGCTGTGCCAGACATATAGTGGCAGCAGGAATTTCGCAAGTTTTCTATATTGAACCTTACGAAAAAAGCTTGGCCCAGGAACTACACAAAGATGCTATTGCATTTGAAGATCTGCGCCCAATCTCAACAATATCCAATACGAATGCAAAACAAGAAAAGCTCGTGCAATTTTTGCATTTCGAAGGTGTGTCACCTCGGTTATTTGCCGTTGTGTTCAGGGCTGAAGATAGAAAAGAGAAGAGAACCGGAAAATATGTTCCTATTGCTGCAGTCAATCCGGCAAAGGTGCTTGCTGAATATCTTGACAAGTATCAGGAATTTGAAACCGTCGCTGTCAGCAATTTTGATACAAAGTGGAATGAACTCGTATCTTCCCCATCTTGACGATTGCCAAGGCCATTACTACAGTGACTAATACAATATATTTTTCGAAGCAGAGGGGAGGCGACATGTCTTCAAAAGAGAATGATCAGAAACAATTGAGTCTGCCATTTGGTAATGTCATTCTTGATGACAATTCATCGAAGGTTTTTTCAATTGAAGAACATCGCAAACGCATTAAATCTCAAAGTTTTATCTCACCACTTGGTACGGACTCTAATGTTGAAATAACCAAAGAATTAGAACGGAAAATACTTGATGAGGTCTTGGCAGAAGCAGAAAAGCTACCTTGGTACAAATAAAGAATTAAGTTTAAAACCTGTTCATTTCACTTTTAACCTTGGTCGATCTCCCGCTTTAAGAGCCACCTCCCCAACCACCGCCGCCTGCGCAAACCCGTGTCGCTCAAACACCGCCATCACCGCGTCAAGTGATTCAGGCGCACAACTGACCAGCAAGCCGCCGCTGGTTTGCGGGTCACTCAATAAAGCCTGGTCTATCGCGTCAAAACCGCTGGCGGGCAATTGCACGTCCGCGCCGTAACCGCTCCAGTTGCGCGCAGATGCGCCGGTGATATGACCAAGTTCCGCCAGAGAACGCACACCATCCAGCAAGGGCACTTGCGACCAAGCGATATGCACATCCACAGCCGAGCCACGCGCCAACTCCAGCGCATGACCGGCCAGGCCAAAGCCGGTGACATCGGTCATGGCATGCACGCCGTCTATCGCTGCCAGCTCCGGGCCGGGCGTGTTCAAGCGCGTGGTGGTGGCGATCATTTGCGCATAGCCTTCAGCAGACAGCTGTTCTTTTTTCAATGCAGCAGACAGCACGCCCACGCCCAGCGGTTTGCCCAGCACCAACACATCACCTGCCTGCGCTGAGGCATTGCGCTTGATGCGGCTCGGGTGCGCCAAGCCCAGCACCACCAAACCGTAAATCGGCTCTACCGAATCAATGCTGTGGCCGCCTGCGATGGGAATGCCTGCGGC
>CANGPN010000043.1 GCA_947456305.1 Comamonadaceae bacterium | reverse complement strand
TTACCTCTGAATGTGTCCACCAAAAACCGCACTTGACGTCAGAGCTTTGAAGCATAAAAAAAGCACCAGGCATTTCTGCCAGGTGCTTTTTTGATCAGGTATTTTTGGTGGGCAGTACAAGTTTCGAACTTGTGACCCCTGCAGTGTGAATGGATTGCCTGCGACGATACCGCTGCAACGGTGTCACAATTTTACAGCAAAGATGCCACAAAGAGCTATTTTTTCAGCGTTGGGCAAGAAGCCAAAGCAGATAATTTGCCCTGCTGCGACAATTGCTCCATGAGCAGAGATGAAACCACCCAGATTGCCAGCGATGGACTTCGGTACAAGTCAAAAGAAGGTGGTTCACCCTTTGGCGGTTCTGCCAGTATGGGCACCATGAGTTGCTATAAATGCGGCCTGCACAAACCTCGCGCACTAGGCACCTTCAAACGCTTGCTGAACCAAAGCATGTTTATGTGCCGGGAATGCAAACCCTCACCAAAAACAGCTTGATTTTTGTGTAACAAGAAATTCGACTGCCAAAGCAACCCTACAAGCTTTCGCCTAACTTTGGGCGATCAGACAGCAACTCTTTGGATTGCTTGAGCGGTGCAAAACTGTAAAGGCGGCTAAGAAGTTGCCTTTTCGCTTTCTCATCGAGTTTCGAAAGCGCTAATTCTTTTCCTTTCACTGCATCTGCCATATTTTGCCCATCGGGCAACTCCTTGGCAGCCAGTGACAGCCAAAATGCCGCAGTGAAGTAATTTTGAGCAACTCCTTTTCCATTCAGGAACAGTTCTCCCAAACTCAAGTAAGCCGTGGGTTCTCCCTGCATCGCAGCTTGCGTGTACCAATAAATTGCCATCCCAGTGTCTGGCTCGGTTCCGTCACCGTTCTCAAACATGTCCCCGAGGTTATTTTGAGCACCAGCGAAACCATGGATGGCAGACCAGGAATACCAGTATCTGGCCAAGGAGAGATTTTTTTCTAAGCCAGGTTGCCCGGTCTTGTAGGCAAGGGCTAAGTTGTGCATCGCATGCGGGTGCCCAGCCATGGCAGCTTCATTAAGCGCCTATAAAGTCGATTCTGAAGCCAAGGCCTGGCTTTTGTCTTTGGACCTCAAATACAGGTAGCGTTCATACAAAACATCTGCCTGCCGCATGAACAGTTCATTGATATGAGACTTGGCGGCGTTCTTGTCTGAGATATTGCCTTTGCCCAAGGCTGTTGCGAGGGTCGTCAGGTAATCGATGTATGTGGTGGTTTCAATGAACTGAAGACTTCTCTTGGATTCAAAAGTGGCTTCCAATGGTTGGAGCGTATCCATGGACTTGTCAAAACTCAAAAACACATTGTGGTGATCAGCCAAAAAAATGCGCGCACTGACTGTGAGGTTGGATTCGTTGATCTTTTCAAGGCCATTCAATGCCTCGATGGCCTGAAAAAGCAACTTACTTGATTCAGAAAATAAGCCAGATCGACGGTTCATTTCGGCTTGAACAAGCAGAACCAACACCTTCATGTATTGTGTGGCTTCGTTGAGGACTTTGCTTTTTCTTTTGATTCCGATGCTTTCGTATTCTGCAAGCTTAGACTTGAAGTACTCCGTCTGCTTGCTCAGTTCTTCGTGATCGGACTGCGCCCAAGCTGCATTCATTTTCTGAATGACCAAGGGCAATTCCTCGAGGTCATCTTTTTTTTCAGAGCGCTCAACGCGCTCAGGCGTGCATGCGGCTGTAGTGATGAATGCATTTCTCTTCCATATCAAGGCGTCACCGTCAATCAAACCACAGGCCCAAGTTACCAAAGCAGCCCTGTCTTTGGGAATATCTTTTGCTACGGCCTCAAAGTAAACCAAACGCGCATTTCGTTCGTATTTTTTTGCGCGCTCAGGATCTCTTTGAACGAAGTAGGTGGCAAGCGCCATCTGAAGATCTAAAAACTTTTCGAGGTCTAGTTTTTTGTCATTGATTGCCGCATCTGCCCTGCTGACCAGCTCGTAATCTGTTCGGTTGAGGCTGGCGTAAACCGTCAGGATTTTGCTGATCTGCGCCACCTGCTCCTTCTTGTCTTTGATCGAAAATGCTTTGGTTTTTGCCAGCGATAGCAAGCAACCGACCGGGTCAGGTGTTTGTTGACATTGCTTGGGTGTTGAATTTTGCTGAGCCATGACCGCTGGCGTGGCAGAAATTGCAGAGATCAATACCAATAAACTTGCGATTGATTTAAACAGCATGAGGGTCTCCGCGTTCGTCTGAAATTTAAATAATTTTAAAAAGGGTCAACCGAAGAAAAGTATCTTTCATTTATTTGAATGAATATTCTTGCATGTAGTTATTTAACAAGTGCTTGATATCCTCAACGCCCGATGTTTCAAAAACATTTTCACGCAAATGCATGACATGACCATTCTGATGTTGACGGAATGTAGCTAACTGTCCAACAGTTTCGTGATTTATTTGGGCTGCTCGAATGACATTCCAATTTGCACCAAATATGACTGCCACCAAAAAATCGAAGCTTTTTTCTTCATAATTTCTCATCACACCTAACTGTGTGGATGCGTTCTTTGAATTGATTCGGCGCCCCTTGATTTGATACCGTATCCCCTGCCCATCGGTTGCATCGAAACCTTTTTCAGAATTAGTTTCAAGGGTCAATCCCATAGCTCTAGAAACCAACCACTCTGTGTAGTCACCAGTAGGGTTGTTCATCGAGCGTAAAACGTTTCGACGTCGTTGAGGACAAGTGCAATATCGCCATCCTTGCATTTCAGCGGTCCTCGCTCAATCTTCTGATTACTCATATCAATCACCCACATAAAAAATCAGCTGTTAAGTCAAATCAGCCAAGAGGTCTCTAATTTTTCGCATACAAGCACAAGATTCAATGCTCTCAGCTGATAGTCACAGCCGATGGTCACCTTGAAAGTTCCTTTATTTGCGATACCGTATCGGCCAACGCAGGAGCCACTGCTACACCACGCCGGGTAAAGATATCCGACAGGCTTGAGTAGTACCAAAGCGTTTCTGCCTTTGATGCACTGAATCGATCAAACACTTGGTTCCCTATGGCTTGCAGGTCAGACAAGATAGCACGCGCGTTGTGGAGCTTGTCTGAGCCTGATACGAGCAACACATCCAGAGCTGCCTGCTCTAAGTGCGCAAGGTACTGCTCTTTGCGAGTCTTCCACGGCGGCTTTTGCCCAGCAGAATTGGGCACACCATCGGTACAACCCATCACTATGGTGGACACCCTTTCGCCGAAGAGTTCTCGTATCTCTCGCTCATAAGCCGCCCCGCCATCCTCAACGGCATCGTGCAAAAGGGCTGCAATAGCCTGATCCTCATCGGCACCATACTCAAGAGCAATGGAGGCAACTGCCATTGGGTGTGCAATGTAAGGAATGTGCGTTCCTTTGCGCACTTGTCCGTTGTGAGCGCGTATCGCCAGTTCAAGTCCCTGTACAAATCTGTGTGTCAGCATATTTCGCTCCATTTTCTAGTCATCCCAAGCATATGAAAATTCACCTTTGGCAGCAAACTCTGCCAATCGCAACATGGCGACCTCCAAGCCAGCGTTGATCTGATCAAACGCCTGTTGGTCCATGCCATCGCTAAGCCATACCGGTCCATTGGGTTCCATGAGGCGAGCCTTGCCGCTTTTTACCGATGCGCATGCAGCTATCAGCGCGTTAGACAGTGCAAGAGCGTCAGTGGCACTGAAATTCTTGCGGTAATCCTTCACGTCGTAATTGGCATCAAAGTAACTTAGATACTCCGGGTTGAGAGCAATCCCAGCCTGATTTGGCTGCGTGCCCGCTGGTTGCCAACCAAACGTCTTGGCTAACTCAAGAAGTGAGCGCCATGTTTTGACCTGCATATCCAAGTAACCGCTTGAGTCAGTGAGCACCATTTCAACGATCAACATGACGACTCCTCTTCATTTGCACGGTTGAGCACCATATCTCGCAGGGTTACATCAAAGTAAGGGTAGTACTCAGACTCTGCGTTAAAAAATGCCAACTGCCTATCTGTGTCATCCTCGTAGTTGAACTCCAAGCATTCAAACAAGTTCCATGACTTCAAAAAGAAACTGATCATCTGCCCCATGGTCAGTGGCTTGGTTGAGCTTCGAGTGGTTGGTTTTTCAAGTGTGCTGCCTTCGTATTCATCAGCCATGCGATAGAGGATCCGATCACCAACAGGCCGCGCATATAGGCATGTCACATCGCCAGTCGTGGAATTGATGCTGATGCGAGCAATTTCCACCTCACCGATCTTGATTTTTGGCAAGTACTCGCCACCCATGAAACTGGGATGAAAGCTGCCGATCATCTGTCTATTTGGCCCGTCTAGTGCGGCTTGTTTGACCTCATCAGGGATCTGGTCAAGCTGACCGCTTTCAATTGCACTACGCAGGGCTTTACGCCTGATGGTGCCCTTCACGCTAGTCATCAACTCGGTCTGTATGTCATACCGCCCGAAGTAGTCGCGCGGCCGATAGGCCATAGAGGATGCCGGGATCACCCGGTCTTTGGTTTGCTTTGTCATTTGGCTTTTCTCCAACCCCGCAGACGTTTGGAACGTCTGCTGCGTGCGGGTGGAGGCGCAGCCTGACGCTTTAGCCAAGTATTTGTAAAGCGCCCAGGCAAGTGGTCTGGATAAATCCGGCGC
>CANGPN010000042.1 GCA_947456305.1 Comamonadaceae bacterium | reverse complement strand
TGGGCGTTGTACAACTTCATCCCCGCATCCAATGGTTTTGCGATCAACCGGCCCAGCTATTACGACTTTATACAACAAAACAGTTTTTCAACATTTGATCAACTTCTCAAAGCCGTTGCTTTAAGTCCTGCGATGGGTTCATTTTTGAACAACATTGACAACACCGCCAGTGTGCCCAATGAAAACTTTGCCCGTGAAGTCATGCAACTCTTTTCAGTCGGTTTGGTTCAGTTGAACATGGATGGCAGCATCAAGCGGGATGCGAGTGGTGCGCCTTTGCAAACATACAGCCAGGCCGATGTGATCGATGCCACCAAGGCCTTGTCGGGTTGGGGGACGAATTGGAACAAAAGTTTACCCCGGACCAATGGTTGCAATTGCATGGTGCCCATGATTGCCAAGGATGCGTCTCAGCACAACACGAGTTCTAAAAAGATTTTAGGCACCATGATTCCAGCGGGTCAAAGCACCCAGCAAGACCTGGATTCGTTCATCAAAATTTTGGTCAACCATCCCAATACAGCGCCTTTTGTCTCTAGGCGCTTGATTCAAAGTTTGGTCACGAGCGACCCCAGTCCCGAGTACATTGGCCGGATCGCTAAAGTGTTTGTTGACGCTAAAGCAGATTTGTCCAAAGTGGTCAAAGCCATTTTGTTGGACTCAGAAGCGCGCGCTGGCGACGACCCCACGACGCAGCTCAGCCGGGCCGGCAAAATCAAAGAGCCGGTGCTGGTCAGGGCCGAGTTGATGCATGGACTGGGGTGCAAGTCGGCGATTCTCAGCAAAAGCAACAGTGCCCAGGCGGACTGGGTCGTTCAAAACCCGATTGATGCACCCACAGTGTTTGGGTACGTCTCACCCGACTACAAGGCACCGGTCAGCTTGACCAATGTGCCTGAGCAAACCTTGTTGAATTTGTCGGCGTTCAATAACATGAACTCCTTGTCCTACAACTTCACGGTGGACACCTTACAAAATGCAGGCTGTGACATTGCGCCTTTTTTAGCGGCGGCACAAAGCTCAAAAGCCGATCTGATCCAACTCTTTAGCGAGCGGTTTTTTCGCGGCCGTATGCCACCCGCGCTCAGCAATGGGGTCAACAGTTTGCTCAGCAATGACTTGGCCAGTGAGAGTGCGTTCAACAAAGTGTTTTACTTGCTGGGCCTTTTAATTTCTTCCTCAGCCTTTGGAGTGGTGTAATGGATCGCCGTACCTTTGTGAATCGACTTTTGGTCGCCGGTGGCTTCGGGGGGGCGAGTGCACTGACGTTCAATGCGTCCATGGCTGCAAACAGCAACTTGAGTGGCTACAAGGCCTTGATCTCCATCCACTTGAACGGTGGCTGTGATGGCAACGATGTGATCGTGCCCACGGACAGTGCTTATGCCGACTACATCAAATCCAGACCCAATGTGGGCCTGAAAAAGGACGTACTGACACCGCTATCAGGCTCCTTTTTGGGTCACACCATGGGCTTGAATCCGGCCTTAAAGGCTTTGATTCCGCTGTTCAATTCAGGCAAGCTTGGCGCCATTGTCAACGTTGGGCCCTTGGTCAAGCCCACAACGGCTCAAGAGGTTTTGGCTGGAACAGCCAAATTGCCACCCTTCTTGTACTCTCACCCAGAGCAAACGGCCTTGGTCAATGGATGGATGGGCGACCAAGATCCCAGCGGTTGGGGGGGGCGCGCAATGGAAGCCATGGATCCTGTGGCTGGTTTTAAGTCGCCCTTGATCTCGGTCAACAACAACCAGTCAACCTTGGTCTTGGGTCAGAGAAGCAAAATCATCACGGCCTCTTCATACCCATCGACCAACATTGGTCGAGCCAATTTACTTGATCCCAAAAACCAGTGGACCCAAATTATGGATTCATTGTCTCGCTTTCAAAGTCCCAACCAAGTCAGCGCGGAGTATGCCCGGACCTTTAAAGGCATTTTTGCGGACGCCCAAGAATTGGCAATGGCCGCCCAAAAGGTGCCAGAGCCCAGTGGTTTTGGAGCGTCCAGCATCGCCAGACAATTGGCCATGGTCTCAAGATTGTTGTCTTATTACAAGACCTCTGGGGCCACACGCCAGATCTACGCCCTACAGTGGGGCTCTTTTGATACGCACACCAACCAACGGGGTGTCACCTCCACGCCCTTGGGACAAGACACGCAACTCTTCGATTTGGCGGAGGCCTTGGTGTCCTTTCAAGCGGCCTTGGACCAAACGGGCCTCTCCAACGATGTGGCATTGCTGGTCACAAGCGAATTTGGCAGAACACTGGACGAAGCCTCCGGTTTTGGCTCCGACCATGCTTGGGGCAACCATTGGTTGGTGATGGGCAACGCCATCAAGGGCGCTCAACTGTATGGGACCAAATTTCCCAGTTTGGTCTTGGGCGGCGCTGACGATGCGCACCCGCAAAAGCGGGGCTACTGGGTGCCGCAGATTTCAAGCGACCAAGTGGCGGCTGATTTTTTAACTTGGCTTGGCCTACCGATCACCGCCTTGACGAGCGTCTTGCCCAACTTATCCAACTTCAGCACCAAGACTGTGGGGTTCATGAATGCCTAGTCAAACACTGGCCAATGGGGACTTGACCTTTGTCTATTCAAATGGCAACAATTACGTCGATCTCTTTGCAGGTCAGGGCACTCAAAACATCACCTTGAACAGCCCAGCCACCATTTGGATCAACAACGGGTCGGCTAAAAGTGTCTACACGCTCACGAATGCTAGCAATTCGAGCAACCGTGTGGGCTTCAACGGGTCGGGCCCCATCACCGTTGATTTGCAAGCGGGGTACGCCATCGATGGTTGGGGCGCCAAAGACACTTTGGTGAATTTTCAATCGGTCTCTTTGCCAGGCAACAACGGTGACAAGGCTTATGGAACAAGCGGAGATGACAGTTTTTCATTGAATTTTTCCAGGCCAGGCGCGGGATATGTTGACGGTCGTGGAGGCAACAACATCGTGTCCGTGTGGCAGTTACAGCCTTCAGAGGTCGCGATAACGGTGTCAGCTGATGCAAGACTTGTGACCCTGGTTCGTAATGGGTACACCGACACATTGGTCAATGTGTCGTCCATTCGGTTTAGTTTTCCCGACAGCACTCAGAATTTTTCACAAAGCTTTAAGTCCTACATCAACTTCAACACGCTGGGTGCTCAAACTTTGCTGAGCCCTGGCGAGAAGGCTTGGAATACAAGCGCTTCATCTCACACCGCTTCATTGACCTACAGTTTCATGACGGCAGTGCCCAGTTATGGCGGGCAAGAGGGCGGCACGGGCTTTACTGCCCCTTCCAGCGACTATCAAAGTGCGGTCAGAAGCATCTTGGCCCAGATTTCAAAGGTCGTGGGCTTGGATTTTGTGGAGGTGAGCGACGCCGATAAAAGTTATGGTCAGATGCGGTTTGGGACCAACCAGCAAACGCTCACCAAGGGGTATTCCTTCAATCCGCAAGACACAACGAGCGACAAAGCTGGGGATGTGTGGCTGGATGTGGAGACCACGGCCTTGTTGAAGGTAGGTCAAGAAGGCTACCAAGTCTTGTTGCACGAAATTGGCCATGCCTTGGGGCTCACCCATCCTTTGGGTGAAAGTGACACGAGTGGTGCCACGGTGCTTTTGAATCAGTGGAACAACACGCTCTACACGGTGATGTCGGACAACCCAAGCGCCAATCATTTGTGGCAAACGGGTCTGGGGCCCTTGGACATTCAAGCGCTTCAATTCCTGTACGGCTCAAGGGCTGGCACCCAAGCCAACAAAAGCGATGGGGTGTATGCCCTGAGCGACCAAAGTGGGCGGCAAATTTCTACCATTTCAGATGTGGGGGGCGTGAACACCTTGGATTGTTCGGCGGTGACTTTGGGGGTCTCCATAGATTTAAGTCCCAATGGCTTGTGTTCTGTGGGCAAGACGGCAGACGACATGGCGGCCTTGAACAACATCTATTTGGATGCCAATACAACCATTCAAAATCTTTATGGCACCCGTTCAGATGATGTGCTCCTGTGCAACGATTTGAACAATGTGGTGTATCCAGGAGACGGCAACGACATCATTGACGGCAAGGGCGGTTTGAACAAGGTTGTCCTCTCGCGTGCCGCCTCTTTTTACACCTCATCGTTCAATGCCAACAATCAACACGTGATCGTTGAGGACAAAACGCAAAAACTCGGCGTCAAGGACATGGTCAATGTTCAACGAGTGAGTTTTGCTGACAGCAATGTGGCGTTTGATTTGGGTGCGGCCAATTCGGGCGGCGAAACGGCAGAAATCCTGGGGGCGGCTTTTGGTTTGAGTGCGTTGGGCAACAAGCCTTATGTGGGCTTTGGTTTGAGTTTGTTTGATGGTGGCATGGCCATGCAAGATGTGGCAAAGCTCGCGGTTCAAACGGGGCTGGTGAGCGCACCCGACAACACGTCCTTTGTGAAAGCGGTGTGGAACAATGTGGTGGGTTCACCCATCGATGATGCCAGTTTGAACACCTATGTGGGTCAATTGAACAAAGGTGTTTTTACACAGCCTTCTCTCCTGGTTTTGGCGGCAACATCCAGTTTCAACACCAATCACATCAATTTGGCAGGTCTTGCGCAAACGGGCTTGGAATACGTTTAAGTGCAGTCAATCAAACCTTCGACTTTTATTCAGCCAAATTCAAGAGTTCAATTCCGCACATGTCCACCATCACCGGCGCACTGAACAATCAATTTTTAGAAAAACTCACGGGCACGGTTGGGGACGATGATTTTTTCCCAAGGGGTGGTTGGGACATGGTTGATGGTGGTGCAGGGACGGATGTGGTGCACGTTCAGGGCCATGCGGCTGATTACAAGGTCACCAACATCAATGGGGTGATCTACATCGATTCAGTTTCTGCTGCAAGCTCGAGCATCCAAGAAACGCAATTGATCAACGTCGAGAAAATCCAGTTTGATGACAACAGTGTGGATTTGACAGCGCCCATGCATTTCACCAACCACGCCGGTGGCGAGCGTTTTCAAGGAGGGGC
>CANGPN010000041.1 GCA_947456305.1 Comamonadaceae bacterium | reverse complement strand
GTCTGCCGCAAATGAATGCTCTGAGTGAAAATCGTATGCCTTTGCATGCGCTATTAATGCATGCAAATGACAGTCGTGAATATGCGTCACGATTCCAGTGGCACCCGATAGAAGGAAATACCTCAGAACTTCCTTTTGCCAATGAAAGTATTGACCTTGTGGTCTTACCGCACGTTTTAGAGTTTGCTGCCGATCCCCATCAAATTTTGCGTGAGGTTGATCGCATCTTGCGTCCTGAAGGCCGACTCGTAATATCGGGCTTTAATCCTGCGAGCTTATGGGGTGCTAGGCAATATCTCAGTAGATTAATTGGCAATCCTTACCTTCCAAGAGATGGTCAGTTTATTAGCCTGATTCGCGTGAAAGACTGGTTACAACTTTTAAATTACTCACTCGACCGCGGCCATTTTGGTTGCTATAAGTTCCCGCTCCATGGCGAATCATCTATGTCAAGGATGGACTTCCTAGAATCCATGGGCAACCGCTGGTGGCCGATTTTTGGAGCGGTTTTTCTGGTGTCTGCAATTAAACGTCACAAAGGTATGCGACTCATAGGGCAAGTTCAACCTGTACGGATACCTGCCATTACCCAACTCAGTCCAGCAGCTGAACGCAATCAATTGCGCGATTCCTTAAAGAATAGTCAGAAGCAGTAAATTACTGTAATGCCACATACCAAGCCCGCCCATCAGCCGCCCCATATCGTTATCTATACCGATGGTGCGTGTAAAGGCAATCCAGGCCCTGGGGGTTGGGGCGCAGTTCTACGCTCAGGCAACCATGAGAAGCATATCCATGGCGGTGAAAAGCTCACCACCAACAATCGCATGGAAATCAGCGCAGTGATCTTTGCTCTTCGTGCTCTCAAGCAAAGAAGCTCAGTGGAACTTTGGACGGACTCCCAATATGTCCAAAAAGGCGTCACCGAATGGCTAGAAGGTTGGAAAAAGCGAGGCTGGAAGACGGCTAGCAAGGATCCTGTTAAAAATGCTGATTTATGGCAAGAATTAGACGCCCTACTGCCTGATCATGAGATTTCTTGGCATTGGGTGCGGGGTCACAACGGCCATCCAGGCAATGAACTGGCAGACCAGCTTGCTAACAAAGGGGTTGAGGAGTTTTTGCCCTAGAGCCAATGGCTTCAGCCCAGCACTATTTAAGCCTGCTTATGAGAGAATGAGCGAGCTTTAAAGTAGCCCTAAACCGCATTTAAACTATAAAAAACTTAGAAAAAACGAGACTGTGTCAAAAATTGAATCTTCTCTCGATCAGCTAGTCGCCAAGTTGGGTCAACTGAAAAATGTTGGCAAGACCCGTTTGTGTGCACTTTGGCAAAAGGCAGCTCCTCAAGTTAGCAAGTTAAAGCAGCTTGATGTGCCCACTATTAAAGCTTTTGTTGTCAAATTTAAGTGGCGCATCTTATTGGTCATCATCGTGCTTTACGCAGCATCAAAAGCATATGACTATTTTTTCCCAGCATCAGATAAAGCTGGTGGTCCAGTAACCGTGACAACTGTCATCGTTGAGAAGAAAGACGTACCGCTCATTATTGAAGCTACCGGAACAATCGTCTCCAATAGCATTGTTGATATTCGTCCAATGGTTACCAACACGGTTGCCAAGATCAATATCAAAGATGGTCAGGAAGTCAAAGCCGGCGATCTTTTGTTTACCCTGGATGACCGTAACGATAAAGCCAACTATGAAAAGCTCAAAGCGTTGGCCGATGATGCCCAAAAGCAATATCTACGGGCTAAGGAGTTGGTAGCCAAGAACTTCATCTCTAAAGCGGGCTTAGAGACTTCTTTAGCCAATGCCAAGTCCGCCCAAGCAGCGGCTAAGGCTGCTGAAGTTCAACTCTCCTTTGACTATATCCGCTCACCGATTGATGGTCGTGCAGGTATCGTGAACGTATTCCCTGGTTCTTTGGTCCAGGCGAGCAACGTAGTCACTACCGCAACGAGTTCAACTGCAACATCTAGCGTTGGATCAATGGTAACCATTACCCAATTAAATCCAATTAATGTGCAGTTTGTGATTCCAGAAAAAGATATTCCAACCCTACTAGAGAATCAATTGGATGGTGAGCCACTAAAAGTCAAAGTGACAGTTGGTGACTCTAGTAAAAAGGTCTATGAAGGTACCGTATTAGTTGTAGATAACCAAGTGGATCCATCCATTGCAGCCGTCCGAGTTAAAGCACAAATTCCGAATGACTCCATGACATTGCTCCCAGGTCAATTTGCTCGGGTATCTTTGGTTGCCAGTGATTTAAAAGATGCTCTATCTGTACCATCTCAGGCAGTAGTCATTAATCCTCGCGGGAAATTTGTCTTCACCTTGGATAAAGAAGGCAAAGCCAGCTTAGTACCAGTCAAGGTGGTTTACGACTATCAAGGCTCTTCTGTAATCACCGGCATCCAAGCGGGTGATAAGGTGGTTGTAGAAGGAAAGCAAAACCTTCGTCCAGGTGGCAAAACACGTGAGGCGAAGTCTAGTGATAAAGCAGCGCCTAAAGCAGAATCACCTCCTTCTCCAGCACCGACTGCACCAGCGCAGCCTGCTGCATCGGCTACACCTCCAGCTACTCCAAGCACTACAGACAAAAAATGACGCTATCCGAGTTATGTATTCGGCGGCCAGTGATGACCGTGTTGCTATCCGTAGCAACCGTCATTGCCGGCACAGTTGCCTATTTAAAAATTCCGGTAGCCGCCCTTCCAAGTTTTAATTCACCGATTATTTCTGTCAGCGCATCCTTGCCAGGAGCTTCTCCTGAAAATATGGCTGCGTCTGTAGCGCTTCCACTGGAAAAAGAATTTTCGACCATTGACGGTATTACCGTCATTAGCTCAACGAACTTTTTAGGTAGCACCAGCATTACTCTTGAGTTTAATAATGATCGGGATATTGATAAGGCAGCTGTTGACGTTCAAGCAGCGCTATTACGCGCACAAAAGCGTTTGCCTATCGAGATGACAATTCCGCCGTCATATCGAAAAGTTAATCCAGCCGATACACCGGTATTAGTAGTTCGGATGAGCTCGCCCTCAGTCAATCTGTCGGACCTGAATGCTTATGCTGAGAATTTACTTTCACCGAATATCTCCACCATTAGTGGTGTAGCGCAGGTACTGGTCTATGGTGCAAAGCGTTATGCAGTTCGTGTTCGCGCTCATCCCGATGCCTTGGCCAATCGAAATCTGACGATGGATGATGTGGCGATTGCTATTAACAAAGCAAATGCCAATAGTCCAGTGGGTGTTCTTGATGGTCCACGACAAGCCATCACAATTTATGCAAATCCCCAATTAGTTAGACCCGAAGAATTCGGCAACCTCATCATTAGCCAAAAAAATGGCTTGCCAATTTATTTAAAAGACATTGCTGAAGTTACTGAGAGCTATGAAGATGTGAAAACATTGGCGAGTGCCAATGGTGAGCGCTCTATTGCCATTGCCATCTTGCGTCAACCTAGTGCCAATACTGTTGAAGTTGTAAAGTCGGTAAAGCAATTATTGCCAGAACTACAAAAGCAAATGCCGGAGTCCATCAAGCTGCAGTTGCTCAATGACCGCTCACTGTCGATTATTGAGGCGATCCATGACGTGAACTACACCCTGGCATTAACTGTGCTACTGGTAGTACTCGTCATCTTCTTATTCTTAAAACATGTATCAGCAACGGTCATACCGTCGATCAGCCTGCCTATTTCATTGATTGGCGCATTCTTTTTACTGTATTTCTTGGGCTATAGCTTAGATAACATTTCTTTACTCGGTATTACTCTGGCTGTTGGCCTGGTGGTTGATGATGCGATTGTGGTGCTTGAGAACATCATGCGCTATGTTGAAGAAGGCATGGATCCACTGAAAGCCTCCCTAAAAGGAAGTAAAGAAGTTGGGTTCACCATCATCTCAATTTCCATCTCATTGGTAGCCGTCTTTATTCCATTGTTCTTTATGGCTGGGCCAATAGGTCTGCTATTTAGAGAATTTGCGGTTGTTGTTTCTCTTTCGATCCTAGTATCGGCGATTGTTTCGCTTACGGTAGTTCCGATGCTTTGCAGTCGGTTTTTGCCAAAGCCTGGTGAGCATGCAAAAGAATATGCCATTAACAAAAAATTTGACCGCTTCTTTGATTGGATGCTCAAGACCTATATTCACTATCTTGATTTAGCACTCAAAAACCGCAAGAAGGTTTTGTGGGGGGCAGCCTCTACTTTCGTTATTACCGTTGTTCTATTTATCAATAGTCCAAAGGGCTTCTTCCCAGAAGAAGATATTGGTCAAATTCAGGCAACCACTGAAGCTTCGGAAGATATCTCCTTTAAGGCCATGTTGGCCTTGCAAGATAAAGCGGCTGAGCTTGTAAACACCGATCCCAATGTTGCTAGCTCTATCTCCGTCGTTGGTGGTGGCGCGAGTTCTGGTACTAATACAGGTCGTATCTTCATCATCCTGAAAGATAAGGCCGATCGCCAAAAGATGTCTAAGGTGCTAGAAGGTTTACGCGCTAAATTTAAAGAACTACCTGGTCTGCAGGTGTATATGCGCCCTGTTCAGAACCTTCAGCTTGGCGGCAAGAACAGTAAATCTCGTTACCAGTTCATTTTGCAAAGCGTTGGCTTTGAAGGCGTAAATGAATGGGCAGATAAGCTCATGCAAAAAATGCGTGCTGATCCCATGTTCCGTGATGTGACCTCGGATTCACAACTCAAAGGTCTCAACGTCAAGATTGATATTAATCGTGAGAAGGCAGCAAGTGCTGGTGTTTCAATTGCCGATATTCGAACTGCGCTCTACTCTTCTTATGGTGAGAAGCAGGTTTCGACAATTTATACCCCTGTAAATACTTACTACGTCATTCTTGAAGCCTCTGAGGATGATCGTCAGTTCGAAACTGACCTCAATAAGATTTTTGTACGCGGTCGCGCAACTGATAAGTTAATTCCACTCTCGAGCCTAGCAACATTTACCCGTACGATTGGTCCAACCGCAGTAAACCACCAAGGCCAAATTCCGGCAGTGACGCTGTCATTTAACTTGGCGCCAGACGTTTTCCTGGGTGATGCCACGAAGAAGATTGAGGAATACACCAAGCAAATTGACTTGCCCCCTTCTATTATTACAAGCTACGGCGGTGATGCTGCCGTCTTTAAGAGCAATCAATCTGGTCAATTAATTTTGATTTTTGCCGCATTAGGCATCATCTACATTCTTCTGGGCGTTCTCTATGAGAGCTATATTCACCCGCTGACTATTTTGGCCGGTTTGCCGTCAGCAGCTATCGGAGCGATTCTTTCTTTACGGCTCTTTGGCTTTGAATTAACTATCGTTGCATCGATTGGTATTTTGCTTTTGATTGGTATTGTTAAAAAGAATGCGATTTTGATGATTGACTTTGCGCTAGATGCCCAACGCAACCAAGGCAT
>CANGPN010000040.1 GCA_947456305.1 Comamonadaceae bacterium | reverse complement strand
AAGTCGATCATTTAGTCGCAGCGCTTTCTCTAAATTAACTGGGCCAACTTTATCTAGACCAACCGTTTTATTCAAAGACTCACGAGAAATATCTAAAGAAAAAGTATCGCCTTCAAAATTCGTTGCAGTCATGCAAGCGCCCTGAATAGCAATACTATCGCCCAGCGCTACATCATCCAAGTAACCAGATGGAACCTCAATCACCAAATGTAAGCCGTCGCCTTTTTCTTGAGCACTTTTGATTTGACCGACAGCAGTAATGATTCCAGTAAACATAGGAGATAATTTTAGTTTGTATTTAGCGTTTTATCAGCCTCAGCCTGAAATCATCGCCAATTAAGGACTGATCAATGATTTGCCAGTCTTCGCGGGATTTTAAAGAGGGTAATGTTGGCACATTAGCCATACCGATGCCCTCACCCATAAAAAATGGGGCGTAATAAAGCAAGAGCTCATCTACACAATCTTCTCTGAGCATAGAACCATTGAGCTTAAAGCCAGACTCCACATGAATTTCATTCATCTCACGCTCTCTTGCTAAATAAGCAAAGAGTTTTGGTAGATCGACTTTTCCAAAATTGTTGGCCATAGCGATTACTTCAATGCCACGAGCTTCAAAAGCCTTGGCTTTTTGTTGACTATCTAGACTATCTAAATTTGCGCAAACAATGATGACGCCAGATTGTTCAAGATGATTCAAAATCTTGGCATTCACTGGCGTCTCTAATTTAGAGTCCACAATAATTCGCCACGGTTGACGTTGTGTTTGAACGTCTCGTACATTGAGGGTGGGATCATCTTCTTTAACGGTACCCACTCCAGTCAGGATTGCACAAGCTTGAGCACGCCAATGATGTCCGTCTGCCCTAGCGAGAGGTCCAGTAATCCATTGACTCTCGCCATTTGGCAGAGCCGTTTTTCCATCAAGGCTTGCAGCAATCTTCAAGCGTACCCATGGCAAGCCACAAGTCATTCTGGAGATAAATCCACGATTGAGCGCGCGGGCCTCTCCTTCCATTAAGCCGCATTGCACTTCAATGCCAGCAACTTTTAGCTTCTCCAAACCATTTCCCGCAACCAAAGGATTTGGATCACTCATGGCTGCAATCACTTTTGACGGCCTAGCGGCAATCAAGGCATCAACACAGGGCGGGGTTCGCCCAGTATGACTACAGGGCTCTAAAGTGACATAGATCGTCGATCCCGCAGGGTCTTTTCCGTTAGCTTTGGCATCGGCTAAAGCCTGAATTTCAGCATGAGGCCCACCAACCTGTTGAGTAAATCCACGCCCAATGACTTGCCCATCTTTCACGATGACACAGCCCACCCGAGGATTGGGGTTAGCTAGATAAAGTGCTTTTTGAGCCACGGCTAATGCCTCGCTCATCCATTGGTAATCTACAGCGGTGTACATGGGTCTATTAAACCATTCAATGGCAACTTCTTGCATCTCTAGAGGGGTCGCAGATACGCCAACGCCCACCACTACCCAATATGAGATGTCGCTGCAAGCCTGGCACCCTGTGATGACCTAAAACCAAGCGGTTCGCCACAAATCCCCCATGAATCGTCTTAGCTGCCCCTGCGGCATTAAACAGAATCCCCACTTTGCCTGTGTGAGGGTCAATAAATCGTCCGCCATCCCTCTCAAAGAAAATGGGATCTGTCTTTTTCTGGGCAAGCCAGACTTTATTGATACAAGATAGATGATTGCTCTTGCCGATGCACCCGCTACTCACAGTCCAGCCACTCTCCCATCTTTCATTCAGCCTAGGCCCAAGTCTTACTGGCTCGCCTAGATGCAATGCTTGCTGACGAGCAAAATGAGTATGAGCAATAAGCCGTCTTGCTACTAATTCTATTTCACGAATAGCGATTTGCTCTTGCAATAGTGGCATCGTGATGGTTGCGGTGATGGCAACAATTAAAACTACCGCCATCAGCTCCAGCAAACTTGCACCAGATTCAGGGTGGTCCTTTTTACTCAAAAGCCTGACGCCAATTTAGACGGGTGACTGTACCTGATTTTTCATCTACAAGAACATGTATTTGGATGCTTGGTTTTTCTTTGCTAGAAATGAGC
Source organism: Comamonadaceae bacterium (assembly GCA_947456305.1). Taxonomy (GTDB): domain Bacteria; phylum Pseudomonadota; class Gammaproteobacteria; order Burkholderiales; family Burkholderiaceae_C; genus Limnohabitans. The sequence goes on along the minus strand of CANGPN010000040.1, from coordinate 3,460 downwards.
CACCGATTCTTTCCGGCTGGCTGAATGAAGCAATGATTTTCTATTAATAAAGATAAATTAGTAATACTTTCCTCACACTGAAGAACAGATTTTTCTGCTGCAATAAATTTTTCTTGCGCATACTCAATTGTTTTTACCTCCATCACGCGCAATACTGTTAATCGCTCTAGATACACAATCAGTGATGAGCACAAAAGCAATAATGAAATCACCCAAGCTAAAATCATGGCAGATTTCTGGTGGTGAAGTTTCGCTCGAATTTTTTCTGAATAGAGATGCCATCGGTCATTTCAAGTTGAACTCTAAAAGCACGCTGACCTTGATCCGTAAAGGGCTGTAACTCATCAATTTTTAGGGAATTGACGCCATTCATCAGGGTCGTATTTTGTATTCGCCCCTGTCGATCTAATGACTGGCACATGAGTGATCCTCCATTTACTTTTGCGCCTTTTGATAATCCAGCCTGCCTATCTACCTGAAAACCTTGCAGGGCCAAATTATGTTTTGTTCGATCACTCGTTAGAACGTTGCCGATGCAATCAAAGTCCACACCATCCGATAACTCATACCTAAGCACTAAAGTATCAGAACCTTGATAACCGCTTCTTTTGCGAATCTCAATTGGAGAATTCATGTTTTTCTTATTAGGAATATGTTGGATTGACTTCACATTTTAATAACCCGCCATTCGAATTGCGCGACCAATTAACTCCAGTGCGCGCTCTGCTTCCGAAATGAGGGTCTGCGTTTTTTCATATTCAATTTGTTTGATCAATAAATCGGCGCTAGTTTTTAGCAGTGGATTTAGCAATAGGGCGCAAAGTGCGATTCCGACCAGACACTCGAGAAGATTCATGCTTAATATCCTTGGAAGAAATATTGACCCTCGCTTGTTCAGCAAGTTCATACGAATCAAACGTCTGCCTAAGCTGCAACCGTTTATTTTCTTGCTGGACTAAGCGAAGAGCCAATCCTTGATAAGCCCCAATTGAGGTCAACCAGACACCCAAAATAAGGCTCATGGCCACTAAAACCTCTAATAGGATGAATCCATTTGGCACATTTGGGGAAACTGGGGGCATACAAGATTTTCTAGGGTCTTATTGGGCGCTAAAACAGGATTCAGAGGCTCTTGTGGTCTGAAAAGCAGAAGATTGCAGTAGGAGGCGGGAGGCGGGGCTAACGATAATCTGCTGCTCAGCTTAAAATAGAGGGCTATGCCAAATACTCTTTCCTCCACAGAAGAAATCATCGCTGAGCTACGTGCTGGCCGAATGGTCATTCTCGTCGATGAAGAAGATCGTGAGAATGAAGGTGATTTGGTCTTGGCTGCCGATCATGTATGTGCGGAAGCAGTCAATTTCATGGCCAAGCACGGTCGCGGGCTCATATGCCTTACTTTGACTCGTGAACGCTGCCAGCAGCTCAATTTGCCTCTGATGGTGCGTGATAACGGCACCTCCATGGGAACCAATTTCACTGTCTCAATTGAAGCCGCAAGCGGTGTCACCACGGGCATTTCTGCAGCAGACCGCGCCCTCACCATTAAGACTGCTGTGGCACCTCATGCAAAACCAAACGACTTAGTCCAGCCGGGTCATATTTTTCCCTTGATGGCGCAACCAGGTGGCGTACTGATTCGTTCTGGCCACACTGAGGCAGGATGCGATCTTGCTGCCATGGCAGGCTGCTCACCGACATCTGTGATTTGCGAAATCATGAAAGATGATGGCAGCATGGCTCGCTTGCCGGACTTGTTAGAGTTTTCAAAAGAACATCAGCTCAAAATTGGCAGCATTGCTGATCTCATTAAGTACCGTAGCCAGCATGAAAGTATTGTGGTTCGCGAAGGTGTTCGTGAATTCATCACCCCATGGGGCAAGTTTGAAGGCATTATTTATCGTGACACTCCAAGCTCATGTATTCATATTGCGCTTGTTCACGGTAAACTTTCTGAAGCTAATGAAACGCTAGTACGAGTTCATGAGCCCGTCACCGTTCTTGACTTTTTAGACTCCAATGTCAGCACCCACTCTTGGCCGCTAGCACAGGCTCTTCAGCAAATCGCTGCCGCCCCAGCAGGGGTTGCAGTTCTTCTCAATGCCTCGGGTATTGCAGCACCTAATGATGAAGACTGGCTGGCGCAGTTTCAAAAACTGAACCAGACAACAGATGAGGTAAAGAAACCTCTTACTCGCAAAACTGATTTCCGGAGCTACGGCATTGGCGCCCAAATCTTAAAAGATATCGGTGTTGGCAAAATGCGCTTACTAGCAAACCCAAGCCCTGTGCCCAGCCTTTCTGGTTACAAGCTTGAGGTTACTGGCTACACTCCGTATCAACCCAAGTAAGAGCCTAATTAATATTTCTCCCATTAGAAGATCATCATGACCGATTCCAATAACGATTTTGTAGGCGTACTAGAGGCAGACCTAAATGGCCAAGATTTACGCATTGGCATCGTTCAGGCTCGCTTTAATGAAGATCATTGCGTTGCTCTGACAAATGCATGCATCAGCGAATTAATTACTTTGGGCGTCTCTCAATCAGACATTAAACTGGTTACCGTTCCTGGCGCACTTGAAATTCCTTTTGCACTTCAAAAGCTAGCTGAAACAGGTGAATTTGATGGGCTTGTTGCTTTGGGCGCTGTGATTCGTGGTGAGACTTACCATTTTGAATTGGTTTCCAACGAATCCGCTTCAGGCATCACTCGCATTTCAATCGATTCAGGTTTACCAATTGCCAACGGGGTACTAACCTGCGATACCGATGAGCAAGCACAAGTCCGCGTGAATGTGAAAGGCGCTGACTGTGCCAAGGCTGTTGTAGAAATGGCCAATCTTGCATTAGCGCTGACTCCCGATATTGATTTCGAAATGAACGATGGTGAAGAGTAAATATGACTAAATCGACTCTGAACCCAACGCAAGCTAGCAAAGACAGTGGTGATGGGAAGTCTACGGCACCAAAACGCTCTCTAACGCCACGTCGTCGTGCTCGTGAATACGCCCTGCAAGGCGTATATCAAAGTCTAGTTGTGCGTCGTGCAGGCAGTCTCCCGAATAGCGTAGCTATCGCCAAGCAGCTAGCCGAGGATCCTGCATTCAAACGTTGCCAACTTGATCTTTTCAATGGCATCTTTCAAGGCGTACTTGATCGCACTGACGAATTAGAAGCCATCATTACACCCGCACTTGATCGCCCTATTAATGAATTGTCGCCAGTGGAGCATGCAGCCCTTCTGATCGGCACCTATGAATTGGCTGCTGACTTATCCGTACCTTATAAGGTAGCTATTAATGAAGCTGTAGAACTTGCTAAGACTTTTGGCGGTACCGATGGTCATAAATACGTTAACGGCGTCTTAGACCTCTTGGCACAGAAACTGCGTGCAGCCGAAACACAAGCAGGTTAGATCTTTTAATTACCTTTATAGGTGACATGAGCCCCTCAAGTT
>CANGPN010000039.1 GCA_947456305.1 Comamonadaceae bacterium | reverse complement strand
TGTCCACGGTGTCGCCCACCAGGGTTTGAAAGTCGATCATCAAACTCGGCGGCACGCCAAACTCGGCCGTCACACCGGCCACGTCGCGTTTTTTGCCGTTCATGGTGTCCATGATGGTGATGTGTTCGTTCACCAACTGGCTCAGGTCCTTGTCCCCACTGGAGACCACCACCGTCATGCCCTGCTCGGCCGCCGTCACCGCCAAGGTGGCGATCACGTCATCGGCCTCCACACCCGGCACATCGAGCACGGTCCAGCCCAGCAGGCGCCCCATCTGATGGATGGGCTCAATTTGGCTGCGCAAGTCGTCGGGCATGGGCGAACGGTGGGCTTTGTACTCGGGGTACATGGCATCGCGAAAGGTCGGCCCCTTGGCATCAAACACACAGGCGGCCCATTGGGTGGACACTTCTTTGCGCAAAGCCTGCATCATGTTGATCATGCCGCGAATGGCGCCGGTGGCGGCGCTGGTGGGGTCACCCGGCACGGCACGCAGGTCGGGCATGGCGTGGAAAGCACGGTAGAGGTAGCTGGAACCGTCGACCAGCAGCAAGGTCTTGTTTTCTGACATGCCGCGATTGTGCCGTGCCCATGGGGCACGAGCGGCAGCTGCCCAGAGCGCGCCCTGAGGCGACCACTACAATTCCTTCACTTTCATCTACCTCTTTGTCATGGCTGTTTTCACCGAAGTCTCCGATTCCACCGCACAAGATCTGCTGACGCAACTCAAGCTGGGTGAATTGGTTGAACTCCAAGGCATCCAAGGTGGCATTGAAAACACCAATTACTTCCTCACCAGCAGTGATGGCGCGTATGTGCTGACGCTGTTTGAGCGCCTCACCCACGCGCAACTGCCCTTCTATCTGTACCTGATGAAGCATTTGGCTGAGCGCGGCATCCCGGTGCCTGACCCGGTGTCAGACAGCAACGGCGACATCTTGCTCACTGTGCAAGGCAAGCCAGCCGCCGTGGTGAACCGTTTGCGCGGTCAAAGCGAGCTTGCCCCCAGCCCCACCCACTGTGCGGCCGTGGGCGACATGCTGGCGCGCATGCACTTGGCAGGCCGAGACTTCGCGCGTGAGCAACCCAATTTGCGGGGGCTGGACTGGTGGGAACAGACGGTTCCGGTGGTGCTGCCGTTTCTCGAAGCCTCGCAGTCCACCTTGATTCAAGCTGAGTTGGCCTTTCAACGCCACACAGCCACCGCCTCGGCCTTCGCTGCCCTGCCCCGTGGCCCGGTGCATGCCGACTTGTTTCGCGACAACGTGATGTTTGATGGCCCCCCTCAGTTGCCTGAGCTGACCGGCTTTTTTGATTTCTATTTCGCTGGCGTGGACAGCTGGCTGTTTGACTTGGCTGTCTGCATCAACGACTGGTGCATCCACCATGACGCTTCCAACGAAGGCCGCCATGACCCCACCAAGATGCAAGCGCTGCTCGACGCCTACCAAACTGTGCGCCCCCTCACGGGGGCCGAGCGCCAGCTGTTCAATCCCATGTTGCGCGCAGGCGCTTTGCGTTTTTGGATTTCGCGCTTGTGGGACTTTCACTTGCCACGCGAGGCCAGCATGCTCCAAGCCCACGACCCCACCCACTTTGAGCGTGTGCTGCGCGAACGCGTGACCCAACCCGTACACCTTTGACCATGAAACTCCATGTTGTTCCTGCACGCACGGGCGCCCAATGGGTGCGCCAAGGCATTCGCATATTCTGGAAGCAGCCCATTGCGCTGAGCGGCTTGTTTTTCATGTTCATGGCACTGATGTCGGTCTCATCCTTGGTGCCGGTGGTGGGGAGTTTTGTGGCGCTGATGTTGCTGCCCGCCGCCTCCTTGGGCCTGATGGCCGCCACCCGCGAGGTGGATTTGGGCAAGTTCCCCATGCCGATCATTTTGCTCTGTGGTTTTCGTTCGGGCACTGAGGGCAAGCGCAGCATGCTGCTCTTGGGCCTGCTCTACGCCCTGGGCTTTGTGGGCGTCATGGGCGTGTCGATGTTGCTCGATGGCGGTGACTTTGCCAAACTGTATTTGGTGGGCGGTTCATTGGACGCAGACACCTTGATGAAACCCGAATTTCAAAACGCCATGTGGTTGTCGCTGCTGCTTTACATGCCCTTGTCGGCTGTGTTTTGGCATGCGCCAGCTTTGGTGCATTGGCATGGTGTGCCTGCGATCAAAAGTTTATTTTTCAGCTCCGTGGCCTGCCTGAGAAACTGGCGTGCGTTTTTGGTTTTTGGCCTGCTGTGGTCGTTTATTTTTCTGCTCACCGCCTTGGTGATCACGCTGATTGGCGGACTCACGGGCGACAGCGAATTTGCCTCCTTGGCGCTGCTGCCCGCCATGTTGATGCTGGCCGCGATGTTTTTCTGCTCGACCTATTTCAGCTTTCGCGACAGCTTTGTATCGGACGTGATCTACGCCTGAGCTGCGACCTCAGATCTGCGTGAGTTTGGCCACACTCAAAGCGAGCCACTTGATGCCGTGGCGGCCAAACTTCACCTGAGCACGGGCATCGTCCCCCAGCCCTTCCAAGCTGATCACCGTCCCCTCGCCAAACTTGGTGTGAAACACCTGGACGCCGCTGCGCACCCAGGCGTTGGGGCCGCTGCTGATAGGCGCCGCGCGTTGCACCACGGGTGCTGCCGCCGTGGCGGCACCGCCACCCCAAGGGTTGTTTTGCCAGGCGGGGTTTTGCCAGGCATCGCGCCGTGAGGTTTGCGGGTCGGCAAAAGCGGAGCGTGCGGGCGTGATCCACTTCAGGGTGTGTTCGGGCAGCTCTTCAAAGAAACGGCTCTTGAGGTTGTAGCGGGTTTGGCCATGCAGCATGCGGGTTTGCGAATGGCTGAGGTACAGGCGCCGGCGCGCCCGTGTGATGGCCACGTACATCAGGCGACGTTCTTCTTCCAGTCCGTCGTAGTCGTTCATCGAGTTTTCATGGGGGAACAAGCCCTCTTCCATGCCGGTGATGAACACGCAGTCAAATTCCAAACCTTTGGAGGCATGCACCGTCATCAGCTGCACCGCGTCTTGGCCCGCCTGAGCTTGGTTGTCGCCCGACTCGAGCGCGGCGTGGGTCAAAAAAGCGGCCAGGGGCGACATGGTTTCACCCGTGTCGGGGTTGATCATTTGGCCGTCCACAGGCAAGGCCACGGCCTCGCGACCAAAGCCCTCTTGGGTCACAAAACTTTCGGCAGCGTTGACCAGCTCGGCCAAGTTCTCCAAACGGTCTGCGCCTTCACGCTCGGCCTTGTAATGCTCGGTCAAGCCCGAGTGGTCCAACAGCAACTCAATGATTTGGCGCAGCGTTTGGCCTTGGGTCTGCTCGCGCAACACATCGATCTTGGCCACAAACGCGCTCAGGTTGGCGCCGGCTTTGCCAGAGACCGCGCTCACCGCATCGTGCATGGCGCAGCCCATCGCGCGTGCAGCGTCTTGCAATTGCTCAATGCTGCGTGCCCCAATGCCGCGCGGCGGGAAGTTGACCACGCGCATGAAACTGGTGTCGTCACGCGGGTTCTCCAACAAACGCAAATAGGCCAGCGCGTGTTTGATTTCAGCGCGCTCAAAAAAGCGCAAGCCGCCATACACCCGGTACGGCATGGCCGCATTGAACAACGCGGTTTCAATCACCCGACTTTGCGCGTTGCTGCGGTAGAGCACCGCAATTTCATGACGATGCGCCACACCTTGGCTGCCATCGCCGTTTTGGCCATCGCGCAGCAATTGCTTCATCTCGTCGACCATCCACTGGGCTTCGGCAAAGTCGGTGGGCGACTCGTAGATGCGCACCGGCTCACCTGCACCTTGGGTGGTGTGCAGGTTTTTTCCCAAGCGGCTTTTGTTGTGGCTGATCAGGTGGTTGGCGCTGTCCAAGATGTTGCTGAAGCTGCGGTAGTTTTGCTCCAGCTTGATCTGGTGCTGCACCTGGTACTCGCGCACAAAGTCGGCCATATTGCCCACGCGCGCGCCACGGAAGGCGTAAATGCTTTGGTCGTCGTCACCCACCGCAAAGACGGCCCCGCCGCCTTGCCCCACAGGCCCGGCGAGTTGCTTGATCCAGGCGTATTGCAATTTGTTGGTGTCTTGAAACTCGTCGATCAAGATGTGCTGAAAGCGACGGCGGTAGTGCTCACGCACCGCATCGTTGTCGCGCAGCAACTCGTAAGAGCGCAGCATCAGCTCGCCAAAATCGACCACGCCTTCGCGCTGGCACTGGGCTTCGTACAAGTCGTAGAGCTCTACTTTTTTACGCGTTTCCTCGTCGCGCACTTCCACATCTTTGGCGCGCAAGCCGTCTTCTTTGCAGCCCGCAATGAACCACATGGTTTGCTTTGGGGGAAAGCGCTCTTCGTCCACATTGAACTGTTTGCTCAAACGCTTGATGGCGCTGAGTTGGTCTTGGGTGTCCAAGATTTGAAAGGTCTGAGGCAAGTTGGCCAGCTTCCAGTGCGCGCGCAAAAAGCGGTTGCACAAACCGTGGAAGGTGCCCACCCACATGCCACGCACATTGACGGGCAGCATGGAGGTCAAACGGGTCAGCATTTCTTTGGCGGCCTTGTTGGTGAAGGTCACCGCCAACACACCGCCGGGAGACATTTGCCCGGTTTGCAACAACCAGGCAATGCGGGTGGTGAGCACCCGCGTCTTGCCCGAGCCAGCACCGGCCAAGATCAGCGCATGTTCAGGCGGCAAGGTGACCGCTGCCGCCTGTTCTTGGTTGAGGCCTTGCAGCAAGGGAGATGCGCTGCCAGCAGCGGCTTGGGATGGGGCAAAGGCGTCAAGCCCGGTAGAGAAGTGCATTGGGGAATTGTAGAAAGCCCCAGAGGTGCTGCCCGATCAAGGCAACGCGAGATATTGAGGTTGAAATCGTTCTTCTCAATCTCGGCCATCTCCACGCGGCGTGAGGTCTGGCTTCTTGCACTTCTTGAGCACCAAGGATACACACGGGAGTTGTTTTTGGGTTTGTTAGCTCATGGGGTGTCGTCTTCAATGCTCAAGTTTTTATGTTCTTCAATGGCTTGGCGGTCGCGTTGCAGCTCTAGGCGCAGCTCTTCCTCGCTGGGCAAGATCAGGCGGTATTTGCTGGCAAACAGTTGTTCGCTGCCATTGAGCACCGAGTAATGCGCCACCGATTGGTCTTTGCTACCGCAAAGCAAAATGCCCACCGTGGGGTTGTCGTCATCACCTCGGCGCAGCTCGTCGTACATGCGCACATACATATCCATCTGGCCAACGTCTTGATGTGTCAGCGGCCCGGTTTTGAGGTCGATTAGCACAAAGCATTTGAGCAGGTAGTTGTAAAATACCAGGTCGATGTAGAAGTCTTGCGTTTCGGTGCTGATGCGCTGCTGGCGGGCCACAAACGCAAAGCCCTTGCCCAGCTCCATCAAAAACTGCTGCAGCTTGTCCATCAGCGCTGTTTCCAGCGTGGCTTCTAGCAAGCGCCCCGTGTCAGGCAGGCCCAAAAACTCCAGCATCACAGGGTCGCGCACAAAAGCCCTGGGGGATTCATCCAGTGCAGCCAAGTTGGTCTGCGCTTCAGCGTTCACCGCCGCTTTGTCTTGGCTCAGCAGCAAGCGGTCGTAGTAATACAGGCTGCCGATTTGCCGCTCTAGCGCCCGCGTGCTCCAGTTTTGGGTAGCCGCCTCATTTACATACCACTGACGGGCCTCTGGGCTATCCACCCGCAGCAGCAGGCGGTAGTGCGTCCAGCTCAATTCGCGACGCACTGCGTCGCGAATTGGAAAAGCCAAGTAAAAGCCACGCATATGGCGCAAATTTGTGGCATCAAATCCGCGCCCAAACTCGACTGAAAGCGCCCGCCCCAGATGCACCAGCAAGCCACGCCCATACGCTGCACGCTGAACCCCGCCTTGCTCAAACTCGACAATATGCTGCCCAATGTGCCAGTAGGTTTGCACCTGCACCACGTCCACCGCCCGCAGCACTTGCTGGCGTGATTCGGCAATGAGTTGGCGCAGGCTGCCCAGCAAAGGGGTAATGCCTTCGGCTTGAGGCACAGGGGCTATAAATGGTTTTTGGTTTTGGGCGGGCATTTGGTCTCCCCTTAAAGCCTGATGATGAGCCGTAGGTCAGGTCAGACGAAGACATGGATATGAGGCGAAATTCATTATTTTCAAAAGTTGAATCTTAAGCGCTAATACGGCCAAAGACCGCCGTGGGGGCCACTGGCCGTGGGCGTGTATACAAGCTGCTAAAATCAGCCACCGGGCCCAAGATTCTTGCGCTCGGTTTTTTTTGGACTGCCCTGGTGCGTCAGAAAAACCGGCCAAGCCAAGCGCTCAATCTTCGAACGTTTTTTCTGGAGCTTGGGAAATGGAAATATTTGATTACGACAACGTCTTGTTGTTGCCACGCAAGTGCCGCGTGGAAAGTCGCTCAGAGTGCGACGCTGGCGTAGAACTCGGGGGGCGCAAATTCCGCTTGCCCGTGGTGCCCGCCAACATGAAAACCGTGGTGGATGAAACCATCTGCCT
>CANGPN010000038.1 GCA_947456305.1 Comamonadaceae bacterium | reverse complement strand
GCGGGACGGGCTTGACGCGCCAGCAAATCATTCAAACCTTCGAACGTCGTCTGGACAACCACCCCGACTACGAACTGGCCGAGTGCTTGCGCAACATCCACCGCATTGTGGAGATTCGCCTCAACGACAAACTGGGCTATGAGCCCACACTGGGTCACGAGGTGTGGGACTGGCACGAATGGCTGGCCCAGTTCAGCGATGTGGGCACGGTCAATCCCCATGCGCCCCACGCAGCGCGTGAAGAACTGACCGTCACTTACCTGACGGATGCTCACCTGAAATGCGCCCGCACGATTGAGTTGGGTATGAAAGCCTGCGGTTTTGACGATGTGCGCATTGACGCGGTGGGCAACGTGGTGGGCATCTACAAAGCGTCCACCGACAACGCCAAGACCTTGATGACCGGATCGCACTACGACACCGTGCGCAACGGCGGCAAGTACGACGGACGCTTGGGCATTTTTGTGCCCATGGCCTGCGTGCGTGAACTGGCACGTGCCAACAAACGTCTGCCTTTCAACCTGGAAGTGGTGGCATTTGCCGAAGAGGAAGGCCAACGCTACAAAGCCACTTTCTTGGGCTCGGGCGCGCTGGTGGGTGACTTCCAACACGAATGGCTGGACCAAGCCGACGCCGACGGCGTGACCATGCGCCAAGCCATGCAGCACGCAGGTTTGAAGGTGGCCGACATTCCCAAGCTTGCACGCGATGCATCCAAGTACCTGGGGTTTGTGGAAGTGCACATTGAGCAGGGGCCAGTGCTCAACGAGCGCGACCTGCCGCTGGGCGTGGTGACCTCGATCAACGGCAGCGTGCGCTTTATGGTGGAAGTGGTGGGCGTGTCCTGCCATGCGGGCACCACCCCGATGGACCGGCGTCGCGATGCCGCAGCCGCCGTGGCCGAGCTGGCCCTGTATGTGGAACAACGCGCGTTGCGCGACCGCGGTGCCGACGGCCAATGCAACGCCGTGGGCACCGTGGGTTTGTTGAATGTGCCCAACGGCTCGATCAACGTGGTACCCGGACGCTGCCAGTTCAGCCTGGATTTACGCGCGCCCACCAACGGACAGCGCGACCTGCTGATGCGCGATGTGCTCAACGCCTTGCAAACCATTTGCTCTCGCCGAGGCGTGCACTACACGCTGGAAGAAACCATGCGTGCCAGCGCTGCACCCAGCGCACCCCAGTGGCAAGCGCGCTGGGAAGCGGCCGTGCAAGCGCTGGGCGTGCCCGTGTTTCATTTGCCCAGTGGCGCAGGACACGACGCCATGAAACTGCACGAGGTGATGCCCCAAGCCATGCTGTTTGTGCGCGGTCAAAACGCGGGCATCAGCCACAACCCCCTCGAGAGCACCACCAGCGACGACATGCAGCTTGCCATCGACGCCTTCATGCACTTGCTGCACAACACCCGCGCTTGATCCTGCGCCCTGCAAAACGAGACACCCATGACCGACCACAACCACAACGCCGCTTACGCCCAACTTGATGCTTGGATCGACGCCCACTTTGACGAGCAAGTGAAGTTCTTGCAAGAACTCATCCGCGTGCCCACTGACACGCCACCGGGCAACAACGCGCCACATGCCGAGCGCACCGCCACCCTGCTGAAAGACTTTGGCTTTGAAGCCGAAAAACACGCAGTGCCAGAAGCCGAGGTGAAAGCCTATGGCCTGCAAACCCTCACCAACCTGATCGTGCGCCGCCACTATGGAGAAGGCAAAACCATTGCGCTCAACGCCCACGGTGACGTGGTGCCCCCGGGCGAGGGTTGGACCCAAGACCCCTATGGCGGCCACATCGTGGACGGCAAAATTTATGGCCGTGCCAGCGCGGTGAGCAAGTGTGACTTTTCCACCTTCACCTTTGCCGTGCGCGCACTCGAGGCCGTCGCCAAGCCAGCCCAAGGCAATGTCGAACTGCACTTCACTTACGACGAAGAATTTGGCGGCCTGCTCGGCCCCGGTTGGTTGTTGCGCCAGGGTCTGACACAACCCGACTTGATGATTGCCGCAGGCTTCAGCTACCAAGTGGTCACCGCACACAACGGTTGCTTGCAAATGGAAGTCACCGTGCACGGCAAGATGGCGCACGCTGCCATTCCTGAAACCGGGGTGGACGCCCTGCAAGGCGCTGTGGCTGTGCTCAATGCGCTGTATCACCAAAACACCCTCTACAAAGCAGTGACCTCCAAAGTGGAGGGCATCAACCACCCCTATGTGAACGTGGGCCTGATTGAAGGCGGCACCAACACCAACGTGATTCCTGGCAAGGTGATGTTCAAGTTAGACCGCCGCATGATTCCAGAAGAGAACCCGGTGGAAGTAGAGGCCAGCATTCGCCAAGTGATGGCCGATGCGGTGAGCGCCTTCAACCAAGGGCGCGCTGCTGACATGCACATCAGCCTGGACGTCAAACGCATGCTGATGGCGCACAGCATGAAACCCTTGGCGGGCAACAAGCCCTTGGTGAATGCCATTCAACACCATGGCGAAGCCCTGTTTGGTGAACCTATTCCAGCCATGGGCACACCGCTGTACACCGATGTGCGTTTGTACGGCGAGCACGGTATTCCGGGGGTGATTTATGGCGCCGGCCCACGCACCGTGCTGGAGAGCCACGCCAAACGGGCTGACGAGCGCCTAGACTTGGAAGACCTGCGCCGCGCCACCAAGGTGATTGCGCGGACTTTGCTGGATTTGTTGGGGTGAGGGGCTGGCTTAATCAGCAAAGCCGCGATGGTGTTCATTCAGTACAAGGTGGCTGTTTCAAAGACTTTGGCATCAAGTTGCTTGCAAGCTGTGGTGGGCGTTGTCAGAGAGGGTTGCCAACAAGTCTTGGACTGTCAACTCTTGGGCGATAGGAACAAACGTCAGAGGAAGACCATCTGACGTTGAAGCGGTGTTGCACATTTGGTTAAACAATAAGGCTTGGCGAATAAATTCAGCAGCTTGCGCATCGGCCTGTGTTGTCTTATGTCCTGGTTCATAAGCCAACATGGCATCTGCAGCCTGACCTGTGCTGCCATCGATGCGCGTGTAGTTGGTACTGCCCATCACCACAGCATCGCTCTCTCCGCTGCTACTGTGGGCGAGCGACGTGCCTGCATCTCGCATTTGGCCGTCGGACTGCAAGTTGATGCTGGCAATTTGGCGATCGCTGAGTGATTTGAATTCGCTCGCATCGGTCTTGCCATTTCCGTTGGCGTCTTGCCAAACAGCGAATTCAGAAAACTTGGCATCGCCCGCATCGAGTTGCCCATTGCTGTTGGTGTCTAGGGCTTGCAAGCCTTCCAGGTCTGTTTGGGCACCGGCTTTGAGGGTTTGAAAACCGAACTCTGAAGCATCTGTGACTTGGTGGTTGTGGTCTTTGTCCCAGACCAACACGCCATCGTCGTTGCCTGCCCATGCCATCTTGTCTTGGATGCCGTCAAAGTTGACATCCATCGTGACCTGGGAGTTTTGAAGCGAGGTGAAGTGAACGCCGTCGCCGTTGAGGTCTAGTATGACAGGGGGATAGTAGTAACCGGAATGTTCGGAATAAATCGAATAGGTATTGAAAATTCCATCGTCTTCCCAACCCGTGATGTCGAAGTGGCAAATATTCACTAAGCCCGATTCATCGACAACACGCCACGATGTTTTCAAACCTTCCCCGTATTCGTTATAAAAGAAATACCCATCTCGTCCGTTTCTATTTAGCTCTATGTTCATAGAGCCGTCATACCATTGACCCCAAAATTTTACGTCCGCTGAAATTAACTCCATCGACAGACCCAGTGGAGAGCTGTCATCCGTCAATGAAAAATAGACGTAATACCAATTAAAACTGAAGTGCCATCTCACCTGCGAATAAGAACCTGTCCAATCGATGTTCGGATACAGATTTGGTGGCTCATTCACTGTGACGTAAGCCGTTGCCCAAGTCTGCCCGCCATGTCCGTCGTCTGACAAATAGTCAAATGATGCGCCTCCAGTGAAACCATTGGCAGCTTGAAACTGCACTTGTCCATCCACGATGGATGCATGGCCATTGGCATGGTCTCTGACAGCACTCACAGTCAACGAATCACCATCCACATCGCTGTCGTTGCTGGTCAACTGACCGAATGCGATGGTCATGACCGAATTTTTATACGTTGCGAACTGGTCGTCTACAGCCACGGGTGCATCGTCCACAGGTGCGACAGGAATCACGGCCTGTACAACAGGTGATTCAGCGCCTATCGCATCACGAACTTTGTATTCAAAAGAGGCATTGCCGTTGTAGTTGGGATTGGGTGTGAACACCACATTGCCGTTGCCGTCTAAACCGACCACGCCGTTCGAAGCGTTGCCTACCCAGCTCAAACTCAATGCACTGTTTGCATCGTCAACGTCGCTGTCGTTGGCCAATAAGGTTGATTTGTTGATGTAAAAAACTGCATCCTCACTGGCGCCATAAATGATTTCACCTTGTGCACTTGGGGCATCGTTCAAGGGATTTATCACAACAGTGGCGGTCGCTGCGTTGGACTCGAAACCCTCTGGGTCTTTCACCCAGTAAGTGAATGTTGCATTCCCATTGAAGTTGGCATTTGGCGTGAACACCACTTGGCCGCTTCCATTCAGAGACGCTGAACCGCCAGCGTCCGACTGAACCCGTGAAATGACCAAGCTCGATTGCAGGTTATCGACGTCGGTGTCGTTTTGCAGCAAGGCGCTGCTGAGGATCGTCAGTTGTTGGTCTTCCTGAGATTGGATCGTTTCGCCCGTTGCCACTGGGGCATCGTTGACACTCAGCAAGTTGATCGTGGCCGTGGCCGATGCTGCGCCTGCGTTGCCGTCGTCCACGGTGTAATCAAAGCTCGCAGTTCCAAAGTAGTTGGCATCGGGCACAAAAGAAATCGTGCCATCTGAATTCATGGCCACGCTGCCATGCCGTGCGTTCGAAACAGCTTTGATGCTCAGGACTTGCCCGTCAGTTGCCACATCTGCATCGCTGTCGTTTTGGAGTAAGGCGCCTTGGCTCAATATCAAACGGGTATCTTCCGATGAACTGATGGTCTCGCCAATTGCAATCGGGGCATCGTTGACAGCGGTAATGGCGAATGATGCAGTGGCCTGTGAAAGCGCGCCACTTTGATCGCGCACCTGGTAAACAAAGCTTGCCACTCCGTGGTAGTTGGCATCTGGCGTAAAAACAACCTCGTCATTGACCAAGGCCACGGAGCCATGCGTGGCGTTGCCCACGGCAGAGACGCTCAAGCTATCGTTCAAACCGCCCCATACAGCGTTGTTAATGTCCGCGTCGGTGTCGTTGGATAACAAGCTAGCAAAACTGATGTGCAATGGGTTGTCTTCTGCAATACCGCTCAAGCTGTCATCATGGGCGACAGGTACGTCATTGACTTGTGACAAATTCATAGACACAGTGCCGCTTACGCTTGAACCCGCGCCATCACTGACCGTGTATTGAAAACTTGCAACGCCAAAATAGTTTGCATCGGGCGTGAAAGCAATGCCTTGAGTGCCATCCGCTTGCATGATGAACATCACCCTGCCATGGTTAGCATTGCTGACTGCAGTGATGGTCAACACCTGAGCATCGGTTGCCATGTCTACATCAGAATCATTGGCTAACAAATCGGCGGGGTTGAATACAAGCGTGGTGTCTTCCGTCGAACGGATGCTTTCTCCTTGCACCACTGGCGTGTCGTTGACGGCATTGACGGTGATGCTCACGCTGGCGTCTGTGGTGCCTCCATTGCTGTCGCTCACGGTGTAGGTGAAGCTGGCTGTGCCATGGAAGTTGGCGCTGGGGATGAATTGAATGTCGCCATTGGCCAGCATGCTCACCCTGCCGTTGGTCGCGCCCGATACGGCGTTGATGGTCAGCACCTGGCCGTCCGTGGCGGTGTCTACATCGCTGTCGTTGGCAAGTAGCTGTGCCTGGGTGAAGATCAGTCCCACATCTTCATCGGTGCTACTGGTCTCGCCCACCGTCACCGGCGCGTCGTTGACTGCTGCAAGGTTGATGGTGGCCACTGCGGTGGCATATCCCCCGTTGCCGTCGCTCACGGTGTAGTTGAAGCTGGCTGTACCGTGGTAGTTGGCGTCTGGCGTGAACTGCACGGTTTGCGTGCCGTCAGCGTTGTTGACCAAAGTCACTGTGCCGTGGGTTTTGCCATTGATGCTGCCGACAGCGCTCAAGCTCAGCACTTGATCATCGGTGATGGTATCCACGTCGCTGTCGTTGGTCAGCAAAGTCGCTGCATCAATAGAAAGTGTTGTGTCTTCGTTGGTGCTGGTGCTTTCCCCTAGCACCACCGGGGTGTCGTTGACGGCGTTAACAGTGATGCTCACTCTGGCGTCTGTGGTGCCGCCGTTGCCATCACTCACGGTGTAGGTAAAACTGGCTGTGCCGTGGTAGTTGGCGTTGGGGATGAAGCGGATGTCTCCGCTGGCCAGCATGCTCACCGTGCCATTTGTCGCGCCCGATATGGCGGTGATGCTCAGCACTTGGTCATCTGTGGCGGTGTCCACGTCGCTGTCATTGGCCAGCAATTCAGCTTGCGTCCATGTGATCGCGTTGTCTTCGTCAATTTGGTCGGTTTCATCTGCTGTCAATGGCGCGTCGTTGACGGCTGACACCGTCACTGTTGCTGTTGACGTGGCATAACCTCCATTGCCGTCACTCACGGTGTAGTTGAAGCTGGCTGTACCGTGGTAGTCGGCGTCTGGCGTGAACTGCACGGTTTGCGTGCCGTCGGCGTTGTTGACCAAACTCACCATGCCGTAGGTCTTGCCACTGATACTGCTGACTGCGCTTAGGCTTAGGACTTGACCATCGGTGATGGTGTCTACGTCGCTGTCGTTGGTCAAAAGAGTACTAGCTGCTATGTTGAGCGTGGTGTCTTCGTACGTGTTAGTGCTCTCGCCTTGCACCACGGGTGTGTCGTTGACAGCCCCAATGTTTAAAGTCACCGTGTTCGTACTTGTGGCACCAAAAGTATCTGTCACCACATAGTCAAAAGTCGCTAAGCCGTGGTAGTTGGCTTCCGGCAAAAACTCTATTTGCCCTGAACTCAACAAGCGCGCTGTGCCGTGACTGGCATTGCCCACACTTTGTACCGACAGGCTGTCGCCATCCGTCAGCACATCGTTGTCGGTGTCGTTGGCCAATACATCCGCTTGTTCAAGAATGATGCGTGTGTCTTCCGTGCCATCAAAGCTGTCACTCTGACTGACTGGCGCGTCGTTGACGGCACTCACACCCG
>CANGPN010000037.1 GCA_947456305.1 Comamonadaceae bacterium | reverse complement strand
TGCATGCCAGTCCCCAGCAGATGAGATCCGCCGAGCATGCCCTAAGTCCGGAAAACGATTCAAATCGTGGACAAGGGGAAAGTCAGATTTATTCAAATAAATCATGAGGTTACGCTGAGTCTGACGGCAAACGTTGGGACACTAGTGATTATCGATATGATTTGGGTACCAATATCAAAATTACCGATAAAGTTGGAGCGAAATTAAATTGGCGCCACCGTCAGGCGTACACTGATACAGTTTCGGTAGCAAATAAATCCGATATCGCTACCAATTACAAAACCAATGAAACTGGGTTGAGCTTCAGCTACAAATTTACACCTGATGATAGTATTTCAATCGGAAAAGCATTCGAGCGAGCAGATGTGGCTGGTAATGCTTCTACGGAATACAACCACACTATCATTCAGTATTCAAAAAACTTCTGATAAACAATAAAAACTTCCGAGGGAACATTTCACAACGCAGTCCGCAAGGGCTGCGTTTTTTTATGCTTCAGGCAATTCACATTGCATGGCTTGGAGCAAGGCTTCTGGCAGCGTAGGCGTTTTACCTTCCATTCGATCAGCCACAACCTGAGCACACAACAAAGCCAGCGTGAGTCCGCGCGAACCCATGGCGGACAACATATGCAAGCCCGGTAAGCGTTGTTCATCCAATGGGCCGAGCTTGGGTAAGCGGTTGACAGAAGCGCAACGTACACCGTTCCACGCTTTGATTTGCGCCTGATCGTTCCATTGATGTGCCAATGTGTCAGACACGGCGGGCAGCAACTCGCTCAAGCGTTGTCTGTTGTGTGCATGCGCTTCTTCAGTGGCTGTCAATTGAGACTGGTGTCTGTCAAAAGTAGAGCCTGTGTACCAAGCATTGCCATCCACTGTGGGCACATGGGCCACAAAGCTGCCATGCCCATTCACGGCGAACTGCGGCAATTCTTGGCTGTCGGAATCGTCTTGCAAGCCCCAAGACACTTGGCCTGCAATCGGGTGCAAGCCCATGTCCGGTTCGTACAAAACTTGGTTTAAAAACTCCGGGGTGTGCGCGCCGGTGGCCAGCACCACATGGGGCGCAGATTCACTGGTGTAAGTGTGTGAACTGCCCATGCCGGGAATGGCAATATGGTGTTTGATGCGCAATACCCATTCACCGGTAGCCGGGCTTTTTTGCATGCTCTCAACTTCATGCAAGCCCAGAAACAAAATATCGTCGCTGCTTAACAAGGCACGCACCAATGCCAGCGGTTTGATCCACGCGCCTTTGGGTTGCCACAAGTCTGAGGATGCGTCTGCGCTTAAGCCGGCTTGTTGCAATTGCTCATGCTTTGCCAGCGTCACATGTGAGTACCAGACGCTGTCTTCGGCGGGTTCTTGCCAGGGTTTTTTAGGGTGCTTGCTGTCAGCTATGCGTCTTTCTAAAACACCGCAGGCAGACCAATCTTGTCCTTCGATCAAATGTGCTTTGGCAAATGCGATTGTGGCTTGCAATCCCGCTCGGGTAAGTTGGGATAAGGGGTTGTCATCCGGCGAAGCATGGCAAGACACCACGCCCACGGGTACACCGGAGGCACCGGCGCAAGGGTCTTTGGCAATGTCTAGCAGTTTGACTTGCCACCCTCTGTCTACCAAAGCACGTGCGCATGCCGCACCGGCCACACCGGCTCCGATAACGATGCATCGTTTATCCAAGCTCACCACAGCAATCAGGCAGCAGGCGGAGGCACATAGCCTTGAGCAGCATCAGCACCGTCGCCGAAGAAATGGTTCTCCATTTGACGGGCCAGGTATTGGCGGGCGCGCAAATCAGCCAGGTTCAAACGGTTTTCATTCACCAGCATGGTTTGGTGTTTCAACCAAGCGGCCCATGCTTCTTTGCTGACGTTTTCCCAAATGCGTTTTCCAAGGTCGCCGGGGTAAGGCGGGAAGTCCAAGCCTTCAGCTTCTTTTTCCAGTTTGATGCAGTGAACAGTGCGTGCCATGAAAATCCTTGTGTATCAGACAAAGCCGTGACTGTAGCAAGCTTTGCCTGTCCCTTGGCTGTTCATGTGGCATGGTCTTTGTGCAGGCACTGCTCAGGCGGATAATGGAAGTAATTCGTAGATAGCTGCCAGATTAAAAATGCTTTTAAAACTTTGGAACCAATTGAACCTACGCCTTAGCTGGGCATTGCTGGCTTTGGGCTGTGCCGCCTTGCTGGGATTCGGTTTGTATTTGCAACACGTGGTGGGCTTGGAGCCTTGCCCCATGTGTATCGTGCAACGCTATGCGATGACCATCATTGGTTTATTGGCTGTGGCGGCTTTGGTGTTCAGGCACACACGGGTTCAACAGTTACTGGTGTTACTGAGTGTGTTGATGGCGGGCTTTGGTGCATTTGTGGCTGCGCGTCAGTCTTGGTTGCAGTGGTACCCGCCGAACATTGTCAGTTGTGGCCGTGACTTTTACGGCATGATTGAATCGTTTCCGCTGCAACGCGCTATTCCGCTGATTTTCAGAGGTAGCGGAGACTGCACCAAGGTGGACTGGACTTTTTTAGGCGGCTCTATCGCCAATTGGTCGTTCGTGGCTTTTGTTGCCATGGGGCTCTGGCTGGTGTTGGTCGTGTGGCGCAACATTCAAAACCGCTTTCATGCGGCGAATGATGCGCATTTTGAGCCTCAGCCCTGAGACAATTTTTTCATCAACACCACGCTTTTGCGATCCGGGCTGTATTTGCGCAAACGCGCTTGCGGCAACCATTCAATAGGCACCTGCACAAAACCGCGTTTTAAAAACCAGTGCATGGTCCGCGTGGTCAGCACAAAAATACTTTCCACACCCAGGTGGCGTGCACGTTGTTCAATACGGCGCAGGATTTTTTCGCCGTCGCCCTGGCCTTGAGAATGCGGCGACACGGTCAGCGCCGCCATTTCAGCTGTTTTGTTTTCCGGGTAAGGGTAGAGCGCCGCGCAGCCGAATATCACGCCGTCGTGTTCGATGACCGAGTAATTGCCAATGTCGCGTTCGATCTCTGTGCGTTCGCGGCGCACCAGCGTGCCGTCGTTTTCAAAAGGTTCAATCAATTGAAGCACGCCGCCTAAATCGTCCGGCGTGGCCTCGCGCAAGCTCTCTAAGCGCTCATCCACCACCATGGTGCCTATGCCATCGTGTACATAAATTTCCAAAAGCAAGACACCATCCACTGCAAACGGCAGTATGTGGCTGCGCTCCACGCCGTGCTTGCAAGCTTTGACGCAATGTTGCAGGTAAAAAGCGATGTCGGTCGGTTGATTGGCCGGTTGTACATCGGCCAGCAGTTGCTCAGCCACATCCAGTGGCATTTCGGTGTCAATCGGGTTGTCTTCACCGGCGGGCTCCAAGGGCTTGATGCGTATGCCCGGGACTTCAGTCACGAAAATCAATTTGTCCGCTTGCAAGGCAATCGCCACCGACGTGGCAACTTCTTCCATGGTCAAGTTGAAAGCTTCACCGGTCGGCGAAAAACCAAACGGTGACAACAAGACCATCGCACCCAAGCTCAGCGTTTTGCTGATACCGGTGACATCGACTTTGCGCACCAGACCGGAATGTTGAAAGTCCACGCCGTCAACAATACCCACCGGCCGCGCGGTGATGAAGTTGCCCGAGATGACGCGAATGGTCGCTCCCGCCATCGGTGTGTTTGGTAAACCTTGGCTGAATGCAGCCTCTATTTCATAACGCAATTGACCGGCGGCTTCTTGTGCGCAATCCAGCGCCACGCTGTCGGTGATGCGAATGCCGTGCGAGTATTTGGGCGCATGCCCTTTGGCTTTGAGTTGCTCGTTGACTTGCGGGCGAAAGCCGTGCACCAGCACCACTTTCACGCCCATGCTCTGGATCATGGCCAAGTCTTGCACCAGGCTGGGCAATTTACCCGCTGCAATGGCTTCACCTGAAATGGCGACCACAAAGGTTTTGCCACGGTGCATGTGAATATAGGGTGCGACCGAGCGGAACCAGGGGACGAAAGTGAAATTAAAAACAGTGGACATGGGTTATCGGCTCACTAAGAAAAGGTGTTCATCGGGCAAGATTTTTTTGAAATCACGGTCAAAGGTGTGCAGTATTTCACCCGACTGCAAAGCGCATGCGGCAATCCAAATATCGGTGGCTGAATCGGGACTGATGTCAGCGCTCAGACACAAGTCTTTGAAGCCTGGCCAATGGCTGCCCGTACCTTGATACACCACGCCCGGCGAAAGCAACAGTGTTTCGACAAAGTCTATGGCTTGATTCAAACTGCTTGGCAGTTGGAATATTCTGCGGTTGGTCACGACACGAATAAAGCCAGCTACCACTACACCAAGCAATACGATGGATATTTGATTTGGCCGCAGTGAAGCCTTCTTCAATTCCGATTGCAAATGGTTGTAGGCAATCGCGTGGTGAGGATGATCCAGCCGCATGGCCGCTACCAGCACATTGACATCAGGTGTCATTTGAGGTTACTGATGTCCATGTCCGCATCCATGGCGTCATAAAAGGAACGGTTGCTGCTGGGGTCTATGCCCGGCATCAGGCCACCGCTGCCGCCAGTGGGCAATTTGGGGATGACTGCAGACGCAGTAGGCGCGTCTTGCCGCACATAGGCAGCCAGCATTTCGCGCACCTTGGCGCTGAGCGAGGTGCCTTCTTGTATGGCTTTGATGCGGGCTTGTTTGACGAGGTTTTCGTCCAAAGAGATGGTGAGATTGGTCATGTGGAAACTCCCTCCAAAGTCTATGTGAACCAGTGTAGCACGTGAATATGTGAATCTGTGACGTGGGATAATTCGCGCCGTGACAACGCCCAACTCGCCTCCATCCATCGAATTTCCCGAAGACCTGCCGGTCAGCGCCCGCCGCGACGACATCATGTCGGCCATACAAGCGCACCAGGTGGTCATTGTTTGCGGCGAGACCGGTTCTGGTAAGACCACGCAGTTGCCCAAAATGGCTTTGGCGTTGGGCAGGGGAAGTTGGAAGAAACTGGAGTCAGAGCTTGGGAAATTGGGGTCAGATACCGATTTTTTTGCGAAGCAAACAAAATCGGTATCTGACCCCAATTTATCCGCGAGGCCGAACAGCCAACGCCCACCTCTCAGACGCCAAATCATCGGCCACACCCAACCCCGCCGCATCGCCGCCACCTCAGTTGCCAAACGCATCGCCGAAGAACTGAAAACGCCACTCGGCGAGGTCGTTGGCTACAAAGTGCGTTTCCAAGACAAGTTGTCGCGTGATGCCTCGGTCAAGCTGATGACCGACGGCATTTTGCTCGCCGAGACACAAACCGATCCGCTGCTGCAAGCTTATGACACGCTGATCATTGACGAGGCGCACGAGCGCAGCCTGAACATCGATTTCTTGCTGGGGTACCTCAAGCAAATACTGCCGCGCCGTCCCGATTTAAAAATCATCATCACCTCGGCCACGATAGATGCCGATCGCTTTTCCCAGCATTTCGCCAGCGCCAAAGGACCGGCCCCGGTGCTGATGGTGTCGGGCCGTACGTTTCCGGTTGAGATGCGTTACCGCCCTTGGGAGGAAAGCCGCGAGTACGACACAGGCAACGCCATTTCAGAAGCGGTGGACGAGTTGTGGAGCGGCTCGCCGCGCGGCGACATTCTGGTGTTTTTGCCGGGCGAGCGCGAGATACGCGAAGCCGCCGAGCATTTACGCGGCCACTTGTCGCACAACGCGTACACCCGCCACGTGGACGTGCTGCCGCTGTTTGCGCGGCTCACGCAAGCCGAGCAAGAGCGCGTGTTCGAGACCGGCGGCGCACCGCGCATCGTGCTGGCCACCAACGTCGCCGAAACCTCGTTGACTGTGCCGGGTATACGTTTTGTGATCGACGCGGGACTAGCGCGGGTCAAACGCTACAGTTTTCGCAGCAAGGTAGAGCAATTGCTGGTTGAGCCCATCAGCCAATCGGCGGCGAACCAGCGCGCCGGTCGCTGCGGCCGTGTCGCCGACGGTATTTGCATACGCCTGTACGACGAAAAAGATTTCAACGGCAGGCCGCGTTTTACCGAGCCGGAGATATTGCGCAGTTCGCTGGCCGGGGTGATATTGCGCATGATGTCGCTGCACTTAGGCGACGTGGCCGACTTTCCGTTTCTGGAAGCACCGCGCCCCAAAGCCATTGCCGATGGTTTTCAATTGCTCACCGAATTGGGCGCAGTGCATGAGGACAACAGCCTCACACCTATTGGCAAAACATTGGCCAAATTGCCGTTAGACCCTCGCGTGGCTCGCATGATTTTGGCGGCGCGCGAGTTGCACTCATTGCGAGAAGTGCTGATCATCGCCTCGGCGCTGAGCGTGCAAGATGTGCGCGACCGACCGCTGCAAGCGCAAACCCAGGCCGATCAAGCGCATGCGAAATTCAAAGACGAGAAAAGCGAATTCAGCGGCTATTTGCGTTTGTGGGATTGGCTGGAAGCGTCGCGCGGCGGCGGCAGCGCATCCACTGTCCATTCCGAAGCAGGCACAAGCAAAACTTCACCAGTGCAAGCCAAGCAAGCCCCAAGCAATGGCGCTTCAAGCGCAACAGGCGCGACGCACAAACTTAGCAACCGCCAGCATGAAAACCTGTTGCGGCAAAACTTCATCAACATACGCCGTTGGCGCGAATGGCGCGACGTGCATTCGCAACTACTGACCGTGGTGAAAGAGCAGCGCTGGGCCATGAATGACAAACCGGCCAGCTACGAGCAATTGCACCAATCCATGTTGACCGGACTGCTGGGCAACATAGGCTGCAAGCAAGACGAAGAAGACGTGTATTTGGGCGCACGCGGCATCAAGTTTTACCGCCACCCGGGCGTGCATTTGAAGAAGAAGCCGGGCAAGTGGTTGGTTTGCGCCGAATTGGTGGAAACCACGCGATTGTTTGGGCGCGGCATTGCCAACATCGATCCTGTGTGGCTGGAGCAAGCCGGCGCGCATTTGCTGAAAAAACAATTACTCGACCCGCACTGGGAAGCCAAGCATGGGGACGTGGTGGCGTTTGAGCGCGCCACGCTTTACGGCTTGGTGATTTACAGCGGACGCAAAGTGCCGTTTGCCAAAGCCGACCCGGTGTTAGCCCGGCAAATATTCATACAGCAAGCGCTGGTCGAAGCGCAGTGGCAAACCGAGTTGCCGTTCATGGCAGCGAATAAAAAACTCATCGCTCAAGTGATGGACTTGGAGCACAAGTCACGCCGCCAAGACGTGCTGGTGGATGACAGCATGATTCAGGCGTTTTACGAACAGCTATTGCCCGAGGATGTGTGCAATTGCAAAGGTTTGGAGCGCTGGTACCGGGACGAGAGAAAACGCAGACGCGACACAGGTGACCACACTGAGCCGTTGTTGATGACGCGTGAATCATTGATGCGGCATGAAGCCGTGGGCATTACCGCGCAAGCGTTTCCGAAGATGGTGCGTTTAGGCGGTGTCGATTGCGCTGCGCATTACCTACACGCGCAGGGCGACCCCAAAGACGGCGTGACCGTGACCGTGCCATTGTTTGTGCTGAACCAAGTGAGCGAAGAACGCGCCGAATGGCTGGTGCCCGGCATGTTGAAAGACAAGATACAAGCGCTGCTCAAAAGCCTGCCGCAGCGCCCGCGCAGCCGGTTTGTGCCGTTGCCCGAGAGCGCCGCACGCTTGGCCGCTGAGTTGTCAGTTCCCGAGGTGTTTGGCGCGGGTGGTTTGACCGACGTGCTGTTGAAAAAAGCCCGTGATGAAACCAGCCTGGACATCAAGCGCACCGACTTCAAGCTGGACATGTTGAGCGCGCATTTCTTCATGAACTTTCGCGTGGTGGATGAGCACGGGCGGCAACTCGGGCAGGGCAGAAATCTGGGTGCGTTGAAAGCGGAACTGGGCTCTAAGGCCAGAGGCGCGTTTCAGGCCTTGGCCGGTTTGAAGTTGGCTTCTTCTGCTGAGAAATTGGGGTCGGATCCCGATTTTGCGAAGGCGAATGCTTTGACCAACACAGGGCAGCGGACTTCTCAGAATCTGGGGTCAGATCCCGATTTTGCGAAGCAAAACTCGGGCTCTGACCCCAATTTCAAGTCAGAGAAAAAAGGCTCCGCTTCAAATTCCCAGATCGCCAATCGCAAATACACCACCTGGTCCTTCGGCGAACTCCCTGAGTTGATGGAGATCAGCAAAGGCGGTCAAAGCCTCATCGGGTTTCCCGCGCTGGTCGACTTGGGCGATGCGGTCAGCATCGAAGTGTTTGACGAGCCTGATGTCGCCGCCACCAAAAACCGCGCCGGTCTGCGCCGCTTGTGTGCATTGCAAATCAAAGATGCGCTCAAGTACCTGGAGAAAAACATTCCCGACATGCAAAATATGGCCGTGGCCTATATGCTGTTGGGCAGCGCCGACGAGTTGAAAGCGCAAATCATTGACGTGGCGCTTGATCGCGCGTTTTTGCTCGAACCCTTGCCGAACGAT
>CANGPN010000036.1 GCA_947456305.1 Comamonadaceae bacterium | reverse complement strand
GGTAAAACATTGATGGCATAGGCTGGCAAAGCAGGTCTTTTTAGGCTATACTTTGCCCCTCAAGCGGGAGTAGCTCAGTTGGTAGAGCGCAACCTTGCCAAGGTTGAGGTCGCGAGTTCGAGCCTCATGTCCCGCGACATATATTTAGGGAAGCATCTGCTTCCCTTTTATCTCTATAACTGGGCGATAGCAAAGCGGTTATGCACCGGATTGCAAATCCGTGTAGGTCGGTTCGACTCCGGCTCGCGCCTCCATATTAAATAAGCCTTCAATTTGAAGCCATGGCTAATTTAATTCGAGCCAGTTTGATGATGTAGCCATAGCTTCGATTATTTGAAACGGAATACACACTGGCTCATTCCGTTTGTGTTGGTGGGTATGCGTTGTCCACGCCAGAAATGCTTGCTAAAGTCTCGCGTACTGCTCCGGGAATGTCGTTTATCTGCCTGCGATGTGCAGTTAGCCCATATACAGTAATCTTTTAAGCGGTCTTAGGTTGAGGTGCTGCCTGCAAAGCATGCATTCCTGCACATGACAACATTTGAGTAGCTGTCGGTACGTCTGCACCAAGCCATTGCATATAGTTTTCTTGCGGGATGATGACCGGGCTGCGCTTTTCATCTCTAGGCTTATGAAATTGCCGCATCACAGCGTGTTCATCTGCATTGACGGTCAGCATGGAGAAGCTAACTACCAGTTCACCGGTAGCCGGGTCCGTCCATTTGTCCCAGATACCCGCGATACCAAACGGGTTTGGTTCTTGGGTTTGTATCCGCCATCTCACTACTTTGCCAGTTTGGTAACTAGATTCATAAAAATTGTCTGCAAGAACCAAGCAAAACTGTCGTTTGCGCCAAGCGGTTCTAAAGCTCGGTTTATCTGCCGCTGTTTCACTGCGTGCGTTGTAGGTATGGCGGCTGATTTTGTCGTTCTTAGACCATGCGGGAATCAAGCCAAAGCGGGCAAGCCCGCATGCAACCCTACCGCTCTGCTGACTCTGCATCACAACAGGACCGGGAAAGCCGGGGTAAGCCTCATCCGGATAGTTGGTAGGTAAGTCAACGCCGATATTTGCCTTAACCCAGTCGGCATTTTTTGTTGGGGTGTAGTTGGTACACGTTGAACTTTTGGCAATCTATGTTTGCTCATTAACGACAAACACGACTCATTATTTCTTCATAAGCTGAATGAGACTCTGACATCTGCCAATCAGCATTAAGAGTTGTCAAGACAGTTGAGCCACCTGCTTTGTTTTTGCTGTACCAGGATATTTGTGGCAAACGAAATCTTCTTTGACGACAATCCACTTCAATCAGCTCTACCTCAGATAAATGTGTTTTATTGAATTGGTGATTAGGAGTTTCAAAATCGTAAAGTGCCTTGACGATTTTTGTATTCTTTCCATGTAATATTGCATCTAAATCTATAAAGATTCTGACTTTCTCTTCTTTATTCCATCCAATTTCTACCCATGCAGCATGACTTAACAATGTTGTAAAAGATAAGCAGATTAATAGAAAAAATGCCTTCATTTATTTATTCTTATAAGAATATAAAAACAGTCTTAAATAAATACGTGATATGTTCTAAATGAAATCTAAATAACGCTAAACGAGTTAGCAGGTTAGGGAAGTGTAGTGAAATTAAATTCACCTCCCATCCACATCGGTTTTTGCTCAAACGATGGGACCAATCTTAAAGACTCACTCATCACAGAATCAACCAGATTCGGATAGCGGTTTTTATAAAGACCTTTGGAATTGCTGATTTCTTTGATCAAATGGTAAGTAAAGAGTCTATGCCCTTTGTTTCTGAAGGCATGGGCAAAATCTCCAGGTCCACTCCCTGCCAGAATTATTAAACGTTTATCATTTAAAAATCCCAAATCAGATACCTTAGGCAAGATAGGTGCAATATCTTTGAAAATCATCTCATTTTGATCAGTCAAACCAGAAAAACATGAATCTAAAACAACCAATATTTGCTTGGCTTGACTTTGTAAAAGAATTTTAAAAATCTCATGTAATCTGAATGCTTGTTCATCCATGATGGAGCCGCTGGCATCAAAAGGAATGAGAATGGGAGTTTTACCGTCTCGGCTCGGTGCCCCATGCCCGGCAAAGTAAAAAATAAGGCTTTGTCCTTCAGTTGAACGTTCAGCAACTTTACGGATGCGTTCAAGAAGTCTAAAGCCAGTAGCCTGATCATTCTTTAAAAGTATGATATTTTTCTCTGGTACCCCGAACTGTTTTTGTAAAACATTGGCAAAAGCATCCGCAGATCTGTCGGCGAAAGTCACTTTAGGAAGTTCATAATAGTCAGAAATGCCTATCACTATGGCTGTTATTTGATTGTTTACAGTATTGCTTGAGGCTTTGGAAATGATATCTTTTAAATCATCATTAAAAGCCCCTTCATTAATTATTCTAAGTTTTGATTCAAGGTTTTTGATCTCATTGTTGATAATATCTTTATCTGAGTCTTGTTGTTTTTGAGCTAATTCGGTTCTCAAACTTTCCAGTCGTTTACGAAGATTTGAAATATCAGGGTCGCTGGATAAGTTGATATTAGGTGACACTTTATTTAATTCGGGATTGATTTTTAAACTTGATAATGAGTTGGCTTTTTTGTCGATATTTATTTTCGCTGTATGCAGTTCAGGTATGGCGATTTCATCAATCACTTGAAATGGAAGAATTTTTTGACCATCGAAAATATGCCCGTTTTTCGGTATTATTTTATTATTGATTAAATCAAAACCCAGATAGACGCGCGTATTTTTGGAATTTTCTTTGAATCTTTTCGCATCAGCCGCTAATACCTCATTGGATGAGACAAGAGAAATCAAATCACTGCGATTGGTTTGCGATATACCGGAGACTTGAATAATAAGGCGCTTTAAATCGGCATCATATTTTACATTGCGTATAACCGGGTCACCGGCAATTTGTTGAATAGTAGTATTTATAATATTTTGAAATTGCAATTTAGATAGCTGTGTTGGCGCTTGGCTTTGGAAATTCGAAATTTGCCTTTCTAAACTGTCAACTTGTTGATTATATTCGATGGTTTTTTGATCTTGCAGGGTTTGAATTCGCTTAATACGTTGTTTGAATTCAACACTTGATTCGAACTCGTCTTGTGAGATGGTTATTTCAGTAGCTGGTTTGGAGTTAATCAGATTATTTCTTGCTTTGATTAATTCCGGCGGTAATCTTAATTGTTCCTGCAGTTTTGAATTTGATCTGGTATTGATTTCAGCAAGGATATTTTTCCAACTATTATCGGTTTTTGCCCCTGATCTTGGCTCGGTAAATGTATTGAAATTATTGATCCCTTTATTCGCCACCCAAATGACATCAAAATTTCTGCGGTATACAGCTTCGAGTTTCCAGATTTCAGGCGCTGTAAATGATAATGACTTCTGGGTTGTCAAATTTTCTTTACTACTGGTATTAGCGCAGTCGCTACATTCAATGTTTATTTGAGGAATATTGTTGCTTTTCAATGTCCATTCGTACAAAGCATCTGAGATATCCACATAAAAAACATCTGACTCATTGGCTTCATATCTGACCGGAATAGTACTGGATAATCCGGTGATATTGAGGCGGGCATTTTTTAAAGGTCGAGTGAGCCATGAAAACTTGCCGGTTTTAGTTTGTTGCGATAAATCCGGTTGTTCGTTTAGCAGTGTTTCTTTTTTCCGGCCGGTTGTTAATTCGATAGCGCCTTTGGGCTCAATGACTGGATACAGTCCGAGTGTAAATAAAGTTGCAAAAATAGTGCCTACAGGATTGGCTTTTGTTCCTTCAACTTTATTATTTTGTACGATCGGAGCTTCGTATTCTGGTGCATAAATCTTCTCGATGAGTTTTATTTCCAGTATGCCCTGATTATTTATCGTTATTTTTTCGAAGCCCTGGGCTTTCTCGTTGTTTGCTGACGGTGC
Source organism: Comamonadaceae bacterium (assembly GCA_947456305.1). GTDB lineage: Bacteria > Pseudomonadota > Gammaproteobacteria > Burkholderiales > Burkholderiaceae_C > Limnohabitans. The sequence continues at coordinate 5,876 of CANGPN010000036.1, read as the reverse complement.
CAGGTATTTGGTTTTGCCAACTACCTTGGCGACTTGTTCGGAGTAATTACCGCCACAAGAAGATAATCCAAGTAGGCTTAAATATAATAAGCCTACAGAATATTTTTTTTTGCTAATAAAAAAACCATACTTGCAATTCATAAATATTGTTAATATTAAATTCGTTAATTAATCATTGCTCCAATATTGATATAAACGGATTTCGTGAAAGTATTGGCGCCTACATTTATCCCAAATGAGTTGAACATAAATATCAAGCCGCCATTTAAATTCAAGCCGCTTTTATCATTACTTGTGTAATTGTAGTAGCCATAGTCGTATCCGCCGGATGAGTATTTGGCAATGCCGCTGAGAGAGGCATAGCCTACACCGAAGTAAGAATGTATTGATTTATAAATAGGCACTTTAGTGCCGTCTGGAATAATAGGAAATGTACTTCCTACGTTGATACTCATTGGTATTTGTTTGAAATCAGAAGCAGTGCCGCTATAAAAATTGGAATTTACATAATCACTATCGCCAGGCGGAAGTCCAAGAGAAAAATTCACATACATAGAATTTTTTTCTTTTAATCCGTAAACACCGAAGACGATACTTTGAGTGATGGAACCGTTGGCAGGTGAATATCCAATATCTACAAAACTTTCCTCTGCACGTGCTGCTTGTGTACTAAAGATAAGACCGGACACCACGGGTGCCAATAAAGCTAATGAATGCAGGTGTTTAAACATATTGCATTGAAGGGTTTTCATACATCACATTCATTCAATTTATTTAAATTAATTGAGATTATCTCACTGAGAATCGTAACAGATTTCAAAATTGATTCTTTCCTTTTTAAAGTAGTTGGCAACATAACCTTGTTGCTATGTAACGGTATTAAATAAGATGCGTCTTAAGTTATGAGTAAGTTCAACTCGCTTTGGCGGGTATAAAGCTTTCCACCTGTTTTAGGTGCTCAGTGCCTCTGCTAAATTCAACTCCACATCATGTGTTAGGGCCTATACTTATTAAAAAAATTCTTAGGCAAGGCTGTTTGTTCTTGGCCATCCGGCTGAACTGCTTGCAGCACCTGACAACTATCGGAGACAAAAGACCATGAACGCACCTGCAGAACTATCTTCTATGCATCAGCGCCATCAAAAACTTGGCGACGGTGTATCTCCCCCGCTGCCGCAACCACCTAAATTTAGCAATGTGCAAGAAGAACGTTTGCATCGCAAACAAATGCTTGCCGCGGCATTCCGGTTGTTCTCCCGCTTCGGTTTTGATGAGGGCGTTGCAGGTCATATCACTGCACGCGACCCAGAATTCACTGACACTTTCTGGGTCAATCCTTTTGGAACACATTTCAGTCAGATCAAGGTATCTACCCTGATCCGTGTTGATCACAAAGGAAATGTGGTGGAAGGCGTGCTTCCGGTGAATGAAGCTGCATTCGCTATTCACTCGCGCATTCACCATGCCCGCCCTGATGTGGTTGCCGCAGCCCATACCCATGCCCCTCATGGCCGTGCTTGGGCAACGCTGGGTAAGCCCTTGGATATCATTTCACTGGATGCTTGCGCGTTTTATAACGACCACGTGGTGCACAATGATTTTGAAGGCGTGGTGCTGGAAATCGCTGAAGGCGACCGCATCGCCAAAGCTTTGGGCACAAACAAAGGTGTTATTTTGCAAAACCACGGTTTGTTGACCGTGGGCGACTCTGTAGAGGCGGCCGCCTGGTGGTACATCGCCATGGAACGCTGCTGTCAAGTTCAATTGATGGCCGAAGCGGCCTCTCACGGCAAACCCTTGAAAATGGTAACCCAAGTTGCCGCTGAGCAAGCTTTCCCCATCGTCGGTTCATCTTATGCTGGTTGGTTCCAGTTCCAGCCATTGCTGGCGCGTATTTCCAAAGATCAGCCTGATTTGTACGATTAATAACAAGGCAGCCAGTTCCATGAAAAAAGCGCCCCTAGGGGCGCTTTTTTGTTGACCGGGGGCTTTTTCTGGATCAGAAATTAAAGCCTAGGCCAAGTGTGTAAATGGACGTGCTGGTATCGCCAGATGTGGTGGCGAAGCCCAGTTTGCCAAACATATTGCTAGTGAATTTGTAGTTCAAGCCACCGTCAAAGGTGTAGTCATGGTTACTGCCCATCACTCGGTAGCTGTAGGCGCCGACGATGTCCATATCAGCGGTGACTCTCGCGCGAACACCTGCTCCCAAGCTGTAGCCGTTGGAAGTAACGGTTTCAGTATCTGTTTCATACTTTAAAGTGAAAAAACCGTCAGCTCCGCCGCCAACCGGCATTCTGTAGCCTAGGCCCAGTGAACCTTGGTTGATGTTTCCGCTGTCAAAGCTTTGGTAGTTGCCAAGTGCGTAAATATTGTCTGTCAGCATCAAACCCAGTCCCAGAGCGTAGCCGTTGTAGGTGGTGGTGCCTGATTTGTAGCCTGCGTAATTGACTGTGGCTTCGTTGTAGTTAATGCCTGCATCTTCTGCCATGGCGCCTGCGCTAAGTGCACAGAATATGCTTGAAATAATGAACTTCTTCATATAAACCTCTTCAGAATAATTCATTTTAGGTTAAAAAGCCGCCCGCTGCCGGTTGTTCGCGTTAATTCGAATCCAGTAAGCCGTGTCGCATGGCCAGCAAGGTGATTTCAGACTGGTTGGCCAGCTGCAATTTCTGTTTGACTTTGTACAAGTGTGTGCCCACCGTTGAGGCGGACAACTTCAGGGTTTCGGATATTTGCTGCACCGATTGGCCGCGTGCGAGTTGAACAAAAACTTCAAATTCACGTGGCGAGAGTTTTTCTATGGGGCTTTCATCGCCGTCCAGATCCTGCATGGCCATACGTTGGGCAATGACCGGGTCAATAAAACGTTTTTTCTGAGCGACCAAGCGGATGGCATCGATCAACACCTCGGGCGCCGTACGTTTGGACAAATAACCCAATGCCCCGGCTTGCAAAGCTCGTTTGGAATAACTGGTGTCTTCGTGGGCGGACAACGACAGAATGCGGGCCCCCGGGTCCTTGGCAATCATGCGTTTGATGGCTTCGATGCCGCCCATTCCGGCCATGGCGATGTCCATCACCACCACATCAGGTCGATGCTGTTCATAGAGTTGTAGGGCTTCTTCGCCGCTGGACGCCTCGGCCACGACTTCAACATCGTCCCAAGTTTGCAGCAACATCTTGAAGCCGCCACGCACCACCGCGTGATCGTCAACCAGCATCAATTTCAATTTAGCCATGGTCGCTATTGTGGCGGAGCGGTAAAACGGCCAATACGCGGGCACCTTGAGGCTGCAAAGCTTCGAACAGCAAATGGCCGCCCAGGCCTTGCGCACGTTCGCTCATGCCGATGACACCGAAATGCCCTGACTGCTGCCAGTCGGCGGAAGGACCTTGGCCGTTATCGCGTATTTCAAGGTGCAATTCGTCGTTAACCACCACGACTTTCATTTCGATCTGGTTGGCTTGCGCGTGACGCAAGGCGTTAGTCAACGACTCTTGCATGATGCGGTAAGTGGCGGTGGCCAGGTTGACTTCCAACTGGTCCAGCGGCGCATCGATGGTCAGGCTCAATTGCATCTGCGGGTGTCGGCTGCGCGCTTCTTCCAGTAAATCCTGTAAAGCATCCTGTAAACCAAACCTGTCCAAGGCCAGCGGCCTGAGCTGAGTCACCAGCTGGTGCACTTCCTCGTAAATCGCATCGGCACAGTCCATCACCATGCGGGCCGAGGCTTCTATTTGCGCGTCCACGCCTTTGGCGCGGTGGGCAATCGCCATGCCCACGCTTTTGATGGCTGTGACTTGTTGACCGAGTTCGTCATGCAGTTCGCGGGCGATCTGGCCTCGTACTTCTTCAATGCGGGCTTGTATCACTTGTGTCAGTTCGCGGTTTTGCGCCAGCGCCTGGGTGGCTTCACGGGCTTTTTCGCGGGCCGCCATGCCGTCTTGTAGAGATTGCGCCATGGCATTGAAGGCGGTTCCCATCATTTGCGCTTCCTGTCCGCGCATGGCGGGCAGGCGTGTGTCGTATTCACCGCTGCCTATGTCATGCAAGCCGTGCACCACTTGCTGTATGGGCTGCAAAGCGCGCCCCACCAGCCAGCTGACCATCAGCATGCCTATGACCATGCCGAACAAAATCGTCACCAGCAAAGGGACGAAGTCGTCCCAGCCGTCCAGCACAGCCCGCGAGGGGTCTGCGCGTACCAGCAGATGTCCACTGTCCAAAGTGATTTCGCGTGTTTTGACAGACGGCGACACAATGTGGCTGTACCAATCGGGTGCATCACGCCCGGCTTTGTAGACCGGCGGCGGCGAGTGGTAAATCAAATGTCCGATGTCGTCGATTAACTCGATTTCGTTGGCACGCACACGGCCCACTTTGGCAAGAAATTCTTTCATATCCGCCAGACTGGTCTGACGATTAGCCGCTTGCAGGCGAGACAGCAACTGGGTGGCCACCATATTGGCGCCTTCCATTTCATCGTCCACACTGCGGCGAGTGTCTTCCAGCTGAAATGCAATCAGCAAGGAAGCAAATGTCGCCAGCAGTACGCCGATGATCAGATTGATTTGGAGTCGTAAGGACATGCGCAATCAGCCTTTGGCAGAAATTTGTTTCACCATCTGCTCAATGGCCTGCAACAGCACGCCAGTCATGGGTGCTTCAAATGGATTGTGTCCTGCGTTGTCCACCATGTTGATTTGGCTGTGTGGCAAAGCTTGGTGAACCGCCCAGGCAGCTTCGGGCAGGCAAACCCAATCCAACCTGCCGTGAACAAGGTGTAGCGGCAAATCCACCAACGGTGACAAGTGGCTGAGCAATCCGTCTGTTGGAAAAAAACATTTGTTGATCACATAGTGGCTTTGCAGCCGGTACTTGGCCAGCAAGGCTTGAGCGGCTTTGTCGTCAAGTTTGGCGGCTTGGCTTGTTGTATAGCTGCGGTTGGTGACAGCGTTTTCCCAAGATTGCCAGGCTTGGGCCAGCAACAGTGCGTCTGCATCTTCGGCTTGCAACATGTGTTGGCAAATACGGACTGCGCAGTCTGACGCGTCAACCCCGTTCAGATAAGGTGCCAACAAAGCCCATGCATCCGGCATGCACTGGCGGACATCGTGAAAAAACCATTGCAAGTCTGTGGTGCGTGACAGAAAAACCCCGCGAATCACGGCACCCAGGCAAGCAGCAGGATGCGCTGCGGCGTAAGCCAGCCCCAGACCGCCGCCCCAAGAGCCGCCGACCACCAGCCAGCGGTCTATGCCCAAGTGAAGTCGCAAGCGTTCTATGTCTTGTATCAAGTGCGCCGTGGTGTTGGCATGCAAGGGCTTGTCGGCTGTGCTGCGCCCGCAGCCGCGTTGGTCGAACAAAATGACGCGGGTGGTGGCAGGATTGAACAGCTGGCGGTGTTTGGGCCCGCAACCGCTACCAGGCCCGCCGTGTAAAAACACCACCGGCAGGCCTAGTGCGGAACCGCATTCCTCAAAATACAAGCTGTGGCCGTCTTGCGAAGGTAAAAATCCATGGCGATAAGGCTCAACGGCTGGGAACAGATCAAGGCGAGGGTTTTGATTCATATCGCGGCCAATGCTAGTCGTTTTAGCGGTCACGCCCCTTGGAACCTGGGATGGCTCGGGCAAACCCTAGGCGGGTCTCATGAAATTCTTTAGGTTAGATTCCATGTCCTACCTATAGGCGAAGCGCGGTTCGTGAGGCACAGTTCGTACCTGTGTTCGGAATGGCTCTGTACACGATTCGCCGTAATCAGCGGCACCCTTTAGGAGATACACCATGAAATGGCAAACACCTGCAGCTAGCGACATGCGTTTCGGTTTCGAAATCACCATGTACATCGCTAACCGTTAATTTGACG
>CANGPN010000035.1 GCA_947456305.1 Comamonadaceae bacterium | reverse complement strand
CACGCGAGTCTTTGCGCGATATCGAGATCAATTTGCGTGCTCAAAAGCGGCATTTTTATCATATGGGTTTGCGCTGCAAGACCATCTCGAGAAACACTTTGGCAAACGCCAATCGAGTGAGGCCTTGGGAAGTTTTTGCGGATCTGGCCCTTTCTCTGACCCATATTGGCAAGGGCCAGCTTGGAAAAAGGCTAGTTTTGTTACTCGAAATTACGCAAGGTAAAAATATAGTTGCCTTGATCTAAATTAATTGATATAGTTGATTCACACATCAAGAACGGGTTTGACGCCTGTACCAACCTGCTTTCGGGCAAGGTGGTTTGCCTTAAAGGCAGATGAGGCTCCAAGGAGCAAACATCCGAAGTCAAACCCGTCCCTTGAGGCGGGTTTTTTTATGGCTTGACCGTCCTAAACGGTTGGGGAGATTTGTTCTCTATTGCGGCCCCCGACATTTTGTCAAAGTCGCTAAAAAGGAGGTATGTATGCGTTCGATCGTTCAGTGCACTGACGCCTTTGAGTTGTCAGCAAGCGTCACGAATCATGAGCCCTACGGGTTTAATTTTCAATTAATCAGTTTCATTCCAAGTGCAAATCGACCAGAGGAGCACATTAAGTTCCAAGGCCAGTTCTCTCAAATAGAGCTCATCTCTTTGAGGAACTTGCTGGATAAAGCCATCAAGGAGGTGACATGATGAAGTCAACTTCAATGGCCCCTCCAGCACGTGTCGGCCTATTTGATCAACTTGGTGTGGTTGGTTTTTCCAGTATTGAAGCACCTTTACTTGCCGCACTGGCAACAGACAGTCCTTTGCTCTTGATTGGCCCCCACGGTACAGCCAAGAGTTTGTTGCTCAACAAAATTGCTGAGGCACTGGATTTAAGCTTTCGGCACTACAACGCGAGTCTTTTGAATTTTGACGACTTGGTCGGTTTTCCTTTGCCAAGTGCAGACGGTACTTTGCAGTATGTCAAAACACCAGCAGCCATTTGGGGAGCAGGTGCTGTTATTTTCGATGAAATCAGTCGCTGCCGACCCGATATCCAAAACAAGCTCTTTCCCATCATCCATGAGCGAAAGGTGCAAGGCCTGCCACTGGTGGGCTTGCAATACCGCTGGGCCGCCATGAACCCGCCTGATCGGGATGAGGAGGATTCGGGTTACCTCGGCTCTGAACCGCTTGACACGGCATTGGCAGACCGTTTTCCGTTTGTGATCGATATGCCTGCTTGGCGCGTATTTACCAAAGAGCAACAACTCGCGGTTATTCAAAGCGAAGACCAAGCGATTGACCCTGTGCATGCACAGCGCTTGGTGCAAGCCATTTCAAGAACAAAAGCCTTATTGGCGCTTACCAGTGAAGCGCTGGAAGAAGGCATGGTAGCTTATGTGCAAACCATGTTTTCTTTGCTTTTACAAGCAGGAATTGCGTTGAGTCCCAGACGTTGTGCCATGTTGTATCGGGCCTGTCTTTCTGTCAACGCTGCTTCACTGGCCATAGACCCCAAAGCTTCTGTCACAGACACAACACTTTTGGCCCTCAGAAGTTCGTTGCCCCAGCGTGCACTCGGCATTGCAATTTCCGAGGTGAAACTGTTAAGCGCCCACAAAGAGGCTATGCGCTTGATTCAACTGGCACCCAATGACCCCTTCAAGGCCATTTTGTGCGAGATTGATCCAGTAGAAAAAATTCGGCTTGCAGTAGCTGCTTACAAATTACCAAAGTCTGAATTCTCTCGGGTCATTGCTGACGCCTTGGCTCAGTTGCCTTTGGGGGGCAGAGAGGCCGCCATCGTGCATTTGTTTGAAACCGGAGCGGTAGGGCGTTTAAACGCAGCGGTAGCTTCGCAAGCGGGCGATGTCTACAAAGACATTGTCGTAGCGCCGCAGTTCTCCGAGACCATACATGCATCCAACGGAAGATTCATCACTTGGAACAAAGTCAAGTCATTGCTCGCAGGGCTCAACCCTAAAGAGTTGAGAGATAACCTTCAGGCCAACACCATCGCCACATTGTTTGCCCAAAAGAAGCTCGCAACGCCAGAGGATGCAGAGGCTGCAAGCCAACATTTTTTGCAAACCGACAAAGCCCTGAGGTCTGTGTGAGAGGCGCTGACAGCAGCCCTTTGCTTCACAACATGTCAGCACCGCCCAAGACGGTTGTGAAGTACGCAGGGCTTGAGGGACTGACCAAACAAAGTGGCCCAGGCGGCTCAGGTGTGACAGGCATTAAATACATGAACCCTAGGGTGTTTGGCCAAGCTGTGCGTTTTTTACTTCCTCAAGTGTTTTTCGAACAGGAACCAGAAAACATTTTAAAGTTGCTTCGAATTTCACACAACAGCAAATTCAGAAACGCAACAGAGCAGTTAACCGCATTGATCAACCAACGCGCCAAAGAACTGCCGTTGCCTGAGGGATGCGCAGTCATTAAAACGGATGCAACGCATACAGAAATCTGGACTGACGCTTTAAGCGTATTGGCTATTTTGACCAAATGCACAGACACGATTTGGTTGCGTTCCAAAACACCTTCTTTGGCGGGTGCAAGAGCCAAGCGCACTGTTTCGCTTTTGGTTCCCCCTTTATTCATCAATCACTTACCGAAAGCCTAAAAATGAACCTCTCTGAACGCATCTTAGATTGTTTTCCCAGCGGCTCTTATGCCTTGAGTGGTCTGTTGCGCTTACTCGATATTGAGGAGGCCACCTCTGTACCTACCGCAGCGGTGGAATGCAAAGTACAGCCAAAGTTGCTCATGAATCCTGAGTTTGTTGCACTGCACGCGCCAACCCCAGAAAAACTAATGATGCTTGTCATGCATGAGTTGCATCACATCTTGCTGGGACACACCACACTCTTTCCACGTACGACGGCGGAACAAAATTTTGTTTTTGACGCTGTGATTAACGGAATTGTGTGCCGCATGTTTCCAAGCCCTGAGCACACTGCATTTTTTATGGACTACTACAAGGCCGATTCATTTCCAGAATGTTTGCTTCGTCCGCCTGTGGGGTGGCCGCAATCAAACACAGCTTTTCAGTATTCAACTTCAAGCCTTGCGGGTCAAACAGAGCTGTTCAAAAAAAGGTTGCAGGAAGTCCACGCTGCCTTGTACTCAGATGCTGGTGCAAGTTATCAAGAAGTCTTTGATTTGTTGCCCAAGGTTTTAGAGGGAAAAGGTGTTGGTGATATTCCTTTGCTAGGGGGTCATTCGCCAGGGGATTGCATTGACGGCAACTTAGACGATCGCTCTCCATTGTTGTTTGACATCGTTCGAGGTTTGGTGGAGTCGTGGCCACAACCACCAGACCCAATTAAGGGGCGCTCTTTGGCGGATGTTTTAAAGACCTCATCTATACAACCGGTACGTCTTCCTACCAAGCGCCATAAGTTGAGAACACTGATCAAGAAAGTTGCAGACTTTAGTGCGTACGGCAGTATTCGTCAAAGGCAAGAGGCCCAGTTGCCATTTACCTCGCCCATACCGTGCATCAATAGAAAGTCATTGGTCTTGCACTCTATGGGAATAAACCCCCTCTTGCACAGCGCTGAAATGACTTCGAAGCAACGCACTCGCTGTGGAAAAAAAGTACATATTTACATCGATGTATCGGGCAGCATGAGCAGTGTCTTGACTGCACTCTACGGCGCCGTACTGGACTGTAACGAGATGGTGCATCACAAGGTGCACCTTTTCTCGAACAACATTGTTGACATCTCGCTTGAACAATTGCGAAATGGTGTTCTTATTTCAACAGGCGGAACAGACATTGATTGTGTCGCCAAGCATATTGACTCACACAAAGTTAGTCGGGCCTTATTGATCACCGATGGCTGGGTGGGCAAGCCTATGGGGAGGCACCATGAAGTTTTGCATCGAACCAAACTGGCTGTTGCTTATATGGGCAACGGCACCAACGCAACTGATCTTGCAACGGTTGCCAATTTCACCACCGAACTTTCTTGAGGAACCAAAATGAATGTCTCACTCTATGCTGCCGAATTCGTTTTTCCTGGACATCCAGACAAACTCTGTGACGCTATTGCAGATGCTTTGGTGCAAGCCGCTACAGCGCTAGAAAAGCGTGCGCTAGTGGGGGTTGAAGTTGCATGTCATCGCCATAAAGTTTTTATCACGGGACGCATTGGATGTTCAAATGCCAACACGATTGATGTTGACGCTTTGGTTCGTGCCGTCTACAAGTCAGCAGGGTATGGTGTGGTGTGGTATCCAAGTCCTGAGGAACTTGAAATACATGTCGATCTGTGTCTTGGGCCCCTTGAAGACGGCGAGGACGAATTCAGAGAGCTCTCTGATGACCAAGCAATTTGTATTGGTTATGCCAACGATATAGAAGCGTCCAACCATTTACCCGTTGAGCATTGGCTGGCAAGGCATTTCGCAAAACGTCTCTATCGGCTTAGAGAAGAAAATCCAGAGCTAGGACTTGGCCCTGATGGCAAAGTCATTGTGGTTGTTAAAGAAATGGAGGGTGCTTGGCAACTTGAGCGCTTTAGTTGTTCGCTGCAGCAAAAAAATGCACATGACGAAATTGCACTCTTTCGTGCTATCAAATTGGCGGTTGAAGCTGAAATACAAATGCTTGCTTTGCAACTTCCAGGGTTGTCATCCAAAATGCCTAAAGACATAACCGTCAATGGCGCGGGTGCATTTGAAGTGGGCGGCCCCGAGGGTGATAACGGACTATCAGGAAAGAAGCTTGTGATGGACGCCTACGGCCCGCGCGTGCCGATTGGGGGCGGCGCTTGGTCTGGCAAAGACTTCTTCAAAGCAGACAGGGCAGGTGGTTTGCACGCTAGGCGAATTGCCAAACATTTGGTTCGCCTTGGCTTGGCCAAAGAGGCGACAGTTGTCTTAGGTTGGTTTCCAGGCAACCGTTTAGCACAAATACTTCGCGTGACAGATCAAAATGGGCACCAACTGAATTTGAAAAATATGGACCAACTGTTCGATACCAGTTTGTTTACTTCTGGAGAGAACTTCAAATTGGATGACTTGAGTGAGTTAGCTAGATGGGGACATTTTTTTGATCCCTCAAGTCCGTGGGAAAAATTTACAGCCCTCTGATCCCAATTAAGAATCTGCGGCATCAAGGTAGCCACTTTTCTAGTAAGCCCGCTACATAGTATTTAGGCAAACTGTGTCCTGCACCCTCAACCACAGTCACTTGCGCGTTAACAAGCGCGGCGAATGCAGTGACGTTGTCTGGAATGCTTTGCCAGTCTAGCGAACCCACATGAATTTGGCAGCTGTTGGGAATGGGATACAAGCCCTTGCTGGCCAGCGCATTTAGACGGTTGGCATAGGGTAGAATAAATCCCATCCGAGTTTGATCGTTAGAAAACTCACCTACGATGGGAGAGAGTAGCAGGATCTTGCCTGGAAAAGTTGTTAAGGAAGACAATGCAAGTAACAGTAGGTACGCGCCGTAAGAGTTTGCAATCACAAGTGCATCCTCTCGCCAAAAACTGGCCTTCAGGTCTGCTGCAACTTTTTCAACTTGCACATCGAAGTCCAGCTTCTTGAAGTCTCCAACAGTCTCCCTGCCCAACACATCAAACCCACGCCGCACAAGCTCTTGCCCCAAACCATTAGAAAAGTGCCCACCATGTCCAGGCAAAAAGTAAATTGATTGCAGCATTTTTTTAATTGGATCAGATCATCATTAATTCCGGTGGCTCATCACCCGAGCTATATCGTAAGTACCATCAAACTAATCCAACGATTGAAGGCTAACATGACACTGCGTTGCAAAGATGGCGAATTGGCCATCATAGTTGGCGAGCTACCTGGCTGCGAGGCTAACATCGGACGAATTGTGCAGGTGCGCGGACCTGCGCGCGTTACCGAGCAATGTGGTGATCTTCTTTGTTAGGTTATTAAACCTATTGACCGCAAAAAGATGCTCATCCTATATATCCCCGACATCCTCGTTTCAGATCACGTGACTTGGAGGATGCATATAACGCTGCCCGACTGCTGGCTAATCCCTATTCGCCCACCCTTAAATGTCAAAGATACTATGGAATTAGAAGGCCTAGAGCGCTATCAACCTGCATCACTGACTGTATAAGTTTGATCCACGGGTTGTCTTTATGGCTTTTCCTTGCAAAAAGATGATCCTCTGGGAACTGATCATTGTTAAAAAATATTTTTTTAGAACGTGATAAACAATTAAGTCTTACATGTAGTGCAAAATTTGCATAACAATTGAAAGGTAAAAGATGGAAGTACAAATTAAAGATGGAAAACTAATTATTGCAATAGATTTGCAAGAGCCAACTCCATCAATTAGTGGAAAAACTCTTGTTGTTGCCTCAACTAGAGGAAATGTTCAAACAGGAGTTCTGATAAACAATAAAGAATTGATCTTAGGATTGAATGCATATATCAAGAAATGAAAACTATTGAAGTAATTCCAGATCCAACCTCATTACTTGAATCAATGAGGGCTGTTGGATATACGTTGGAAACTGCAATTGCAGACATTATTGATAACAGCATTACAGCTAAAGCAAAAGTTATAGATGTTGTTTGGGATCCAACAGATAACCCGTACCTTGCAATTTTGGACGATGGCATAGGAATGGACGCAGTCTTATTGACTAATGCAATGAGACATGGGAGTCATAAAGATAAGAATAAAAGAGATATTGAAGATTTAGGAAGATTTGGACTAGGATTAAAAACAGCAAGTCTATCTCAATGCCGAAAATTAACCGTTATAAGCAAAAAAAATGGAGAAGTTAACCTAAGGTGCTGGGACTTGGATGTTGTCGCTCAAAAGTCTAAATGGATAATTACAGTTCCAAACATTAAAGAATATAAAAATGTATCAATTATTGAAAAATTTGAAAAATTAAAAAGTGGAACTCTTGTTATTTGGGAAAATTTAGATAGGTTAATCTCAGGATCAACAGATCCTTTAACTGAGATAACAGAAAAAATATCGCCCTTGAGTGATCATTTAGCGTTAGTATTTCATAGATTTATAAATCCTGAATATAAAACTGAGCGTAAAGTTTTAATTAATTTAAACGGACGTAAACTAAACGAAATAGATCCTTTTCTACGAAAGAAAAATTATAAACAAAGTTTAGAAGGACAGAATATAAAACATTCTTTAGGTATTATTACTGTCACGCCTCATATATTACCACCGTTAAGCCATCTTACGAAAGAAGATATTGAAGTTGCAGGTGGAAGAGAAGGATTAAGAAGTAGTCAAGGATTTTACATATATAGAAATAAAAGATTATTAATTTGGGGAACTTGGTTTAAATTAATTAATAAAGATGAGTTCTATAAGCTGGCAAGAGTTCAAGTGGACATTCCAAATACTTTTGATGAGTTATGGTCATTGGATATTAAAAAATCTACTGCATATCCACCTGCTATCATAAGAAATAGATTGAAAGAGTTATTGCCTTACTTTGTTGGAAAAAGTAAAAAAACAATAACCTATGCTGGTAAAAAATCAATTATTAAAGACGAAGAAGTTGTGTGGGATCGAATTGAAATGTATGAAAAAATAAGATACATACCAAATTCGAAAAATAAGTTAATCTCACAACTATTATCAAAATTTCAAAATAAAGATAAAAAAATAATTGATGCACTATTTGAAATTCTAGCTTCGAATTTACCAATTCAAACTATTTATGCGGATATGTCTTCAGACGATTCATATCAGAATAGCAAAATTGATATTGATGAAATAGTTGGAAATATTATTAAAATAATGGAAGTAACAGGGCTTGAATTAAATTTAATTTTAAATATGGACCCTTATATTGAAAATAAAGAAATGCATAGTGAAATTAAGAATTTAATAGCAAATAAGGTCAAAAAATGAATTATTTACAAATTGGAGTTGGAATAATAAATAAACAAGAGCCAACAGATGAGATATTAAGTTTTGTTGTAAAGAAATTAATGGAATTAGGTGCTAATTTTGAAGAAGCATCTGATGTGCGAAAACAACTTGAAAAACTATATAGCATTAAACACACTGCAGGTATAGGCTTGCAAAGCCAGTATCAAAAGCCATGGGTCGACGAATACTTATCAAAAGTTAACTGGTTGAATTGGGATGCATATAAAAAATATTTAATGATTAATGGATTTGTTAACCAAACAATTAATGCGATTGATAAAGATACTAATGAAATATTAAACTATTGCGGCAATCCGGATTCTAAAGATAAATGGCATATACGCGGCCTAGTAATGGGGGATGTTCAATCGGGTAAGACGGCAAATTACGCAGGTCTAATTAATAAAGCAGCTGATGCTGGGTATAAAATTATTATTTTATTGACTGGAGTCATAGAAGAATTACGATCACAAACGCAAGAAAGATTGGATGAGACCTTTGTAGGTAGAAACAGTGATGGATTATTAAATTTAGATAATGGAATTAATACTAATTCCATTGGAGTCGGAGGCTTCAAGGATTCAAATATTTTATGTCTTACTTCAGTTAAAACTGATTTTTTAGAAGAAAATAAACGAGTTTTACAAGGAATTCCACTACCTGCGATTCAAGCTCCGATTTTGATCGTAATGAAAAAGAATAAATCTACTCTTACAAACTTAAAACATTTTATTACGGCTAATTCTATAGCAAGCCCAAAATTAGATTTGCCAATGTTATTGTTAGATGATGAAGCAGATAATGCATCTGTTAATGCTAATAAAGATAATAATCCAACAACTATCAATAAGCTTATTCGTGAAATAATGGCAAAATTTGAAAGAGTTAGCTATGTTGCTTATACTGCAACACCTTTTGCAAATATATTTATTAATTCAAACGATAAGGATCCAGAGTTTTTAGATTTATTCCCATCTAATTTCATTTATTCTTTAAGTCAACCAACTAATTATATTGGTGTTAATTCATTATTTTCAGAAGATGCTCCACATGAAAGAGCTATTATCGATATAACAGATGCTGAGAAATTTTTTCCAGATAAACATCAAAAAGATCTTGTAGTTCAATCGTTACCGAATTCATTAGTAAATGCAATTGATGCTTTTCTTATTTCATCTGCAATTAGAGATTTAAGAAAAGAGAAATTAAATCATAGATCAATGTTGATCAATGTTACTAGATTTACTGATGTCCAAAAGAAAATAGCAGAAATTATAGAAATACAATTAATGAATAGGAAGGAATATATTAAACAATACTTAAGTGATGATGATAATTGGAAAAAAGGTGGAGAAAGCGTAGATGCACTGTTTGATATATGGAATAAAAACTTTAGCCATGTAGAATTTTCGTGGGATGAGGTTCGAAAACAACTATTTGATTCAATAGCAGCTGTTAAGGTATTACCAATTAACCAAAAATCAGATGAAAAATTACTTTACAGATTATATAAAACAGGTAAAGGAAGACGAGTAATTGCTGTTGGTGGATTAACACTTTCTCGAGGTCTAACCCTTGAGGGTCTAAGCGTTAGTTACTTCTACCGAAGTTCAAAAGCTTACGATACATTGCTACAAATGGGTAGATGGTTTGGATATAGAGAAGGTTACGATGATTTATTTTTAATATGGATGGATCCTCAAATTCAAAAATGGTACAGACACATATCAACCGCAATTGATGAATTACGCGCTGATCTTCGTCATATGCACATCAATAAATTAGCACCTAAAGATTTTGGTATAAGAATTAAGGATCATGAGCAAGCCTTAATGGTTACAGCAAAAAATAAAATGCGAAATGCAAAGCCTGTTGAATTTACATTATCTTTTAGTAATAAAACTATTGAAACTGCATATTTACATTCTTCTAAAGAAATTAATGAAGATAACATTAAATTATTACAAACTAAACTTAAATTTTTTAAGCATCCCGAAAAGTATAAAAAAGGATTTATCTGGAATGAAATAAGCGGTGAAGAAGTGGCGAATATAGTAGCTAGTCTTAAATTGCCTATTAATAATCTTGAATTTTATAAATCTAATGATGATAAGCATGAACCTTTAGTTGATTTTATTCGAAATAATAAAATCGAACAATTAAAGGATTGGATTATTTCTATTCCAAGTGGTGAAAGTAAACAAAACATTTCTTTAATCGAAGAATCAGATTTTAAAATTAAACCTCGAATTCGTCAATTTGAAGATAATAAATCTAAAACCATTCTTGAAGTAAATAGAAGGCGAGTCGGAAATATCTCTGACGAACAAGTAGGTCTTACTGATAATCAAATAGAAACTGTCAAACGTGCTTGGAAAACGGTTGATCCAGAAAAAAGTGTTCCTGGTGCTGCATTTAGATCTTCAGTGCATAGGAAGCCAATTTTAACAATTAGTTTTATTGAGCCTGGAAATGAAAAAATAAAAAATTCTAAAAGTGATAAAAATAGACATTCACTGGATATTAAGAATTTAAATGTTAATCTTTTATTGGCACTTAGTTTAAGTTTTCCCTCATATGAAAGCAAAGAGGAAGAGCGAGTCATTTATAGATTGAATATGAAAGCTATTGAACAACTTGGATTAATTGAAGAAGAGAATGAAGATGAGTAAACTTTCTCAGATTTGGGATTTTTTCATTAACCAGAGTAGAAGTAATGACAATGAAGGTGAGTATTTTTATACTAAGCTGATAGACGAAAAATTACAGCATTTATTTTATGCTGGATTGGGTGAAAATAAATCAATATTAATTGCATTAGAAACTAATGTCCAGCCTCCATTAATTGAAGAAAAAATTGATTCAATCAAAACTTTTCGACATCAGCGACATGATGGAAAGTGGTTTCTTGTAATTCAACTAGTAAATTATGAATTAAGAGATGTTTTTGAGAAGTTATGCGATGATTTGATTGCTGCTACAATTGATATAAGATCAAATGAAGTTGCACTTTCAATGACAGTCAAACGACTTAAACTTTGGATTAGTTTACTGAATAAAACAAATAAAGGTTTTTTGCAAGATTTTCAAATACGTGGACTTATTGCTGAATTAAATTTCATTAAAAAAGTTGTTGCTTCTAATATATTTTCATTGACTCAAGCAATTAATTCATGGGTAGGACCAAACAATGCACCTCAAGATTTCATTTTCTCTAAAGAGGCATATGAAATTAAATCAATTGCTGTTGGTAAAAGAAAAATATCAATTAGTTCTCTTGAGCAATTAGAATTTAATGGTGATTTAAAAATTGTAGTTTTCGAGTTGCTAAATTGTAGTAAGAATGATCTAAATAAAGTAAATTTAAATATTATTACTAGTGAAATAGAGACATTAATTAACGATTCAGATTTGCTTATTATATTTAAAACTAAATTACTTGAAATAGGATATTTTCAACATAATTTTTATAATGATAAAAATTTCCAAATAGTTGAAGGTTATAAATTTAGAGTTGATGATAATTTTCCAAAATTGCTTCGAAGTAATATTCCTCGTGAAATAGTTAATGCTTCATATGAGATTAATGTTGAAAAAATAACAAAAGAAATTTTTTAAAATGACCAATGAGGAATTTGCTGTTGAGTTAAAACAAATGGTTCTTAGAAGAGCCATGAATGAACATCTAGTTGACTCACTTGCTCTTGTTAGAGAAGTTGCAGAGCGAATAAGCACAGATCCTGTGTTTGGAGATTTAGAGTTAGTTGACTGGAGTGGAGTAGGATCAAACAATAGGTCCTTAAAACTTCATGGTTTTACCGACCTAGATACTTCAGATAATTCCTTTGGTTTAGTGATAGGTGATTGGAGCGATGAAGATAATATTGAGAGTGTATCTCAATCTGAATCAGATCGGTATTTTTTGTCAATGTTGGGTTT
The DNA here is from genome assembly GCA_947456305.1 of Comamonadaceae bacterium. Lineage (GTDB taxonomy): Bacteria > Pseudomonadota > Gammaproteobacteria > Burkholderiales > Burkholderiaceae_C > Limnohabitans. The sequence goes on along the minus strand of CANGPN010000035.1, from coordinate 3,640 downwards.
TGTCAACGATTCAATTAAAGCGAAATTAAAAGAGAATATTGTCAAATCAAATAGCGCGTACGAAGCTTATATAACTATAAATCAACTAAAAAATAAATTAACAAGAATTAGACTTCATCTAATTACAAATAAAATAGTAGGGTCAAGGTATAAATTTAAGGATAGTGAAAATGTTGGCGATATATTAATTGAGTATCATTTATGGGATCTTTCTCGACTGAAATCCATCTACGAGTCAAATCGTGAAAGAGAATCTATATCAATAAATTTTTCTGATTTTACATCTACCGGTATTCCATTCATAAAAGCAACTGATATGGATGGTATCAGATCTTTTTTATGTGTGATAGAAGGAAATCTACTTGCTGATGTGTTCGAAAAATATGGGAGTAGATTACTTGAAGGTAATGTGCGTTCATTTTTAGGTATGAAGGGTGGTGTTAATCAAGGTATCCGAAATACAGTTAAAAATCATCCTGATTTATTTTTTGTATATAACAATGGTATTGCTGCAACTGCCTCTGAAGTCAATATTAAAATTACAGAAGGTTCAGATAAAATTGTTTCTATTTCTGACTTGCAAATAGTTAATGGTGGTCAAACTACTTCGAGCCTGCTTAATGCCAGGAAAAAAGATAAATTATCACTAAACAATATATTTGTGCAGTTGAAACTATCTGAAGTAAGTCACGATGCCGCTGCTAATTTAATACCTAAAATTGCGGAATATTCTAATACACAAAATAAAATATCAGGTTCAGACTTTTTCTCTAATCATCCCTTTCATCAAAAGATGCAAATTATTTCTAGAAGATTACTTGCGCCTACTAAAACAGGTGCTCGTAATAATAGTAAATGGTATTATGAAAGGTCAAGAGGACAATATCAAAATGAAAGACTTTATCTTAATGATGGGGCTAGAAATCTATTAGATACTGAATTCCCATTTAATCAGCTTATTAATAAAACTGATCTCGCAAAATACGATAGTTCTTTCAGAGAAAAACCATATTGGACTTCACTGGGCGGAGATTCTAATTTTATTAAATTTGCATCTCATTTTACTAATAAAACAAGTTTATCTGATGCAGAGTATTGGAAATCAATTGAAAATAATTACGACGAGAATTATTTCAAGAAAATTATTTGTTTGGCTATTATTTGGAAAAAGTTGGAAAAACTAATTTCCGATGCAAGAGGTGATTGGTACGAAGGAGATTACCGAGCTCAAATTGTTACATATACGGTATCATCTTTATTTTATATTATTAGAAATAGAGGTGGTACATTTAACTTTAAAAATATTTGGGAATCTCAATCGATCGATCAAAAATTTGAAAAAATAATTGAACAAATTGCGATAATAGTGCAAACTAGTTTGCTTAATCCACCTCAAGGCATTTCAAATGTTGGACAATGGTGTAAAAAAGATAAATGTTGGGAAGTAGTAAGTGCTTTAAACTTTAATAACATAGCTATTCCAGATGAATATTTAATACCAAAGCATGGAGCTAGTGAATTATCGCAAAATGACAATATGGATACAAATACTGACATCAGTAAATTAACAAATATACAATATTGGGTTCAATTGCTTAAGTGGGAAAATGCTAGTACTTATCTCAATGTAAAAGATTTGGAGTTGTTGAAATTACTTAGTAGTTTTAATAATATGACTGATTTTCCTGATAGTTTTGATTTTGCCTTGGCTTTAAAATTAAAAGGTAAAGCAGAAGCTTTTGGATTTGAATTTAATGGACTCTAAAGATATGAAATTTCGATTAGGTGAATTATTTTGTGGTCCTGGTGGCATTTCATATGGTGCCCAATTGGCAAATGTAAGATTAAATAAAAATATTTTCGTCCATGGATGGGCTGTCGATAACAATTATGATACTTGTCAAACATTTATAAATAATATTGATGGTGCTTCTGAGAAATCTGTTTTTGTTAAAGACGTTAGAGAATTGGAAATAAATTCTCTTAAGAAAATTGATGGATTCGCTTATGGATTTCCTTGCAATGACTTTAGCCTTGTAGGTGAGAGTAAAGGTATAAATGGTGATTTTGGTCCTCTGTACCAATATGGAGTGAAAATTTTAAATAAATTTAATCCTAAGTTTTTTGTCGCTGAGAATGTAGGTGGAATAACAAGTTCTAATGGAGGTAAGGCCTTCATTAAAATATTAAAAGATCTAAAAAATGCTGGTATTGGATATGAATTAACCCCTCATCTCTACAAATTCGAAAATTATGGAGTGCCGCAAACACGCCATAGAGTAATCATCGTTGGGATTAGAAAAGACTTAAATTTACATTTTTTACCTCCAGCAAAATTAATTACTAAGCATCTCACTTCTAGAAGCGCTATCACTAAGACTCCGATTAGATCTAACGCATTTAATCATGAACTGACGATACAAGGAAAGAACGTAGTTGAACGTCTAAAATATATCAAAGCAGGTCAAAATGCATGGAATGCTGAAATACCAGATCATTTAAAACTTAACGTTAAGGGAGCTAAATTATCCCAAATTTATAAACGATTAGATCCAGACAAACCTTCATATACAATTACTGGCTCAGGCGGTGGTGGAACTCATGTTTATCATTGGTCTGAAAATCGTGCACTAACTAATCGTGAAAGAGCTAGGCTTCAAACTTTTCCTGATCACTTTCAATTTTCAGGTAATAAAAATAGTGTTAGAAGACAAGTTGGTATGGCTGTACCTCCAATTGGTGTGAGTTATATATTTGAAGCTATTTACAATACATTCACACGTAATACATATGATTTTGAAAATCAAAATATTAATATAAATTTCTAATTTTTATATTCTTCTTGTATTTATTTATTCTAACGACAAAGTTTTTCACTCGTAACGTAAATTGTTATTTAAAAGTTAGTGCCTAATTCTCTGGGTGGCTCATTTGGCGAGCTTTTTATGAGCCATAGTCAAGGTGTTCAAGTTATTTTTAGAGGAAAACACCATGTCTTTTTGGCAAATTTTAGGGAAGTTCGCGTTCTCAGACTCTGGCGAAACTGTTCACAAGATCTCTGACAGTTTGAGCATTTCTACCGAAGGCACTTCATACACCATCATGGGTTTAACCACGGTGGGGTCTGATGGTTCGGTGTTTATTCAGCAAGGGGTGTTTAGCTCAGACGGCAGCACGCGCATGGGGTCTGTGGCTACGGGGTTGGGGGCGGTGTTTGGGCGGGATTAATCAGTTGCTCAATATTGCGTGAGCATTTTCTGCATGGCTTCTTTCACTTGCTTCACCAGCGTGGCGGGGCCCATTACTTTCACGTCTGAGCCTATGCGCAAGATGTCGCCAATTAGCTCGCGTTCGTCGGAGGGTAATCCTCCCCTTTTGCAGAGGCTTTAAAAGTAGAGCCTTTATGCAGCCGTGGCTAGGTGCTGCTTTGGTGTAAAACCTCCCAACGCCATATTGGGACGTTCGTGATTGTAAGACCACATCCATTTCGTGGCGAACAATTGAACTTCTTCTAAATCCTTCCGTAAGCTCACCATTTAAGTGGACATTTCAAAAATAGAGTTTTCAGCATTAAAAACCCTTGGCTTAAATACCGCAGGCGGTATATTTCCTAGGGACTCGTGGGGCCTGTACTCGTTGT
>CANGPN010000034.1 GCA_947456305.1 Comamonadaceae bacterium | reverse complement strand
CTACGGTGAGACGGCCTCACCACTTTTTTTCGAGCGCCTCCGTCACAATCTCAGCTTTGAGCTTCTCATCGAGGTACATCTTGCGCAGTCGCCGATTCTCCTCCTCTACTCCTTCATCTTTGACATCAGGGAGGCGTCCATGCCACCATACTTAGATTTCCAGCGTTAAAAGGCTGGGGTACTGACGCCCAATTCACCGCAAATGTCTGTAACAGGTATGCCAGCCTCAGAACGCTTCAAAGCATCCATGATCTGACTGTCGGTAAAACGTGATTTCTTCACTTGTAAAACCTCTCTCCGATTTGAGAAATTCTACTTTAGACGCCTTTGGTTCTAGGGGACGATTACCAAACCCCTTTATTACATGATTGGACAATATTTTCGTGAAACTAAGGGCTTTCGTTCAAGCGCACAGGGTTGAAAATCGCCCCTAGAAATCAACAGATCTACTTATTAGATAATACTTAGGGGCTAATTCAAGGTTATTTAATGCTAAGATTATATTTTTGAAATCTCCACAAAAAAGATGGTCTAGTATTGCCATACTTATTGACATCATTTATGGTTTTTTGTTAAGATAAAATATTTGCATTAAGACACATTTATGCATGATCATTTAGTTGGTAGAAAGAAAAGGTATCGAAAAGTATTATTTTAAAAAATCACCTTTTTATAAATTATTCTAAGGCCATAATCTTTTTTTTAAATATTTTTATCCATAAATAATGTTTTGCTTCTATATAAATAAATTTATTTTTTAACTTACCTAAATAATAGAATGAAATGAACATAATCTGTCATAGAGGATGCTGGACAAATGAAAATGATAAAAATACTTGGAACTCACTTATTAAATCATTAGACCTTGGATATGGAATAGAGACAGATATAAGGGACCATAATGGAAGGCTTGTTATTTCACATGATCCAGTGGGTACTGAGCTTCCATTAGAATTAGAAAGCTTGTTAATTTATTATTCATTTAACAAATGTACAACCTGTTTGGCATTAAATATAAAGTCTGATGGCTTGCACAAAATGGTTGCTGTACTCATGAGAGAGTACGATATCAATAATTTTTTTGTTTTTGATATGTCGATCCCTGACTCTTTAAATTATCACAAATTTAAAATTCCATCTGCATTTCGATTAAGCGAATACGAGGTATCAAATTCTTTAATATCAAATTCAAAATGGATTTGGTTGGATGCATTTAAGGGTGACTGGTACACAACTGAAATGGTAAAATATTGGATTTCAGAAGATAAAAATGTTTGTGTAGTATCGCCTGAGCTACATAGTAGGCCATATTTGGATTCATGGCATAAACTTGCATCACTAAAATCCGAAAAGAAAATTTATCTTTGTACTGATTTATTTCTAGAGGCGTCAGATTTTTTTAAAAATGAATAAAATTAAAGCGATTATTTTTGACTTGGATGGAGTATTAATTGATGCCAAAGAATGGCATTATGATGCACTTAATCGGGCGCTTAAAATATTTGGTTATGAAATAAGTAGGCATGAACATTTGTCAACTTATGATGGATTGCCAACTAAGAGAAAGCTTGAAATCCTTTCATCTGAACAGGGTTTACCCTTGAAGTTACATGATTTAATAAATAACTTAAAACAAAATTTAACTTTTGAGATGATTGTTACAAATTGTAAGCCGGTCTTTCATCATCAATATGCAATATCTAAGCTTAAAGGTAAAGGTTATGGGCTTGCAGTTGCTTCGAATTCTGTTCGCGCATCAGTTGAAGCTATGCTTGAAAGATCATCATTATTATCGTATTTTGACTTTTACTTATCTAATCAGGATGTTCAGAAAAGTAAGCCGTCTCCTGAAATATATTTAAAGGCTATACAAAGATTTAATTTACAGTCCTCGGAGTGTTTAATAGTAGAGGATAATCCAGTTGGATTAGCTGCTGCAGTAGCTACAGGTGCTCATGTACTACAGGTTAATTCAGTGGATGAGGTAAATTTTCAAAATATATCTTTGTTTATTAATTCTTGTGAGAATAAATAAAATGATAAATATAGTTATTCCTCTCGCTGGAAATTCAAACTTGTCCTCTGATCTAGGCTATCCATATCCATTCCCGCTCATAGAATTAAATAAAGTCCCCTTGATAAATTATGTTATTAATAATTTAAAGGAGTCAGGCACTAAAGTAAATTTAATAATTATCCTCAAAGATGAAGATTGCAAGATATTTCACCTAGATAATACAATAAAACAGTTATGTGAAAATAATGTAACAATTGTAAAGTTGTTGAATAAAACAGCTGGTGCTCTGTGCTCAATATTAATGGGAATTGATTATTTTTATAATAATTATCCATTAATTATTGCAAATGCGGATCAAGTTTTCACTAAGGGTGTTGTTGCTGAGATGATTAATGATTTGTCATTTAGTGATTGTGATGCTATGTGTCCAACTTTTGAATCAGTTCATCCAAGATGGTCATACTTAAAACTAGAAAATAAGATTGTTGTCGAAGCTACTGAAAAAAATCCATTTAGTAATAAGGCTATTGCTGGTTTTTACTATTTTAAATCAGGTGAAGTATTTTCTAATTTGGCTAAACGAGCTATCATTAACAAGAGAAATACAGACGGTATCTATTACACTTCGTCAGTTTTGAATGAATATATACTTGACGGTTTGAATATGCGTACCTTTGAGCTAACGGGAAATAAATATTATTCATTATTCACTGCTCAAAGGGTGTTAGATTTTGAAAAAACAATTAAAGCTGGGAAGATAAATTTATAAATAAATTATAATGGTCTGAATATCAATTTCTGAGGCTTAAAACCAAATCTGCACCGATCAATATAATCCTAAATCTCTACTTTTAATGCTTATGTAAAAGGGTAGGTTTAATAGTTTACAGATTCATCAAATGTGTGATAATTGAATAATGTCAAATTGCGGCAAGGTACATGGTGGTGCCCACGGAGGAATTGTCGAGATGACAGTACGTTTGCATGCTAATGCCAGCACCATAGCGTAAGTTTGGCAACCGGCAACAACGTTCGACCAAGCAATGGCTTCGGCTAATGAGGTTGATAAATCCAAAGTCACCTGAGGATTTAACTGGCGTGCTATCCAAGCGTAGTACTTGCCAGGTGGATCAGACGGATGTGGTCGCAAACGGATTTGGGCATCTTGAGAAACGGGTGCACAATGCAGATTTGCCATAAAGTAATCAAGTGCTAAGAACTCCCCTGGTTCCGTCAATTCACCCCAATTTTGGCGGATTGGTTCGAGCACATACAGGATACGGTCATTAGCCTGGGAAGTAGTGGAAGTTTGGCAAGATTCGACCTCTGCCACCAACTTCTCCATGTATTTGTTGGTTTGTTGTTTTACTTGAACAGTTGGAAAGGTCGCCTTGGCAATCTTCTCAGCATAAGAGTCGCTGACCCAAATTTCGTCGGGCAGTACCTGTTCTCTATTTCGAATAAAGCGGTCCGCGTAATTCACCCAATGATCGATAACTGCGATGGAGCGAATGCCCATATCACGCGCTAGCTTTCGTGCATCATGTTCTAGGCTACTTTCCCAACCCGTTCCGGTGACAACAGTGACTGCACCATCAAGAGCTGCTGCTAAGTCCAGCCTAGATGAGGGAGAATACACGCATTTTCGCTGAGGGGTAAGCCAAGAATCGGATCCTAGAGCATTTTTTTTTTGTAAATGCGCCTCCCACAGTTGCCAGGCAGGGCCGGTCAAGCACATGGTGGCGTGCTTGCAACCAAGCCAGGCAAAAATATGGTTAGCTGCACCTGCATCATGGGCGACTACTGACAAGGGTCGTGCGAGCAAATCCATCATGGCTAGACAAATAAATATATTTAGGTAAACTTAGCAAAGTGCAGTATATCTTGGGCTTTACCATCGACCAATTCATGTGCGACTCTTACGCCGTCAGGTTGCATGCCACATGCTTTCATTATGCGCACCATGGCAACATTACAGCGCAAGGTGCCGCCAGTAACCTTGCGTGTGCCTGTGGCAAGCAGGTAAGACATTAGGGTAGACCAGCAATCCTTGCCAAAACCCTTACCCTGAACAGCTGCGCAAATTAGTAAGCCTATATCGACCGTTCCATGATCAGCCGAACGGTAGGCTGTCATCGTCCCAACGAATGCGTTTTCAAAGTAAATGGCAATGAACAGATTATCGGTGTCGGCAAACGAAGCCAGATAGGAACGACAGCTGTCAATATTATGGGTGCGAAAACGTTGGTTACTGAAACGCATAAGTTTCGGATCATTCAACCATCCAATGTAGCTTTCGGTCAGGTTCTCTGGCATAAAACTTCTTAATTCCACCTTTGAGCCTTTAAGATGCAGTGAGTTTGCCATACTTTAAAGATAGGTTCATTGCCCTGAACCGTCAATTCGGTTCACCAACTCGGCCGAATTCGCCAGAACCTTTTTGATCGCTACGACAAGATCGTCTATATCACATTCCTTTAAAGGTTCTCGTATGAGTGGGGTATAAATCAGTTCTTGGTCAAACATCCGCTCAACTACAGGGCAAATACCTTTGCTGTAGTTGTACTCGATACCTGAGTTGATACTCCAGGGGAAACCGGCACGACCTATTGCAATCTTTTTTTGATACAACGTTGCTAGATATAGCGGTTTAATATAACCCTCTATTAAACCGGTCTGCTCCCATACCTTCACAGTTGGCAGCTCCGCATTAACGGCCTCTACAAACGATTTCCGCGAAATGCCTGTGACGGATGCATCGTACTTGACAGGGTAAAGGTAATAGGCATGCTCGGCACCATTGGCCACCTTCGCTGGTGTTAGACCTGGGATGCCAACAAGTTTTTTACCAAAATGGGTGGCAAGGCGCTGGCGGTGTGCCACGTAACTATCCAGACGGTCGAGTTGGACAATTCCAATGGCCGCCTGCAACTCTGTCATTCGATAGTTAGATCCGAGCATATTGGTTAAATCTTCAATCGGCTGCACTTCGACTAGGTTTTCACCATGATTACGTATCAATTGGCAGCGCAGGGCTACTTGATCGTCATTGGTTACTAGCATACCACCTTCACCAGTATGGATATGCTTGTGGTAGTTTAGGCTAAAGCCACCAATATCACCGAAACCGCATATAGGTTTTCCCATGTACTTGACACCAGGCGACTGCGCGCCATCCTCGATGACCTTCAGTTTGTACTTGCGAGCCAAATTCATGATGTCTACCATCTCTGCCGTCTGCCCAAATATATGTACCACCATGATCGCTTTGGTTCGCGTGGTAATTAGGGGTTCGATGGTACTAGCAGTGATGTTGAATGTGTCAGGGTCAATATCAGCAAACACAGGAATACCACCGTAGAACAAAATTGCAGTGGCGCTGGCCGACATGGTATATGGCGAGACGATGACTTCGTCACCCGGACCAATACACATGGCACCCACAGCAGCCATTAGGCCTGTAGTCCAGGAATTGACTGAAATCGCGTGCTTATAGCCGTAGTTATTAGCCCACTTACGCTCGAACTGCTTAACCTTTTCTCCACCCAACCAATGCGGGCCAGGGCTTCCGAAGAAGCCCGATAACTCTCCACGTTCCATGACTTCTATGACGGCTTCTTTTTCCATTTCACCCATGGTTTTTCGTGCGGTGAAGTCCTTAATCCTGATGGAGCTCCCACCATTAATTGCGAGTATGTTCAATTTAATTCCCTTTTTCTAATTCGTCCTTCAGAGTATCCAGCATTATCCATAGCCCTTCGCCCTGGGCTGAACGCTGAATGGCCTCTACCGTTAATGCCGTACGTAGGGCCGAATATGCATCGCAGCTTACAGTTTTGATTTCACCCAAGGCAAATCTAACCGTTTCATCAACCATTTTCTCCATTGATTCCAAGTAACGCGGTAGTATTTCTACAGCATGCCCCGGTACTACATAGCCCTCAAAATTTGGATCATCCTGGAGTTCGGTCCATTTGAGAAGACGCCCACCCATTGACAATTCGAATATCGCTTTTTGACCAATGATACGTAACTCAAAACAAGTAAAGGCGCGCTGATCTGTTCCCAATAGCGTCAAGTTAATTATTTTACCGTTATCATCAATAAATTCAACTTGAGCATCCCAAGTACGCTCACAAATGTTTGACCAGGAAGCCTCACTGTCTTCTAAAGGAGAGCCTAGTGCACGTGCACGTACAGGTTGAGCGCCGCAAAGTAAACCAGTTAGATTAATAAGGTGGGAACCATTGTTTCCAATACCCTTTCCGTAGGTCGCTACGACTCGCTGAACCTTGCTCATCGCACCTGCCGCGATCAGTCCCTTAATCTCTCGCATACTGGGATCCCAATTACGAGAATAATTGACTATAGCGCGCGCACCAGCACCTTCAAGAGCTGTGACCAATCGAAGACTTTCTTTTAAAGTAGTGGATAGTGGCTTTTCGATAACCAGGACCTTAACACCTGATTTAAGTGCTGTTTCGATTACGGCCCAGCGTACATCACTAGATGTAGCGATGACAACTACATCAACATTATGTTCGGCAAACAATTGCTGGGGATTTGTATAAGCATGGGTAACCTGCCAGTAATTAGCAGCGCTACGTGCCCGCGCCCCATCGCGGTCGCATAGTGCTACCAACTGTGCACGTAAATGCTGGCTAAAGGCACGAGCATGGGTCAGGACAGGCGCATCGACAAGAGTTGTTCGGTCACATTCAGTGCCGATGAAGCCGCAGCCAATAATGGCTACACGGACGCGCTCAGGCGTAATCATGGGCTACCATCTGGATTTCGTCAATCAACCGCGGCAACTTCAGCCCCATACGACTTTCAAACCGCTCGCACTGCATACGCATATCGGTCGGACGACGTACAGCCAATGTAGCGACTTTACTAGCTTTGCCACGCATCAAGTTGGTTGTTGGTAGTTTAGTGGCATGGGCAAAAGCGAAAGCAAAATCGGCCTTGCTCATTCCATCGCGTGAGCCAAGGTTAAAAACGCCAAGCGGCTGTTTAACTATAGCACGTTCAATACAATTGCATAGGGTACCTATTCCCAATGGACTGAACATCACATCTTCAAATACATTGATCGGAGTTTGGCCGCGCAAGGCGCCATGTAACCAGTCAGTAAAGCTTGCTCGCCCTTCGCGCAAACTACGGCCAAAAAAATTGGTGCGAAATATGGAACTGGGTACAGCCCCAGCTGCAAATTCACCCGCAAGCTTAGACATTGCGTAGTAATTGCGAATCGTCAGTATGCTTTCCTCGTGAGGACCTGCGCCGTCATATACTTGATCAGAAGAAATCTGTATCAAATAACAAGGGCGGCCAGACACCCGCATCCAAGCACACAAATTTTCAACTGGCTTCACATTTAGGAGATAGGCTTCATGTGGATGAGATTCGCATCGATCTACATTGGTTAGAGCCGTTAGATTAATGATAACTTCTGGCCTAGCTTGGTCGAGTGCGAAAGAAGTCTGTACAAAGCTTGCTAAGTTTGCATTTAAGTCGGCCGCATGTGTGTGGCCAAGACGTAAAACGTGATGACCGCGCTCTTGTAACAACGGTACAAGTGAACTACCCAATAAGCCTGTTGCACCTGTTACTAATATTTTAGCCATAAATGCAGAACCTAGACAACTTGTTCAATATAAGCCGCAGTTATAAACAACTTCTTTCCATCAGCTGTTAATATGTATGCATTTGGATAGGGATCTGCCAGCATTCGGACCTTGTTGAATAAATACTCTGCTGGTTTAGTAGCTAACTCCTCAGAAGTTATTTCGCTTTCTTCAGGAGTGCGTCGTCTGCAATATGTTGCTTGAGAGTGATCTTGTGATACGCGCTGTAAACCTTGTTTTAGCAAATCTTGCGTTAGTTTAACGCCCGCGTCCTCGATTCGCTTGAATATATCACTTAGTGTGCCTAACAGACTCAAGTCCTGCTGGCCAACAAGGTCACCCGCGTCGAGTTCATCAGTTATGACAAACAACGACACCTTTGAACTGATCTCGCCCATAATAATCTGGTTTTGTATTGGACTGCCTCCACGGTAAAGTGGCAGGGGTGACGGATGAAGCATCAAACAAGTGTAACGCTCTAGGAGGAAAGCTGGCAAGATCCAACTCCAACCATAAAAAAGTACTAAGTCTGGCTTGAAATCGAATAGCACTTCTAACCTGAACTGAACCTTAGAGCGAAAGATTAGGAAAGTATGGTCCGAGCTCGAAGCCAATCGATCATAGATATTCAGCGCCCAATCGCGGTATCCGACGCAAGCTACTCTCATAATTTAAATTCCCGGATGATGTAAAAAGCCTCAGCCAACGAGAAGCCAGCCTGAATTCCGCGGCTCATCGCCTGGGCGCGCAAGCCCTGCTCGGAACGGGGAAAGGGATAAGATTTTACTTCCGTATCGTAAGCTGCCAGTGACTGCCATTTGAGGGCTAAGTCACGCTCTTCAATTTGTTCAAAGGTATTCGGTGAAAAAGGTTCACCAAAAGCCCACTCGCTTGATGAGAGTACCTCGTAAGATAACAATCGCATAACCCGAACTTGGGCACCGGGTCTAGTCGCCATTATTGTAGCGCGGCTTACGATCCTATGATCGTTATTGGCATCTAGGGCGGAATGCGTTAACACAGTATCCGGATCAAACTTTCGAATGGCAAATTCAATGGTCTTATTGATCTCAATGATGGGCACTTGATCTAGGCGGCCACAAGGCAGGTCGTTGAAATGGTAATCCTTCACACCCAGTAAAGCCAGCGCATTTACTGATTGCTGAGTGCGTGCTACTATGGAAGCAATGCTTTCAGTGCTTGCAGGATTTACATAGCGGCAGGAAGAGCCTTCTGCAATGAATAACACCATAAATTTGACGCCTTGCCGTGAGTACTTAGAGATGGTGGCGCCACAACCGAGCACTTCGTCATCGGGGTGAGCAGCAATCACTAACACGCGTTTCATTTTGTTTTCTCTGATAAAGCTAATTTGTAAGGATGGTATTTGTTAGTTCGATAGATTCCAAGGCAATTGCGTTCAAATAGCTTTCGACCGTAAGCAATGATACTATCAGTCCGAGTGGATGACATATTAGTTTGGTGACGGCGGTAATAAAACAATGGATCCGAAACATGGACACCCTTTGAGCCCGCAGTAATCAGCTTAATTATCAGTTCGTAGTTCTCAAGGCCAGTGTTCCGAGTCTGGCAATCGTATCCCCCATGAAAGTGTAATAGCTCGGCTGGATATAAGGTACCTGTTGCAAGGAAATCTCCGCGAGTCAATATTTCTTCAGCATCAAAATCGGGTAAGCGAACTACCTCCTGTGTTACGCTGTCGCTGTCAATGATTGTGTAGTCAGAGTAGCAGAAACCAAAGCCTTTACCCATAAAGGGTGCCATACTTGTTAAATAGTTAGTCGCCAATATATCGTCAGCATCGACTCGGACTATGTAGCGACCGCGGGCTGCAGAAAAACCGTGGTTTGAGGCCACTTCAACACCCATATTCTCAATTCGCAGTGAACGTAGGCCAAAATCGCTTCGTCGCGCTAGTATTGCTTGGGTGTCATCTGTGCTTCCGTCATCGACTACTATCACTTCATATTTGAGACTCGTACATAGCTGACCAAAACAGGAGTCCAAGCACTCATCAAGATACTTTGCATAGTTATAAGCTGTGACAACAATCGACACGTCCATCGCCTTTCCTATTCTAGGTCTGCGGCGCGCAAATAGTCGCCAACCGGGATATCACGTCGAATGACCCTGCCGATGATGGAGTGAATTTCTACCGGAGTCAGTGCATCGGCCGGGCAAGGCCGAAGGGCGACGAAATCACCAACTTTAATCATGTGTGATTTGGAAAGGGCGGCTCTTGCGCGCAGCGAACGGCGCTGCAACACTATCGTTTCTTTTTCATTGTCCTCGACTTTTTTGATCCCATTTCCGAGAGCATTTTCAAGCTCGCGAGTTCGTTCTACCATCTCTCGCCAACCACGTTGATCCATCGAAAAGGCGTGGTCAGGACCCTCACGACTAACATCATCGGTGAAGTGTTTCTCGACCATTCGCGCGCCCAATGCAACTGCGCCCAGTACGGTGGAGTGGCCAGGAGTATGGTCAGACAAGCCAAGCACAATATCTGGGTACATTGCGCGGTAGGTCTTAAGCACATTAAGATGGATATACTTGAAGTTTTCCAGGCTGGCGGTGTAATTGGTATTGCATTGCATCAGAGCAAGCTGGGGATTTATAAGCAGAGCGGCGCTCACAGCACGGTACACTTCGTCCAACGTTGCTGCACCAGTTGCAAGAAAATAAGGCTTCTGCTTGCTAGCAACTCTCTCAATCATTTCCAACCAAGTTATGTCCCCGGAACCAATCTTGTAAGCAGGTACGTGGTCGTCCATATGGTCGACTATATCTAAGTCGTATGGAGTAGTGAAGAAAGTGATGCCAGCCTTTTCACAGGTTACCTTTAATGTCTCAGTCCAATCTAGGTTAACACTGGCAGCCTTGTAAACATTGAATACTGAGTCCTTCCAATTGGCCTGATGCGAATGCTGCACATTGAGGCTCTTGAATCCGTGGTCACTGACGATGGTGGCAGCCTGGAAATGCTGAAACTTGGCCGCATCCGCGCCAGCTTCGGCCGCCATACAAATTAAGTCCTTGGCACGCTCGAGATCACCGTCATGGTTAGCCGCGATATCTGCGATGAAGTATGTTGGGTGGTTTTCGCCAATTTTTTTACTCTGAACTTCAAGGGTTGATAATGGATTGTACATATTTTCTATTAATTATATTACATAGAGTTCAACGCTTAAACACTTCGTGTAAAAGTTCAGCGCGCTTCCAGTCATCGTCAGTATCAATATCAACGACACGCCAGTTCGGCACTAACATGCCGACACCATCTGTATGCATTTTCATGTTAGACTGCCAAGAACTAGCTTTCCCCCAGTAAAACTGTCCTGTATCGTGGTAGCTTTTTTCCAGGTCCTGCGTGCGAGAGAGTTCATACTCAGGCAGAAAAAATTGCATTTGACCCGCAGGTAGGCGTCGCAGCGCACGTTGTATCGGATGGGCGTAATCAGTGACTGGATAAGCAAAATTAGCTCCCGTTACCTGCATCAATTCAAACGCGTCAACTAGGTCAGAGATTAATAGAAATGGGGCGCATGGATAGATACAGCAAGCATACTCTATATTCCAACCCATCAGCTGGCAACTATCAATCGCATGTGCAATTACAGGAACCGTAGGTGTGAAATCGTCGGCTAGATAAGCAGGACGTAGAAAAGGAATTTCGGCGCCAGCATTACGCGACAAATTGGCGATACTTTCATCTTCCGTTGATACAATGACTTTGTCAAACATCTTCGATTCAATGGCGCACCCTATAGCCCAAGCAATCATCGGTTTGCCGCAGAATAACTTGGAGTTCTTTCCGGGAATCCGCTTGCTGCCGCCACGAGCAGGAATAATTGCAATCTTCATTATGAGTAACACCTGTATTGATCAGACTTTCTTTCTAGCATCCCGCAACGTATATCACATAATTATTTTATCAGTTTCCTTTTAATCACATATTTAATTTCCCCATTCTTCTAAAAATATATTCTAGGGGGAATGCTACTCTTTATAGAAAAGTCCCAAAGTGGAATTAAAAAATTTTAAAAATCAAGCATCTATTAATCAATCAATATCCAAATTAAGGTTGTTGCGTATTAAATTACGTATTTCATCAATTGAAAGAAAATGTTCATTTGAACCACTATTGTAGTTAAATCCTGGCGCAACCAACACACCACCCATTTCCTCAGCATAAACTTTAGTTGAACAATCACCGGTAGAGGGAAGTATTGAGAAATACCGACCCAAATCAACGGTATTAAAACTATCACTTTGGGTAATCATTTCTTCATGAATTTTCTCGCCTGGTCGAATGCCAACCACTTTGTGCTCGCAATTAGGCCCTATAGCCATCGCAACATCTGTTATTCTATAGCTTGGAATCTTAGGAACTAAAATTTCACCACCTCGTGCATGTGCCAACGCCCATAATACCATTTCAACTCCATCCTTTAAGCTAATATTAAAGCGGGTCATATTAGGGTCAGTAATTGGCAGTACACCTGAATTGCGCTGCTCCATAAAAAAGGGAATAACAGATCCACGCGAACCCATTACATTACCATAACGTACAACAGAAAATAGTAAATCTCTTCTACCTCGAATATTGTTAGCGGCAGTAAACAATTTATCTGAACAAAGTTTTGTAGCGCCATAAAGATTAATAGGAGCTGCAGCCTTATCTGTAGAGAGTGCTACCACTCTACTGACACCAGTATCTAAACAGGCCTCAATAAGATTTTGAGCGCCAACAATATTTGTCTTGATATACTCAAATGGATTGTATTCAGCCGTAGGTACTTGTTTTAATGCTGCGGCATGAATTACAATATCAACGCCTTCAAGGGCTCTTCTAACCCTATGTGAATCCCTAATATCACCAATAAAGTACCTTAATGCCGGATAATCTTTTTGTCGAAACTCTAGGCCCATATCAAATTGCTTTAATTCATCACGTGAAAAGATGACCAAACGTTTTATGGCTGGGAAGCGTTCCAATATAGTTCGCACAAAGGCTTTACCAAATGAGCCAGTCCCACCTGTAATTAGAATTGATTTATTATTAAGCACGAATTTATTATTAGTTGATAATTTTTTGAAGATCAAATTTTAACCTAAAGTTAGATTTATTAATTTGATTCTCAATAATAACATTTTTAAAATTAATTTTTTAAAGCCGATTCTATTATCTTAAGTTTTAATTTGAGCATATCTATATCTCTCTCTTTTTTGGTGATATCGTAAAGTAATTTAACATTATCTCTTACACCTCGCCGTAAGTTTTCATAATAATTCATGTCGTAATCTGCTTTTAAATTTGCCGGATGAAGATGTTCAGTTAATATTGGAACATATAGTTTTCTACCAATACAAGTGGCAATCTCATTTAACCACAAATCACTGTAATCCGAACTAAAGTAAGGAGGTATTAGATAACCAACCGCCTCACACCAATTTCGATGTAAGAAAACATGAGTGCCAAAGTTCGAAGTATTTATCCCATCAGAACCATGTACCAAGACAATCTTATCATTAATATTTTCAAATGCATTTAATACGAAATCATCCCATGAGTTAGTTTTAAAAACAATATCGTCACCACATTGCATTAAAATATCAGATTCACTCTTTTGATAACAAATATTCCACATTTCACTAAGCAAAATACGCTTACCGCTAATTACTGTAATATTTTTAGAAAATTTGTTAAATTCCTTTGTGGCAAAAAGCGACTGAATTAAACAATCATCCTCATCAACATAGAATAATATTTCTACACTTTCAAAGTTAAGTGCAGTCGATTTAATAGACTCCAGAAGTCGAAAAACATTTTCCGGTCTTTTTCTAGTCGGACATAATATCGAAATTTTAGGCGCGTTCAATGAAGATTTATAAATAATTTTAAAGTCAACACCTTCATTATACGACCTAATTTTCGTAATTTTCTCTAAGCTATACTTAAGAATATTTAAAATAAAAAAATTATTACCTATTATTTTATAAATTGAATGCAAAATATGTTTAACTAACCTTAAGTTAACAAGAAGTAAGTTATATTTTATAACAAATAAATTCTTCATATATTTTTCAGTGTTAATTAAATAATTCGATAAAAATTCTTAATGTCAAATGATTTTTAATCTATAAAAATAAAATAAATAATCAATATTTCTTATAAATTTATTAGTATAATAAATATATAGCCATATTAATAAATATTAAAATCCAAAATTAATTCTATAAGGAATCCAAGCAGAAGAATTATCGGCGTAAAACACCCAAACAAACAAAACTGCAAAAGAATAGCATACAACAAATATCCTTAAAATAAAATCTTCACTTTTTGTTTTGCCGAAAATAGTAGGAACGTTTGCTAAAACAAAAAGCTGTAAAGGTATCCAATAGAGTGCCATTCGATCAACTGCCGTACTTGAATCCGGTATTATAAATAACAATGGAACGTAAGCGATTGAACTAACTGACATCCAAATCCAAAAACTACCTATATTTTGATTTACCGTATAATTTTTTCTCCTATATAGCAATATAAGTGCAGGCAATAAATTCATTGAAATTCTAATGCCCGCTCCAGAAGATTTATATGTGGACTGTAAATAACCATTAAATAATATGTCTATTTGTTCGCTCATTAAGTAGAAGTAAAAAACAAACATAAATACAAATGCACCTAGAATACTAAGAAGATTTGATCTGCCAGACAATAACACAAGCGGAAGCAATATTAAGGCTGTTTTATGAAACAAACAAGCAATAAAAGAGAAAAAAATAAATTTTGAAACACTTCCTTTTTCAAAAGCAGCTATACCTGAAAGAAGCAAGCCTATAGCAACGCTTTGTCTTGTATACCCCATTCCAACTACAATAACTAAATATGGAAATGCAATTACCATGCAAAGCCAAGGATTATTGGTGGTTTTTGCAAAATTAACTATTGATCCAACAAAAATTAAAGCACAAAGAGAGTTTACTAAATAAATACCTCCACCTATATTACTCGACAGCCAATTTAAAAAGTTATAGGCTAAATCCCCGCCACGCTCGTAGTCACCCGAAGGACCGAAGTAGGTTGCATTGTTATAAGCTTCTAAATATATATCCCAATCAGCACCAACATAATCTCTTAAACCAATAAAGATAGTAAGGAAAAAACCAAATATAATCAATCCAAGATCCGAAGAAGAGTTTCGAAATATATTACCCGAAGTTTTTTTAAATGACAAAGCTAAAAATGAACTTATAAAAAGTATAAAAAAATATATCCACATATAAAAACTCTTATTTCAGCAAATTATAATAATTTTTATTATATCATATAAAATACACCAAAATTGGTGTTGGAGCTTTAATTTAAAGAGTGGCATGATAGATTATAAATAATAAATTGTCTTCAGTTGAATTTTAATATCTAACGCTATCGGAATTTATAAGATGGTCCTTATTTTTTTGGGTATGTAAAATGAAGAATTACTTATAATTGAATTAATGGTAATGGTAATGGTAATGGTAATGGTAATGGTAATGGGATTGACATTGAATTGGATTTCAAATCCGAATTATTAACAGTTATGCTAAGAAACATATAATTGTGATGATTTGTATTCGTCTTGTTAACCTAAATGGAAAAGTGTTTAATGATCGCTTTAACCAAAAACTTTAAAGTATTTTTTGATTGAAATTTTTGATAACTAAAATTAATGAAACTCAAAGGAATACGAATAAATAGGCGCTAGACTCTTTGTCATAGATATAATGATCCTTAGGTAATATTCAAGGAAATATTTAATCTAAGGATTCTTAGTCCTGAAAACAGATTTTTAACAATCACAAAATCACTTTTCTTAAATTAACATAATATATCACTAGTGTCCCAACGTTTGTCTTAAAAAGTTCAATAACATATTGATTTTAATGAAAAAATCGTCTTTTTTCTTTGTCCACGACTTGAATTCATTTTCCTTAATGGGCGATCATATGCATACCTTTTCTGCCGGAGATGGCTATGTAT
>CANGPN010000033.1 GCA_947456305.1 Comamonadaceae bacterium | reverse complement strand
TGGGCTGTCCAGCGAACCCGCTACATGACACTGGAAACTTTGGCCACAATGAGCGATGATCCCCTCGTCAGCCTGCCAGCTGTGTAGGCATGACATCAACCGCCCGGGCCAGCCCGAAGGCGGTCAGTGGTAACCAGAAGCTACACCACGCAATGGGACACGACCCGTTAAATGCTGCAGCTCCCTGTTTTAGTCATGAAAAATGTGACTTAACCACGGAACATAAAAGAGCGTGTCAGTTCTCAGCACAAATTAAAAGTCCCTATTTTGGGACTAAATGTCATTTTTTAGGCAACTAGCTGCCCGCTAAGTCATTGTATAAATCCACATATGATCTAACCATCTGATCCGCATTAAAGTGCTGCCAATACCGCTCCTCGGCTCGCCGCCCCATTTCTGAAGCCTTTTCAGGATGCTCCCAGATATATCGCATCGCTTGATTCAACGCCATAGGGTCACTCGGGGGAACCACCAATCCTGTTTCATCGGCAATATTGATAAATGTCGTACCGGTTCCGATTTCGCTAGAAATCATTGGTTTTCCATACATTGCACCTTCCAGCAACGATATACCAAATGCTTCTGATCGTAAGTGGGAAGGAAAAAGTACGCAACAGCACAATGTCAACAATGCGATTTTGTCTTCATCTGATAAAAATCCTAAAAAGTGGATATTGTGCAGATTCAGTTTTAAAGCATGTTTTTTTAGTTCTTCTTCAATCGGCCCTGCACCCAAAATAACGATGGGATAGTTGGTTCCCTGCGCTGCATCCATCAAAATATGCAGGCCTTTGTAATAGCGGATAACTCCAACAAACAAGAAGAATTTCGATCCAAGTCTGTCACGCCAATATGCAAGTTTTTCCAAAGATGGGTCGGGGTAAGTGGTCTTATCCAATCCAATAGGAATTATGCTGACCTTGTGTCTATACTTTAATAAGACGTCACTCGTGGCCAGGTAGTTTGGTGATGTTGCTACGATACGACTCACGTCATCCAGAAACTTGCGTTTAAGAGGACGATAAAATTTTAATAAATATTTTTGGCGAATAATATCAGAGTGATAAGTCACTACCGTTGGTTTACTGACTCTACACGCAAAGTGCACAATATCCATGAACGGCCAAGGAAAATGGTAGTGGATAACATCTGCCTTTTTTGCCAGCTGTGCAAACCGTTTAAAAACTGACAAAGAAAA
Source organism: Comamonadaceae bacterium (assembly GCA_947456305.1). Lineage (GTDB taxonomy): Bacteria > Pseudomonadota > Gammaproteobacteria > Burkholderiales > Burkholderiaceae_C > Limnohabitans. Next base: position 16,217 of record CANGPN010000033.1, on the reverse strand, counting down.
ACCGGTTGATGCGACCTGAACATCAAGTTTAGATCGATGTGCCGAATAGCCGTCAATTTCAATCGTGTTTAGGTCAAGACCTGGCGTGAGTGAGAGCACATCTGTCTCGACACCCAGCTTGCTGGCCCCCCGCGCGATCTGGTTGATGACTTGCTCAACCCCACCCATCGTGTCAGGAAATGATGTTCTATAGAAATGAAGAACTCTCATATAAAACTGACTTTCCTGTTATCCTATAATTGACTTGAACCAAACGGCATAGGGTTGGGCTAACCACCATTTTAGGGGCACACTACCATAGTTTTTACGCACCACCGCCATTGCCTCCTGATAATGGAGGCGGCGCAGGGTCTTGGTCTTTGTGGCTTCATGTTGACGGTTGACCGCAACGAAGTCATCCACAAAATGTAAGGCACCCATTTGCTTATATAAGCGCCACCACAAGTCGTAGTCCATCGCCATATGCAATTGACCGTCGACCCCACCCACGGCATCCCATGCGGAGCGACGAATAAGTGTTGCCGGCTGAGAAATAATACAACGCAAAGCCAGCCGACTTTCATTAAACGGTTCTACCCAAACCGGGGTTCGTTTACCCGTTTTTTGCACGACGTCCCACGAACGCCCATAGACTGCAGGTGCCGTAGGGTGGGCCTGCAGTTCATGGAGTAAGGTCACCAAACCGCCCGGTAAAAACCAGTCATCACTATTAAGCCAGCACACAAAGGGGGCACTCCCATGCGAAATACCTTCGTTGATGGCAGATGCCTGCCCTTCATCGTGATGGCTTCTCCAGCCCGCTAATTGGCTCTCCCATCTTCGAATGACATCAACCGAGTTATCTGTTGAGCCACCATCCAGCACAAACACCTCTATAGGAACGTGCTGCTGGAAAATGGATGCCAGAGCATCGTCAAGAAACCGGCCTTGATTGAAAGACGGGACCGCGATTGTCACCAGTGGGGTCAATAGCGGCTTATCCATGTACTAAGCAACTGCCTTAGTCAGAAAGTCTGAGTAAGCCTTGGCAATGCCATCGTGAAGGGATGTTTCAGATTGCCAACCCAACGAACGCAGTCTATCCACATTGAGCAGCTTGCGCGGAGTGCCATCGGGTTTGCTGGTGTCAAACACGATTTCCCCCTTAAAACCCACCACATTCATCACCGTTTTGGCCAACTCCCGAATGGTCACATCCTGTCCGGTGCCCACATTGAATAAACCATCTCGAACATCTTCACGCTCCATCAAGAACACGCAAGCATCAGCCATATCATCAACATACAAGAATTCCCGCATCGGTTTGCCCGTACCCCACACCACCAAATTTTTATCACCACGAACCTTGGCTTCATGTGCTTTACGGATAAGCGCTGGCAACACGTGGCTGTTGCTCAGATCGTAATTGTCATTGGGGCCGTACAAGTTGGTTGGCATAACTGAGACATACTGGGTACCGTGCTGCCTGTTGTAATTCTCGCAAAGCTTAATGCCAGCTATCTTGGCAATCGCGTAGGGCTCATTGGTTTGTTCTAATGGGCCTGTCAGCAGGTAATCCTCCTTGATGGGCTGCGGGCAATCGCGAGGATAAATGCAACTAGAGCCAAGAAAGCACAAGCGCTGGATTCCCGCGAGGTGTGCCCCGTGGATCATGTTGGCCTCGACCACTAAGTTCTCATAAATGAAGTCAGCACGATAGGCGTTGTTGGCAAAGATACCGCCCACTTTGGCCGCTGCAATGAATATATAAGCAGGCTGCTCCGACTTCAAAAAATCGCGAACAGCCTTTTGATCCAGCAGATCCAGTTCAGAACGAGTACGGTAAATAATGTTGGTGTAGCCTTTAGACTGCAAATTGCGTACCAATGCCGAACCCACCATTCCCCGGTGGCCCGCTACGTAAATTTTTGTTCCTTTAGCAAAACCAGACATCATTCACGCCCCACCGAAACCTTGAAACCCTCGTTCTTGAGCAAGGCATGCTGTTTGGCCTTGTCTAGATCATGGGCAACCATTTCTTCGATCATCTCATCCAAGGTTATTTTCGGCACCCAACCGAGTTTTTCCTTGGCTTTGCTTGGATCGCCGAGCAGGGTTTCCACCTCGGCTGGTCGGAAGTAGCGCGGATCAATTTTTACTATAACATCACCGACCTTAACGGCTGGCGCATTATCCCTTGTAATATCAATCACTCGGCCTTGCTCACTGGCGCCCTTACCCTCCCAAGCTAGCTCAATTCCGAGTAGTTTTGCTGTCTTGTTAATGAAAGTACGTATACTGTACTGCACACCAGTGGCAATAACGAAATCATCAGGCTTCTCCTGCTGCAGCATCAGCCACTGCATTTCAATGTAATCCTTGGCATGCCCCCAGTCACGCAATGCGTCGATGTTGCCCATGTACAGGCATTGCTCAAGGCCTTGAGCAATATTGGCTAGGCCGCGGGTAATCTTGCGGGTAACGAAGGTTTCTCCGCGACGGGAAGATTCATGGTTAAAGAGGATGCCATTGCAGGCATAAAGACCATAGGCTTCCCGGTAGTTGACTGTAATCCAATAAGCGTAGAGCTTGGCTACTGCGTAGGGAGATCGGGGGTAAAAAGGTGTTGTTTCCTTTTGTGGAGTTTCCTGAACCAAACCATACAACTCGGACGTACTTGCTTGATAGAAACGCGTCTTTTTCTCCAAGCCGAGGAAACGGATGCCCTCGAGAAGACGCAGAGCGCCGATACCATCAACATCGGCAGTGTATTCAGGAGATTCAAAACTGACGGCTACGTGCGACTGTGCTCCAAGGTTGTAGACTTCATCCGGCTGCACCTCTTGCAGAATACGGTTCAGGTTCGAAGTGTCCGTCAAATCTCCATAGTGCAACTTAAGTTTTGGGTGTGGATCATGGGGATCTTCGTAAATATGATCAATGCGCTGGGTATTAAATGAAGAGGCACGGCGCTTAATCCCATGTACCTCGTACCCTTTTGCCAATAGAAACTCGGCCAAGTAAGAACCATCCTGACCGGTGATGCCGGTAATCAAAGCTACTTTCATTTTTTAATGCCTTGTTTTATGTCGTTAATCAATTTGAGTTATTTCCGGCTACTCAACGTAGACTTTAGCCTCACGATCTGGGCATCAACCATCTTGCTGACCATCTCTTCGAAACTGATGCTCGGTTCCCAGTTCAACAATCTGCGTGCTTTTGAGGCATCCGCGAGTGTCTGCCCGGTTTCAAGTGGGCGAACCAATGACGGATCACTCACCACATGGTCTTGCCAATTCATATCAACTCGACCATAGGCTGCTTCGCACAATTGGCGCAGGGTATGAAGCTTACCCGTACCCACTACAAAATCATCTGGTCTTTCTTGTTGCAATATTAACCACATGGCTCGGACGAAATCGATAGCATGTCCCCAATCTCGAGCGACATCAAGATTGCCGAGCGATAGCCGGCCGTCAGCAACAATAGGATGCCCGCGTTCGTTCAGATCCGTTGAATTTTTTATACCCAAAGCAGCGCAGGCAGCGCCGTAGGCAATCTTTTGGGTGACAAAATGGAGAGGCCGACGCTCGCTTTCGTGGTTAAACAATATCCCACTGGCGATAAACAAGCCGTAACTCTCACGGTAAATCCGCACAATTTGGTGCGCATAAACCTTGGCTGCCGCATATGGGTTGGCCGGGTTGAAGGGGGTCTCTTCGTTTTGCGGAATACATTTTGTCTGACCAAACATTTCCGAGGATGAGGCGTGATAAACACGTGCTTTAGGGCAACCATGCCGCATTGCTTCAAAAAGTCGAATAGCCCCCATGCCGTTGATCATGAGCGTCTCAGGTGCCCGGACCCAAGACTCACCGGGGCGAGACTGAGACGCCAGGTTATAAATCTCGTCAGGCTGCGCATCCTGCAGTGCAGACGAAATATCAGTCCCCTCCGACATATCGCCAAAAAGCACCTTCACCCTATCGCCCAGATGACTGGCATTATTTGGCCTAAACCAACTCTCGCGTCTAGCCAGTCCGAACACCTCATAGCCCCGTTCCAGTAGAAACTCAGCGAGGAAAGACCCATCTTGTCCGGTTATGCCGGTAATTAACGCTCTCTTCATTGCACTTCACACCGTTTTGGAGAGGCAAGTGCCTCCTCGTAAAGTTGCAACAAAGCTTCTGCGCTTATTTTCCAGTCAAACCGTTTAGCTTGCTCCAGCGAAGCAAGACTCAGTTGGTCTCGTTCATTTGTGTTCGCCGCCAGCCTCAGCATCGCTTGCGCCCAACCTTCGGTATCTTCGGGGGCGAGCAGAATAGTGGCCTTGCCAGCTACTTCCGGAATTGACGTCGAGCGCGTGGTCAACGTCGTAGCACCGAACTGCATCCCTTCAAGAACAGGCAATCCAAAGCCTTCAAACAGAGACGGATACAGATTGGCAAAGCAGTTCCTGTAAAGCCAGATCAATTCATCATCTGTAACATAGCCAGTCATCACGATTTGAGCATCAATACCCAATTCGCTCAAGTGCTTCTGAAAATCCTCCATTAGCCAACCTTTACCACCCGCCAATACCAGCGGCATGGGCGCCCCCCCTAGCGATAGATAACGGGCATACGCCTCAACGAGACGGCGCTGATTTTTCCTTGGCTCAATGGTACCCACGTTCAACCAAAATCCTAAGGCGGCGATATCATCAAGCGCCTTGGGCCGTTTACCCTGCGCAGATGAATCCGCAAACCGCGAACACGGATAAATCACGCGGATGCGCTCCTCCGGAAAGTGGGGGAAGATACTCAAATAGTGTGTTCGTGAAGCCTCAGAAATTGCCACCACCCAATCCGCCGCCATCGCCGAACGAAAAACTCCATCAAAACATCCCACCCGGTTCGCCTCAGTTGTCCAAGCGGGTTCGACTGCAAAACCCATATCGTAAAAAGTGTAAATCAATCGGCTTGATGCCAACTGAGTTGGGCACCAGAAATTGTTTGCATGGATAATATCCGGCTGTTTCAGCGAGACTTCGACATCGGAGTCTGTCCAAAACTGACGCGCAGTTTCACGTGTAAGATGCCGCGGACCGTAATACGCGCTTTGTTTCGAATAAGGATTCTCAATCGGCATCAGTGCATCAAAATAGAAATCACCAAAGCTGGGGTAAAGTGAATAGCGATGCTCTGGCGAAAGCTCCATCATCGCCTTTATGAGTGCGTGCGCGAAAAAGCCGCAGCCCGCCTTGCCGGAACCTGTTTGTGAAATGTCAAAGCCGATATGCATAGCTCACGTTAACCTTCAAATATAATATTCAGTACTTATAACTCGATACACATAATTATTTCAATAAAATTGTTCTGAATGGCTTCAATTTCATTGGAGACATTTTTCTTAATTTAACTCGACAATATTGAACACTTCGCAATGTTTGTGGAAGTCTAAATGTGTCAACAACAATAAAACAGCTGCTAATCCCCCGTAATAACGGGGAGATTACACCGCAGCACGTTTAAAAAAATAGGCTTGCGCAACTTGATAGATTTAATTTCAATCAATCACTCTTCCTTCTGAGAAATGGTTTAAAAAATAATCAGGGAAATCATAACCCCATCTTGAGACATTGTAGTCAACCATTTGTAGAATGATAATGTCGCTAGTGGCAATATCAGTCATTAATTTTGATCGGTTAGTATTTAAATCAGATTCGACAGAATCGGTATTTTTTTTAACATTTTCTTTATCATCAACCACACGAACTTGGAAATAACTTGAGGTGACCATACGCGAGTAAGAATTTGCCTGTTGTAAAGCGTAACGTATTTGATCAGAAAAACTATCGCCGATAAAGACTATTTTAGGGTGCCACGCCACCTCGCCAATTGTGGAAATCGTTGGATATGGCGTAGGCTTTGTGATGCCCCCATTCGACCAGATGTTGAGCAAAAGCAAGCCATCAACGTCTACCATGTGGGGTTGAGCCAGATGCGGCTCACCACAATTAAGTATTGGTGTATTATTAAACTGCCGATTACGTACATTATCGAGTAATTCAAGTGCGATGATACATCCAGCGTAATAATTCCAATGGACACCTGAATCGGAATGTGTCTCTAAGCCTGTTTTTGCGACGAATTTGCGGAGTAACGGACCGCCATCGATAATGTTCACGCCTGCTGCGCGTAGGACGTTTCCAAAATTTGCGGCCCTATCAAAAATACCAGAGCCACCACCAACAAGATACCGGGACCCTAGGCCGTTAGGATATACGTATGGCTTGCTGGTTCCTATTATAACCCCGAAGTATTTACCTTGAGACTCTAGTTGCTGTTGTACGCGAAGCAGTTTCTCGGCTTCGATACTGTAACGATCCTCCAACGTTTTGCGTCTCACGACTTCGTCGTTCAGACTCTCAATGGACATCTTGCTGTATAAACCATGAGTAGGCGTAGTGTACAGTCGTAGCTTAGGCGCCTCACGAAACAAGCGGAAATTTAGCTCATTAAAACTACGTATCAGGAGAGCGCGAAAGCCCAAGTTTATCTCGAAGTTTTTCTCGATCCAGTGCTGAAGTGATCTATCAAAAAATGCACGCATGGGATTATGAGGATGAGGCGGCAGTGAGTCTGAGTATCCGTAAAGAGCGCCGTCAGGTGCGCGCAGGGCGATCCAGCGCAGAGCTGGTAGCGCAAGCAATACTACAAGAGTTACTGAGAATGCGATTCCGACAATTCTGTTTTTAATGATCATTTGTTAGAACCTAAAGTACAAGAATGGAATATAGTCTGAGCTGACGAGCGCGGCTGCGGACATTAAAACCAACAATGCCGTTGAGATGAATTGAACCGACATAGAGCGCGCACCCTGAATGGTCATATGATCAGACCACGCGGCACGTAGTGATGCGGGGAACCAAGACTGAAGTCGTTTCAGCGGCACACAGGCAATGAAGGAGGCAAGAATTAAGGTAAGCAAGTCACGATTGCCAAAGATCAGACCCCATGGTGGCAAAATTAAGGAAGGAGCTTGCGTGAACATGAACATGGAACTCAAATATTCTAAAGCCTGCGACAGTGAAGGTGAGCGGAAGAATACCCAACCAACCATCACAATTAAAAGGGTCATTGCATGTTTAAATACCCCGGGCAGGGAAATGCGCGCAAGCGCGCTATTCGATATCAAACGCTCAAGACTCAGAAAAAATCCGTAGTATGCGCCCCAAACGACGAAGTTCCAGCTTGCGCCGTGCCAGATCCCTGAAAGAAGGAACACAATCCATAAGTTTAGGTACATACGAGGAGCTGAAACTTGATTGCCGCCCAGCGGGATATACAAATAAAGGCGCATCCAATTAGATAGCGATATATGCCAGCGACGCCAGAATTCTGTAATGCTATGGGAGATATACGGACGATTGAAATTTTCAGGGAACCGGAAACCCATCATACGACCTAGGCCAATCGCCATATCAGAATAGCCGGAAAAATCGAAATAAATCTGTAAGGAATAGGCAATGATGCCGCCCCAAGCGTAAGCTGGTGACAGATCAGCTACCGGTAAAGCGAATATTTTATCGGCGACAATACCTAGAGGGTCTGCGATGATCAATTTTTTTGCTAGACCAACGCTGAAACGGAAAAAACCAGTGAGAAATCCACCTACAGTATGATTACGAGCATGAATTTGATTCCCGATGTCGTGATAACGAATGATCGGCCCTGCAATCAGTTGCGGAAAAAGAAATATATAGAGCCCACAGTCAAAGAAACCACGCGGCGGTATGGCACGGCCTTTGTAGCTGTCGACAAGATAGCTGATGCGGTGAAACGTGATGAACGAAATGCCCAGCAAAAGCGGGATGTTTGGAGGCGCGATATTGAGATGGAGCCATGGTTCGAGCGGATTTATGATCTCCGCGACGATGAAATCCACGTATTTCGACGCGATCAATGCGGCAGTGTTTAGGCAGATTGCTGCGGCGAGTAACCAGCGTTTGATATGCGGATTAATGGTGGAGTCCGGTGCGATTGCAAGAGAAATCCTGTAATCAATAAAGGTGCCCACGATAAGGGCGAAAACAAAAAGAGGTTCACCCCATGCAAAGAATACGACACTACCTACAAGTGCAATAAAATTCTTTACGCGTAAAGATCGCGGAGACAGATAGTACACTGCCAGAAACACCGGAAGGAATACAAACAGAAATAACGGAGAACTAAAAAGCATTTTGCGTCCACTTAATATCTAGGTTACGAATCATCCATCCTGCTTTGCCTGAGCCAGTTTGGGAGATGTCGAAACCAATGTGCATATTAAATCCGCCTGTCATCATGCGTAGCTAAATGATGAATGCACAGCCAGCGCTACTAGGACACCAACAAGGATTCCAGCCACGATTTCGATGCGAGTGTGCCCCATTCTTTCGCGGAGCTTCTCATATGTTTTTGAGGGTGCCGCGAGACGATTTATGACCACTGCGTGCTTGCCAACTTGACGACGCAGGCTGCTGGCATCCAGCATCACAATAAAAGCCAAGGTGATTGAGGCGCCAAAAGCGGGATGACCGATCCCTTCTTTTAACGCTATGAGTGACACCATACTACTTACGATCGCACTGTGGTTGCTCGGCAGACCGCCATAGCCGATCAATCCAAATGCTAACTGCTTAGCCCTGATACTATTAATTACGAATTTCATAACGCCGGCAACGAGCCAGGCCAGGAAAGGCGTTAGTGCGTAGGAGTAATCCATGATCCCCCCTGGGCAGGCCAAAGCGCCCATCCACAAACCGCCACCCACAATATAACCGTCCACAGCAGCTGCCAATCTGCCAGCAGAGCATCCGTCGGCGACTCGCCCCCATCCAGTTCCTCAACCACGTACCAGTACCGGAACAGGCCAAACAGTACCAAGGGAACAGTGATGACAAGTTGCGATTTAGTCGACATTACGAACATGCTATAGAATACAAGTGCACCAGTAGCGGACATCTCTGCGTAGCGGTCTATCAGAGAAACAGAGTACTTTGCAAGTACTTCCCGCCCATTTGTACCACTCTGAATGAGCTCTTGCCGACGCTTTACAGCGGCAAGATACAGCGCAAGACACAATGTCGTGATGAGCATCCAATTGGATACGGGCACGGCCAAGGCTATCGCACCGGCGTAGACACGCAAGACAAAGCCGATGGCAATGGTGAAAATATCCACCACCGGCACGCATTTCAACACAAAAGTGTAAGCAATATTCAAAGCCAGATAAGTGGCAATCACAAACACAACAGGCGGCGCGATAAACCAACCCCAGACCAAGGCACCATAAAGCATAGCTAAGAGGGCCAGTGCCATTGGAATCGAGACAACGCCAGATGCCAACGGTCTGGCTCTCGCTTTAATGGGGTGACATCTATCATGCTCGATGTCATGGATGTCGTTCACGATATATGTTGCCGAAGAGGCCAGACAGAAGAGCAAGGCCGCTAGCAAAGACTGTTTGATAGCCACAGCATCCAGAAAGCCACCGGAAAAAACGAGCGGCGCCAACACAAAGCTATTCTTAACCCACTGTTTGGGGCGCATCAGCAAAAGAAGACCTCCAATCATAGGCGACAGACTATATTTTTTTGTATTTGATTGCATAAAGCCAAACCCTTCTTAATAATCGACCCCGAAAGAGACTTGGATACAAAACGCCTCAAGACGTCTTTACCAAGTCGCTCAAATCCGTTGCACTTCGAATGTGAATCCAAGAAGTCAATAATCCAAGGTAACCTTAACAAAGGAAAGTCCCAGCAACCTAGGATCGCTTGAAAGCCCCAGACTCTTCGGCGACGTAGGATTCGGAGGTGCTATCCGAATGACCGCCTCATCAACCTTTTTTGGCAATAGAAAACTAACCGTGTACTCTCTTGGATCAATACTATCAACCACGAATGTCTGAGTAATTCCATTGATGGTAATCTTTACCGGCTTTCCCAAATTGTTAGCAAAAGTGCCCGCAAGGATTTTTAAGTTGAAACGTTCCGGGAAAGCCCCCTTAACTTTAAAAACCACAACTGGTCCATCACTCCATCTACCCCATCGCTCGTATGCACTTAACCCACTCACAAATTCAACAAACAAAGGAAAACCATCGTGCGTGAGGTCAATCCCAGACAAAAATGTGGCGTTGTATCTTGGGCTCAAATTAATGCCCGCATCCCACTCCACTCCGTCGCAAAACATCTCACCATTCAAATATGCCCAACCGTACGCCTCATTTGACGCCCTTGAAAAATCAATAGGCTGACCATCTCTATCAGTTAACTTCCCTGCACATATATTTGATAATGATTTTTCTATCTTACTAACTGGGAAGAGAATTTTTCTAATAACTCCACGCTCATCCTTGTATACCACTGCGCGATCCGAATTAATATTCCATTCAGAAGAACCTGAAGTCCTTGCATAAAAAACTCCAGGCTCTGGATTATAGTAATATGGAAAATTCTTAAGAATCATTTTTGTCCAAGGCTTGTGATTCATATAATCCTCCGCAGCATTAGCACCTGAAAATGCCAGTGCATAGCTCGCAGCAGCAAATAGCAGAAGCAGCTGCATCCACCTATTTTTAACCAAATCGACAAAATATAATCCAGCCCACGCGGTTAGAGGGGAAACCGTATAAAGCGCATAGCGCTGGAAAACACTTTGTCCTGAATTGACGCTAGTTTGAGCCAGCAATGGAATGCATATAAGCAACGCACCAAACACTGCAACTTTAAAATGAAGCAAGCAATCCTTAGGGACATTTTTTATCTGGAGTAAGAAAATTAGAAGAATTAGAAACAACCACGGCGCACCCACCACTACACCTTGATCCAGATCAAACCACATAGAATACAAATGACTAAATGAAATAAGATCCATGTTGGTAAAGCCAGCACCAATCAAACTTATTTTCCCGAAAAATAAATAATAAAATACTAACGATGATGCCGGCAAAAAACAACAAAGCCAGACCCACCAGTGTTTTGACAAACACACAATTTCTTTTTTAAAATATTCTCTATTAGTGAGAAAAATGAAAAACGGAATAGTTGTGAAAACAGTCCACAAGGAAACAACCTGAATCGCAGCCAATGCAAAACATGGCAGTGCAACACGAAATGATCGCTGATAAAGTGCAATAAAACCGAGGAATAAGAAAGTTGCAATAAAGAATTCTGGGTGAGTCCACTTTAGATAAAAAATTGGCCCCCCTAGAATAAATGTACAAATTACCGCGAGCTGCCTCGTTAATGAGGATTTGAGAAGGACCAGACAATAAGCAATTAAGACTAGAAATAATAGTCCATTTGCCATCTGAAATCCAGACAATGGATTAGCGCCTACCGCACTGGCAACCACCTCCACTGCCGCCACGTATGCTGGATACAGCCAGAAATGATAGCCATAGTAGCTGCCATTTTCAGCTCGATACACACCGTGCACCATTTTTGAATCAGAAGAAATTGTTTGCTTTATTGCATCAAATATTTCAGGGACAAATCCACTGCTTGGAAACATACTTAACTGTTGCTCACGCACAACAATATCATCAATCCGAATATCAGGTGATAAATGATTAATAAAAGCTTGCGTGATGAGGGCATACTCATGACCATCACCATGCCGAATTGGCTCAGAATAGAATGTGAAGGATAATACAACAACTGACAATGAAAAAAAAATGACAGATGTTATTACTCTATTTTTATTTATCACTTACTCATCCTTTTCACGGCTAATATGAACGGCTATATCGCGCGCAATTCGCGCGTTGGTGAATTTAGGCTTCCAACCAAGCGCTAATGATTCTTCTACAGAAAGAACATGGGGCAGTTCAAGCATAAGCAATTGCTCTCTTGCGAGTATCCTATAACAGGATAACCACGACAAGCATTTCACCGGGAGAAATGGAATGGATAGCGGGACAACTCGTTTAATTCTCAGCTCGTCTTTGATTTGCTCAATCCACTGCCTGATCGAGAGTGGTTCAGGAGCCGCTGCATTAAAAAAACCACTGGCACGCAGCAGCGCTATTCTCAATATTAGACCGGCTACATCGCTGACATGTACCATATGAATTTTGTGTTCTCCTTGACCAGGAAAAACCACACAACCATATCTCTTCATCATGGTTACAAAACCTCTAAACAAACCCTCACGCCCCTCTCCACCGATAATGCAGGGGACTACCGTTGCAGAGCATGGAATTGCGTCTATGTAAGCTTGCGCTTCGAGCTTAGATTTACTGTAAATCCCTTCACCTGCCATATGACTGTTGACTCCATACAGATCTTGCCCCGTTTGCTGGTACATCATGCTAGTACCAACATGAATGAAGTGAGTGTTGGAATTTTTATAACGCTCACTTAAGTTTTTTGCAGGAAGAATATTGTTGGTCCTGAAATATTTTTTCCTAAAGAACAAAGGAATATCTTTGCTAACATACTGAACCGCTGCGCAGTTAACGACCACATCCACATTCGGAAGCGAAGTTGCAAAGAGCACATCTGCCAGATTACCTCTAAAATCAACTTCCCCAATCCGATCAGTGGTCACAACTTCATAAGATTCACCCATGAATTGCTGGACACATTCTTTACCCAAAAATCCTGCGGCACCTGTAATTAATACTCGCATATTAAATCTTTCGATAAGGGTTAGGATTTTGCAACAAGGTAAACCCCGAGTATTATGGTGGCTATTCCGGCTATTTTTTGTATGGATATTGCTTCGCCAAATAGATACCATGCTGCAGCAGCATTAACAACATAACCGATCGACAACATAGGATATGCAATGCTTACGGGGACTTTTGACAGCGCCACAATCCAAATAAGGACACTGAATACATAACACGTTAATCCGCCAATAATATGAGGCTCAATGCCGACTCTTAGAATTGTCGTTAATATATCAGAGCGATTAAAGCTCAAATGCCCAAGCACATTCGTTCCAGCTTTCAGAAACAATTGCGCAGTAGCATTCAGTAAAACGCCAGACAAAATCAAACAAAAATTAAATAAACTCATATATTTTTCCACCTCTTATTAAAGTTAAGATGTCGTTTTGACTATCCTGAATCCGTGTACCAAATGCATCCATCATATTATTTCCGTACACAACCACTCTTAAATCGAATTTTCATCGCCACATTTCCATTGTTATCCTGCGGTTCCAAGGCAGTGCAGCCAGCACAGCCGCTGTCCGCAATTTTATAGTGAACCAGCGCGGCGACTTATACCGGCTATTATTTTGTTCCACCACGACATGCGCTGTCCCTTGTGCATTTACCAAAAAAGTCCTGATAGGCTCACGATATGACCGACGCACCAATGGTTGCGCGGCAAGGTGAAGAATTAGGTCAGGCTGAAAATTAGATATGGCAACTAGAAGATTATCATAATCGCAGATATCGCCGAAAGTTGATTGCGTATCTTCAACTGGTTGAGCCGCTTCAAAGAGTGATGGTTTTGTATCTGGTGGTAAAGAATATCCAGCCACATCCGCATTTATCGATTTAAGCCATAGGCATGCCCACCCGCCAGTGAAACCGGTATGACCTGTCACAAATACTTTTTTTCCAGCCAACCGACTTTCAAAATCTAGTTTTAGAGTCATAGAAATTTCACCGTAATGCCACCCTCGTAAATCCTGTGTCGCCTTTTTAGAAAATTAAATCTTTCTAGCCCACATAATGATCATATTTTGCATATCTGCCGAAAAAGATCTGTTCCATCTAAATGAGGCCAAAAGTGTGCGCAACCCAATTTCAAAAACAAAACGCTTAGAATGTAACTGCCTATCAATTTTGCTCTCCACCACCGCATGCGCATAATTAAACAACCATCTATCAGGCACTTTAGCAAAAGATTTCTTAAACATATCGTTGATTTCTTCATGCACCTTAACGCGCGCACCCAACGTTTTATTTTCGGCATAAAGCCTGGAGCCAGCTAATTTCTCTTCAAGGTAAGCAAATCTAACTCCGGCTTTTCCGAGCCGCAGCCAATACTCATAGTCCATGCAGTAGTTCAGCGATTCATTGAGCAAGCCATGTTTTTCTACTACGCGACGCCTGAAGAACAGTGCTGGTTGGCAAATAAAACAGGTTTCTTTCAGTCGCTCGAAGTCCCAAGGCTCGGATGGGTAAGACTCGAATGCTTTATCTTCAAGGTCGATGTGATCCGCCATGCCATAAACGACGTCAATGTCGGGATTTTGGTCAAAAAATTCGACAACGTTTGCAATGGCACCGGGGTAATAAATGTCGTCGGAGTTAAGCCAGCCCAAAATCTCGCCGTCCGTGGCGCAAATGCCTTGATTAACGGCATCAGCTTGTCCTTTGTCTTTTTTTGATATCCATCGGACCGGTGGGCTGAAATTTTTAAGTACATCTAATGTGTTGTCTCTACTGCCGCCGTCGAAAACCACATGCTCAATCTCTGCGCCAGCCTGGCTGGCCACGCTTTGAAGAGTGCGCCCGATGTATTGTCCCTGGTTGAAGGATGGGGTGACAATGCTGACTTTCATGCGGAAACCTTCTCGAGATATAATTTATTCGGTACTGACAATTCAATAATGGAACACGATACTAAAGTTCTCCGCTTATTTTTGATATACATAATTTTTTTTACCCACTAAGTCAATATCATATTTTTATTTATGTATGCTAATACTAGGTTTCAAATTTAAATAAAAATTACTCAAAAAATAAATCCATATGATGATGTCAATATATTAGCAAAAATTTTAAAAAATTATAATATTTTAGTAATTACTTTTGTTCCCATTCTGAGATGGAATTCAAGAGATTACTTGCTGGGCGATGATTGAATCGCCAATTACACTCTTGGAGGTACAATGAGAAACTGGCTTTTGGTATTCAATTATACTGGCGCATATGCCGTTTCCCTTGGCTCCAAAAATTCTCAATCCCGTTGATAGGTTTTTTTGAGGAGCAAATTTTTTGGAATAATTTATCCCCACATGGTAACCCGAGTGGCGGAGAAACATAATTCTGATAGATCTATTCATCTGGAACTGAAGTTCACTTCATTATATAATATAGCTTCCTTGGTTCGGCGGGAGCGAGATGATGGCCAATTCAACTGGGCGCCCGATTGCCCCTTTGGTTCTGAGTTCGGAGGAACGGGAATATCTCGAACGGCAGGTTCGCCGCCATCGCGTGGCTCGATCCTTGTCCGACCGCTGCCGAGTTATTCTGCGGTGCGCGGATGGCGTGCCCAGCAAGGCCGTTGGGGTCGAGCTTGACCTTCACGAACATACAGTGGGCAAATGGCGGCGTCGCTTCCTGAAGGATCGTATCGACGGGCTGTTGGACGAGTCTCGCCCTAGCAGGCCACGAACTATCCATGACGATCATATCGCTGCGGTAATCGAGCGAACACTCCGCTCGATGCCAAAAGACGCAACGCACTGGTCGATCAGATCGATGGCCAAGGAGACGGGCTTCTCGCACACGACGGTTCGCAGGATCTGGACAGCTTTTGGCTTGCAGCCACATCGCTCGGAGACCTTCAAGCTTTCCAGTGATCCGCTATTCGTCGACAAGGTACGCGACATTGTTGGGCTTTATCTGTCACCGCCAAATCGGGCGATCGTGCTCAGCATCGACGAGAAAAGCCAGATACAAGCCCTTGATCGCGAGCAACCGGTCCTGCCGATGATGCCTGGAATTCCGGAGCGAAGGACCCATTCCTATATCCGCCACGGCACAACTTCGCTATTTGCGGCGCTCGACATCGCGTCAGGATTTGTGATCGGAAAATGCTACAAACGCCACCGAGCTGTTGAGTTTCTGGACTTCCTGAAACAGATCGACGCGCAAGTTCCAAGCGGACTTGACGTTCACATCATCATGGACAACTACGCCACCCACAAAACTGCGATAATCAAAACGTGGTTGGCGCGCAGGCCGCATTATCATGTGCATTTCACGCCTACATCCGCGTCATGGATCAATCAGGTCGAACGATGGTTCGCCGAGTTGACCCGAAAGCAGTTGCGACGTGGTGTCCATACCTCAACAAAGCAATTGGAAACGGACATCCGCGCCTTCATCGAGCGTCATAACGAAAGCCCAAAGCCGTATCGATGGACCAAGTCCGCCGACGAGATACTCGCGTCCGTTAAGCGCTTCTGTCAAAAAACTGAACGCACATTATGCTGCGAACTTTAGATTCAGATGACTAG
>CANGPN010000032.1 GCA_947456305.1 Comamonadaceae bacterium | reverse complement strand
TACGTCAGCATACTTAATCTCAGGCTTTTCTTGAGCATGTGCTTGCATGTTGAGGCCTAGAGAGATGAAAAGGGCAGTAACCGTTATGTAAACGCTGCGCTTCAAAGCGGCATTAAAAGGGCTTAGGATTTTATTAAAGGGCATCATAGCGTTCTATTTTTAAAGGTGTTATTTACAAAATGTCATATTAGCATTGTGGTGCAAACCAAAGATGACTACTTTAGGCTTCATGAAAGGCTACTTTGGCCTGAAATATATCTGATCGAGACGCTCACGGATCAAGTGGTCAATCAGTGTCAAGCATCCCTCACCCATTTCGGTCCAACAGATCGCCTATTGTCACCAACAGTCACCGCATTCCATTCAACCAAAAGAAAAGGGACCACATTTCTGTGATCCCTTTGTATAACTGGTGGGTCGGGCGAGATTCGAACTCGCGACCAACGGATTAAAAGTCGTCCAAGACCACTTGGCACAAATCCGGAACACTCCCTCTAGACCCCTCTAAATGACTGAATATCAAGGGGATTATTAATCCGATTGCATAAAAATAATTTTGTTTTTACTTACCATTCCTTGTAAATTTTTGTAAGCTTTTACTACAAATTCGACTAAATCAAGTCGTGTCCAACGGATTAATTTTGGAAGCGTAGGAAAAATGAAGATTGCAATAACGAATGATCGAGTTGTTGAGCAGCTCAAAAATACCAATAGCGCGGCTACTAGCTATTTCTATGATCAGCTAATTACGGGTCTTGGAGTTGCCGTAGGTTCGCGAAGAAAGTCGTGGATATTCGAGAAGTGGGAGTCCAGTACCGGTCGCCAGCGTCGAGCTCGAATAGGCTACTTTCCCGAATTGAAGCTTAAGGATGTTCGTCTTCTAGTTGCCGAGCATGAGAAGGGTATCAGTAACTTATTTAAGAAGATTGAGAAGTCATCGTTGGGGGCTAATGGCACCAAAAGGACATCTAGCGGGGCAACATTGGCTCAGCGTATTGATGACTATTGTCTAAACCGTGAGCGTCAGGGTTTAGCCAAAGGTCTCAAGGAGCGCACGATTAATGACATCAAGGGATTGATAAGAGAGCCTGCGCGTAGATTGAACGGAAGCATGACTCTAGGGGGTGCGTTCTATGAGTTACGCAATACCCCGCTAGAGGAGATTACTGCCGATCAATTACGCCGTTGCTGTGATCGCGGCTATGTTCGAGCTAATGGACGACAAGAGGCTAAGGGGGTTGCTTGTAAGGCTCGGCGTATTCGCTATATCCGAGCAATCTTTAGAAACTTCGGTGTGAAGTTGCCAATTGAAATCTCCAATTCAACCGAGGCGCTCAATATGCCTAGGGTGAAGTCTCATCGCGCCCCACGCTTATTCCCCGAGGATATTCCTGCTCTAGTACCTGCAATCGAGGCCTTGAAGAATCCATTGGCTAAGGGTGTATTTACTTTGATGCTTCATCATGGTGTTCGGATTGGCGAGGCTACATCAGTCTTGGCCGGTGACTACAACGCCAAGGAAGGTACCTTGACCTTTTACGACACTAAGAATCGAGATGATCACACGATTTACCTATCACCGGCATCTGCACCAATCGTTCAAGAGCTTGCGGCAATCACGAAGGCAGATCAGCCATTGTTTAAGGTGGTCTTAAAGCGTCAGCTTGATAGTTTGATTAAGGATTTAGGCAAACCTTTTTCTGCACATGACTTTCGTAGGTTGTATGCCAACCTTGCAGACGATCTAGTTAGTACGGCTAGTCGTAATGGACTGTTGAATCACAAGCCATCATCAATTGGTGAAGGGTATGCAAGAAAGTCTCCTGCGCAAATCCGAGAAGCGGCGCTACTCATTAGTAATCAGATTATTAGACTGTCTCAAGAAAAATGAATCTAGAGCAGGCAAGCCTAGTTGCCGCATTAAGGGGCGCTAATTACAGGGTTGTAAATAGCTATAGGATGTTTGGTTTGCCGAACTACTTTGTAATCAAGGTGGATAAGCGACCAATCGGGAAGGGCTTGCTACCTAAGCGAGTCCTCATAAGGGCTCTTAATACTCAATATGCTCGGCTACCGAGGCCAAGAGAGTGGCACGGTATTGCCAATCAGGTCGTTGCCAATATGAGCGAGGGAATGTTGTCTCGCTCAACATATGCGAGCTTGGCAAGAAACATTAAGTTGGCCGTTGACTCAAAAAAGACAATCAAGAAAAAGCCTACGCTTTCGACTATTGAGGGTTGGTTAAAAACGCATCCATCGGTAAATAATCAAATTCTTAACTTCAGATGGAGTAAGAAGGCTTAACTCAGTTTTTCAGGCTAATCAACTAAGAGTTGTAAGCGCTCAAATATAAAAAATACATTCCTTCCTATACCAACACGGGAATGGAATATGTCAAATCACATTAGCAATTCAGATTCGGGCGCGGAGTTAGTCGACATCCGCCATTTAACCGATCAAATGCATGTTTATACGGCGGCTCATGTCAATGTCCTAAGGACTTGGCTAGAGGAGCAGGGCGTTAATGTAGTTACTCTCGGTAATAAAACAAAGCCCTTGGTTCTTGTATCCCCTAAAGACTTTGCTTGGGCAATTAGTCGTCTTGCTAAGCGTCAGGAGCTAGAAGAGCGCCTCAAGGAAAGCGAGGCTAGCAATGGATAAGCAAAACCTCAATCGTCTTGAAGCCGCCAAATATATTGGCGTATCCCCAAGTTGGCTTGATAAGGACTTTGCTAAAGGCAAATTCTCAACTTTCCCCTGTATTAAGCTCGGTGGCCGAAGGATCTATCAGCGCAATCAACTAGATCGAATCATGGAGATGCTGTCCTTTGGGGGTCGCAAATGAGTAATAGACCTGTAAATCCAATAATCACGGCAATCTATAAGCATTGGTTTAGCAATCAGTATTCATCGTCGGTAGCAAGAGCAATGTTCACGGCGGCACTGAGGGCAAACAAATGAATTCGCCATTTCAGATTGAATTAGCCACCGGTTGGGGTGCGTATGACTCCAAAAAGAATGGCGGCAAATACGATGGCTTAAATGTTCTAGCCACTCTTCTTCAAGAGCCGACCTCACACCCTAAAGATAAGGCGCCATGGATCATTCCTAGTGAGTACCGTGAGTCTGATGCGCGTACCCATCAAAAGCAAAAGGCAAATGGTAAGTATTGGCTATTAACTGCTGATATCGATACTGGAAACATAGCATTTGATGTCATTAAGGCCGCCATTACCGATCTCTTTGGTAAAGAACAGTTGGTGCGTATCTACAGTACTGGGAGCGCAACAGCTAATTGTCGTAAGTGGCGCATCCTTATTCCACTTGATAGGCCGCTAGAGTCAGAGCGTTGGCAGTTATGGCAGGCAAGTCTTAATGCTTGGCTCATTGAGCGTGGGATAACTCCTGATAGGGTCTTAGAGCGTTTTGGGCAGATGGTTTACCTACCCAATGTTCCGCCTACTCATCGCGGCGCAGATGGTGAGCCATTGTTCTATAAGAACGAACTGAGTGGGAATGATCTACTCACGGAATCTTCGAGTCAAACATGGGCAGATTGGTTGGCATTACAAACCACGATAGCTAATGAGCATAAGAGGGCAGTCAGAGATTTTCAGGAAGAAAGACTTAAGAATCCAAAAAGATTAAAAGGCGACTCTGTTATCGATGAATTTAATAGGGAGTACTCAATCGATAGATTGCTCAATGAGTATGGCTATGAATTAAGTCCGAACGGGCGCGACTGGCGATCAAAAAATCAAAGTAATAAATCTTACGCAACTCGTAATCATGGGGAGTATTGGACAAGTCTTTCTCAGTCAGATACGGATGCCGGTCTTGGGCGTAGATGCTCATCCGGTGCCGGATGCTTTGGGGATGCCTTCGATCTATTTTGCTTTTATGAGCACGGTAATGATCAAGCAAAGGCCATGAAGGAATTGACCCAATGACCGAAATTACTAAAAAGAGTGTGAATATGGAGGGCGCGGAGCATTTTGCGGGCTCTAAATTCATCTACGGGGTTAATGAATTCATCAATGCCGCTAAAGCTCCTGAATTTATTGTTGAGAAAGTTATTCAGCGCGGGCAGATCTATTCTTTTACCGCTAAGTGGGGTCATGGCAAAACTGCCTTAGGACTTACATGGGCAGTTCACATTGCCGCTGGTCGTGACTTCGCTGGCTTTAGGACTTTGAGATCTCGAGTCCTGTATCTAGCTGGCGAGAATCCTGCCGATGTCCAGTTACGAGTCATATCAATTTGCAGGGAGTTTGATATTGATCCTAATGAATTGGATGGTTGGCTCTACTTCTCCGATAAGGCATTCCCTATAAACCAATCCAATGTCTGCGACTACTTTGTTAAGGAGGTTAGGAAGGTTATTGAGGATGCTATCGACTTGATCTTTGTCGATACCGGCATGGCTCATAGCGAGCTGGAGGAGGAAAATGCCAACGGGAAGATGCATAAGGTTGCTGTTGCTATGCGCGACTTAGCTATCAATCTTTATGGCGCCGGCCTTGTGGTCTTCATGCACCCTACGCAGGGCGCGAATGCCGAGACTTTGCGCTCCCGTGGCGGTGGAGCCTTTGCTGGGCAGATTGATGGTGAGTTACTTGCATGGCAAGACGCTGGCACAAGGCAGATTAAGTTTTGGCACTCGAGTAAGTTTCGCGGAGGTGGCTTTGAGCCGGTGTACTTTGATCTCAAGCGCATTGAGTTAGATGGCTATGACGACAACTTTGGCAACAAAGCCGTCTCAGTTGTCGCGTTGCCAAGTACGAAGGCTAAGGATACGGATTCAGATGAACTAGGTGGCAATACTAAAAAAGTATTCGATGCCTTTGTTCGGTGCGCTCAAACAAAAACTCTAGTGACAGACAAGGAGTGGCGACGGGTTGCATACGATGCCCTCGGCGGCACTAATGAGGCTAATCAAACTGCATATAGGCGCGCTAAGAAGGCTTTACTCACTTCGGCGATGGTCATTGATGCTGACAAACATAACGCCTATCGACTGCCAAAGCCGACAAATGCCGATGTTGGCCTTTTTGAGGGGGAATTATGAAGACGACATTTAGCCGACAAAATGCCGACAAACAGCTGACAAACAGACGACAAACACGACACGCAGACAAACAAAAGCCGACACGACACTACAACACCCTAGAGGGTGTAGTAGTTGTCGGCTTTGTAGTCTTTTTGGAAATTATCTAGAACGGAACAAAACTATGGCAATAGACAAGTTACCTCCACCAAAGAAAAAGGGTGGACTAAAGAGACTCCCCGAAGGCACACCTTTGGGTGAATCCACGATAAGAACAAGAAACTTTCGAGAGCGCAAAAGATTCGAGGAGCAAGCTGTGGAGATTGCTGAGAATGCACTCGCGTATCAAATCAAAACGCTGGCACCTGCTGACTTGTCGCAGGAGGCGTTACAGAATGCTCATGACAAGACTCAGAGGGCGTTAAAGCTTGTCTTAGATAACGCTGAGGGGATTACGAAGGCGCTAGTAGATCGCGCCCTGCAAGGCGATATACAAGCCGCGCAGTTATTAGTTAATCGATTCCTACCCGAACGAAGGCAAATCCTCAAATTCAAGATGAAGCCAACGGCTGATGCAACGGCTCACGGCGTACTTGAGCAAGCATCATCAGGAGAGCTAAGCGTACAGGATGCGCAGGCCGCTTTAAACCTCTTAGAGAAAGCTTCTGATGTAAGTCTTAGCGGAGCCTTGGCGGAGCGTCTACGAGCGCTTACAGAGCGCGTAGAGGCGATTAAGTTGGCTAGCACAAGCAAGCCTATAGGAAACCACAAAACGATTGATATGAGGCTTTTAGATGAGTAGCAAAGCGGATATAGAAAAACAAATTGCAGAGCTTGAGAAGGTGCTAAGAGCGGCCGATGGCTCTAGCTATTCATTGGTGGCGATGACAGTTGGTTTTCAAGCCAAGAGACCATCAACTCAGATTTGTAAACAATGGCTAGAGGAGTGCGGGGTTGTCGCTGAAGATGTTATGTCTTGCGTTAACCGTCATAGCACTACAGTACCCCTTGTTTGTTTCGCTAACGGAGAGATGCCTCCGGATAATTGGTTATTGATTAAGGGTCTTCAGCCTATCTCAGGTGAAGGTGATGATGTGGCCAAGTGGTGGACTCATCCACTCATTAATCAACGCTTTAAGGAGTGGGCGGCCAACCAAGAATGATGTTTCGGATGTCACATCCGTGAGACGGTGTTACAAAGCATTAATGTTTATGCGGGTCTGTGGGCGATGAGTACTACAAAAGCAATAAATTGGCGTGAATTTGTAGTGGTGGCTGTGATGAAGTGTGCGAGGTAATCGGTATGCGCGCCCTCGGAATTCAAAAAAAAGAGATCCCAAGGCAGGGAGGGGCGGGTCAATCGGCAGGTGGGGGGTCGAATTTCTGAGGGATCGCCCATCTAAAAAATTCTAGAATTTTTGACTTCTAAGCAAAACGCACACTTTGTCACACTACAACAAGGGCGATTTTCTATTTTTTATTTTTCGCGTCAAAGCAGGGAGAGAAGATCTCATACTTAGTAGTTGTGGACTTCATGGGGCTCTTATCTAAGAAGCGGCCAGTACCGCTTAAAGCGTACAACTCGTCCATCTCAATAGAGCGCCACTTGCGCCCTAATTTTTCGGCGACATAACCAGTCATTGATGAGCCACCAAAGGGGTCGACTACAAGATCGTTGGGATCGGTAAGAAATTTAATGAAGTATTCCGGCAAACCTTGAGGGAATCTAGCAGGGTGAATATCGAACCCATAATCTTTGCAATACTGAAAGTAAGCACCATTAGATTCAGAGTTTGCTAGGGCGATAAGGTTAGGGGGGATTGCTCCGCCATTGTCTTTATTAAACTTTGAGGTAACTGAATGCCCTGAGGGAAGGCGGCTATTACTCTTAATGCCCGACTTAAGGACTTCCTCCATTCTTGTCGAATAAGGTGCCAAGATTTTTGTATTGTCAGCCTTTGGATGCTTAGATTTAGAGAGCCACCAAACGCAATTTACAGAGTCTTTTACGCGACTCCGGTACACATTGACCCATTGCGCCGGCGAAGGTAGTTTGCTTGGGTTCCACCAATAGTGTTCTTGGCACAGGTTGAAGCCGTATTCCCTGCAAAGCATCGTCAGAACATCAAAGTGATAGAGGGATCTCACTGGGTATCCCTTCTCCCAAGCGCCGGCAATATCAATCACCAAGCTTCCATCGTCCTTTAGGACATTTGAGAACCCTTCGGCGAATTGCCTAAACCATGCAACATAGGCATGCGCCGCTTCATTCCCATAGGCTTTCTTTTTGGTCAAACCAAAAGGAGGGGAGGTCATGATCAGGTCAACTGTTTTTGTATTGCGTGAGCTATGAAGCCAATCTAAAGAATCGCCATGAAGAATTTGGCCACGCCTTGTTTTGTAGACGCTATTTAGCTTCCCTCGTTTAGCCGGCATCTCATAAGTCGTTGGATCTTCCTTTTGAGCATTTTTCTTGTGAAGAGAGAGGAGGTAGTCCGGAAGAGATTTATATCCTTTATCAAGGGCAAATTTCTCAAGAGCCTTCATTTGACGAGCCGATATGCCTAGATCCAACTTATTATCTTTCATGCTTATTCAGGGATTTCTTCCGTTAGTCGCCAATTGCCGGATTCTTCATCATAGCTAGCGCCGCAATCCTTTAGCACTGGGTTGACATAATCTCTTGAGAACGGCTGATCATACAGGGCAGTAACTTTATCGATGATTTCACGAATAGGTAATCCCTCAGGTGGAAATTCATCTACAACTTTTTGCATGGCGCCGGCGAAAGTCATCCTGCGGCAATCATCCCATTCAGATAGGTATAAAAAGTCATCTATCTTTTTACATTTTTTGGATTTTGTAGCTAGGGACTCAAGAATGAACGGATTATCAAAAAATTTGCTCGAGGCTGAGTCTTGCCCAAGCATGTCGACCAATTCGCCTTGGGTTAGGCCATGACCTTTAGAGGAGATGACCTGAACAATTTCCGCAACAATGTCTGAGTATTCTTGATTGGATAAATGTAAATGCTTATCCATTAAAGCCCACACATTTTTAGCCACCTTAACTAAGCGCCCAAATTGGAAAATTTGCCTAAATTGGCTAAGACCTCTTTCTGTTGTAATCCGCTTAATAATTTCATCTTTATGTAGTGGGGTCGGGGATCCTTCCAATACCGCTTCAATAAATTGAGAAAATTCAATACGCTTTGTTGCATTGCCCGAGCTATCGCCAGCGAGAGTAAAAACCATTCTGCCAAGATAACTAAACTTTCCACTTAAATCCATGCAGATACCGAGGGTGTATTGGTTTAAAGGCTCGGGGTACTCGGTTTGCAAATCAGGAAGTTGACTCAATATTTGATGAGTGTGCTTTTGCCTAGGCTCAGGTTCTGTAATGAAAAATTGCATAACATCTTCAGCAATTTCATTAATTTCTGTATCAGTTAAATTTAGATGCTTCCTAAAGCCGAAGGTGCTTCGGCCGAATAAATAGGCTTGTGCGCTACAGGCATTGCGAACCCGCCTGATGTCTACTGGAAGCTTAGTTTCTTCAACAATTCTTTTGGCAACTTCATCAACATGCAAAGGGGAGTCAGATCTATCTAAAACCATGGTTACAAAGGTGTCAACGCCTTGGCCAAATGAGATTAATAAGCCCTCATCTGTATCGGGTGAAAATTTCGCGTTCCTCGTTGCCTCTGAATAAATAAATTCAATCAATTCGGGTGAGGAGGCGGATACCAGCTCAGAGACCCTCTTTTTTATATCTGCTTTTGTGATGCTTGATCCAATGGAGTTCTTTGCATAAGCCTTAACATCGCGAACCAAATCATCTATAAAACCTGATTCGCCTATAGTCACAATATTTAAGCCGTTGTACTTGTGAACTCGGTACATTCCAACATTGAATTCAGTGAGAAGGGCGTCAAATAACCATGGTTTTTGATCAAAGCCTGCAAACCATTCATCATAATTTGGTAGATTTTCTACTTGCAACGGGATTACCAATCCCTCTCTAGCTTTATCTAGATGCGATTTGATCTGATTTGGTAGTCCAATTAGATTGGCGATTTGAGATCGTGATTTGGAAACAATTTGCCTTACTCGCTCCCTAGTTACTCCGGTTTTTTCTGCCACCTCTTGTAGCGTCATGGTGCGTTCATCCATGCCGAATCGCATTCTGACGGTAGGAATCCAAATAGGCTTTATCTTTAAGATAACCTCATTGAGAAGGTCAATTAGATTATCAGAGAAGTACAAATGATTAGGTAATTCCCTAGCATCGTCTTCATCGTCTTCGTCACCTGAATCTTCAGTATTCGAAGATATGTTATCTGCAATAGATTTTTTAATATCTTGACTAGATCTCTGTTGATGCACAAAAAAATCTAGCTGTGCGGATAATTCTGCACGGACTTCGGTTAAAGAATTCATACCAAACCCTGGGGCTTTTAGAAGCACCTCATTGGTGAACCTACTAAAGTCACCAAGCACCTTAATACCCAGTATAGCGAGACGCTTTGATGTCCTTACTCCAAAATTTAGCTTCTCAATTGGAATCTCAAGCCCCCATGGCGGTATTACTTTGCAGTAGTCCTGTATTTGGGTGAGTTTTAATAGCGGGAGAAGAAATTCAATGCGATGCTTAGCAAGCTGAAGTCGTACCGATCCCTCTAGCTGGATTTCATAGGTTTGATAGGTAATATCGTTAACAATTCCAATCGATGTTGCTAGCTTTGCAATATCCGGATATTGGACTGCAAAATCTTTAAACCATGTGAAAGAGTTTCCTCTAACAACCCAGTCGGGAATAATGAGTAATTCTTTGGGTTGTGGTTGTGGCGGCGCTAAATTTACTTGAGTAGTTTGGGTGCTTGTATGACCTGCTGACGGAGCAATTAGAGAGGATGAGCCAAAGGCATAGACTGAATCACCTTCAATGCTTGCTATAGCTAAGCCATTGACTGTAATTAAATTGGTCAAAACTGTTTTTGCTGGATTGGTGAACAAGAGTCCATTTTTGCGTCCGTCAAACAGCTTACGGATGCTTGTATCGGGAGGACGAGAAAAACCAATATGAATCAGCGCCTTACTCTCTGACACATCTTTTATCGCACCCCACCTAGGCAAAAATGCATCTAAATCTGCAAATAATTCTGCCGTAACCTCTCCTAAATCTGAGAGCGTGAGAAGGTAGATCCTTAATAGCCTCAAACTAGTTACCTGTTTGGCTCTCTATTAAACCAACGACATCTAGCTTTCCATCTTGGTAGTCGCGTACTAATTCAGTCATGCCGGCATCGGCCAGTCTTTCGGCCATCTCATATACTGAGCCTTTGTATTCAGGCATTAAAGAAGTAATGCAGAAATACAGTTCCCTATCAAAATCTAGTGAGCCAATATTAAAAACGGTCTCTTTTTTGATGAGAATCTCAGGTGGCGTTACGCCTTTTGATAAAGCATAGGCAATCGCGAATTTATAAGCGTCTCGCATCTCAGAGAAGAGGCCTTCTTCTTTAAAGCGCTTTATCCATTCATGATTAATTTCACCAAGTCCGATGGTGATTGGCTCATTAATTGTCTCGTTGATCATAATTTTTCAATCTTTGAGTATCTAAGGGATTTTTCTTTAATTTCGTACTCGGCACCAATACGATGTGCGATCTCACTTAGATCTGTCGTTCGATTGATTTCACCTTCATGTACTAAAAGAATTAATTGGCTTGCATGCTTAGGTAGATAGTTAAGGATGTTGGCTCTATGCTTGGGATCAAGACGGCCAAACGGTGTATCCATTACAACGGGGCCTGCCGCGCGTCCAGTTCTGCTTAATCCATCAATTAGCGAGAGGGCGACAATCTGCTCAGCACCGGCACTACGCAATGGCACCGCTTCACCTTGTTCATCAAGAATCGTTAGGCCATAGTTAGAGTTAATTTTTAAGCCTGAATAGTCCTTTTGAGTCGTTAACTCTAAGAATGCATCGGTGGCTTTGCGCTCAACCTCTGACTTAAGTCGCTCGCGTAGGTCATCAATACTTAATCTGAACGAGGTTTCGATACCTTTGTAGATGTTAGCTAAAAGAGTAGACCTTGTATTTCTAGCGCTTGGATTGGCATTAATCGACTTTGCTAAATCATCAATTTGCTTTCTGATTTTTGCTAATTCAGAGGTGAGGGCGTCAATATTTCCCAATGAGACTGTTTCGCGGCGAACTAATTCGTCGTGATACTTCCTTTTTTTCACTACCTCGTCAGCATCTTTGCCGCGTAATTCTTGGTTAAGCTTGTCGATGGCATTTTCAAGTTTTGTTAACTGCACATCAATAGATCTAATCCGTTGATTCTTATCTTTGAGTAGATCAACGGCTGAGGAGTTAAGAATCTTTCTCAAAGTATTTAATCGGGCGGTTACTTCAGAGAGGCGACTCTGATTTGAGGAGATGTTATTGAGTTTATCTTGCAGGGATTTAAGTGATTCCTCAAAAGTATGCTTATGGTCTGCACTTACTTCTTGCTGGCATGTGGGGCAAACGGATAAATTCAGAATGCTTTGCACTTGCTTAATCTCTTGCCCAATAGCACCCTCTTGGGTTATCTGACCCGTTTTGGAGTTGACTTCACTAAGAAGAGCCTCCTCTAAAAGTACTAGCTTAGGCTTAAGTAAATCCTTCCATGCTGTTGAAGCTAAGGTCAGTACATCGCCACGAAGTTTTTCTTGTTCTGAAACCAATTCACGATGACGATTTGTTCTTTCTTTTAATTCCATTGCCGTGACAGAAAGCTGACTTAGAGACTCAATCTCATCTTCAAGAATACTTTTTTCACTGCGGATTTTCTTGAGTTGATCTTTCGTGGTTTCGAGATCGCGTAGCTTTACATCTTCCATCTCTTGCAAGAGGCGCTGTTGATCAGCAAGGCGCCCCATGTCATTCATCTTGGAAAGATCTTTTGTTTGCTGCTTCTCAGCCATTTTGAGAAGAGTCAAGCTGTCATCGCGCCCGTTAATGAGTGCTGGCACACCTAGGACTTGCTCAATTGCCTCTTTAATAGCTTCACCAGTGGCACTTCCTTCTTCAAGAAGCATCTCATATTCCTGAAGTAGCTCACCATCAAATAGAAAGAAGCGTGATACCTGTTCAGGAGCGTATAGGTTTATCTCGGGCTCGATTTGATGGCCTGCAATCGCAACGCCATTGCGCTTTAGGAAGACATGCTCTTCATAGTCTGATGAGCTTTCAGGGCGCGCGACATAAGCTTTTTTCTTGGCAATACGAGTTAGTTCGTAGGTATGATTTCCTGCCTCAAACTTGATCTCAACAGAAAACTCTGCATCGCCCTCTTGTAATGCTTCGGAGTTAATAATCTTGTCTAGCCCGATTACTGCTTTATGACGACTGAATGCTTTGCCATATAGACCCCATCTTATGGCATTTAAGATACTAGTCTTACCTCGCATGTTGTCACCAAAGACAACGAGAACATTACGGGATGGGTCGGTTGGAAACTTGATTGTCTGTTGCCCTTTGTAGGGCATAAAGTTTTTAACTGTTAATTCAAGAAATTTCATGAGGCACTACCTTGTGGTTTTGAGTCTAGGTATTCCTCGACAAGCTTCTCCATCTCCCTGACCGATGCGCTTCTATCAGCACCTTCTTCATATTGGTGGTTCTTTTGAGATTCGTAAATTTTTGTTAGGAGGTTTACGGGTAAATCGGGGACATGGCTAGCCGCCGCCGCTAGGAAAGCCTCTAAGGCCATATCCACATCACTCATCGCTAATATCCTCTTCAATTCCGTCTGTGACGATTTCGTCCAAATTAATGCCTAATTTGCTTCCAATAATTGTAAGCGCCTCTCCCGCCGATCGGTTTAATGCATGGCTAGAAAACTCGTGAGCCCGCACTAACTCGCTCTTCAGCAGGGAAAACTGCTCAGGCTCATCATCTAAAGACACTGGAACCACAATGGCATCGTGGATTGCCGCAAATACCTTGGATGAATGCTTTCTTAGTACTCGACCCCGCCGTTGGATGAACTGGCGTGGATTCTGACTAGACGCCAAGATCAGAGCGTGGGAGATTGATGGGATATCTATGCCTTCGTCCAAGCACCTAATGGATACGAGCACGCCGCCTTGCATCTGAAAGAGCTTTAGGGTTTGTTCTGAGTCACCTTCCATATCAGAGTAATAGACCAAGGGCTCTATACCGATTTTCTTAATTGCCTCTGTTACATCTTTGAGCTGTTCTTGGTCTTCGCAATAAACAAGCCAGCGTTCACCTTCGGTGTAATTCTCTTTTATTACATTTGCGGCAAGACCAATTTTGACGGCTGATTTTTTTGCAATTCGTGATCTTTGGATCAACATCATCTTTGCGCGATTAGAGAGTCTTATTCCACCTTCTTCGCTTGAATGGATCGCAATCTCACGACGAATATCGCTCGATAACTTTTTCCATTCCTCAGCTTCTTCAGCAGTTAAATTAATGATGTGTGGAAAGTATTCGTAATCAACAAGACGACCTGATTGAATTGCGTCATAAAGCGTAATGACTGGCGGTAAAACATTGCCAAAGTAATCAAATATCTTTTGTGTACCTTCGGGATCTCCGTATCTAATCGGCGTTGCAGACAATCCAAGCCTCTTATTTGCGCTGATACTTAGCGCCTTAGAGTTTGTATTGCTTCCGATTTGATGAACCTCATCACCGACTATCATCAAATTAGTATTAGCTGGGATCTGCGCTAAAAATTCATCTGTTGAAGCTGTTTGCATTGTTGCAATGACGATACGCTTCTCATCGGGTGTTATGCCTGAGAGGAAATTTTTAAGGCGATTATTCTTTTTCCAACCATTGTTACCAGCACCGGCGGCCAACCAAGTACAACCTTCAATTTCTTCGGTCGCCTCACCAATCCACTGCTTCAATAGTAGTTGGCTTGGAACCAATACCAATGCGGGGTGGCCTTCGCTTATATGTTCATTAATTGCACCCAATGCTGTAACAGTTTTTCCGCTTCCTGTTGCATGCTCAAAAATGCCGCGATAACCCGCCTCTTTCCAAAGGTTGATTGCATTAATTTGGTGGGGTAGTAAGTTATCAATCTTTTTCGGTTTTGGTGCAGGGGTTGTGACCACAACCTTCTTTTTGCGTAATTTGCCTAGATCAATATTTTCAATGCTGTCTTCAGCAATAGTTAAAAGCTTATCGCGAAGGGCATCGGGCATGCCAATTGTCTTTATGCCTCTAGATATATCTAGCCATATGTCCTCGAAATCCTGTAGGTGGCGTTTTGCTCTTTCTCCCTCACTACCCCCATGCCAAGAGCAGAAGACTTCAATTGCTTCAAAGTTGCCGCTGGTATGCCATGCATTAAATGTTTCGTTGGCAGATCCTATAAAGCTGACGCTATTACCTTCTTCATCTTGGAATACACCTAATTTCTCGTGATAAATTCCTCGACCACTTTCTCTTATGGCAATCTTCATATCAAGAGCGCCAACTCTAATAAGAGTTGCCAAGACATTGACTGAATAATTTTCCTTAGATTCGGAGATCATTTGATCGATCTCATTATTGAGTTTTTCAAGGCTAATCTCTTGTTGAGATTTTTGTCCTTGCTCAATTGCTTGTATGTCGCTGATGGTGAGCTCAGGTGAGCAAACCAATCTAATCTTTCCGCCATTTTTTACGAAATCAATTACTGATTCACCGGTAATCATGAAGATGGATGAGCGAAAGTATCCGACTGCTCTTGAATATCTATTGGATGCTCGTAGGCAAGGTTCGTAGAAATCTTCTACTGGATCATCTCTGCCTGTGCGGTAGTCGGTTTTTAATCCCAACTGCGCTAGGGTGCCATTTATCGACATTTACGCTCTTAATTAGTAGTTTTATTGCTCAAACTACTAATTTACCTCTTCTCTAAGACTATTCGAATTTTTATAGGCAATAAACCGGTATCCCCATCGTTAGCCATTTATCTGCAGGCTGATGGCATAGGTATTAACGCTTGTTTTTGCGTGGTGGGGTCTTCTTTTGATTACCAACCCTTCATTACAGGTGCTTGAGGCGCCTGTCTTGGGGTATTAATTGTGGTGTTGGGTTGCACTGGGGCGGGGGTCGCAGTATTTGTACCAACATATGCACCATTGGGTGAATAGTAGCTGGTTTGCCCGTTGTCAACTTGTGATGATCCAACGCTCTGACCCTGTGGAGTGTAGGTAGTTGTAACGCCGCTTGGCGATGTTTGGTTATAGCCCTTGTATTGACCGTTGGCATCATAGATTGCTTGAGCAAAAGCCAAATTACTAGAAATAGTACATGTTGCAATAATGGAGAGTGCAATTAATTTATTCATTTTCTTATCCGTTTACAAAATCTACCATTTGACGATGCATAGCATTGGCTTTAATACTGTCCCACAAAGCCTGAAACCTTTGAGTACTCTCGCCTGATGACTCCTTCTCATCAAACCACCAACCGTGAAATATTTTTTCCCTAGCTCCGAAGTCTTTCCTGTATTGGCCAATATTGCTGATGGCACCACTCTCATCTCGCTCAATCGTAGCCACTAACTGAATACCATTTGGATTGTCTTTCTCAATGATGGCTATATATATTTGTTGTTGCCCTGTTTCTAGCACGGTGAGGAAGCCACGAGCATAGGCTACAGCCTTATGCTCCTTAAGAATGTAACGATAAAATTCACCTTCACTTTCCCTATCTAAATCAAGCTTGTCTAGATAAAAGACATATTGATCACCATCTTCATTCACTAAGGTGAAAACCTTTGGAACAAATCCACCGCTATTTATAAGGTTTGCATAGAGGATAGGCATCTCAGCCGTAAGCGTTAAGCCAAATTTGTTCATGTGTTTATTTGGATGAAGGTTGATAACCAATGCGATTGCCGCTGTTATCGTAAATATTAGTCACACCCGTTGGCGATTGTGTTTGGTACCCAATTCGATTACCGCTGTTGTCATATACGCCATTGGTAGAGTTGTAGTTATTAGGACTGTTTTGCCAATTATTAGGGCTGTTATTAAAGTTATTTGAACTGTTGTTGAAGTTATTGGGACTGTTGTTGAAGTTGTTGGGCGATGTATCCCAGCTATTAGCCTGTGCAAAAGCACTTGTAGAGCAAATCAGCAAAACAAAGATTAGATTTAATTTCATTGCATCCCCGTAACATTTAAGTGCGCTTATAAATTACAGTCTAATCTAGTAAAGTTAACTTTATGAGCAAAAATCGCAGTCTTGGAGAGGTGGAGTACGCCGGCAAGGTTTTGGGCATGACTACCTTTAAAGAACATCAAAGAATTCAAGACCTTATCAAAAAGGGTCAGCTGATGCCCGCCTCTGATTTAGCGAAGGCTAAGGAGGCTGAGGCTAAGAGGGCAGAGGAATTCACTCGCTCGGTGGAGGATGAGCAATCTCACAGGAAGAGCCATAGGGTGCCTGAATCAGTTAAGAGCGAGAATATGCCCGCCCACTACACAAGAGAGCCATTCATTGACTAATAATAGTTGTCTATGCAACTATTGTGATATAGTGGCTATATATGTTTGAGCAATGTCTTTATTTCAATACAACCTCTCTAGCTAGGCAATTAGACAGGGAATGGACGGCCGCATTTAAGCCTTTTGGTTTGACGCCCTCGCAGGCCTTCATCCTAAGGGTTGTTCTTGAGAAGCCTGAATCGTTCCAAAATCAATTGGCACGGGAGATGAACATCACCAAACCAACGGCTTCGCGTGTGCTCGATGGATTGGAGAGGCTGGGATTGATAGAGCGCCGCCAATCAGATGTTGATGCGCGTGAAGTGCAGATTATTCCAACTCGCAAGGCAAAAGGCCTTCGTGATGGCATCAATTCTGCTAGCGGAGAGGTGACAAAGCGTTTTAAGAAGTTGATGGGCGCATCTGAGTTTGACGAGGTTGTGGGTAAGTTGAGGGGCATTAGCACATCACTTAAGTGACCCCTTTTTCTAATGTAATGGTTGCATAGCTAACTAATTAGGAGAATTAAATGCCAATATTAAATGTAAAGGTAAGCGGTAAGAAATCGGTCAATATAACCAAGGAGATAAATGCACTGCTCTTAGATCTAACCCATCGGATTCTTGGTAAGAAAAAAGAGGTGACTGCGATTGCTATCGATTTTGTGGAGCATGATCAATGGTTTGTTGGGGGCAATTTATTAAGCGAGCAAGGTAAAAATAGTTTTTATTTTGATATCAAAATAACTGATGAAACAAATACCAAGGACGAGAAGGCTAAGTACATCAAAGAGGCGTTTGAGGGATTTGAGCGAATTTTAGGAAATCTACACGAAGAGAGCTACATCTATGTTCAAGATGTTAGAGCGACCTCATATGGTTATGGGGGAAGGACTCAGGAATATAGATATCACCAATAAAAGGTTTCAAAAATATCAACACCTGTTGACGGCATGCCAACACTTTTATTGATAGATTAATTACTTCTCAAGCGGAGGTAATCATGAAGGTTAATTTAATTAGTAGTTGGGAGAGCGCAAGCCAAGATGAGCGGTATGTAATTGAAACTGAGTGCTTGGAGTTGCTCGGCTTTGTGGCGGCAAAAGAGGAGGATCCTAAGCCGTTATGCGAGATGTATGGCCTAGACATTGAATTAAGTGCGGTTTTTACGCAACAGAAGGCTGGCGCAAAATAGTTGGGAACTTTTGTGAAGACTTGGGGGGAGATGTGAGTACTACAAGAAGTACTACAAAATTCTTTGGAGGAGGTTGTCTATCGGATTAACTGACAGACAACCTTTATACAGCTTGGTGGGTCGGGCGAGATTCGAACTCGCGACCAACGGATTAAAAGTCCGCTGCTCTACCGACTGAGCTACCGACCCAGTAAAGACAGAAATTATAGCAAGAACTGGAGGATGCTTCCCTAGT
>CANGPN010000031.1 GCA_947456305.1 Comamonadaceae bacterium | reverse complement strand
TGGCGGAAGCGGTGAGATTCGAACTCACGAACGGTTTCCCGTTGCCGGTTTTCAAGACCGGTGCAATCGACCACTCTGCCACGCTTCCTCATCGTGTTGGGTCAAGCATAGCTATTCTAACCAGCTCCAGCTCCATCGAATTCAGGCAAGAAAAGCGTTTGCAAATCGCTCAAAAAATCAAAACCTTTGTCAGTCGGTTGAATCAGGCTCAAGTCTTTAGACAGTAAGCCCTTGTCCTGCGCTATTTGCAGGTTTTTAGTGATGGCAGATACAGGCAAGCCAGTGCGCTCGGTGAATGCATTCACAGGCACTCCATCTTTTAAGCGCAACACATTGAGCATGAATTCAAAGGGTAACTCGCTGCGACTGACCTCGTTACTTTGTGCAATCGCTGTGCCAGCCATGGCTTTTTGCATGTACAAACCCGGCTCGCGGTGCCTGACCATGCGACACACACGGTGAGCAAAACTCAGTTTGCTGTGTGCACCGGCGCCTATCCCTAAGTAATCGCCGAATTGCCAGTAATTGGTGTTGTGCCAGCAGCGGTGCCCGTCTTTGGCAAATGCAGACACCTCGTAGCGATGCAAACCTTGTTGAGCCGTCTGCTCGGTGATGACATCCAACATGTCATAGGCCATATCGTCCTGTGGCAAGCCTGCGGGTGTGTGTTTAGCGAACAAAGTATTGGGCTCAATCGTCAGGTGGTAAATAGACAGATGCGATGGCTTTAAATTCAGCGCAGTCGCCAAGTCTGTTTCTAAATCTTTCATGCTTTGCCCGGGTAAGGCGTACATCAGGTCGATGTTGAACGTATCAAACGCCATTGCGGCTTCTTGCACTGCCTCGATGGCTTGAGCGGCATCATGCACACGTCCGAGCGCTTTCAAATGCACATCATTGAAACTTTGTACACCAACTGAAAGCCGTGTGACACCGGCTTGTCGGAATGCGTGAAACCTGTCTTTCTCGAACGTGCCCGGGTTGGCTTCCAGGGTGATTTCACAATCAGGCACCAAGGGCAAACGCGCGCGCAAATCGCTGATCAAACGCGCAATGCCTTTGGCAGAAAACAAACTCGGCGTACCGCCGCCAATGAAAATACTGTGTACGGGTCTGCCCCAAATCAAGGGCAAACTACTCTCTAGGTCTGCACACAGCGCATTCAAGTAATCCTCTTCGGGTATGCCGTTATCAGCGTTTTGAATAGGAATGCGGGCGTTCGCTGAAGTTGGCGCACGCCATTCATGCGAATTGAAATCGCAATAAGGACATTTTTTCAAACACCAAGGCAAATGCACATACACCGATAGCGGTGGCAATGAAGATAAATTCAAAGTGCCCGGTCGCATCAAGTGCGCAATATCCAGATTCATGTCTGCCAGCGTTGCTGCATCAATTCCACCATCAAACGTGCGGCCTGACCCCGGTGGCTGCGTGAGTTTTTTTCTGTTTCGGTCATTTCAGCAAACGTCATATTCATTTCAGGGATGAACATCACCGGATCAAAACCAAAACCTTTGTCACCGCGTAATTCGCGTGTGATTTGCCCGACCGCTCGCCCGCTGGCAATCAAAGGCTCAGGGTCATCTGCGTGGCGCAATGCCACTAACGTGCTCACCAAAGCCGCGCCTCGGTTATTTGTGTTTTGCATTTGCTCAAGCAATGCGCGCCGATTGTTGTCATCGCTTTTTTCATAACCGAATTGCGTGCAATAAAACGCGGTGTGCACACCAGGTAAGCCGTTGAACGCATCCACACACAAACCCGCGTCATCCGCTAATGCGGGCAAACCGCTGATGCGGCTGGCGTGACGGGCTTTGGCCAAGGCGTTTTCCACAAAAGTGTGAAACGGTTCTTCGGCTTCAGGAATATTCAATTCAGCCTGAGCGATCAACTGCCAACCCAAAGGCGCGAACATGGCTTGCAACTCGCGCAACTTGCCTTTGTTGTTGGATGCCAAAACCATTTGTTTCATGGTTTGGCCAAAGCTGCTTTTTGTAACACCACCAACTCGCGTATGCCTTTGTCAGCAAGCGCTAGCAACTGATCCATTTCAGTTCTGCTGAAAGCAACACCCTCGGCTGTACCCTGCACTTCGACAAAACCGCCGGCGCCGGTCATCACCACGTTCATGTCGGTGTCGCACACAGAGTCTTCTACATATTCCAAATCCAGCAAAGGCACGCCGTGCAACAAGCCCACAGAGATGGCAGCCACGTGGTCGATGATGGGCGATTCGCTGAGCTTTCCGCTTTTGATCAAGCCGTTCACCGCATCCTGCGCGGCCACAAATGCCCCGGTGATGGCTGCGGTGCGAGTGCCGCCATCGGCTTGCAACACATCGCAATCGAGTTGAATGCTGCGTTCGCCGAGTTTCTTCAAATCAAACACTGCGCGCATCGAACGCCCGATCAAACGTTGTATTTCTTGTGTACGCCCGCTTTGTTTGCCTTTGGCGGCTTCGCGGTCGCTGCGGGTATGCGTAGCGCGCGGCAACATGCCGTATTCAGCGGTCACCCATCCCTCACCTGAGCCACGTTTGTGCGGTGGTACTTTTTCCTCAACCGATGCAGTGCATAA
This sequence comes from Comamonadaceae bacterium, assembly GCA_947456305.1. GTDB lineage: Bacteria > Pseudomonadota > Gammaproteobacteria > Burkholderiales > Burkholderiaceae_C > Limnohabitans. Next base: position 16,544 of record CANGPN010000031.1, on the reverse strand, counting down.
CACTTTGGTATTGCCGAATTCAATCAATACCGATCCTTCGGCATGTATGGTGAAGCTTCGGGTGATGCGAACCAGGCGAAGCGCATCGGTGGCACGGTTCTGGCGGGAAGCGATAGTGGTCATGTACTGCCTACGAAAAGTAAAGCTGCCATTGTCGTTCAATGATCAGCTCGGGCCGGAGATAATGCAGGTTTTGGAAATGAGAGCGCCATGTCCCTGCAAAGCATGACCGGCTATGCCAGTGCACAGTCACACATCGGCGCTGACACGCCTGCCGCACATGGCTTGCGCCTCGGTCTTGAAATACGTTCGGTCAACAGCCGCTATCTAGATTTGACATTCCGTTTGCCCGAAGAATTACGCCAACTCGAACCCGGTCTTCGTGAACTCGTCGCCAAAAACATCAAGCGCGGCAAAGTGGAGATGCGCATCCATCTGGAAACTGAAGGCCAAGCCGCTATAGCCGCGCCAGATACACAAATGCTGAAAAACCTGGTCAACATTCAAAACCAGGTGCGGATGTGGTTGCCTGATGCCCCGCTGTTATCCGTTTCTGAAGTCATGCGTATGTCCACGCACAGCACAACGGCAACACTTCAGGATTTAACAGCCGATGTTCTGGGTTTGGCAAAAACGGTCATTGACCAGCTTTGTGAAGCCCGACATCGCGAAGGCCTCAAACTCGCTGAAGATTTACTTAGCCGTGCCAAACAATTGCACACGCTGTCGGACCAAGCGCTGCCGTTGGTGCCGCAAGCCGTGGCCACGCAAAAACAAAAATTTCTAGAGCGCTGGCGCGAAGCCATGGCATTGGCAGATGCACAGGCTTTGCCAGAAAGCGTTCATGAACGCGCGCTGGCAGAAGCCGCCAGCTTTGCCATCCGCGCCGATGTGGCCGAAGAGATCACCCGGCTGAAAACACATTTGGATGAAATCAACAGACTGTTGAAACAAAAAAACCAGCCCGAAGGTATTGGCAAACGCTTGGATTTTTTGATCCAAGAGTTGCACCGAGAAGCCAACACACTGGGCTCCAAATCCAGCGCCATCGAACTCACACGCATTTCGTTGGACATGAAAGTGCTGATCGAACAAATGCGTGAACAAGTACAAAACCTCGAATGATGACCACCTACCCCGGTAATTTATTTGTTGTGGCCGCGCCCAGCGGGGCCGGTAAATCCAGCTTGGTCAAGGCCTTGATGGAGCTGGATGCAGGCGTTGAGCATTCAGTCTCACACACCACCCGCGCACCGCGCGGCCAAGAGTTTCACGGGCGGGAGTATTTCTTCATCTCCAATCAAGAATTCGACCGGATGATCAGCGAACAAGCTTTTTTGGAATGGGCCCATGTGCATGGCAACCGTTACGGCACCTCACGCGCCACCATCGAAGAACGAATCGCCAAGGGCATGGATGTCATATTGGAGATTGACTTTCAAGGCGCAGTGCAAATCAAAAAAATATTTGCCAATGCAGTTTTGATTTTTATTTTGCCACCCAGCATGGACGAATTACGCTCTCGCTTGCAGCGTCGCGGAGAAGACAGCCCCGAAGTGATTGAACTGCGGCTTGAGAACTCTGCCAAAGAAATGGCACAGGCCCATGAATTTGACTTCGTTATAATTAACCAACTTTTTGACAAGGCTTTGTTCGACCTCAAAGCCATTGTCCATGCGCAAAGACTCAAATACGCGTCCCAGCGCCGAAGCAGGTCCGATATTTTTCAGGCTTTAAACCTCACCTAACCGATCCGGAGCACTCCACCATGGCACGTATTACTGTTGAAGACTGTCTCGAACAAATCCCCAACCGCTTTCAATTGGTGCTTGCTGCCACTTACCGCGCCCGTATGCTGGCTCAGGGCCATACACCCAAAATCGAAAGCAAAAACAAGCCCGGTGTCACTGCTTTGCGCGAAATTGCCGCAGGCAAAATCGGTTTAGAAATGTTGAAAAAAGTACCTGGCTGATTCGCCTTCCCCGGCGTATCCCAAAGAAAGCACTGCCTTGGCAGTGCTTTTTTTTCGCCCTGCATCTGGCAGCCGTGCAAAACGCTACAGTTAGGCCATGGCAACCACTCTCGCTCCCAAAACCGCAGCACCAACGCCGGCAAGCAATGCGGCGGCGGCAAGCTTCGCCTCTTTGGTGGCCAAACTCGACTACCTGGGAGCCGAAGGCATAGAGCAGGTGCGCCGGGCTTACAAATTTGCAGACGAAGCCCATCTGGGCGTGAAACGCCGCAGCGGCGAGCCCTACATTACCCATCCCATCGCCGTGGCATTGCAATGCACCGAATGGAAACTCGACAGCCAAGCCTTGATGGCCGCTCTTCTACATGACGTGATGGAAGACTGCGGTGTCACAAAAGCCGATTTACTCGAAAGATTCGGGGCAACGGTGGCTGAACTGGTCGATGGACTGACCAAGTTGGACAAACTGAGTTTTGATACCCAAGAAGAAGGCCAAGTCGAATCATTCCGCAAAATGCTGCTGGCCATGGCACGTGATGTGCGCGTCATCCTGGTCAAACTGGCAGACCGTACCCACAATATGCGCACCATGGAGTCCATGCCGCGCGCGCGCTGGAAACCCATCAGTAGTGAAACCCTGGAAATTTACGCACCCATTGCACACCGCCTTGGTCTGAACCAGACCTACCGAGAATTACAGGATTTGAGCTTCAAGCACCTCAAGCCTTGGCGTTACGCGATTCTTGAAAAAGCAGTGATGCGGGCGCGCAACCGCCGCCGGGACCTGCTGCAAAAGTTGCAACTCGAAGTGGAAACTTCTTTCAAGCAAGGCAATTTGCCCATCAGCATCTTCGGGCGAGAAAAAACCTTGTATTCCATTTACCAGAAGATGCGCGGCAAGCACCTGAGCTTTGCCCAGGTCACAGATATTTACGGAATGCGCATACTGCTGCCGAATCTGATTGATTGCTACACGGGATTGGGCATCTTGCACCAACTCTATAAGCCGGTGCCGGGTAAATTCAAAGACCATATCGCTATTGCCAAGATCAACGGCTACCAGTCGCTGCACACCACGCTGGTCGGACCAGCCGGTATCAATGTGGAATTCCAATTGCGCACCGAGGCCATGCATTTGGTGGCCGAGTCCGGTGTGGCTGCTCACTGGTTGTACAAATCGCACGATACCAGCGAAAAAGCCGAGCGCTTGGGTACGCAATGGTTGCAATCGCTGCTCGATATACAAGACGAAACCCGTGACGCCACCGAGTTCTGGGACCATGTCAAAGTGGATTTATTCCCGGATGCAGTGTATGTTTTTACACCCAAAAGCCACATCATGGCCTTGCCGCGCGGCGCTACGGTGGTGGATTTTGCATATGCAGTGCACAGCAATGTCGGCGATCGCGTTGTCACGGCTCGAATCAACAGCGAACCAGTGCCCTTGCGTACCGAATTACGCAACGGCGATGTGATTGAAGTTGAAACGGCCGAGGACGCCACGCCGAATCCAGCCTGGCTGGCGTTTGTGCGCACCGGGCGGGCACGCTCAAAAATCCGGCATTATTTGAAAACCAGAGCGCAATCCGAGTCGCAAGACCTAGGTGAAAAATTGCTCGCGCAGGCCTTGCGTGCCGAAGGCTTTATCAGCTTACCGGCCAACGACCAGACGCGAAAACCGCTGTGGGAAAAATTATTGCGATTCACCGGTAGCAAAACCCGTGAAGAACTGTTAACCGATTTGGGATTGGGTAAGCGCGTGGCCAGCATCGTCGCCAAACGCCTGGTGCGTTTGCTGGCCGATTTGGGCGAGCGACCCGACCCGCTGTTGCTGAGTCGTGAAAGATTCACCGCGCATGAAACCGTGTCGCAAGGCGGCGTGGTTGTCGACGGCAGCGACAACGCATCAGTCACTTACGGCCAATGCTGTCATCCGGTGCCGGGCGACGATATCGTCGGTTATCTGGGTCGCGGTGAAGGCCTGGTGGTACACGTACAGGACTGCCATGTAGCGCAACGACTGCAACACAAAGACAGCGAACGGTTCATCGCAGTTGAATGGTCGGATGAGCCTGTACGAAGTTTCGAAGCCGGGATTGTGGTGACGGTGCTTAACGGCAAAGGCGTCTTGGCCAGTGTGGCGGCGGCTATCACCTCGGCGCAGGCCGATATCAAACTGGTGAGTATGGCCGACGAAGTCAGCGGTAAACAAGCCACTGACTTGCGCTTTTTGGTGGCGGTGCAAGACACGTCGCACTTGGACAGCGTATTGAGCAGCTTGCAGCGCTTGCCTTCGGTCAGCCAGGCCAAGCGCTCAAACTCTAACAGGCACGCCTGATTACGCGTAGCTTTCAGCCCGGTGTTTTCTGGGGGTAGGAGACCTGAATCACTTCAATCTCTTGTATACCGGCCGGTGTTTGCAGCCTGACCACATCGCCTACGCTTGACTTCAACAAGGCTCGCGCGACTGGCGACACCCAACTGACCTGCCCGTTCAAACTGTCGGCTTCATCAATCCCCAGAATGGTGATGGTTTTGCTGTTGCCTTGTTCGTCTTCATAGGTCACCGTGGCACCAAAAAACACCTGCTCGCTGCCGAAGTGAACCGCCGGGTCGGTGACGCTGGCCAACTCCAGGCGCTTGGTCAAAAAACGGATGCGTCTGTCAATTTCACGCAATCGTTTTTTGCCGTAAATGTAGTCGCCGTTCTCCGACCGGTCGCCGTTACTGGCTGCCCAATGCACGATCTCAACCACCTTAGGCCGCTCATCGTCAATCAACGACAGCAACTCCGAGCGCATGCGCGCATACCCGCCGGGCGTGATGTAATTTTTGCCGCCAGCTGGTATGGGCGGCAATCCGGCATCGTCTTCATCGTCTTCGCCGCCGGGTTCGCGGGTGAATGCTTTGCTCATGAGGTCAGAACGGGTTGAAAGTATTTATGCAGCATGGGTATCAGGATAATTGCAGTCGTTCACACAGCAGATCCGCCAATGCCAAACTGGCGGTCAAACCTGGTGACTCAACACCATAAAAATTCACCAGACCAGACACACCATGTTGATCCGGGCCTTGCAACTGGAAATCCGCATCCGGGCTCCCCTGCGGCACGGTTTTAGGTCGAATGCCTGCGTAGGCAGGTTGCAGCGCATCATCTTTCAAACTCGGCCAGTACTTGCGAATGGCTGCGTAAAACACCTCAGCCCTTTGCGGATTCACGCTGTAGTCCTCGGATTGCACCCATTCCACATCCGGGCCGAAGCGCGCTTGCATCCCTAAATCCAAGGTCAGATGAACGCCCAGTCCACCGGGTTCAGGGACCGGGTAGATCAATCTTGAAAAAGGCGAACGCCCGGCCAGCGAAAAGTAATTGCCTTTGGCCAAATACGCCTGTGGAATTTTTTCTGTATCCAAAGATTCACAAGTTCGAGCCAACGGTATCGCCTGATGCCCGGCGGCATTCACCACGGTTTCAGCCAGCAATGTTTCCTCCACCCCATCGCAAAGCACAGACAACTGCAAGCCCATTGGTGTGGAAGTGATGCTTTTGACCGTGCTGTTTATCGCCAAACTCGCACCGTATGACTCGGCATCACCAAGCAATGCCAACATGTATGCGCGGCCGTTAATGATGCCGGTGGACGGCGACAGCAATGCTGCGGTGCAGTTCAATTGCGGTTCTATGGCCTTGGCCTGCGATGCATCAAGCCATTGCAAATCGTCAACGCCGTTGGCCAAGGCGCGTGACTGAATATTGTTCAAAGCTGATACCTGTTGCTCAGACGTGGCGACGATAAGTTTGCCGCAGCGGCTGTGTTCTACGCCATGACTTTCGCAATACGCATACAGTTTTTGCCTTCCGCTGACACATAACTTTGCTTTGAGTGAACCAGCAGGGTAGTAAATGCCGGCGTGAATCACTTCACTGTTGCGCGCACTTGTTTCCAAACCGAAATCGCTGTTGCGCTCCAAAATAATGACTTCTTTGCCAGCCAGCGCCAAGGCACGCGCGCAAGCCAAACCGACGGCGCCAGCACCAATGACAACGGCTTGAACTTGGAGCGACATGTCAATGAAAGTGTTTTTGGTCAAAAAAAAGGCTTAGCGTGAAAACACGCTAAGCCGTTATGAGGTGGTGCGGCTGGCAGGAATCGAACCCACGACCCCTTGGTTCGTAGCCAAGTACTCTATCCAGCTGAGCTACAGCCGCACTGCTTCGCATCTTAACACGCTGAATGTGCATAGAAATTGGTGGGCCCCCCGTGAGTCGAACACGGCACCAACGGATTATGAGTCCGCTGCTCTAACCAAGCATGAGCTAGGGGCCCGAGCCAGTCATTTTACGCATGCATGATCGCAATCATGCGAAGATGTATTTTTTGACACAAAGAGACACACCATGACTATTTCCATGTACCAGGCCAGCGTGCCGCGCATCGTCAATATGTTGATTAATCTGGACCATTTGCTGACTAAGGCACATACACATGTTGAGAACAAAAAATGGAATGAAGCGGCACTCACCCAATTCCGCCTCTACCCGGACATGTTCCCCTTGACTCGACAAGTGCAAATCGCCTGCGATACCGCCAAGGGTGTGGTCGGCAGACTCGCCGGGACGGACATCCCCGCTTATGAAGACAACGAAGTCACGATTGCAGACTTGAAACAACGCGTGGCCAAAACACTGGCCTATGTTGAGAGCTTCACTGCCGCTCAGATTGACGGCACAGAAGACAAAGACATCGTCACCAAGCGCGGCGATGTGGAAACGCATTACAAAGGCATGCAGTTTTTACTCAACCACGCTATGCCGAATCTGTATTTTCATGTAACCACGGTTTACGCCATATTGCGCCACAACGGTGTTGAATTGGGCAAACGCGACTATCTGGGCAAAGTCTAAACAGAAATCTTGAAAAACCGCCGGTTGCAAGCCATTGCAGCGGCGGTTTTTTATTTGTGGCTCAGCGCGTTGCTCACCAGTTTGGCTGTAATGTCCACAATTTGAATCATGCGGTCATATGGCATGCGCGTCGGTCCTATGACGCCCAAAGTGCCCACCACCTGCCCGTCAACTTCGTAATTGGCGCTGACCACTGACAATTCTTCGAAGGGCACGATCTGGCTTTCGCCGCCTATGTAAATGCGCACGCCCTCAGCCTGGTTGGACATGTCCAGCAAGCGCATGAGTTGCGCCTTTTGCTCGAACAAATCGAACGCGCGGCGCAACTGGCCCATGTCGCTGGAAAAATCAGAAACTGACAACAGATTGCGCTCGCCGCTGATGACGACTTCATCTTCTGTCGAATTGATGGCCTCGGAACTGAATTGCACGGCAGCTTGCATTAGTGCCGCGATTTCGCTGCGCAACTTTTCCACTTCCTGCTGCAAACGCAGGCGTACTTCCTCTATGCCCATACCGACAAAATTTGCATTCAAGTAATTGGAGGCTTCAATCAGCTGAGACTGGCTGATGTCGGTGTCCGTGAATATGACCCTGTTTTGCACGTCCCCGTCAGGCGACACCAGAATCACCAGCACGCGTTTGTCCGACAAACGCAAAAATTCAATATGCCGGAAAACTGAACCCCGGCGCGGTGACATGACCACGCCGACAAAATGTGACAAGTTAGACAACAGACTGGCTGCGTTGGCAATCACTTTTTGCGGTTGCTCGGGGGCCAAGGTCGGCGCTTGCAGGTCTTCGCGATTGATGGTGAGCATGGTGTCGACAAACAACCGGTAGCCTTTGGCGGTAGGAATACGCCCGGCCGAGGTATGCGGGCTGACAATCAGCCCGAGTTCCTCCAGATCGGCCATGACATTGCGCACCGTGGCAGGCGACAGCTCTATACCGTTGGCACGCGACAAGGTACGCGAACCCACCGGTTGGCCATCGGCGATATAGCGCTCAACCAGGGTTTTCAGCAGAAACTTGGCACGGTCATCCAGCATGGTCATCCTTTCGAATCATTTTAATGATGTAATTTGCCTATGAGCCTGACATTCCGACACATCGCCCTGATCGGCAAACACCACTCCGCGTTTAACAGCGCGCCGCCTGCCCAAGCCAGGCAGGTGTTGTCCTCGCTCACACAATGGCTGCAACACCTGGGGGCTGAGGTATTTTTAGAAAAAGATTCTGCTTTGCAAATCGGACTGGATTCAGCTCCAGTCTTGGATGTGCAAGGCATTGTCAGCCACTGCGATCTGGCGTTGGTGGTCGGCGGCGACGGCACTATGCTGGGCTTCGGACGCCAATTGGCTCCGCATGGCGTACCGCTTATCGGTATCAACCAGGGGAGGCTGGGTTTCATCACTGACATTGCGTTGGATCAGTTGGAAGCCAAGCTGGAACCCATGCTCAACGGCGAATACGAAGAAGACCACCGGGTCATGCTGCAGGCTCAGGTCTGGCGCGGCAGTGAATGCGTACTCGAAGCCCAGGCCTTGAATGATGTGGTGGTCAACCGGGGTGCCACCACGGGCATGGTTGAGTTGCGCGTCAGCGTGGACGGCAATTTCGTGGCCAATCAACGGGCAGACGGCTTGATCATCGCCACGCCAACCGGTTCCACGGCTTACTCACTTTCAGCCGGCGGTCCGCTGCTGCAACCTTCTCTGGGCGGTCTGGTAATGGTGCCGATCGCGCCGCATACCTTGTCCAACCGACCACTGGTGCTGACTGATTCGGCACAGATCCTGATTGAATTGGCAGCCGGGCGCGACGCCAGCGCCAATTTTGATATGCAATCGCTGGCTTCTCTGGTCATTGGTGATCAGGTCATGGTGCGCAAATCACAACACCATGCGGTATTTCTTCACCCCCGGGGCTGGAGTTACTTTGACACACTCAGACAAAAACTGCATTGGAACGAGGGAGGTACATGAGTTTGCAACGCATCAGCCTGCGCGACTTTGTCATCGTGCGGCAACTCGAACTCGACATCAGCCACGGATTCAGCGTGCTCAGCGGCGAAACCGGCGCGGGTAAATCCATTTTGATTGACGCGCTGCAACTGGTGCTGGGCGCGCGCGCCGACGCAGGCGTGGTGCGCGAAGGCGCTTTGCGCACCGAAATCAGCGCCGGTTTTGCGGCGGATTCTTTGGTCAATCAATGGCTGAAAGACAACGGGTTTGATGAAAGCGATGAGCTGCTGCTCAGGCGCAGCATAGACACGCAGGGCAAAAGCCGGGCTTGGATCAACGGCAGCGCAGCCACTGCTGCCCAACTGCGTGAAATCGGCGACCAATTGGTCGACATACACGGCCAACACGCCTGGCAAAGCCTGACCAAGCCCAGAGCGGTGCGCGGCCTGTTAGATGCCTACGCAGGGGTGGACTCGCGCAGTTTGCAACAAGCCTGGGATGACTGGCGCACGGCGCAACAAACTTTATCCAATGCGCGATTAGCGCAAAACCAATTGCAACAAGAACGCGAGCGCTTGGCATGGCAAATCAGTGAAGTCGACAAACTCTCGCCTCGCGCTGATGAATGGGACGAACTCAACGCCCAGCATTCCCGTTTGTCCAACGCTCAATCACTGATGGAAGCGGCGCAAACTGCATTGCAACATCTCAATGGCGAAGACAACGCGGCAACCCTGGGATTGACGCATGCGCAAAACGCTTTGCTAGAGCAAAGTCATATCGAACCCGAGTTTCAACTGCTTGCCGACCAACTGGCTGCTTGCCTGGCGCAAGCTGAAGACGCGGCTCACAGTCTGCAAGCATGGCTGCGCCGCGCCGACCTGGACCCGCAAGGCCTGGAAGAACTCGACGCGCGTTTAGGTCTATGGGTGACTTTGTCGCGCCGGTACAAGCGTACACCTGCTGAACTGCCTGAGCTTTATGCCAGTTGGCAACTTGAGTTGCAGAAACTCGATGCCGCCGCCGATCTGGCTGCACTTGAAAAAGTCGAACATGCCGCGTCTCAAGCCTTCTTGAAGCAGGCCAAGCTGCTCAGCAAAGCCCGTGCAGCGGCAGCACCTAAATTGGCAGCCAGCATCACCGCCGCTATGCAACAACTGGGTATGCAAGGCGGACGTTTTGAGGTCACTTTGGAAAGCCTGGCCGAGCCCGCCAGCCATGGCTTGGAAGACATCCATTTTTTAGTAGCCGGTCATGCCGCCAGCACGCCGCGCCCGGTGGGCAAAGTAGCCTCCGGCGGCGAGTTATCGCGGATTGCACTGGCCATTGCCGTCACTACCAGCCAGTTAGGCACAGCACAAACACTGATTTTTGATGAAGTCGATTCAGGCGTAGGCGGTGCTGTCGCTGAGACAGTCGGCCGCTTGATGAAGCAACTGGGACGCGACCGCCAAGTGCTGGCGGTCACACATTTGCCGCAAGTGGCTGCATGCGCAGACAACCACTGGGTGGTGTCTAAACAATCCGACAAGCAAGGAAGTTTCAGCGCTGTCGAAACCGTCGCCGGTGAGCAGCGCGTCAGCGAAATCGCACGCATGCTGGGCGGCGAACGCCTGTCTGACACCACCCACGCCCATGCGCGCGAAATGCTGCAAGCCATGTCGGTGTCTCAACCAGCGAAAAGCAAACCCCGGGCTGCCAAAACATGAAACGCGAACTCGTGCTGATCACCGGCATGGCCGGTTCCGGCAAGTCCATCGCCTTGCATGCTTTGGAAGATGCGGGCTATTACTGCGTAGACAACCTGCCGCCCGAACTGTTGATGCCATTTGTTCAGCTCGAAGATCGCAAGCAAACCACCAAAGTCGCTATTGCCATGGACGTGCGAAGCGCTAGTGCTTTGCATACCGTGCCTTCGCAATTGGCGGAATTGCGCAAACAAGACGTGAACGTGCGCTTGCTGTTTTTAGATGCCAGCCCGGACACTTTGCTCAGACGTTTTTCTGAAACAAGACGTAACCACCCCTTGTCTCATGCCTCGGTAGATGGCACACAAAGCGCCAGGGATTTGAAAAACGCCATTGAACTTGAACGCCAGCTGCTCGCCGATTTGCGCGAAGAATCCCACATCATTGACACCAGCCAATTGCGCGCCGGTAAGCTGCAAAGCTATATCCACGATTTGGTTTCTGCCGCCGGTTCTCAATTGACACTGATGTTTGAATCCTTTGCGTTCAAGCGCGGCATTCCGGTGCATGCCGATTTTGTGTTTGATGTGCGCATGTTGCCCAACCCTCATTACGAAGCGGGCTTGAAAGAGCAAACCGGACGCGACACAGAAGTCGCCGCTTGGCTTAGCCAACACCCGCCGGTGCTTGCCATGGAACAACAAATCGCCGGTTTTTTAGACCACTGGCTGCCGTCTCTCAAGCAAGACCACCGCAGTTATGTGACTGTCGCCGTCGGTTGTACCGGCGGCCAGCATCGATCGGTGTATCTGGTGGAACGTTTGCAACGGCGATTTGCCAACACTTGGGTCAGCTTGAAACGCCACCGGGAATTGGACACGGCTTAAGCGGTCTGCGCCAGCAATTGACGCACAGGCGCTGGCAAGCCCATCACCGGCCACTTGTCTGCACCGTACCAAGCGGCCTCACCCAAAGCAACTGGCTCGGGTAACTTCAAATAACAGGCGTGCAGATGCAAATCCTTGTGGGTCAATACGTGGACAAAGGCAGGCTCCCAATTCAGTTGAGCATGCAGCCCTATGGGAACCATTGCCAGCAAAGCTTCTGCTGAATCAAATAATGGCTGGGTGAACAAACCGGCCCACACGCCTTTGGCCGGACGCTGATGTAAGCAGACCTCGCCTGCTTGCGTACTGGCGCACAGCAGCCACAGACTTTGGGAACTGCGTTTGATTTTTCTTGTTTTGACAGGGTAATCGCCCGGATTGGCGTCGGCGAATGCCACACAATCCTCTGCGACAGGGCAACGCGTACAAGCAGGCGCAGACCGGGTGCACAAAGTGGCTCCTAAATCCATGATGCCTTGGGTGTATGAAGGCATATCAGCTGCCTTCAAAGGCAGACAGGCGTCGGCAACAGTTTGCAGTTTTTTTTCATTCGCCGATGAAGACAAATCCAAAGCAAAGCCTTGATGACGTGTCAACACGCGTTTCACATTGCCGTCCAATATAGCGACTCGCTGCTCAAAACAAAGCGAAGCAATCGCCGCGGCTGTCGACGGACCAATGCCTTTGAGTGTTTGCAACTGTTCAACCTGCTGAGGAAACATACCGGCAAATTCGCTGACCACCTGCTGAGCGCACGCATGCAGATTGCGCGCCCGGCTGTAATAACCCAAACCGCCCCATAAACCCAACACCTGATCCAGATGCGCCGAGGCCAACGCTTGCACATCGGGAAACGCCGCCAAAAACCGCTGGTAATAGCCCATCACAGTCACGACCTGGGTTTGCTGCAACATGATTTCAGACAACCACACCCGGTAAGGGTCGCGCGTGTTCTGCCACGGCAAGTCATGCCGTCCGTGCACCCGCTGCCAATCTACCAGTCGCTTTGCAAACGGGCTCATGGTTTTTGGCAAGAAGGACAAAAAAACGTGGAGCGCTGGCCTTGGACCAGGCGCTTGATCAAAGCAGTGCAGTCCCTGCACGGTTGACCAGCGCGGTCATACACATGGGCTTGCAGTTGGAAATACCCGTTTTGCCCCTGGGCATTGGAGAAGTCTCGCAAACTGCTGCCGCCCTGCGCCACGGCGCGCGACAGCACATCGCGAATCGCACTGTGCAGCCTGGCAGCGCGCGGCTTGCTGATACGCGAAGCACGGGTGGTCGGGCGTATACCGGCCAAAAACAAAGCTTCGCTGGCATAAATATTACCCACGCCGACTACCAATTCGCCTGCCAGCAATACCTGTTTGACTGGTGCGTTTTTTTTCTTCAAACCGGCAGCAAACAAGCCAGCATCAAAACTGTTGCTCAAAGGTTCTACGCCCAGATGCCCCAGTAATTTCTGCGCCACAGCATCTTGTTCGCTGTCTGCATAAACCACAGCCCCGAAGCGTCTGGGATCGTGCAATCGCAATAAACCTTGGCTGGTCAACAAATCAAAATGATCGTGTGTACCGGCAGCCGAACCGGCAGGGCCAAAGCTCAAAGAGCCGGACATGCCTAAGTGAATCATCAACATGCCTTGGGACAAATCCATGAGCAAGTACTTACCGCGTCGCCTGACCTGCAGCACTTGACGGCCGCTTAAAGAACCGGGATCACAGCCCAAGGGCCAGCGCAAGGGTTTGCCGAGTTGGAGATTAATGATATTTGCCCCGGCAATGGCCGAGGCAAAACTCAGCCGGGTAACTTCAACTTCGGGTAATTCGGGCATGCGGCACACTCATCTTGTGGCTGGGATTATCATTCCTGAATGATTACCTTCCAACGCCTGATTTATTCGCCCTGCACCAAAGCCGGATTTGCCATTTATTTGTTGCTCGGAGCAGGCTTGCTGCCTGCACTGGCTGCCGATGCCAGCGCTGACAATGCCGCCGAAACGCCTGAGGTGATCCGCAACTCCAACCTCAATGCCGATACCGCTTTACTCATCATGCTGGGCGAACTGCAAGCCAGTCAAGGCGATCCGGGTGCGGCTTATTCTTTGTTGCTAGATGCAGCGCGAAAAACCGGCGACGAGGCTTTGTACAAACGTGCGGTGGATGTGGCCTTGAACTCGCGCAACGGCACCGCCGCGCTTGACGGCGCCAAAGCTTGGAAAAAAGCCTTTCCTTTGTCGCGTGACGCCAACCGTTACGTTTTGCAAATTCTGGTCGCATTGAACCAGTTGGCTGAAAGCCTGATGCCTTTGCGCAGTTATGTACAACTCGCGCCGGAATCAGAGCAGGTGCTGCTGATCAACGGCATGTCGCAAATTTACGCCCAAGCCAAAGATTCCGAATTGGCAGCCGCTGTGGTTGAACAGGCATTGGTGCCTTTTGTGGATAAACCCGCCACCGCAGCCGCGAGTTGGACCACCATAGGACGTATGCGGGTGGCCGCCAAGAAATTACCCGAAGCCCTGGAGACCATAGACAAGGCATTGGCCAAAGACCCCAGAGCCATAGAGCCCGGTTTTCTTGCGCTGGAATTGTTGTCGTTGGGCATGACCGAAGCAGAACCGGTTTTGAAACGCATTCTCACGCCTGATTCACCGCCCACCATGCGCTTGACCTATGCGCGTGTACTCATAGACGCACACCGTCTGCTAGAAGCTAGCGATTTGCTGCAAGCTTTGAACATAAGTCACCCTGCGTTCAGCGAAGCTTGGTTGGTTCAAGGCGCATTGTGGGTGGAACTGGGCAAAGACAATGAAGCACAACAAGCCTTGCTGCGCTATGTTGAGTTGGAAAAAAACAAAGAAGATGCCCGGCTTTCACAGGCTTATTTGATGCTGTCGAAAATTGCCAGCAACCAGAAAAAAACAGCCGAGGCGGAGAGTTGGCTCAACAAAATCGACGATCCTGAGGCCTTGGCGCAGGTGCAGATTCAACGCGCCAATATGCTGGCCGCGCGGGGCGACATGGCCAAAGCACGGGCTTTGTTGGCTGAATTACCGCACAACACCCCGCAAGAAAAACGCATCCGCTTGCAAGCTGAGTTGCAATTGCTGCGCGACCACAAAATGTACGAACAGGTTTACCAGGTGTTGCTCAAAGCAAGCAAAGCCGAGCCGGATGATTTGGACTTGCGTTACGAAGTGGCCATGGCCGCGGAAAAAATCAACCGCATGGACGAGATGGAAAAACTGCTGCGCAGCATCATCGCCGCTAACCCCGAGTTTCAGCACGCCTATAACGCCCTGGGCTATGCACTGGCTGACCGAAACATGCGTTTGCCCGAGGCCCGTGCCTTGATAGTCAAAGCGCTGGAGTTCGCTCCTGAAGACCCCATGATCACCGACAGCCTGGGCTGGGTGGAATTCCGGATGGGCAACAAGCAAGCCGCGCTGGCGATATTGCAACGCGCCTTTGACACTAAAAATGATCCTGAAATTGCCACCCACCTGGGCGAAGTGCACTGGAGCCTGGGTCTGAAAGACAAAGCCATGAAGATCTGGCGCGACGCTCTCAAATCTGATCCCAAAAATGATTTGTTGCAGGAAACCCTTAAACGTTTGAAGGTCAAACTTTGACCCGACAGCCAGCTGCCTTTACCGGCAACTGGTTGTTGCCTGCACTGCTGTCTTTTGCACTCGCCGGCTGCGGTGTTTTTTCACTCAAAAGCAAGCATACGGCGCTGGCGCAAACCGGTCACTGGGAAGGTCGGCTGAATTTAAAAATCCTGACCAAGCCGCCCGAGCAATTCAGTGCCATGTTCACTTTGCAAGGAACACCTGCGTTGGGTGAATTGACTGTTTACACGCCGATAGGCACCACACTGGCCGAGGCCAGTTGGGACGGCAACGGCGCCATCTTGTCAGAAGGATCCAACAAGCGCTTTTTTGCATCCATGGACGCCCTGACACAGCATGTGACCGGCGCCAGCCTGCCGCTACAAAACCTGATGTCCTGGCTCAACAATGACGGGCCGGCTTTGGAGGGTTGGGAAATCCGCTCCGAAAACCAGCCCGGCGGCAGAAGATTGTTCGCCAAACGGGTCAGTCCTTTGCCGCAATTGCAATTGACCTTGCTGCTGAACCCACCCTGAGCGCAATCATGGCAGTTTTAAAGTCATTGCACCACGTGCCAGCACCGGCCAAGCTCAATCTTTTTTTGCACATCACCGGCCGCCGACCAGACGGTTATCACCTGTTGCAATCGGTTTTTATGTTGATCGACTGGTGGGACATATTGCACTTCGATTTCTTACCCGGCGGCAAACTTCAGCGACACGACCTCAGCCACAGCCTGCCTGCAGATGATTTATGCCTGCGCGCAGCTCGACTATTGCAGCAAGTCAGCGGCACGGGCAGCGGTGCCCTCATCAGCATTGAAAAACGCCTACCTGCCCAGGCCGGCATGGGCGGCGGTTCATCTGATGCAGCCACCACCTTGCTGGCCTTGAACCGGCTGTGGGGCTTGAACTGGCCGCTGACGCGCCTGTTGCCGCTGGGCCTGACGCTGGGCGCTGATGTGCCTTTTTTCCTGCGCGGCAAAAACGCATGGGTAGAAGGCATAGGGGAAAGCTTGCATCCTGTTTCGCTGCCGGCGGCGCGGTTTGCCGTACTCAAACCCGAACAAGGTCTGGAAACGGCCTTGATCTTTAAAGATCCGGCTCTGACCAGGGACACCAGTCCTGCTACAATGACAGACTTTGCTGCACGACCTTATGCTTTCGGGCGTAACGATTTGCAAGCAGTTGCCAGGCAATTGTGCCCGCAGGTTGACCAATCCTTGGACTGGTTCAGCCGCCAAGGACTTCGGTCCGGAATGACAGGTTCAGGCAGCGCGGTGTTTGCGCGCATTTCATCTGATACAGTGCTTTCCGAACCGCCGCCGGGTTGGCAGTTGCAGTTGTGCAGCAATTTGGAAATCCACCCCCTGGCCGGTTGGATTTCCTGCGACGTTTGACTGGATTCGTGTTGAAAAACAAGTTTCCCGTGTAGGGGAGTCGCCAAGTTGGTTAAGGCACTGGATTTTGATTCCAGCATGCGAAGGTTCGAATCCTTCTTCCCCTGCCACT
>CANGPN010000030.1 GCA_947456305.1 Comamonadaceae bacterium | reverse complement strand
GGGTACAGAATTGGCTTACCAAAGAGATGGCTGGTTAACTAGCGCAACATATATTTATAGCTATCAACAAAATAGATTGGCAAGCTGGGAGATTGGCCCCACTCCTAGCTACAACCTATTAAATGCAAACCTCTCATATACAGAGCGCATTGGCAAAATTAATTGGACTGGCTATCTAGCTTTGAAGAATCTTTTGAATGAAGAGATTCGCTATGCAAGCTCACCAATGGCTGTGAGACTCTATGCGCCACAACCTGGAAGAAGTCTAATGGTTGGTGTTAGAGCGGCGTTTTAAAGCAATTGAAGGTAACGTTGATAAATAAATCCAAGCGCACCTGACCCCAGAATTACATAAACAGGGTTCAACTTAGTTTTCAGAATCAAATATAAGGCTAGTAAACCTAATATGGCTGTTAAGGGGCTAATGATAGATGCCTTTGCAACTGCAAAAACTCCTGAAGCCATTAGCCCGATAGATATGGGCTCAAGCGCATCCTGGATTGATCGACGCCATGGATTATCGGCAAAATGATTCCAGAGGCGGCCAGCATAAAAACATAAAATGCTCGATGGAAGGAAAAATGACAGTAGGACAACACCGGCGCCAACTAGTCCAGCCACTTTGAAACCAATGATTAAGACCATCAGCATGTTTGGACCGGGAGCCACTTGTCCAATACTGTAGATATGAACAAATTGGGTGTGATCAATATGAAATTGGTTTGCCAGCAAAGTTTGCATCTCTGGCAATACAGCAGTTCCACCACCAACCGCCAAAATAGATAGCAGACTAAAAGTCAGCGCGAGATGAATTGAGGATCCCATCATGATCGATTTGGTCTGTATAAATAAATTGAGATCGGCGCCATGATTAATAGAACAAGTGGCAAGGAAAGCTTAGCAATACTCATTAAGACGAAGGTGCAGACGATGATGATGAGAGATTTAAGATGCTTCCAGTGTTGATCACCAATACGGTATGTGATGGCTGCTAATAAACCGCATGCACCTGCTGCAATCCCGGTCAATATAAGATTTGCAAATGGATGATCATTATTGTTTGTATAGGCTATCCCGATAATCAGAACAAAAGCTGAACCAGGGAGGATAAGGCCAATAGTAGATACAACTGAGCCCCAAAACCCACGAATATGATCTCCAGCTAACACTGCTAAGTTCACAGAATTTAATCCAGGCATAGTTTGGCTAATAGCCAAAAACCCCATAAATTCATCAACGCTTAACCACTTACGTTTTTCAATGAGCAATATTCGCTCATAGGCAATAATGCCTCCACCAAAACTCACTGCACCAATGATTAAAAACTCTCTGAATAAATCAATCAGCGTAACCTTTGGCTGTTTGAGTGGTGATTGATCAATCATTCTGGCTTTCCATAAACTAGCGCTGTTTTTGTGCTGCCAATTTCAAGCCAATCTTCAAGTTCAACTTGGAGCTTTTTGAAAAATTTATCTGCGCGCTTATGTGCTTTTGATTGCGCCCGGTTCTCATCATTCACGTGATAGGAAAAAGCAAGCTCTCCAACCATTGGATCACCAACACTCTTCATCCAGATAGCAATTTCACAATGAGCCTGCACGCCATCTCCAAAAACTAGATTTCCAATTGGCAAGCACGCTTCTAAAATTTTATTGGTCGAACCACCAACAATACGTAAAGGAGCTTTCTTATCAATGGTTAATTTATCAAGATCCGGGAAAAATTTTGAAACACTATCAAAAGATCGTTCAAATAAATCATCAATTGGAACGGCATCCAATATTGCATTATTTGAGTAGATCTGCCTTTGCGACCCCAGCTGATCGCCGCGCAAAATCTCTTCTTTAAATCTAATGCGGGATTTAATCTTTTTCTTAGGACTAGGATTAAAGCTGGAGGCTTGAGTAAGATCGTGTGCCCTGCATTTCAGGGTTACCTCTGCAAAGTCATCAACCCAAACATTTTGACGAGACTCACGTACTCGTAAAATAATATTATTCTGGCGAAAGTCTTGCCCAGGTGTGTCATAGAAATAAATATTTCTGAGGCCAGTAGAAGCATTATCTAGGTGAAAAAAATCTACTTTACTTTTTTTGCAGAACTTCAGTATTTGGTCGCTTAAAGCTGTGATTCGGCTACGTCGATCTAAGCCTTGAGGCTTGATCAATAACTTGAACTCTCTATTGGTAATTGCTGGATGAATCTTTTTCATAATGATCCTCTCTTTATCAAGAGATTACACTATCTGATTCTATCTAGTAGAGCTCTGGTACGTACATTTCAGGCGGTACGGGACCGCGTAAATAATCTGGATTATGAACGCGCGCAGGAAGAGAAATAAGCGGATGATCAATTTCCTTATAAGGAATTTGATTTAGCAAGTGGGTAATACAATTCAGGCGAGCCTTTTTCTTGTCATTTGCTGCTACAACCCACCATGGCGCCTCAGGTATATGAGTGCGCTCCAGCATAGTTTCTTTAGCCTTTGTGTATTGTTCCCAAAGGCGGCGCGCCTCTAAGTCCATAGGACTGAGCTTCCATTGCTTTAATGGATCATGAATACGCATCATGAATCGGTTGTACTGTTCGTCATCAGAGATGGAGAACCAGTATTTGATGAGGATAATGCCTGAGCGGATCATCATTCGCTCTAAATCGGGAACAGTTCTTAGAAATTCTTCGTATTCAGAGTCGGTACAAAAGCCCATGACTTTCTCTACACCAGCTCGGTTATACCAACTGCGATCAAACAATACGATTTCACCACCCGCAGGTAAATGAGAAATATATCTCTGGAAATACCATTGAGTTTTCTCACGTTCATTTGGCGCAGGCAATGCTACAACTTTACATACTCGGGGATTTAGTCTCTGAGTGATACGTTTGATTGCACCACCCTTACCTGCTGAGTCCCGGCCTTCAAAAAGCACGGCAACTTTTACCTTGTTTGCTACAACCCAATCTTGTAGCTTTACGAGCTCTCCTTGCAACCTAAAGAGCTCTCTAAAATAAACATTGCGAGGTACTTGTGAACCAGATTCGCCGTCCGGAGAAAGGCGATCATCATCGAGCTCCATTTCGAGCTCCTCATCCATGCTGTCAAGAATTTCTTCTTGCGCACGCTGGTACCACTCTGCCATTTCTTTATGCTTGGAGGTCATACAGTCTCACTTATAGTACTAGCAGTTTACCCGCTGAAATATGACAAATTTGTTACAAACTACTCAGTATTGCATCTAGCTAAATATTGACTAATTTGTTCATGACTGTGAAGTGCCAACCATTTTCGATCGTTGGGTTGCTGCGGACTTGAGCCTGCCGGAGGGAAAAAGCTCAACTCAACAACTAAATTTCTATTTTTGAGAATATTGGCCATAGACTCCAGAAGACCCATTTCCCCCACAAAAGCAGCAACATCTGATCTACGGCCTGTTTTCTGGCAAATATACCGAATGGCGAGGGTATAAACGGGTACATGAGCGATTACAGCCGATTCAAATAGATTGGGCTTAAATGGACGTACTATTTCACCATTAGTAGAAGTGCCTTCAGGGAAAATACAAATAGATTCCGCCATTAATGCCTTACTCATTTCGCCCACCACAACATGAGCATGCCGTGAGCTGCTCCGCTTAATAAAAACTGTCCCTAGCTGTTTAGCCATCCACCCAAATATTGGCCAGCTCTCCACTTCAGATTTAGCAACAAATCGAATGGGTTTGAAAGAATTGATGGCATGGATATCTAACCAAGAAATATGATTCGATGCAAGTAAATACGAATTATTAGGAAGGATATCGGAATTTTTGACTGATAGTTCTACACCAAAAATCTCCAATAGATGTTTAGACCATCTTTGAATATGTAACTCCTTGTTTGGAGTATCAAAGCGAGGGAAAAATACCAATAAGGTAAAAACACCTGCTAAGACATGAATCCAGATAGCGATCCATAATCTTAGACGAGTTAAAAATTGAGTGTAGGAGCTACTAGGGGGCTTAATATTGCTCATATATACACAAGAATATATAACAAGTCACCATAAATGATCGGCGTCATAAAAATGACTTAAAAATGTCATGATGCTTTCATACAGCATTGGCTTAATACAGTCTCATGATGCATTACAGAGCCATCTGGATTTCAGACGTACACCTGGGAACATCAGGGTGTCAGGCAAACTACCTCCTGGATTTCTTAAAGCATAACGAAGCCGATAAGTTTTACCTTGTTGGCGACATCATTGATGGCTGGAGGCTGAAAAAGTCATTTTATTGGCCGCAGGCTCATAACGATGTAGTGCAAAAATTATTGCGCAAAGCACGTAAGGGAGCTGAAGTCATCTACGTTCCCGGCAATCATGATGAAAGTGCACGCCAATTCTTTGGCCTATCTTTTGGTGATGTAAAGGTAGTTGAGGAAGTTATCCACACTACTTTGGACGGTAAAAAACTCTGGGTTACCCATGGAGATCTTTTTGATGGCGTGATGCAATATGCAAAGTGGTTAGCCTACGTGGGCGACACACTCTACTCTTTCATTCTGTATATCAACCGCTATTTCAATATGCTGCGGGTAAAAATGGGTCTTCAATACTGGTCCCTTTCACAATATCTGAAGCATCAAGTCAAGAACGCCGTCAGCTACATTGCAGACTTTGAGCACATCATGGCTCGAGAGGCTCGCCTGCGTGGTTGTGATGGTGTTGTTTGCGGGCATATTCATAAAGCTGAAATTCGTGAAATTGACGGCCTTATCTACTGTAATGATGGAGATTGGGTAGAGAGCCTTACCGCTCTTGTTGAAACCCATACAGGCGAACTCAAAATTGTCCATTGGCCACATATCAAAGGTGAGCCAATAGAAATTCCGGAAGTGACTTACCAACCTGCTGTTGAATCAATTTTAAAAGAGGCTGTTCTATGAAAATAATGATCATTACAGATGCATGGGATCCACAGGTAAATGGCGTGGTTCGGACTTTAAAGCAAACACGTGCTGAATTAGTCGCAATGGGTCATGAAGTTGAAATGATTACTCCGAATGGCTTCAAATCAATTCCTTGTCCTACATACCCAGATATTGCCTTATCGCTCTTCCCTGGAAAAGAAGTTGCCCGTCGTATTAAAGAATTTGCTCCCGATGCGATGCATATTGCTACCGAGGGGCCACTAGGCTTATCTGCTCGCTCATACGCGGTTAAAAATGATCTACCTTTTTCAACTGCTTATCACACTCGATTCCCTGAGTATGTAAAAGCACGAACAGGAATACCTTTAGGAATTACCTATGCATTTATTCGATGGTTTCATGGTCCATCGATGGCGGTCATGGCCCCAACAATAGTTGTGAAGGATGATCTTGAAAAATATGGTCTCAAAAATGTAGTCTTATGGTCCCGTGGTGTTGACCTAGACATCTTCAAAATGCAAGATTCAAAGGCCCTTAATACGGCACATCCTATCTTCTTATATGTAGGCCGAGTTGCAGTTGAAAAGAATATCAATGCATTTTTAGAAATTCATTTACCAGGTTCAAAGTGGGTGGTAGGAGACGGTCCAGCGATGGCTGGCATTAAAGAAAAGTACCCAGATATTAACTATCTAGGTGTATTACAACAACATGAATTGGCAAAAGTGTATGCAGCGGCAGATGTTTTTGTATTTCCAAGCAAGACAGATACCTTTGGATTGGTTCTCTTAGAGGCAATGGCCTGCGGAACTCCTGTAGCGGCCTACCCCGTAACTGGCCCTATTGATGTTTTGGGGAACTCCAAAGCTGGTGCGATGCATGAAGATCTTCGAATTGCCTGCATAGAGGCATTGAAGATACCGCGTGAAGTAGCCCGAGCACATGCTGAAAAATTCTCTTGGAGGGCGGCTTCCGAGGAATTTGCAAGGCACTTAAAACCAGTCCCAACTCCTGATGTGCACATAACTGCAATTGCTTAAAAAGGCTTAATTTGAATTCCCCTTATCACATTGATCAAAATCCACATAAAGGCAATCGAGGTCTTGCAAGAGCTTGGCATGCCGCAAAAAATTCTTGGTGTGGTTTGGTCTATGCCTTCCAGGAAGAAAGTGCATTCAGACAAGAGCTAACCCTGTTCGTATTGCTTGCTCCAGTCTCATATTTTCTACCAGTTAGCAATTTTGAGAAGGCGCTTCTCATTTCATCACTACTCATGGTTCTGATGGTTGAGCTACTAAATTCCAGCGTAGAGGCGGCTATCGATCGAATTTCCTTTGAACATCATGACCTTTCAAAGCGGGCCAAAGATTTTGGATCAGCTGCAGTGATGCTGGCACTATTAATTGCAGTTTTGATGTGGTCTGCAGTATGTATTCCACTTGTCTTTAAAGCGTCATAAATGCACTTTACGATCCAATAAACATTACACAAGGCTAGCTATGTCTGATATTCCAAATCCAATTGGTGCCTTTGAGATCTTTTCTCCTAGAAAAAAGAAAGATCCATCCCAATCAAAACTGAATCCGTTTAAAAAGCTCTCCAAAAAGCTTGCCAAGAAGTTATTTGGTAAAAAGTTTGCTACCAAGTCTCGTGCTGAACTTGTTCAACCAGAAATAATTGCCCCTACCGTCCAACCCAGTAAGGCTAAGCGGCCTGCATTTAAGATTGAATGGGCTTCCAGTAGTGCTGAAGTAAAAGAAGCGCAACGCTTGCGTTACAAAGTATTTGCTGAGGAAATGGGCGCAAATCTTGCTCAAAATGGCGAAGGGCTAGATGTAGACGAATTTGATGCATATTGCGATCACTTACTAATTCGTGACCAAGATACTTTGAAGGTAGTTGGCACTTATCGTGTTCTACCTCCACACAAAGCCCAAGAAATTGGTCGACTCTACTCTGATTCAGAATTTGATTTATCACGTCTCGATCACCTACGCCCTAAGCTCGTTGAACTCGGCAGATCTTGCGTTCATCAAGACTATCGGTCTGGTGCGGTCATTATGTCGCTATGGAGCGGCCTAGCCCAATACATGCTTAAAAATGGCTATGAGATCATGCTTGGTTGCGCAAGTATTCCGATGGCTGATGGTGGACACTTTGCAGCGAGCCTTTATAACTCACTAGGCAGTGACCAAATGGCGCCAACTGAGTTTCATGCTTTTCCGCGTTTACCACTTCCACTAGATAAATTGAATGGCGGTCTTGATGTTGATGCGCCACCATTAATTAAGGGTTACCTGAAGTTGGGTGCAAAGATTTGCAGCGCACCAGCCTGGGATCCTGACTTCAATACTGCAGACCTACTGACGATGCTTCGCTTATCAGATATAAACCCGCGATACGCAAAACATTTTTTAGGCTTGTAACTACTCAATTTGTACGAGAATAAAAGCCACTTTATGTTGGAGTGGCTTTTTTATATCTGAATTACTTAAGACTTACTTGATAAGGGCGACCTATACGCTCCCATTCAGCAGCCTCTTTTAGTAAGCTAAATTCAGTCAAGGGATGTTCATTTGTCCATTCCTTTGATAGGCTCACTTGATAGCAGCCATTATTTTCAGATACCTTCACCTTAGGGAGATTTGCATCATTGCGTCCACGACATAAAACCTGGGCCAAACGAAGGCAAAAAAGCATACGCCAATCTTCGAAGCTATGATTATTAGCTAATTTACCTAATTTACCAGCATGGCCAATGAGGAGTGCGGCAAGTCTAGCTTGATCATTTTTAGAAAAGCCTGGCATATCTGCATTACCAGCAATGTATGCAGAGTGTTTATGGTATCCATTGTGAGAAATAGATAAACCAATTTCATGAAGATTGGCTGCCCACTGAAGCAATGCAACATTATCTGCTCTGCTCTCTGCTTCTGGTTTGGGTAATTGCTTTAGAAAATCCGCTGCCAACCTGCCAACCCTGTCAGCCTGCTCGCGATCTACTGAATAGCGCTGCATAAACTGCTCAACAGTTACATAACGCATGTCATGATGCTGTGATCTACCAAGCAAGTCATACAAAACACCGCTTCGTAATGCGGCGTCAGTGACTTCCATCTCTTCGATGCCCAATTCATCAAAGACGGCTAACATAATTGCCAGCCCGCCCGGCCAGACAGAACGTCTATCGTCTTTGAGTCCAATTAGCTCAACCTGACTGACATGCTCATACTTTAATAAATGCTTTTTAAGAGCCTTTAAGCCCTCTCTGGTGATGAGTCCGCTAGAGGCGTTAACACGGCCCATGGTAAGACCATCACCCTGACCGTTAAAATCATTTGCAGTGATCAGGTCTGCAAGGGCACGCGCTGTACCTGAGGATCCTATCGCTTGCTTCCATCCGCTTTTAAGATAGGCCCCAGATATCACCTGAATCTCTCGTCTAGCAGCTAATTCAGCTTCTTTAAAGGCATGAGCGTCAATATTACCCTTTGGAAAGAATCGCATGCTATGTGAAACACAGCCAATGTATAGGCTCTCTAGAAGCTTTGGCTCATACCCTTTACCAATAATAAATTCTGTGGAGCCACCCCCAATATCCACAACTAGGCGATTTCCTTGCACCGCCTGAACCTCATGAGAAGCGCCAATATAAATTAGACGGGCTTCCTCAACACCAGCAATGACTTCAATTGGAAAGCCTAGCGCATCTTGAGCGTCATCTATGAACTGGCGAGAATTTTTAGCTACTCGCAATGTATTGGTAGCAACCGCACGAACGTTTGCAGGATCAAAGCCACGAATACGCTCTCCAAAACGTCTAATTGCAGTCAAGCCTCGTTGATAGGCGTCATTACCGAGTAACTTATTGTCAGTTAAGCCGGCAGCTAGACGAACAGACTCTCGAAGGGTATCAATTGGGCGTAATTGAGTACCAGAAGATGTATTGAATGCTTGAGCAACTAACATCCTAAAACTGTTAGATCCCAAATCAACGGCAGCAACCAAGTCTTCCGACTGAGATAATAGTTCTACGGGATTGCTAGCCAATATATTCCCCAAAAATGAATCGCTACTCTAAATGTGTCTATTTTATGTAAAAACCATGACACATTGATGAAATGCGTAGGAAACCTATACGGCGGGGATTAATGCTTTATTAGGCAGCCAAGTTTTGTTCTGAGCTTGAGCAATCACGGCTACCAAAGCTACATAAAATACAGCAATCACCCGATTTTGGCTTCAGAATAGCGCTACAAGCTTTGCACCGGTAGAAGTGATGGGTAGAGCCAGGCTCAAGCTCTAGTTTCTCAGAGACTTGGCAGTGAGGACAGGTGACGGTTAAATCTAAGTTTTCTGTAATCAAGTTCACATCTGAATACTGAACTTCAAATATTTCAGGTGTGTGTCAAAGACTGGAAGATTGGCTAATCGGTAGTACTAGGGCTCCAGAAGGCCTGGATGACAAACTCTTGGTCTGCAATTCTTGAAATGAGCTTATCCATTTCATCGCCATCTACTGCGGAAGTCGTCAATACTGCCTGTATCTCTACATCATCTGCGCCGAATTGATGCACTTCGATATCTTGAGTTTGGTAGCCGGCCTCTTCCAGAGTTCTGATAAATTGCTTCAGAGCATGTTTTTGCGCATGTTTGGGAGTAATGATGTAAACAGAGTTTGTTACCTCGACAGAATCGGTGTCTAGAGGCTGGCGATTAATAAAACTAACTACCGGACGAAGCAATGTATTGGCAGCAAGAATAAATGCTGTGGCCAAACATGCTTCTAGTATCAAATCAGCTCCTGCACATGCTCCAACCGCTCCTGATGCCCAGAGTGTTGCAGCGGTATTAATCCCCCTAACATTCCCCTCTTCGCGCATGATGACACCTGCACCCAAAAAACCGATGCCTGTTACAACATATGCCATTACATGGACGGCACCATCATGACCAGTTAATCTATTTCCTGCATCAACAAAAATAGCCGCACCTATGGCTACAAGAATATTTGTTCTAAGTCCTGCGGTTCTTTGACGAAATTGGCGTTCGAGACCAATCAGACCGCCAAGGACAAATGCAGCACATAAACTAATAGCAGTATCAGTGAGCGATGAATAGTTGATGTTATTTGTAAATTCCATACCAATTGACTTATTTTGACCCCAGCCCCAAAGACTCTACCATCGCCTTAAAGACCTCAGTATTGTCCATAAACCCCCTAAATTTCTCTGATCCTGGGCCCATAGCATTTAATACTGCATCATCCGCAGAATGTACTCCCGACTCTTGATGTGACGGCAAATTACCGCCAACATGGATTGCATCCTCTTGCAATTGAACATATTTAGAGTTGGCAATGTATTTACCTTCGTCATTTTTTATTGCCGGCACAAAGGTCCCATCCAATTTAGGATGCAAAGTTTCAAAGTGATCTGGATAATTTCCATAAAAGAAAGCAATTCGCTTAGAAACATCAATCCGACTTGGATATCCCTGTATATCTGCTTTTGGATAATTTGGGAACCCTGCTTCCGCATAAACGCCAACTTTTTCACGAAGTGGACCTGGCCTATCGTCATGTACTACGCCACTAATTGAACCGCTATGGGTATGATCGGGAGTCACAATAATTAATGTGTCGGGATGTGTCTTCGCAAATTCCTTTGCAATTTGGACCGCATTACTCAACATAATTGTGTCGAATGCTGCTCGCTCCCAATCTAGTGGATGGTTAAACTTATCAATAAGAGCGGCTTCAACCATCAAGAAAAAGCCATTAGGATTTCTGGAAAGGACATCAATGGCAGACTGAGTCATCTCAGTAAGATCAGGTTGATTTGGGTATTGCTCAACGGTATTCTTTTTAAGATAAAGGCGATCTAGAGAGCCATCCATATTATCTGGGTGAAAAACGCCGAATAATTTTTTGGTGGCTTTATTCTGTGCCACTGATATTAGCTCTTGTTTTGTAAAGGCGAGCTGATAACCGTCAGCTTTAAATCCCTCAACTAAATTCTTTTCATCTTTACGCTTAGATCCCTTGACTGACTGAGGATAGAAGTATGCCGATCCCCCACCAAGAATGACCTCTGCTCCGCTGGCAAGTAATTGATCTGCAATATAAGCCTTATCTGCCCTGCGACGAGTATGTGAGACCATTGCGCCAGGCGTTGCATCTTCTAGCTCAGCATCGGAGACAATTCCAACAGACATTTTGGTATTGCGTTTAATTAATTCCGCAATTGTTTCAACCTTAGGATGTGAAAGATTATCAGTCGCACGGGATACATAGACACCCATGGCATTGACAGCAGTTTTATGTCCCGTAGTGTAGGCGCTCATTGAATTAGCTGAATCAGTGATGAGAGAATCAGAGCCCGATGTTCCGATCATGGCAGTGTTTGGCATATCATCAAATGCAAGGCGCCCCTGATATCTGCCCTCTTGAATGCCCTTAGAAAGAACGCGAGCAGTTGTTCTATTGGCAATAGTCATGCCGTCGCCAATAAATAGGATGACATTCTTTACTCGGCGAGGACCTGTTGAGTAAACCTCCCAAGTGACCTGTAACTCTTCCTGGGGAGTTTTTGCTGCGATCTGGTAGACCCCAGATTTTAATAATCGAACGTCTCGAAATATAAAAGCACTACCTTTTCCGTTTTCATTCGAAATGTAATCAGGCTCAACGCTTATTGCCTTTTTTAA
Organism: Comamonadaceae bacterium; assembly: GCA_947456305.1. GTDB lineage: Bacteria > Pseudomonadota > Gammaproteobacteria > Burkholderiales > Burkholderiaceae_C > Limnohabitans. The sequence goes on along the minus strand of CANGPN010000030.1, from coordinate 9,802 downwards.
TGGCTGTCCATTCAACTCAAAGACAATATCATTAGGACTTACAACGGAGTTCAATTCAATTTTGATATCAAATTTTGATCCAGCCAGAATAGAGGCTCTGTCAATTGGATATATAGCTGCAGCCTGAATACTGTTGGCAATGAAACCAAGCAGCATGAAAAATGTAAGCTTAATGATATTGAGTGATGTCATATCGTAATTTTTTCGAGAAAAGTGTTGAATTTACAATATCCATGAACAGCATGACAAATTAATGACACCATTTCCACCCATTCTATGAAGAGACTTAAACCTTTGCGATCTTCAATCTCCCAGATTTAACCGCTTTTTTAAATACCTCATAATCATCTTCATTTTGTTTTGCGTACGATCTAGCAAATTGGTACATTGCCTCATCGAACTCCTTTGACTCTCCGCAATATCCCGCTATCATCGCTGCGTCTCCGGAGCGGGCATGACCAAGTGCAAGTGCCCAACCAAAAATTTTGGCATAGTCAGCAAAATTCTTTAAGGAAATGCCATTGGGGCCAATTTGAATGCCGCCCTTCATATCCCGCAATTGACGAAGATAAAATCCTTGGCCATTGTCAATATCAAACTGAACCGATCCGTAATTGAGGAATATATCTGGTGCGCCCTGCAATAATCTTTGACCGGCTACTACTCTATGACCCATATCTCGGTAGATAGATTCACCCAAATAGGGGCTAAGTACGGATTTCTGGGCTTCTTTATATTGTAAAAAAAGCGGATCATTACCACTATCACCTTCAAAATAAAAAACCATGCAATTCGTACCAACGCTTCCAACGCCAACAACTTTACGTGCAAAGTCTTTTAAGCTGTAGCGCTCGAACAGAATTTTTCTATCCGCCAATAATGTGCTTGAGTAATTTAATAGAACCTTGTCTATTAGGGACTTTAGAGAGGTCCCATATGCATTTTTTTTGAAATGCTCAATTAGAGGTGGCTTGTTAATAATCTTACGATTTTTTCCAACAAGAGTAGTCAATTTTTGAAGCACTTGGATGTTGCCTTGACCCTTTGTCTGCCGTAAATACGTATCAATTTCCTTTTGATGTTCCTTACAAAATTGTTTTCGTATTTCAGCTTCGCTAATAAATTCCTGTGCGAGCTTTAAATAAGGCATCTTGGCATATTTTGTCATCTGCTTCTGATATTCAGAGGATATGTGACGAACAATTTTTTTACTAAGGGCCTTATCACCGCCATTACTTTCACAGGCAATAACGGCGCTAGAAACAAGACGTTTTAGATCCCACTCCCAACTACCTGGCAGGGTTTCATCAAAATCATTAATACCAAATACTAGACGATGTTCTGCAGTACCAAATAAACCAAAGTTTGAAACATGCATATCACCACATAACTGAACAGTAATATTAGTGATGGGTTGATTAGCTAAATCCTGCGCCATAATAGCCGCTCCACCACGATAAAAAGCAAATGGTGATTGCAACATGCGCCCATAGCGTATTGGAATTAGCGATTCGATGCGAGTCTTAGCTTGGAGCTCTAGAATCTCAACAGGGTTAATGCGATCTTTTGGTGGAGTGTATACGCCCTGTGATGAGATGGTAACCAACTTACGCAGCGCTTTGCCATCTGACATCCGCTTTTTAATACTCGGGCGGGGGTTATGAAAGGTCTCTACCGATCTCAGAACAGCAAATTTTGGCTTTTGTTTTTCAGGCATGTCATCTCACAAAGGGTTTGGTTAATGTTAACCCTTTATTAGATGATCCCCCTACCAAATTGATGGATAGTATCGACTTCTTGTGGTGCGCCCCTCGTCTAGGGTCATTTAGATAATCTCATCTAAATATAATGAAGATTTAGGATCAATTAAAAAGAGATTTTTTCTAGAATCTTTCTTATGATTTATTACAGCCGGTGTATTGGCATTTGACTGCTCTAATGGCTGAGAGCGTACATTTTTTCTAAAGACCTCAAAAAGGTACTTTGCAAGATCATGTTTCATTCAGTTTCCCTCACGTGAACGTCTTTTGAAATACTAAAGATCCTATATTTCAGATTTGTGAAGCAGTTGACTGCCGCTGATATACACTAAGTTCATTGAGCTACTGATTGGAAGGATTCAAAATGACCCAATGGGATATGTATCAAACCATTGCCCTGCGATTGGGTTTGGCTTTAGTCGTTGGCACCATCCTTGGCTTAAATCGCTGGCTTCACCATAAATCGGCAGGTATTCGCACTCATTCATTGGTTGCCATTGGCTCGGCAACAGCCATTCTTTTGATTAGTGACTTTGTAAAGGATGACGCCCAATCAGTTAGTCGCGTGCTACAGGGCTTGATAACAGGTTTAGGCTTTCTTGGGGCCGGCGTGATTATTAGAGAACAACGGTCTCAAAAAATTTCTGGTCTGACAACAGCTGCGAGCGTCTGGTCTTGTGCCCTTATAGGCGCAGCCTTTGGAGCTGGTCAATTTGCCTTGGGTTCTATTAGCTTAGGCGCCATTTTGCTGGTCCTCATCATAGGCGGCCCTCTAGAGCGCTTAGTATCAGGGTTAACCGGCATTAAACGGACCTCAGAGGTGTCAGGCGAACCAGACTAAACCCCTTTAAAGGTATCAAAAACGGCACTTTTGTCATATTAGTTTGCTAGGATTATTGATAAATTAATCCATGGATCAAACCAACATGAGCAAATATCAGTACGAAGATGCTGTAAAACAGTTACAAGAATCAGGCAGTATTGGCCTTGTAGACCTGAAAAATCTTCCTCATGAAGACCTCGTAGAGCTTTTTGAGGAGATTAAAGTATGGTGTCTATACGCCAATGGGAAAGCGGACAAATTACCCAAAGAATCCAAAAAGAAGAAGAGAAAGAAAAAAGATTGAATTTAGGATCTCAAACGATCCTTTGGAAAGCGTAGCGTGAAAGTGCTACCCCTACCTGGCGTACTCTCGATTATTAATTGAGCTTGGTGTCGATTCGCAATATGTTTCACAATTGCCAAACCAAGGCCAGTACCTCCTGTATCTCTTGATCTGCTCCTATCTACCCTATAAAAACGCTCTGTTAGCCTGGATAGATGTTCTGAGGCAATACCGGGCCCAGTATCGGCAACAGAGAACTCACCCCGCCCTTGATCATTCACATTCCATGCCACGTTAACTGAACCAACATCAGGTGTATATCGAATGGCATTTGACACAAGATTGCTAAATGCCGAGAGAATTTCTCGCTCATCTCCTAATAAATTTGCCGAAGAGTGAATATCAAAATTGAATGAATGTTTGCCTTGAGATAGTGCTTCAGCATCATTCTTAAGGAGAGCCATTAAGGTTTGAAGTTTGACTTCCGTATTTGTTGCGGGCAATGCATTGGCTTCTAAATTTGCTAGTGTAAGTAGATCCTCCACTAAACTTTTCATCCTTTGCGCTTGTGACATCATCATGTCAAAGTACTGATCTTGTTGATCTTTTTTAAGATCAAGGGATTGGACGGTTTCAAGAAAACCCATCAGCACAGTTATGGGAGTTCTCATTTCATGTGAGACGTTTGCTACGAAATCCCTGCGCATGGCATCAGCCTTTTGAAGGTCTGTGACGTCTTGTATTAACAAGAGATGGCGCTTTTGGCCGAATGGGAAGGCTTGAAGCATCAAGCTTAAGCTGCTATCGGGCCCCATGCGCTCTAGTAATAACGGCTCCTCGAATTTTCGCCTATTTAAGTACTGGATGAATTCTGGGCGACGAATCAAAAAATTGATACGCTGCATTACGTCACGTTTAAATATCAAGCCAAAAAAACGCTCTGCAATACCATTGCACCATTCAATCTGGTCATTCTCATCAAGCATCACAATTCCATTCGGTGAAGCTTGAAATGCTTCAATAAAGTGATCGTGCTGCTGTTCTATGCTGCGAATGCGCTGTTTTAGGTTACGAACTAACCTTTGCAATCGAAAGAAAACCTCTTCCCAAAATCCACTTGGTAAAGGCATATTTTCTACAGAATCAGCCAATATAAATTTTCTGAGTCGAGCCAAATTGATATAGGCGTAGACCAAGGGGATGGAAAGCACGAAGATGCCTGCTGCAATAGCCCACTCAGGACCCCACAGAGAAAGCACTATGAAAGCAGCAATAAATGCAACTGCGATTATCACAAAGTAACGAGTTAGTGCGGATAGCATGATGCAATATTAGAGCATCTCTAAAAATTCACTCAGAAACTCATTAAAACTACAAATTTTGACCTATGACTCGCTTGGTGTCTTGGTGATGCGGTAGCCACTACCGCGAACGGTCTCAATAAAAAGATCGCAATCAAATGGGGCCAAGGCGGCTCTTAGCCTCTTAATGTGGACGTCAACCGTTCTTTCTTCAATATAGACCTCGTTGCCCCATACCTTATCTAGTAAGTTACTTCGAGAATGAACCCGTTCTGGGTTAGCCATAAAGAATTGAAGCAAGCGGAATTCTGTGGGGCCAAGAGCAATAGATTTTGAATCGTGGTTTGGCCAAGCTGCCAATACACGATGGGAACTAGGATCCAGCTTTAATGGACCAACTGTTAGCGGGCCGGTATCCTCAATAGGAGTCTGCCGGCGAAGGATCGCCCTAACCCTTGCGACCAATTCTTTTGGAGAGAATGGCTTGGTAACATAATCATCGGCTCCAGAATCAAGCCCTAGCACCTTATCTGACTCTTCACTTTTTGCTGTCAACATCAGAATTGGCAAATCTTTAGTACGATCATTTGAACGTAATTCTTTTGCGAACTGAACGCCTGACTTACCAGGTAGCATCCAATCAAGAATGATGAGATTGGGCAGTTGATCTTTCATCATGCTAAGAGCTAGATCTGTCTGCATAGCCTTTTCTACCTCATAGCCTGCATGAGATAGATTAATCGCAATCAATTCCGCAATTGATGGCTCATCCTCTACTATGAGTATGCGGTGAGTCATTTTTAATTACCCTATTTATTGTCTATTAGCTTCGCGGACTAGATCTTCATGAGGAATATGACGAACATCAGATCCCTTTGCGATATAGATCACAAACTCTGCGATGTTCTTGGCATGATCACCAATGCGCTCAATCGCTTTTGCAATAGTTAACATGTCCAAGCCAGTGCTGATCATATGAGGGTCCTCAGACATATAAGTGATCAGTTTTCGAACAAAACCTCTAAATTCTTCATCAATTTGACGGTCCTCTTGGACAACATCTGCAGCAGCTATCGTATCGAGACGTGCAAATGCATCCAAGCTACGACGCAATAAAGAAATGGCCATCTGACCGGAGAGACGAATTTCAGCAACATTTATATTATGAGGCAAGCCAGACTCAATTAATCGCTTGGTGCGCTTAGCAACACGCTCTGCTTCATCCCCTGCACGCTCAAGATTGGTAATTGCTTTTGAAACTGCCATGACCAGACGTAAATCACGCGCAGTAGGCTGACGACGCGCAATTAACTCGGTGCATGCTGAGTCAATCTGGATCTCCAAATCATTGACTAACTTTTCATTCTCAATCACAACATTGCAAGTATCGATATCCATCTGTGTAAATGCGCGCATTGCTGTAGAGATCTGAGACTCTACCAACCCACCCATTTCAAGCAGTCGGCTTGAAAGTGAATTTAGATCAGCATCAAACTGTGACGATAAGTGTTTATCTGGCATATATGTCTCCAATTAACCGAAACGACCGGTTATGTAATCTTCCGTTTCTTTGCGCTTAGGTTTAATAAATATCTCATCGGTTTTACCGTACTCAATTAAGCTTCCTAAGTACATATAAGCCGTATAGTCAGAGACACGGGCAGCCTGTTGCATATTATGAGTCACGATGGCAATGGTGTAGTCATTTTTAAGCTCATGAATCAATTCCTCTACCTTACCTGTAGAGATTGGATCCAAAGCCGATGTAGGCTCATCAAGCAAAATAACAGAAGGCTTTACCGCTACGCCACGTGCAATACAGAGACGTTGCTGTTGACCGCCTGATAATGACAAACCACTTTGATTTAGCTTATCCTTTACCTCATTCCATAAAGCAGCTTTATTTAAAGCCCACTCTACGCGCTCATCCATTTCTGAGCGAGAAAGCTTCTCGTATAAACGAACACCAAAGGCGATGTTTTCATAAATTGACATTGGGAAAGGTGTTGGCTTTTGGAAAACCATACCAATTCGAGAACGCAACAGATTTAAATCCTGACCAGGCTCTAGAATATTCTGGCCGTAGAAATTGATCTCACCCTCGGCACGTTGACCAGGATAGAGGTCATACATACGATTGAGTGTACGCAACAAGGTTGACTTACCGCAACCAGAAGGTCCAATGAATGCAGTTACCTTGCCTTGCTCAATATCAAGATTAATTTTCTTTAGGCCTTGGAACGCACCATAATAAAAATTCAGATTACGAACCTCAATAGCATTCACAACATTACTATTCGGCTCTTGGTTTAACGTATCCACTCTACCCCCTTGACTATCAATTTCATTTAAGTCAAACATTGTTCTCATATTACTCATCATCCCTGCGCCTTATCTCGGAATACCACGCGAGCAAGAATATTTAGCCCCAGTACTGCAAAAGTAATTAACAAAGCACCGCCCCATGCAAGATCTACCCAGTTGTCATAGGGACTCATTGCAAACTGAAAGATCACCACCGGCAGATTGGCCATTGGCGCATTCATATTTGTAGAAAAGAATTGATTATTTAGTGCAGTGAACAACAAAGGCGCCGTTTCACCACTAACGCGAGCAAGCGCTAGCAAGATACCAGTCATCACACCACTTTGGGCAGCACGCAAAGTAATCATGAATGCAACTTTCCATTTCGGAGTCCCCAATGCATATGCAGCTTCGCGCAGACTTCCAGGCACCAAACGCAGCATGTTCTCGGTCGTTCTCACCACGACTGGAATGGCAATAAGGGCTAATGCAATGGTGCCGGCCCAGCCTGAAAAGTGCCTTACCTGGGCCACTACGAATGCATAGACAAATAAGCCGATAACAATTGATGGCGCCGAAAGCATGATGTCAGTGACAAAACGGGTAATTGCAGCCACTTTACTGCGATCACCATATTCTGATAAATAGAGGCCGGCCAATACTCCAATAGGAGTACTAATTAAGGTGCAGCAGCCAATCAACATCAGACTGCCAACGATCGCATTAGCAAGACCGCCGCCTTCAGAACCTGGAGCCGGTGTGCTATGGGTAAAGAGATCTAAATTAATTGACGAGAAGCCTTTAATCACTAAGACACTTAGGATCCAAAATAAAAAGATCATACCCAGACCCATGGCACACATGGATAGGGTTAGACCAATCTTATTGGCGCGTTTGCGACGCGCAAAAACTTCTGGGTTGATATTAGTGGCTTGATTCATGATTTAAGCCCCTGCTTCTTTTCCATATTATTTAGCATCCACTTAGCGCATGCGAGCACAATAAAGGTGATGATGAATAAGGCAAGTCCAAGGGCGAATAATGAAGATAAATGGTTTCCCGCCTCTGCTTCACCAAATTCATTAGCCAATGTAGAAGCAATGGATGTGCCAGGAGCAAATAAGGAGGCAGATAAACGTTGTGAATTACCAATCACAAAGGTAACTGCCATGGTTTCACCTAGCGCACGTCCCAAGCCAAGCATGACACCACCTATCACACCAGCCTTGGTGTACGGCAGAACAACATTCTTAACAACTTCCCAGGTAGTACAACCGATGCCATAAGCAGACTCTTTTAGTACTGGAGGAACAATCTCAAATACGTCGCGCATTACTGATGCGATGAAAGGCAAAATCATCATGGCTAAGATCAGGCCTGCACAAAGAACACCAATCCCATTAAATGCCCCAGAGAAAAGAATTCCCAACCCGGGAATCTTGCCTAAAGTTGCAGCTAATGCTGGCTCAATGTAATCGGCAAATAAAGGCGCAAAAATAAATAAGCCAAACATACCGTAAATGATGGATGGGACAGCAGCTAACAATTCAACTGCTGTACCCAGTGGTCGGCGCAACGGTCCAGGGCAAAGCTCTGTTAAGAAAACTGCAATACCGAAACTCAAAGGAACGGCAATCAGCAAGGCAATAATTGAGGTAACCAAGGTACCGTAGATTGCAATAAGACCGCCAAACTCACCGTTGACGATATCCCATTCTTGGGTAAAGAAAAAGCCAATACCAAATGTACTCAGAGCAGGCCAAGCATTAAGGACTAGAGAAATAATGATGCCGAGCAGAGCAATGAGTACAGAGCAGGCAAAAAACTGGGTGATCGCATGGAACAGGAAATCCTGTACTCGTTGGAGCTTAGCAATTCTAAGAGCCTGAGGCGTCGGCGCAGAATGTATCTGGGCGTTATCAATCATAAATTAAGCATCTTTTAACACTCAAACAGCCCCACCGAAGTGGAGCTGTTAATCGTTACAGTAAAAAATTGAAACTTCAAAATTACTTAGTCACAATTTTGGTGAACACATTCTTGCGAATGAAGTCAGTGGTTTTATCAGGCATGGGAACATAGTCCAGCTCTTCCGCCATTTTCTTACCATCTTTAAATGCAAAGTCGAAGAACTTAATTACTTCAGCAACATTAGCTTTATTTTCTGGGTTCTTGTAAATCAAGATAAATGAAGCACCGGTAATAGGCCATGATTTCGCGCCAGGAGCATTAGTAATAAATGTACCCATGCCTGGGATTGCAGCCCAATCAGTGCTGGCTGCTGCAGCTGCGAAAGTTAAGTCATCAGGTGCTACAAATTGACCATCTTTGTTTTTCAAAGAGATGAATGTCATCTTGTTTTTCTTAGCGTAGGCGTATTCAACATATCCGACAGAGTTCTTTACACGGGTAACGTTAGCAGCAACACCCTCGTTACCTTTACCCCCTACTGTAGAGGCGGCTGGCCACTTGACAGAGGCGCCAGAACCAACAGCATCCTTGAATAAAGTGCTTGTCTTAGCAAGGTAATCAGTAAAAATTGCGGTTGTACCAGAACCGTCAGCACGTACCACCACTGTAATTGGACCGCTAGGAATCTTGACGCCAGGGTTCATGATAGCGATACGCTTATCGCCCCAATCGGAGATCACACCTTGGAAAATGTCGGCCAATGTTGGGCCATCTAATTTAATTTCACCAGGTTTAACGCCATCTACGTTAATCACTGGAACTACACCACCGATAATCGCTGGGAACTGAACCATGCCATCAGCCTCAAGATCGGAATACTTAACTGGATTATCAGTAGCACCGAAATCAACAGTTTTAGCTTTAATTTGCTTGATACCACCAGAAGAACCAATAGACTGGTAATTCAAGTTTGAACCTGTCTTTGCTTTAAATGCCTCAGCCCATTTTGCGTAGATTGGGTATGGGAATGTTGCGCCAGCACCTGTCATGTCCACAGCAAAAGCAGCAGGAGCAAGTGAAATAGCGCTAATGATTAGAGCTTTTTTCAATAAAGATTTCATTTAATCAGTCCTTAGATAGTTATAACGCAACATTGCGATATAAGGACGATACGGATTGACTATGACGTTTTTATGACAAAACTGTCATAAATCAAATTACCTAATTAAAACAATAACTTAGAAAAATTCGCAGGCTCTGAATTAAGCTACTGGAACTAAATCAGCAATACTCTTGGCGCTGCTCATAGCCAGATCAGCATCTTTGGTCTCAACCATTACCCGAAGGAGCGGTTCAGTACCAGAAGCACGAATGAGCACCCTACCAATATCCTTGAGCTCGTTCTCAACTTTGGAAATCT
>CANGPN010000029.1 GCA_947456305.1 Comamonadaceae bacterium | reverse complement strand
TTCCATGTCGATTCTCTAAGGAGGGGCTTTACGCTCTGATTTGAATAATCGATTGGGTCAGCGTGGTGCTGGTCTCAATCGCCTTGGCATTGGCCTGGAAGTTACGCTGCTCGGTGATCAAGTCCACCAGCTCCTGCGTCAAGTCCACGTTGGCGCGTTCAGTGGCGCCGGATTTCACCGTGCCGTAGCCTGCCGAACCGGCTTCACCGTATTTCGGTGTGCCTGAGTTGGCCGATTTGTAATAACTGGTGTCACCGATCTGGCGCAGGCCGGACGGGTTGGAGAAGTTCACCAACACCACTTTGCCCAGCGATTTTTGTGAACTGTTGGAGTAAGACGCGTTCACCAAGCCGTCATCACCTATGGACAAGCCCACCAAATCCCCTTCAGGTGCGCCGTCTTGCGATTGAGACAACACAGAGTAAGGCGAAGACAACTGCGTGGATTTACCGTAGTTGATATTGATTTTCAATGAGCCTTTACCATCCGGCAGGAAGACCGTGTCGAGTTGTGAACCCACTTTAGGCGACACCAGGTTACCTGAGGTATCGAATGTCAATTCACCTTTTTCAAGGTACACCGGAGACCAGGCGGGCAGTTGTTTGAAGCCTGCAGGAATCGCTGTTTCCTTGCCGAATTCATCGATGTACATGGCCACCGGCGAACCGTTCACGGTGTCGGTGTATTGCGTGGGTTTGATCCAGGTGGTGGTGGTTCCACGGGCACCATCAATATTAGCCAGTCCCCACTGTGAGGCACCAGAGACCTTGATGAATGAATTGCTGGTGGCAGAACCTGAAGTGAAACTGAGCTTATTGGTGTTTTTATCGTAAGTGACCTTGACACCTGAAATATTGCTGCCAGTCAAACCCGGAATGTCGGAGGGACCGGCGAGACGGTTGATGGCGCTTTGCAATGCCGAGGTGAAACTGTCAATCGTGTAGTTGTCTTTGGGCTCAATGTAAATCGTGCCTTTGACATCATCTACCGACACCACAAATTTATTGTTGGTGACATCCACTGAGAAATTGTTATTGGGATTGATACCCATAGGGTTACTCACCATCACCGCGGGCTTGGATTCAATACCGCGAAGCGCATCGGCAGAAACACCAGTGACGTAGGAGACTTCAGGGGTCAAACCTAAATGATTGGTGGCAAATACATTGCCGTTATTGATCACATTGATGCTTGAGTTATCACCTGTGGTGCCGGATTTGAAATTGAATTTCTGGTTCACGCCGTCGTACTCAACGACTGCACCAAAGCGCTGGAACTTCGGGTCTCTTGCCCAGTTGTTGCCATTGCTGTCAGGGCTGCCATTGGTGCTGATGAGGGTGTCACCTGAACCCATGTTCATAGTGCCGGCGATACCCAGTTGGGTATTGACACTGCCCTCGCTTTTGCCGACCGACACAGTCAGGTTATTACCGGGCAAAGGCTGAAAGCTGAATTTCTGGGTGACTGGATCAAAACTGGCGGTGACCTGGTTGATAGCCGGTAAGGGCTTGAAATTCATCGATTTGCTGCCGTTTGACACCAGATTGTTATTGGCAGATCCGGGGTTGATATTCAAGCTGAAATCTTTGATCAATGAACCGCCGAGGTCGGAAATTTTCAAATCTTTGCCGTTGACCACAGACACTGTGATTTGCTTGACACGTGTATCGGGGAATTTAACGGGGTCTTGCAGCGATGTGAGGTAACTTTGAATCTTGGTCTGCAGTCTGTCAGCCAAATCGTTCAACGGTGTGCTGCTGATAGGGGTGATGTCACCCAACAATTGGGCGGGTATGGTGGTGTCACCCAAGGACAAGCTGAACGATTTGAATTCATCACCCAGAGCAGATGTTTCCATCGGGTAGCTGATATTCGAGATTTGCAAATAACTGGGGTAAACCGTACCGCTGGAGTTGGGTTCTTTGTAGAAACTGGTTTGCGAAGCGCCTTTTTGCAGTCCGGCGTAATACGTGGCTGTAGGGTCTGCCTGATCCGGCGCATCATTGGCGCTGAGTTGCATTTTGCCCATGAAGTAACCAGCGGCAACGCCGCTGTCAGGCGCTATTTCAGTCATCACCAAGCCGCCTTTAGACCAGGTCACTTCCAGATTTTCTGATCCGGTCAAACCGGCAGCACCAAAGGCAGATTGCACAGCGGCTTGAATGCTGCTGGCAAACCAATCGGTATCACCTGCGTTGCTGGGATCAAATGTCGCAAAGGAGTGGGTGCCGTTGGCATCTGTCGCATCCGGAAATGTGTCAGCCGTAAAAGGTATGCTGACAGAAATAGGCACATTGGAACCGCTGGGCGTGATCGAGACATCCAGATTTTTGAAATGCGACAGCAAGCTTTCTTTGTTCAATCCTGTGCCAAAGGGTTGAGCGGCAAAAGCAATATTGTCCAAACTGATGGTCGAAGCCTCAGTGCTCAAAGTCGGATCCAGCAAAGGTGTGTCGCCGGTCAACCTGGCTTTCAAACTGACGTCGCGAATCGGATTGCCGCTGGTGTCTTTGAAGACCAATTTGGTAGGGTCTGCATCATCAACGGTGACCGTGACTTTAGACACATCAAATGTGGCGCCGTCTTCGGTCAATGCACTTTGCAACTTGCTCGTCAATTTGGCTGCAAACGTATTCAGATTGCCGTTGGAATCGATATCAGCCGTTGAAAAATTGATCACCTTCAGGCCATCGATGGTGAATGAAAAATCCGTGTAATCTCCCTTAACCGGTGTCGTTGTCAGGCCGAGCAATGATTTGGAATTTTCAGCTTTGTTGGGTTTACCGATACTGATGGCGCTGAGCGTAAGCGTACTCACCGTAGACGCCGGATCATTGCCGTCTGTGATGCGGATTTCACCTTGTTTGGTTGTCTCGTTGTAGTTTTGCAGATTGACTGTCACCTTGGATGCAGACGCATCAGAGTAACCCAGTTCGTCAATCAAATCATTTTGGATAGTGCTTTGCAATGTGCTGACCAGATCCGACATCGGTTTTGATCCCAATGTTTTGCCCAGATCGATCTTGCCCGAGACTTGTTTACCGCCGATGGTGAACGAATAGCCTTTGAACTCCTCAGGCTGCGGGTCATTGCTGAAGCCCACGTTGGACAGCACGCTGCTGCTGCCTTTGAGTTGGCTGTTGATTTTGGCAACCACTTGCTCGTACGTCATGTTGTTGTCGTCGAGTTGTATCGTGCGTGTCTGACTCAGCGTGCCGTCAGCCAGGGTGGAAGTGATTTGGAAGTTTTGTTGGGCTTTGAAGTTAAACAACTGCTCATCACCGAATTTACGGTTGATCACATTGGTCAATTCCTTGGCGATTTGTTCACCGTTCAATACCAAGTCATCATTGCCGTTTTTCAAACCGGCCAGGTGCTCCAAGCCAATGCTTACTGGTTTTCCTGAACCGTCAATATCAATAGAAAACAAATCTTTCAAATCGCTTGGCTTCAAGGTCGTGAAGTCAACGCCTGCCAAACTGCCTAAGCCCAACACGCTTTCGCCGGTGACGGTGGCAGCCAGTGATGTACGCAAATCTTTCAGGTCATTGAGCGCAAATTTTTGTGTTTTGGCATTGGTCAATAAATCAGTGACTTCGCTTTCCGGTTTGAGTTCGCCGTATTTATTGACATACAGAGGTTGACCGTCTGAATTGGTGGCCTGCTGCAAGGCGGCAGCCACCAAGGTGTCGCCGACGTACACATAGGTTTGCCATTTGTTGGTCGGATCTACCTGGCTTGCATTTTGTGATTTGGCGTAATAAATGGTGGCCAAATAACCGTTGCCGCCTTTGTCGTACACCGTCATGGCCGTACTTTTGTTATAGGTCGCCGGGTCATTTCGATTGAAAGGCTTGGTGATCAAGGGTGCGTCGGCCGGAAAATTCAAGCCTAGCTGAACCGCACTGGTTTCTTTGGCCATTCCCACTGTTTTTTGCGGAATGGTCAACACGTTCATATCGTTAAGGTTGGCTTTGCCGGTGGAGTCCACGGACGCCGCCATCAAGCGTTGACCGGCTGCATTCACCACGTTGTACTGGTCGTTCATCATGAACGTACCGTTGCGCGTGAAAATGTCCTGAAACCCGTCAGCTGATTTCAACGGGAAAAAACCCGAGCCGGAGATGGCCAGGTCTAAGGTGTTGGACGAAAAATTCAAATTACCTTGTCCGAATTCCTGCGACACACCTTTCAATGACACACCTTGACCGATGGTGGAACTGGCTTTTTGCAGCGGCGAGGTGGCAAAAATATCGCCGAAGTCTGCTCGGCTGCGTTTGAAACCCACAGTACTCGCGTTGGCAATATTGTTCGATGTCACGCCCAATTGGGCGGTGGCTGCATTCAAACCGGTGAGTGAGGTAAAAAATGACATGTGTTAACTCCGTTGTGTGCTTGTTGCAGTGATCAGTAAGCGATGCGTTTGACGTCAGCCATATTGACGCTCTTGCCACCATCAACTTCCAAAATCCAGGCGTTGTCTGCGGTGCCTGCGTTGGACACGCTGCGTACTGTGGCGAGTGAATTGACCGTCGGCTGAATGGCTTTGCCCATGCTGCTGGCCAGCACTTGGGTGGTGTAGGTGCCATCGGGCATGGGGGCGCCAGCGTCGCTCAAACCATCCCAACTGAGTCGCATGGTGCCTATGGGTTGTGCGCCGTAAATCTGTTTGCGCACCTGTTGACCCTGGTCGTTAAAGACCAGCATTTGCACGCCGTCTGCGCCAGTAGGCAGGTCCACATTGGCCTCGACCGGCTGGCCGCCCGTCAAGTTCAGCGGGCCGTTAGGAACAGCCACACGGCGACCGATGAGCGCAGCGCCTGCCAGCATCTTGTCGCCGTCCAGACTCTTGACCATGGTTTGCATGCTGGTCTTCATGGCGTTAGTGGCTTCAAGCTGCGAGAACTGCGCCAACTGCGCCACAAAGGCCTCGTTCTTCACCGGATCCAGCGGATTCTGGTTTTTCAATTGCGTCGTGAACAAGGTCAGAAAAGCGCCCTGGTCCATGGTGCTGCTGGTGGCTTTGACCTTGTTTTTGGCGACGTAGTCTTCGTAGCTAACGACGCCACTAGGTAAAGGTGCTTTGGCTGCGGTGGTTGTCATATCAATCGGCTTTCAAGGTTCAGGATTTGGTGATTTCCAGCGTACGCATCATGAGTTGGCGGGCGGTATTCACCACCTCCACGTTGTTTTGATACGAGCGGGAAGCGGCCATCATTTCGACCATCTCTTGCATTTCATTCACGTTGGACAAATACACATAGCCTTTTTCATCGGCCGATGGATTGCCCGGGTCGTACAAGCTGCGAATCGGTGTCGGGTCATCGACGACTTGGTCCACCTTCACGCCACCCAGATAAGGAAAGCCTGCATTGGTGAATTCGTCTTTGACCAAGGCTTTGAATACGGGTCGCTTGGCGCGAAACGCTTCGCCTTCGGTTTTGGCCACGGTCGATGCGTTGGCCAAGTTGGAGGCCGTGGTGTTCATTCGCACCAGTTGCGAATTGAGGGCGGTACCGGCAATGCCGAATACGCTGTCAAGGGTTCTCATGGTTTATCACTCCCCTTTCAAAGCTTTACGGATACCGCCGATGCGGTTTTCCAAAAAATTCAAGGTGGTCTGGTAATCAGCCGCGGCCTGACCGAACTGGGCCTGCTCGACACTGATCTCGACCGTGTTGCCGTCGAACGAACTGTTGAACGGCACGCGAAAACGTTTGCCGTCATCCGGTTGTTCTTCCAGCGCGGCGTAATGCTTGGCATTGGTGGCCGACAGGTATTCACGGGTGGTTTCTTTGAGCATGGCTTTGAAGTCCAGCTCTTCGGCTTTGTAATTAGGGGTGTCAGCGTTGGCGATATTGCGTGACAACACTTCCAGGCGTTGACTGCGCACGCCCAAAGCCCGCTCGCTGATGCCTAGGGCTCCGCTTAATATTTCCATCGCACACCTCCACGGTTGTTGTTTACGCCGTTTTCACGACACTTGGTGCTCAAGTTGAGACACCTCCGGTCGATATGTGCAATTTGTATGCCACTTACTAACTGTCAAACTTTTTGCTGTCAGTCATTGTTTCCAGCGGCAATACTTCACCGTCTTGCCAAGCGGCTGGCAAGGGCTTGCCACTTACCTCACATAGTCCTGGTTCAGGTAAGCGCCTATGCGTAAGGCCTGCGCCCGGTTGACGGCGTTGGCAGGTGTAGGCAGTGCGACCTGCGCAGGTGTGTTTTGCGCTACGGTCGCAGTCACTGGTGCGTGCCGGCCCAAACGCTCCATGGCGTTTTGATACAGGCCTTGCATGATGGAATTGCGGGTGATGGGCGCAGACTTGTCGCGGTTCACGTACAAATGCGGCGCCTGGCTGCCTGCAATATTTAAATTAGCGTCCGGCGCTTTTTCGCGGCGCGCGGAAGGAGTGAGCACTGTCAAATACAAATCGTCCAGGCTGGTGGGGCCGCCGTTGCGCAAACCGGTTTCATCAAAATACTTGGACACCATGTCGAGTTGCTGAAGCACACTGTGGCCCAAAATGGCTTTGGGGTTGCTACCGAAACCTGCACTGGCGGCACCCCGGTCGGGGCCGTCGCAAAACTGGATGATGCCGTGACACCGGTTGTTGGTGGCCTTGGGGTTCATGCCGTCGCTTTCCATCAGGGTCAAGCGGGCGAAGTCATCGGGCGCAAACTGGTAAGTGCGCGACATGGTCAATATCTTGTCGTACACCTGCTGGCGTTCTTCGGCAGGAATAAAGCCTTTTGCTACCGCACGGTCCAGGGTTTTTTGCAATACCGCGTTATTGGCCGAGGCGTTGGCTGCACTTTGGCGAAGAATCGAGACTGCTTTGGGATGCGCTGCAGTGTTCAAAGACAAAGCGGTTTGCGCCGGTGCCGGGTTGGCTGACGGGGCCGGCGTGCTGCCGTTGGCGCTGAGCGCCGACAGATTCAAACGCTGACCGGGAAAAATGCGGTCCGGGTTGCTGATGCCGTTGGCGCGCGCCACGTCCTGTGCCAGCCGGGTGGCATCGTTCTGCGACACCGGGCGCCCGGCAGCCTGCATCTCACGTTTGATGATGCCGCTCAAGGTATCGCCTTCTTGCACTGCGACGCTGGGCACCTGCGGGTTCAATATCGTCGATGAATTGACACCGGTCTTGTTTTGCAACTGCGCCAGGGTCTGGGCAAAACCGGTCCGAAATGCATTGGCTTCCACCGTTTGCCTGGCATTCAAAGATGCAGTGTTCGGCATCACAAAACCTGTTTTAACGACTGCTTTAGGGTCAATATTGAAGTTCATCTGGCACTCTGCAAGTTGAAAAAAGGGTTGGCATCGAAATTGCATCGGGTATGGCACTGACGCCAAAAACGTCAAAACTTTCACACCCTTGGAGACCATCTTGCAAATGCTGTGCCGAACTTCACAAACAGGTAAATACACCGGCTTGATTGCCCTGGGCAGCGCGGCTGTGCTGCTGACCGGCGCCTGGAGCCAAGCCGTTGCGCAAAATTCACCACCCGTCAGCCCCGGCTGGCCGTCGGTAGAACAAGGCGCGCGCCAGTTCATCATGGACACTTACAAACTCGAATCGCCGCTGGTCAGCATCCTGCCCATGGACAGTCGCATCAAGATAGAGGCCTGTGCCCAGGACATCGTGTTTGACCAACCTTATGGCAACAAGCAAAGCGTGCGTGCGCGTTGTGCCCAGCCGGTGTGGCAGCATTTTGTGATGGTGCAGATCAAAACAGGCATTGGCGCACAACTCGCCACGGCCACACAAACCAATACCGTGGTGAAACAGGTCTGGGTTGCTACCCAGCCGCTCAAGCGCGGCACGCTGGTGCAGCCCGGCATGTTCAAAACCACAGAGATCAGCGTCCCGGCGCATGAAACCCGGTTTGTCAGCGACGAGCGCGAACTCACGAATACCGAATTGCTGCGGGACTTGCCGGTCAATACGCCGATCAAAATGCAGGATTTGAAGCAAGCGGCACTGGTCAAACGCGGTCAGCAAGTCATTGTGTCGGTCGGCGGCGAAGGCAAAGGCTTTTTGATCACGGTCAAAGCCGAAGCCCAGCAAGACGGTCTGCTCGGCGAGCAAATCCGCTTGAAAAACCCGGAGTCAGGCCGATCTTTAACTGCAGTGGTGACTGGCATGAACATGGCCAGAGGTCTGTGAAAGAGTAAAAAATGACTCATTTACACTTTTTTCAAGATTTTTCAAAGATTTCCCTCAAGTTCAAGGACACCGAGTCGATACAGTCGATGTCGTGCCATCAGTTTTGTGCTCACCTGTTAACAAGGATTCAAAATGTCTGATCCCATCTCCTCCAATGCAGCGCGGATTTCCAGCTCCAACTCGGCCAGCCGTACTACGCTGGACAAGTTGAACAAAAAGCCTGTCGCGGTCAAATCCGATTCAGCCAGCGAAACCAAAGCGCCCGCACGGTCGCAAGGAAGCGATACTGTGAACCTCAGCAATGTCAAAGACCGTATCGATGCCCAGCCTGACTTCGATCGCGCCAAGGTCGAGTCGATCAAGGCCGCCTTGCAGCAAGGCAATTACCCTGTCAGCCCGCGCCGCATTGCCGAAAACTTTGTGTCGCTGGAAAAAATGATCCAAGGCTGAGGCACACACCATGAGCGAAAACGCCTTGCTGGATGACACCGGTACGCTGCAACAAGCCGACACTCTGGTCGAGCAGTTGGCGGATTTGCTTGATCGCGAGTTTGAGGCCCTGAAAGTTCAGGACCTGGATCAGTTTGAAATCCTGTTGAACGGCAAAAACCAGTTGCTGTCTGAACTGACCCGGCTCACCGGCGTGAGCCAATTGTCGGATGCGGACAAACTGGGCGCCCATTGGAACGATTTCCGTACCCGCATGCTCGCCTGTCGCGACATGCACCGGCGCAATGAAATTCTCATCATGCGCAAGCTAGACGCCATCCGCGGCTCGCTTGAAAGTTTGAATGTGAATGACCCGGCCAGCCCGGTCGAGGTCTATGACCGCTTAGGTCAAATCAAACGCATACGCCGGTTAAGAAACTTTACCGAAGTTTGAGGGTTTGGCCGGTTTAGGCGTTGGCACTTTTTCGTCACCGGGCTGCATTCCCTTGAGCCAATACACCCACGACAAAATCACCGCTACAGCGGTATACATATCTTGGGTAATTTCCTCCCCTACTTCCAGCTTGCTCAATAAGGCCAGCAACTGCGGATCCTCCGCCACATAAATACCTTGCCGCTTGGCCTCTTCAATGATGCGTTGCGCCAGATCGGCTTGTCCCTTGGCCACCACGCGCGGGGTTTTGCGCTGACCGTATTCAAGGGCAATGGCTTCAAAAGGGGTTTTCATGGCTGTTTTTATCAGGCCTGTGTATCCACCACAGAACCCCGGGTGCCCGAGGCTTCCACCGCCCGCGCCAGCGGCCTGGGCGCATTGAAGATTTGAAACGACTGCAGGTTCAAACCAGCCGCCGCCAGTTCCAGGCCCAGCTCGTTGGCGCGCTGGCGCGCCATGTCGCTGACATCGCCGCGCAAGGCCCACATCACCAAATCGACACCGGTTCCCTGGCTGATGGTGGTGTTGAGCCAGATTTCCCCCAGCATACGGCTGCGTGAATGGATGTCTACCGTCAGCGGCGGCTCTTCCTGGTTGGGTTTGCGCGCCGGTTTTTGAAAATGCAGATCGACCGGTTCGTGGTCGACAAACGGCAGCACCACGTGCAGCGACAACTCGCCTTGCAACCATTTTTGAGCGCTTTGCGCTTGCGCGGATTCGAGTTCGCGGGCCGCTTTTTCAAGCTCGCTGCGGTCTTCTTTGTTCACCCCGTCCACCGTTTCCTGCTCCAACTGTCCCAGGATTTGGCGGATCAGCGATTTGGGATCGTCTTCGCCCGGCAGCCCTTGTGACAACAGGTTTTCCACGCTGCGCGCCTGTGCGGACACCACGCGTTTAAGCGATAAAGGATTGATTTGCGCCATGGCGCTGCGTTGCTGCAACAAACGCCTGACCAGATCGGCCAGTTCAGATTGACCGCCCCATGAGGTCAGCGCCGGGTTGTTGAGCAGCCGTGAAAAGCTTTCAAAACCGCCGGGCTGAGTCAGCAACATTCCCAGTGTGGTGCTGCCCGGGGACTGCCAGGGGCTTTGCAGACCGGCGGGGTGGTTCATACCGAACCCGGCGGTGGCCGCAGTGGCGCCGGGCGTCTGCCCGTTGGCATAGGCCTGTATCAAAAACCCCCAGCCGCCGCCGTTGTTGCTGACCCGCAAAAACGGCTTATCGCCGTCTTTGAGCACCCAGCCGTTGGGCAATTCAAACGAGAAATCTTTGAGCCATAAACGCACCCGCTGGTCGCGCACCTCGGCCACGGCTTGCACAATTTGTCCGTCGCGCAAACCCAATTGCTGCGCCACCGGGGTTTGCACCCACAGGTTGCGAGTCTCCTGCTGCACCGGTGTGACGCGCGTGGAGGCAGAAACAATATCGGGACCGAGCATGGGCCATGTCCTAGGAGCTTGCCCGGGGGCAAGGGAAATTCAGGGGTAACGCACCCAACTGCGTTTAACGTCCTGCACCGGCAGATTGTGCCCTGAGCTGTGTGCGACCGCGCCGCCGCCGCCCGGCACAGCCGGTGTGGGCAGTACCGGTGCCATGGCGGACTGCACCGGGTTGGCCCTTGGCGAGGCCGTTTCGGGTTCGCCGCCCGGCGCATTGTCTGCGGGGACCATGATTTTCCTGGCCAGGGCCAGCGGGTCGGGTAAGGACAAGGTGGAACCGGGGATCAGGTTTTTGGCATTACCTTTGACAAAAGCCTTGGGGTTGTTTTGCACCAGTGCATCGCGCAATATCTCATTTCGCAACGGGGTGTTGGCGTAAAACTTCTGCAACACTTTGTCCACCGTGTCGCCCGCCTTGGTTTTGTAATTGCCGAACTCGGGCAGGCCGCTCAGGTCTTTGGACGGCAAGGGTTTGGCAGGCGGTAAATCCACGCCTTTGACTTCCCGCTTTTGCGTTACTTCGGTTTTGGCAGTCGCTTCGTTTTTAGCCCCTTTTTTAACCGGGTCAGGCTTGAGCACATCGCCGGTTTTGGGCAATTCCAAATCATTCAAGGTTTTAGGCAGTTCCAGCGGCGGCTGTTGTTTGAGAGACTCGTTGGCGTACACCACACCGGTCAGGGCGTTCATGAACAACAACGCAGCCAGGCAACACGTGGATTTAGACAACAACATAGCGGCTCCTTCAGGCAATCAAGGTATTTGGGGGATGGCAATCCACTGGGATTGGCTGGTGATTTTGGCCGGTGACTTGACCTTGAGTTCTGCATAGTATTCGCTGACAGACACCACCTCGCCCATGGCAAGGCTGTCAAAAGCACGCGGCTCCAAGGTTCGCGAAGGGAGTTGCTGTTTGTCGGTCAGGACCATGAACATACCGGGCTTGACACCGCTGGCGCTGCCGCCGGCTATGCGTACCGAATCGCTGCGAACTTTGACCACTTCGAATTGCGGCACGCGGCATGACAAGGCACGCTCCATGCCTTGTACAAAACCTTGCACGCTGGCCTGGATTTGCGCCAGCACCACCGCGTCCAGCGGTTTGGGGGAATTGGGGATCAGGCGCGGCTGGTTGACCGTGATCTTTTGCTCGGCCCGGTAAATGTCCTGGCCCTGGCCGCGTGAGCCCAATTCCCAGCGAATGTCATAGGTGACGGATTCGCCGCTGCTGTCGCGGCTGGGCGCCAACGTCAGCTTGAGTTGCAGGGGAACGTTTTGTTCACCTTGACCCAAGAGTTTTTGCTCGTAGGTATCGCTTATTGGTTTGCGTTCGTTCAGGCGCCAGGTACCAGCCTGCTGGCTCAGCAACAGCGCTTGTTTTCTGAATTGCTGCTCGACCATTTGAGCTTCCCATTGGGAGCCGGCCGGTATATTGACTACCTGTGATTGCCACAGCATCTGGTGCCAGGCCGTGGGCTGTCCAGCCGGTTTGCAACCCTGGGCAAGTATGTTTTTGCTGTCCATTTGCAAACCGGTGGCCTTGGGCTGGCCATCGATGTCGCGGCCATAGGCCATAACGCGAATGCCGCGCACTTCCATGCCGGTGACGAAACTGCTGGCCTCGCGCAACACGCCGTGACCGTCGATGAAAGCACTGGCACGCACTTGCGTCGGTCCTTCCATGGCGCGCACTACCAGCGCTTGACGGATCGCTTCCAGCCGGTCTTCGGCATTCAGCGGTTCAGACAAGGCGGTGAGCGCCGACCACAAGGTCAGGCTGCCGACAACAAGGGCTCGCAATTTCATCTCAGGCTTTGGCTAAGGGTTCAGCGGTTACCGCGTGAGGCGATTTGCGTCAGGTACAGCATGCGCAAATCCTGCACCGCATTGCGGTCCAGCGACAAGGTGGTTTCATACGTGTCGTCACCCACGGGTGTGATGCTGACCAGAGTAGCGCCGTAAATCACGCCTTCGACGCGGGTGCGGAAGGTGTCATTCAACACAGTCATGTCAGCCACGGTGGTTGACGCATCCAATTGCTGACCGTACACCTGTTCGGTCAAGGCGCGGTAAGCGTCAAGCTTGGATGCCCGGATAGCCAGCAAACGCTGTTGCGCGGCGTTCTTATGGTTTTGTATGCTGATCACCGCGTAACCGGTGGCCACCATGTTTTCCTTGCGTTCCAACATGGGCGTGATCATGGATGCAGGCAGAGGCTCAGAAGCGTTGCTGGGCGCGGTTTTGCCGGCGGACACAGGTGCGGGCGACGCCAGCGTGACAACAGGTGCAGGTCCGGCGACAGAGGGGCGCATGGATTCGCAAGCGCTCAACGAGGCCAGCGCAACAAGGGTCAAAGTCAAACGGTAAAACATGGTGATTTCCTCTCAGTATGGAGCAGGTGCTGCCCGGCTCATCCGGACTCGCCTGCTTCAAGGGGTACATGCGAAGAATCGACCGCTTGGGCAGGTTCTTTAAAAACTAATCTTGTCAGGTGTCGAATACTTTTGACGGCTTGTCAGCCCGGGCACATCAACGACAATAGAAGCTGCATGAAGTCGCAATCTTTTTTCATTGGTACCAGCCCCATTGCGCAAGCCTTGCGCCGCCTGGTCACCACCATCGCCAACTCCAACGCCACAGTGCTCATCACCGGTGAAAGCGGCACCGGCAAAGAACTGTTGGCGCGCTCGCTGCATGAGCAATCCGACCGCGCCGGCGGCGCATTTGTACCCATTAACTGCTCAGCGATACCCAAAGAATTACTCGAAAGTGAACTTTTTGGTCACCGCAAAGGTTCGTTCACCGGGGCGGTGGCAGACCGTATCGGACGCTTTGAATTGGCCCATGGCGGCACCATTTTTTTAGATGAAATCGGCGACATGTCGTTGGACATGCAGGTCAAGTTGCTGCGTGTGTTGCAGGAGCGCCTGATTGACCCGGTAGGCGCAACGCGCCAGGTTCCCATCGATGTGCGTGTCATTGCCGCCACACACCGCGATTTAGAAGCAGAAATTCAAGCCACACGCTTTCGCGAAGATTTGTACTATCGGCTTAATGTGTTGCCGGTGGTCACGCCGCCTTTGCGCGAACGCCGCGAAGACATCCCCGAGTTGCTGCGTTTTTACGCCGAACACTACAAACTCGGCAACAACACTGCAGTGCGCTTTTCCCCGGATTTTTTAGACGCCTTGGTCAACTACCCGTGGCCTGGCAATGTGCGTGAACTGTGTAATCTGATCGACCGCTTCAGCACGCTGTATGCCGGTCAGGTGCTGGATTTGCGCGCCATACCTCCCAACCTGCTACCCAAAGGCTTGATCCCTTTGCAAATCGAGTTGCTGGAACGCAGCGGTCCGGCCTCGGCCCAGGAAATGACCATGCCTCCCGAAGTGCTGGCTGAAATGCAAAACGACAGTAATTTGTCGGTAGATCAACCGGAACCGCAGGACAACGAAGTCGAGAGCATCATCATGTTGGCGCAAGGTATGCCACATTTACCCATAGAAGGCATGTCGCTCAAAGACCGCCTGGCCGAGATAGAACGCAATATCATCGAGCAAGCCTTGGAGCGCTCGCAAGGCAATGTGTCACGCACAGCGAAGTTATTGAACCTGCAACGCACCACTTTGATTGAAAAAATCAACAAGTACGAGTTGCGCACCGCCTAAACACTCACGCGGTTTTGCCTGACAGGCTTGTGCAATGAATGGACCGCACAACGCTTTCACGCGGTGCAGCCATCTACAAGCTTTTATTTCGGATCCTGGTTCAGCACCGTGATACTCATTCGGCGGTTGCGCGGATCGAACTTGTCTTTAGGATTGAACGGATCGGTATCGGCCACGCCTTCAATACGCGTGAAACGGTCTTCCTTGATGCCTTTTTTCTGCAACAGTTGACGCGTAGCTTCGGCGCGTTCGGCTGACAAGGACCAGTTGTTCTTGCCGTCCGGGTTCTGGAACGGCACCGCATCGGTGTGACCGCGAATAGCCACTTTGTTGGGCATGTCTGCCAATGAAGCAGCCACTTCACCAATCAGCGCAGCCGCTTTGCCTTGCATGCCAACCCCGCCGCTCGGGAACATCGCAAAGTCGGCCTTGTCGATGATCTCGATACGCAAACCTTCTTTGTCACGGCTGATCGACACCTGGTCTTTGATCTGCTCGAACTTCTTGTTCTCGGACAGTTTTTCTTTGATCTCTTTTTCCAGCTTTTCAAAGTTTTCTTTGTCCTGCTGTTCAGCGATTTCTTTTTTCTGCGCCTTGGTCAGCTTGTCAGGGTCGTTGCCGCCCTCGCCATCGCTTTTACCCTCGCCCTTGCCGGTGCTCGGGTCTTTGGCTTCGTTTTCGTTTTCAGGGCCGGGGTCAGTGTCCGGATTGGGACCGCCTTCAGACTTGGGCGTCAGTCGCTCAAGCAAACCGGTTTGGCGCATGGCGTAAGGAAACGCATCCGGGTCGATGATGGAACGACCGCCGAGCACACCGTTAGAGCCGGCCAATTGACCGACAGGGGTCAGGCTGTGCGAAGTGGGTTTGAAATAGTCGGCAATGCTTTTGCGCTGGTCGGCGTTGGACGCACCCAGCAACCACATCAACAAAAAGAACGCCATCATGGCGGTCATCATGTCGGCCAACGCGATCTTCCAGGCGCCGCCGTGGGCACCACCGTGCCCGTCGGGCATCTTCTTGATGATGATGACCGGTGCCAGCGCTTCGGCTGCAGCCTCGGCCGCCGGTGGCGCTTCAGCCGGGGTGTCAGCGGGGGCCGCGTCCTCGGCTTCGGTCGGCTTGGCTTCTTCGTCAGCCATGTTTATTTGCCTCGCATGCCGTCAAAAATTTCGCCGAACGACGGCTGGTTATGGTGGTTGATCACCGATCGGGCGGCTTCAATCACCAAAGGCATGGGGTGACCGTGTAAGTTGGCGACGATGAGTTGCTGCACGCATTTCATCATTTCACCGTCTTCATCAATGATTTGTGCGATACGCACGGCAAATGGACCGGCGACACCATAGGCCAAAAACACACCCATGAACGTACCAACCAGCGCACTACCGATCAAGGCACCCAGTACAGGCGGAGGTTGGTCAATCGCGCCCATGGTTTTCACCACACCCAACACGCAAGCCACAATACCCAGCGCAGGCAAGGCGCCTTCCATATTGGTCCAGATCGCAGCATTCATCATCTCGTGGTGATGGTGATTTTTGATCGATGCGGTCATCACGTCTTCCACCGCATAAGGGCTTAAGTTGCCTGAAGACACCACCATCAAACGGATGGTGTCGCAAATCAAAGCCAGTAAAGCATGGTCTTGTAACAGCGGTGGATACTCGGCAAAAATAGCGCTGGACTCGGGGTTTTCAATATGCGGTTCAAGCGCCACCGCCCCTTCCGCTTTCAGCGTTTTCAATATTTTGGAGACCACCAGAATCACCGCCAGGTAATCGTCCTTGTGGTAAATGGGACCTTTGAACACTTTGCCAGCCGAGCCGAAACCGGCTTTGACAGTGGCAGAACTGTTACTGATAAGAGCAGCAGCGACAGCCGCGCCGCCAATCTGCGCAATCTCCCAAGGCGCGGCCTTGATCACAGGCGCCATATCGCCGCCGTGCGCGACGAACACGCCGAACACCGCGACCATCAAAACCACCAGACCTACTGCTGCCATGTTCTTACTCCACTGTTAAAGCAAACGGGGTCACAAGACCCCATTGCCTTGAATACTGTGCGCTAGAGTAACTGAAAAACCAGACCCTGCGACACACCATCTCTTCAATTCACGGTCATTCCCGCCTGCGGTGCACGCGGGATCAAGGCAGGCACGGTCTCCCATGCACTGCGGATTTCCATCATCAAGCCATGGATTTCTTCCAGAGCTTCTAAGTCGTTATGAGCATTCACGTGCAACAAACGGCGCGTGACGTAGTCATAAAGTTCGTTTAAATTTTTAGCCAGGTCGCCGCCTTTTTCAAAATCCAGCGCGCCTTGCAAACCCAGCACGATGCGGCTGGCACGGGCAATCGACTTGCCTTTGTCTTCCAGGTTTTTGTGAAGAATGTGGCCTTTGGCGGCAGACATGCTCTCAATCAAACCGTCAAACAACATTTGTATCAGCTCAACACTGTTGGCCTTGGACACGCCGGTACTGACCTTGACTTGCCCGTAAGACTCGATGGCACGGTGATTGGCTCTCATTTCATTGGCTCCTGTGATTCAATCTTTGACAATGAATGATTCGGAGTCATGGGCTCGAACTTGAGAATGAATCTGTAATTGCATACGAAACTCATGCAGCAACCGGTCTGGTTTCAGGTTCAGCACTTGGCTCAGCAACTGCGGTATTCAGGCTGGACAAATCAGGCTGCAATACCTCGGATGCCGGCGCAACTGCAGGTGCTTCTATGCTGGCCATGGCAGGCTGCGCGGTGCTGTCTTCAGCAGGCGGCAAATGCGATGCATCGTCCTCACCGTCAGGGTGAATCAACAGCGTGGCCGAGTAAGCTTCGGTCAAACCTATGCCGATTCGTGCATAAATCATGGACGTGACCTGGTCCAGCGATTGCTGAATACGCAACTCATCGTCAGCCTTGCGCGCGGCAAAATCCACACCGGCCTGGTAAATACTGGCCAGATGGTGCATGGGTAACCAGGACTCGAGTGAGCCACGCGGCGTGGGAATCATGCGGTTGTTGGTCGGCACACCGGCGGTACCGGCCCTGCCGTGTTTGTAGCCTTCCATGAACACTTGTTCAATATGTTGGCGTAACACCGGTTCGTAATGCGGCTTGAGCGTGCCGACAAATTTGGGGTCCACGCCCGGCACCGGAATACCACTCATGGCGTCCCACAGGCTTTTGCCGGACAGTTCTCCAAACAAGCCGTCGTTATAGGTTTGCGGCAGATCGGGTTTGGCATAGCTCTGGTAAATGACATTTACCTTGTCGATGATGTAGAGCACCATGACAAAAACCAGCAACAAGCCCCAGGCGAAAAAAAGTTGGAAGAAGCTGTTCACGCTGCCCTCCTTCCGATTTTGCTGACCTGATCCTCACCCACTTGCAAAGTGCCACGTAATTTTTTCACCACCGAAGACAGAATCTGGCTGACGCGGGATTCGCTGACCTCCAGCACTTCGCCGATTTCTTTCAAATTCAATTCTTCGACGTAATACAACTGCATGACCAGTTGTTCACGCTCAGGTAATTCGGCGATGGCATCGGTCACCGCTTCCATGAATTCGGCTTCTTCCACCATCACATCGGGTTGGTGAGACGCGTCATCCGCGATGCTCATCACCTCTTCGGTGACGACTTCCAGCGAATAGGTTTCAAAGCGACGCGCTTTGCCGCGTTCTTTTTGAAAGTCTTCCAAATCCTTGCCCATGTATTCGGCGATCTCGGCCTGCGTCGGTGCCCGACCCAGCTCTGAAGACAAAGCGTGCAAGGTTTCGTTGTGCGATTTGTTGAAAGCCACAGCCGAGCGCGGCAAAAAAGACAAACGCCTGACTTCATCCAGCATGGCACCACGCACACGGCTGTGGGCGAAGTTTTCAAAGTCCACGCCTTTGCTGGCATCGAATACACGGGATGCTTCTAGCAATCCCATCATGCCGACCTGTATCAATTCGTCGAGTTCCATGTAGGCGGGAACCCGTGCCTTCAAATGCAAGGCCACGCGTTTGACCAGACCGAGGTGGGCCAGTACCAGTTCCTCGCCTTGCGGGCGGGCCTGGCTGTACATCTTCATTGGTGACATCGTGCGCATCATTGATTCACACTGCTTTTCAGCAGGCGCTCCATGAAAAATTGCAAACCACCCGAGGGTTGGTCGATAGGTCTTAACTGTGTGCACAACTCCGCCAATCGACGGAAGTCACGCGCGGCGGCGGTACCCGGGGCCAGTTCCATGACGGACTGGTATTTCTTCAAAGCGGCCAGCACCATTTCATCCCGCTCAATCGCGGTCAGGTAATGGATGGATTCGTTCAAAAAGCGCACACACACATCGTTGAGCCGTTGGTACAGCTTCCAGCCTTGGGTTTGCGTGTCCACCAGATTAGGCAGCAAATAAATTTCGTCTAAATGCATTTCCTGTGACATCACTTTGATGGTGCCGTAAGCATCTGCAATAGATGAGGGGTCGTCTTGTACCACCACAAAGCGGCGGTGACAAGCGGCCAAAAAGGCCAGCACCGAAGGTGCAATACCGGCGGCCACATCGACAATCAGATAGTCGACTTGTTTACCAAGGTTGCTGAACGACTGCACAATGCTTGCGGCTTGAATCTGGCTGAGTGCGGCCAGTTCTTGCATGCCGGAGGCACCGGGAATCAGTTGTATGCCTTGGCGGGTTTTGATGACGATTTCTTCCAGCGTTTTTTGTCCCGCCAAAAAGTGACTGAGGTTGTATTCAGCGCGTGCACCCAAGGCAATTTGTGCGTTGGCCAAACCCAAGTCCGCATCGAACAACATCACATCGTGTCCGCGTTGTGCCAGCGCCACCGCCAGGTTAATGGACACCGTGGTTTTGCCCACGCCGCCTTTGCCGCTGGCAATGCCAATGACTTCGGTATGTTTGGTTTTACTCATGTGTAGCCCCTGTGTGCTGTGCCGCCAGGCGGCTGATCCTGGCCGAAGCCATGGCCATGGTGCTGCGCAAATCTTCTTGCGCGGCTTCCACGTTATTCAATGCAAGCTGGTTCAAAGCCAGCCCGACTAGTTCTTCAATTTGCAACTGGCGGCCCCAGTCTGCGATACGTTCGCCGCGGCTGAAGCTGCTGACGCCGACATGGCCTTCGGTCAGCACTTGGATCAAGGACCAGGGCTGCGTGGCTTCGTCGAGTTTGCTGACCATCAGGCTTTGCCATTGGATCTGCGGGGTAGACAGCAGGCGACGCAACAGCGACTGTGAAGCGTCGGCCGGCATGACCAGATGGAACTGGGCGGTTTGGGCAACAGAGGCGATTTCCGCCACGCGTTCAGCCATTTGCACCCCGGGGGTGTCGATGACGATGCATTTGCGCTGGCCATGCTCTTCGAGCAGCAACTTCAACATGGTGATGTTGGTGGCGCGGAAGCAGTCCACACCGGACTGGGCGCTGAGCAACTGGGTTTGGTTCCAGGCGCCGGCGCGTTGGTCGCTGAAGCTGATAACGGCCACTTGTTCGCTGCCCAGTGTCACGCTGGCTTGCTGCGCCATGCGTGCCACCATCAATGATTTACCTGCGCCGGAAGGACCAGCCAGCACGTGAATGCCGTTGTCCGCCACGGCCACATGGGTTTGTTGCATGGAGTGACAGAGTTGGCGACGGATCTCATCCATGGCTGGATCGATGTCTTCAAAACTCTGAATACTGTCAATCAACAAAGCGCGCAAGGCCACGGGAATGGCGGCTTCCTGCAAAGCATTACGCAAAGGATGCAGATTGCGCGACAAACCGGCCCCTTGCCAAGCCATTTGCTGGCTGAGTTTGAACTCGCGGCGCAACACAGACAACTCTTCGCGCACCATGTCAACAATTTCACGGCCGCGCTGCTTGTCGCGCTCTTCCTGAGCGGCCAGCAGTTTTTCCGCGGCCACGGTATCTATCACTGCAGGCTGAGCTTGCACTTGCACTTGCGGTGTTACTTGTACCGGTGCCGGTTCGGCGACAGCCGCAGCTTTGTCTTCCACGGCCTGGGATTTCAAACTGGCGGCAGGTACAAAGCCCTCGGTCATGCCAGTCTTGGCGGATTTGCCGCCGCGTTTCTGGCGTGACATGGTGTCGTCAAGCACTTGACCGAAGCTTGCAGCGGTTTCTTCCACCACCGGCTGATCGGACAGCGCATAGGTTTTGTCAGTCGGCACAAACGCCTCTGCGACCGCGGTTTCCGCGTCTAAAGGCGTGAGGTCGACGGCCACAATCAATTCGGTTTGACCACGCACTTTGCTGCTGGAGATGACGAGCACATCGGGGCCGAACATCGCCACCGCTTTTTCATTGGCGGCCCGGGTATCGCGTGCCAGGATTCGTTTGAGTTCCATGTTGTTTCTCGCAGGTCAGTGTTTTATTTATGTCAATCAATTGCGGTTCATTGCGTTCACGGTGTGAATCACTTTGACAGCCTGGTCGTCCGGGATTTCGCTGTAAGACAGCACCGTCAAATCGTTCACCCGAAAGCGCACAGCTTTGGACAGCCAGCCGCGGATCAGCGGCGACACCACCAACACGGCAGCGTGTCCTTCTTCTTCCATGTCGTGGGCCGCCTGGCGCAATGAATTGAACAGGTTTTCAGCCAGATTGGGCTCCAGCACCACAGGCTGGCCGGGCTGGCTTTGCTGCAACACGTTGTGCAACAGTTGTTCTAAACCGGGTTCCAGCGTCATGACCGACAGGTTGCTGGATTCGTCCACCAAGGCTTGCATGATCATGCGGCCGAGTTTGGGGCGAACCGAGGCGGCGAGTTGTTCGGGGTCGGTGCTTCGTGCAGCGGCTTCGGTCAGGGTTTCGACAATGGAGCGCATATCGCGTATGGACACGCCTTCGCCGAGCAACTGTTGTAACACGCGAGTGACCACGCCCAGGCTGAGTTTGCCCGGCACCAGTTCTTCCACCAGCTTAGGTGATTTGGCCGACAGCTTGTCCAGCAACTGCTGCACTTCGTCGTGGCTTAACAGGTCTGCAGAGTTTTCACGCAGCACTTTATTCAAATGGGTGGCAATAGCGGTGCTCGCGTCGACCACGGTGTAACCGAGTGTGCGGGCCACATCGCGTTGCGACGGCTCAATCCAGACGGCTTCGAGACCAAATGCCGGTTCGCGCGTCGGCGTGCCTTGCAATTCTCCGTAGACCTGACCGGGGTTGATCGCCAGTTCACGGCCCACTTTGATCTCGCCTTTGCCACGCACCACGCCTTTCAAGACGATGTTGTAGCTGTCGGGATCGATATTCAAATCGTCGCGGATACGCACAGGCTGCACCAGGAAGCCGAGTTCGGTCGACAGTTTTTTGCGCACGCCTTTGACACGGCTCATGAGTTCGCCACCGGTGTCCGGGTTGACCAGCGGAATCAAACCGTAGCCGATTTCCAGACCGATCAAATCGACCTGATCCACGTCGTCCCAGTCCAAGTCTTTGGTGGCCTCGGTGGTGGCGGCGGCTTGGGCCACGGCTTCCTGTGTGGCTTCTTCCTCGACTTCGTTTTTCACCACCAGCAAACCCAAACCTGCAGTGGCCGCTGCCAAGGTGATAAACATCAAATGCGGCATGCCGGGCACCAAACCCAGCATGGTCAGAATAATGGCTGAAATAAACATGGCCGAAGGATTGGCCAATTGCGAGCCGGCCTGCTCGGAGATCGACTCGGTGGTGGTGACGCGGGTCACGATGATGGCGGTGGCCAGCGACAACAGCAAGGATGGAATCTGTGCGACCAGACCGTCACCAATGGTCAGCAAGGTATAAATTTTGCCGGCGTCAGCGACAGACAAACCGTGTTGAATCACACCGATGGCCAGGCCGCCTAGCAAGTTAATCAAAAGAATCAGCAAGCCGGCGATGGCGTCACCGCTGACAAATTTAGAGGCACCGTCCATGGCACCAAAGAAATCTGACTCTTGGGCCAGCTCTTCGCGGCGTTTTTTGGCGGTGGCCTGATCGATCACACCGGCGTTCAAGTCGGCGTCGATAGACATTTGTTTACCAGGCATGGCATCCAAGGTGAATCGGGCGTTCACTTCAGACACGCGGCCGGCGCCTTTGGTCACCACAATAAAGTTAATGATCATCAAAATCGCAAAAATGATGAAACCAACCACGTAATTACCGGCGATCACAAATTCGCCAAAAGCCGAAACCACTTTACCGGCGGCATCATGGCCGGTATGGCCTTCGACCAGAATGATACGGGTGGACGCCACGTTCAAAGCCAGTCGCAACATGGTGGCAAACAACAGCACCGTGGGAAAGGACGAGAAATCCAGCGGCTTCCTGGTGCTGATGGAGATCATGATGATCACCAGGCTGATCACAATATTGAACGTAAACAAAAAGTCCAGCAAAAGTGCAGGCAAAGGCAGCACCAGCATGGCCATGATCAATAACACCAGGACGGGAATACCCAGACCGGTGAAATCAAACTTTGCCAAATTCTGTCGAATCGTTGACAGGCTCAAGGTGCTCATTGTGACTTTTCTCGTGTTTTTGAAACGTTA
>CANGPN010000028.1 GCA_947456305.1 Comamonadaceae bacterium | reverse complement strand
CTTTGTGAAGATTCACCCGTTCGTCGATGGAAATGGCCGGACCGCCCGCCTTTTGCTCAACCTCGAATTGCTGAAGGCAGGTTTTCCGGCCATCGTGCTGCCGGTGGAAAAACGTTTGGCCTATTACGAAGCGCTGGACAAAGCACATGAGACGGGTGATGTGGTCGACTTCATGGCGCTGGTGACCGATTGCGTGCGAGAGGGATTTGCGCCGTATTGGCATGTGTTGGGGTTGACGGGGTGATGCGCGGCGGCTTTGTCGCTGGCCAGGTCTACGCAGCAAAACGGCCCCGGAATCACTCCCGGGGCCGTTGCTTTAACTTTAGCGTTCCAGTCCTTAAGCAGTCACGCCCTTGGCGTTCTCCACATACTCGTCAATCTGGTTGAAGTTCAAGTACTTGTAGATGGCAGCGCCGTCTTTGTTCACAATGCCCATGGCTTCGTGGTACTCGGCCACGGTAGGGATGTGGCCCAGCTTGGAGGCGATGGCTGCCAACTCGGCACTGGCCAAAAACACGTTGGTGTTTTTGCCCAAGCGGTTGGGGAAGTTGCGCGTGCTGGTGGACACCACGGTCGCGCCTTCGCGCACTTGCGCTTGGTTGCCCATGCACAGTGAGCAGCCCGGCATTTCGGTGCGCGCACCTGCTGTGCCAAACGCTGCGTAATGGCCTTCTTTGATGAGTTCGCTCTCGTCCATTTTGGTGGGCGGTGCCACCCACAGCTTCACAGGAATATCGCGCTGGCCGCCCAGCAACTTGGCTGCTGCGCGGAAGTGGCCGATGTTGGTCATGCACGAACCAATGAAGGCTTCGTCAATCTTGGTGCCAGCCACCTCGGACAAAAACTTCGCGTCGTCGGGGTCGTTCGGGCAGCACAAAATCGGCTCTTTGATGTCGTTCATGTCAATCTCAATGACATGCGCGTACTCGGCATCTTTATCGGCTTCGAGCAGCTCGGGCTTGGCCAGCCAAGCCTCCACTTTCTCGATGCGTCGCGCCAGCGTGCGTGCGTCGGCGTAGCCGTCGGCAATCATGTTTTTCATCAACACCACATTCGACTTCAGGTACTCGATGATCGGCTCTTGGTTCAGCTTGATGGTGCAACCTGCAGCCGAGCGCTCGGCAGATGCGTCGGACAACTCAAACGCTTGCTCCACTTTCAAATTCGGCAGGCCTTCGATTTCCAAAATGCGGCCCGAAAACTCATTGATCTTGCCGGCCTTGGCCACGGTCAACAAACCTTTTTTTATACCGTACAAAGGAATGGCGTGCACCAGGTCACGCAAAGTCACGCCGGGTTGCATTTCACCTTTGAAACGCACCAACACGGATTCGGGCATGTCCAAAGGCATCACGCCGGTGGCCGCACCAAAAGCCACCAAACCCGAGCCCGCAGGGAATGAAATGCCGATGGGGAAACGCGTGTGTGAATCGCCGCCTGTGCCCACGGTGTCGGGCAAGAGCAAACGGTTGAGCCAAGAGTGAATCACGCCGTCACCGGGGCGCAGCGCGACACCACCACGGTTGCTGATGAACGCTGGCAATTCGCGGTGTGTTTTCACGTCCACCGATTTCGGGTAAGCGGCGGTGTGGCAGAAGGACTGCATCACCATGTCGGCGCTGAAACCCAAGCAGGCCAAGTCTTTCAACTCGTCGCGGGTCATGGGGCCGGTGGTGTCTTGCGAGCCAACCGTGGTCATCTTGGGTTCGCAGTAAGTGCCGGGGCGCACGCCTTGGCCTTCGGGCAAACCCACAGCGCGTCCCACCATTTTTTGCGCCAGCGTGAAACCGGCTTTGGTGGTGGCAGGCACTGTCGGCAAACGGAACACGGTGGACGCGGGCAAGCCTAAAAACTCACGCGCTTTGGCAGTGAGTGAACGGCCGATGATGAGGTTGATACGGCCACCGGCGCGCACTTCATCAAACAGCACATCGCTTTTCAATTTGAACTCGGCCACGGTGGCACCGTTCTTGGTGATCTTGCCGTCGTAAGGCAGGATGTCGATGACGTCGCCCATCTCCAACTTGGTCACGTCCACTTCAATCGGCAAGGCACCGGAGTCTTCTTGCGTATTGAAGAAGATGGGCGCGATCTTGCCGCCCAATGTGACACCACCGAAACGCTTGTTCGGCACGAAAGGAATGTCTTGGCCGGTGGCCCAAATCACGCTGTTGGTGGCGGACTTGCGGCTGGAACCGGTGCCCACCACGTCGCCCACATAGGCCACCAAATGGCCTTTTTTCTTCAGGTCTTCAATGAATTGCATGGGGCCGCGCTTGCCGTCTTCTTCGGGCTTGAAGGCAGCGCCCGGGCGGGTGTTTTTCAACATTGCCAAATAGTGCAAAGGAATGTCGGGGCGGCTCCAAGCGTCGGGCGCGGGAGACAAATCGTCGGTATTGGTTTCGCCGGGCACTTTGAACACAGTGACCGTGATTTTTTTGTCCACTTCGTGGCGGCTGGTGAACCACTCGGCATCGGCCCAGCTTTGCATCACGTCTTTGGCTTTGGCGTTACCGGCTTTGGCTTTGTCGGCCACGTCGTTGAAGAAGTCGAACATCAACAAAGTTTTCTTAAGCGCATCTGCGGCCACACCGGCA
Source organism: Comamonadaceae bacterium (assembly GCA_947456305.1). Lineage (GTDB taxonomy): Bacteria > Pseudomonadota > Gammaproteobacteria > Burkholderiales > Burkholderiaceae_C > Limnohabitans. The sequence continues at coordinate 20,180 of CANGPN010000028.1, read as the reverse complement.
ACTTCAGCGTCGTCGAGCAACTCAATGAGCGGGTGCACGTTGTAGCCGCCCACCATGGTGCCCAGCAACTCGGTGGCTTTGGATTTGGAGACCAAACCCACTTTCAATTCGCCATGCGCCACCGCCGCTAAAAACGAGGCTTTCACTTTGGCGGCATCGTCCACACCGGGGGGCACGCGGTGGGTCAGCAAGTCCATCAGAAAAGCGTCTTCACCAGCGGGTGGCGCTTTGATCAGTTCAATCAATTCAGCGGTTTGCTTGGCGTCTAAAGGCAGGGGTGGAATGCCTAAAGCAGCGCGTTCAGCCACATGGTCCCGGTAAGCTTTCAACATGGTGATCTCCTCAAGATAAAACAGTTCGTGAAGCGAAATGCTTCACACAAAAAATCTTTGTGCCTCAAGCGGCAATTTGCGTCCTGTGGCCTGCGCACGTTGCAGCAGTTGCCAGAAGAATCGGTAACTCGCGCGGTCGTGCAATTGACCGGCGTGACTGATGGGTGCCCATTCAGCGTGTTGCGCCGCCAACAACACCGCACATGCGGTTTCAATGTCTTTGTCGTCCGGCGACATGGCCGCCAATATCGGCCGGATTTGCGCCGGGTGAATGCTCCACATGCGCGTGTAACCCAGCTCTTGCGAAGCTCTGCGCGCTGCGTTTTCCATGGCTTGCGTGTCGTTGAACTCGGTGACCACACAATGCGAAGGCACTTTGCCGTGCGCATGACACGCGCTGGAAATCTCCATCTTGGCACGCAACACCAGCGGGTGACTGAATTGACCCAATGCGCCCATGCCGTGCGCGGGAATGGCCCCGGCATGCGCCGACACAAAATCCATCAAACCAAAACTCAGGGATTGCAAACGCGGATGCGCCGCAATATCAAACGCACGGTGTACCGCGGCAGGAGACTCGATGAGCGCATGCACTGCCAATGCAGGCGCACCGGCTTGGTCGATGGCGCGCACCGCGTGTTCAATGTCGGCCACGGTTTCTACCTTGGGCAGCATCACATGACACAAACGATGGCCTGCTTTGCCGACAATGCTTGCAATGTCTGCATGAAAAGACGGATGGTCCACCGGGTGCACGCGCACTGCCACACGGGCATTTGCGGCTGCGCCCAATGCAAGCTCAGACACCAGCGCGGCGTGTTCGGCTTCACCGCCTACAGGTGCGCCGTCTTCGCAATCCAAAGTGACATCAAATACGCAGACGCCAAACTCTTGCTGCATCTCGGCTTGCAGTTGCAAGCTTTTGCGCATACGCGCTTCGACACCGCTGTAGTGATCACACACCGGCAACACCACCGCGCCCGCTTGTGCGCTTTGCAGCACATCACGCGGATGCAGAGGTGAATTTGCCAAGGTGTTCAACGCAGAAAATTCAAAACGTCTTACAGCAGATGGGCCACACCGGCTTGTTCGTCGGTCAGTTCTTTCAAGGTCTTGTCGATGCAAGTCTGGCTGAATGCATCAATCGGCAAACCTTCAACCACTTTGTATTCGCCGTTTTCGCAAGTGACAGGGAAACCAAACATCACGTCTTTGGGAATGCCATACCAACCTTGTGAAGGAATGCCCATGGTCACCCATTGGCCGTGTGTGCCCAGCGCCCAGTCGCGCATGTGGTCGATGGCAGCGTTGGCAGCAGAAGCCGCGGAAGACAAACCACGCGCTTCAATGATGGCAGCGCCGCGTTTGCCCACAGTGGGTAAAAACACATTCGCGTTCCATTCTTGGTCGTTGATCATGTCTTTGACAGATGCGCCGCCAATGGTGGCGAAACGGTAGTCGGCGTACATGGTGGGAGAGTGGTTGCCCCAGACGCAAAGTTTTTCAATCTCGGCAACGGCTTTGCCTGTCTTGGCAGCCAATTGAGATGCAGCGCGGTTGTGGTCCAAGCGCAGCATGGCGGTGAAGTTGCCGGGCTTTAAGTCAGGCGCGGATTTCATGGCGATGTAAGCATTGGTGTTGGCGGGGTTGCCGACCACCAGCACTTTGACGTTGCGTGAAGCCACGGCGTTCAAAGCCTTGCCTTGGGCGGTGAAGATGGCACCGTTGATAGACAGCAATTCGGCGCGTTCCATGCCCGGGCCGCGTGGACGTGAACCGACCAACAAGGCGTAATCGGTGTTCTTGAATGCAGTCATCGGGTCTGCGTGGGCTTCCATGCCGGCCAGCAACGGGAAGGCGCAGTCTTCGAGTTCCATCATCACGCCCTTGAGCGCTTTTTGTGCTTTCTCGTCGGGAATTTCAAGCAATTGAAGAATGACGGGCTGGTCTTTGCCCAGCATTTCGCCTGAGGCGATACGGAACAACAAGGCATAGCCGATTTGACCTGCGGCACCGGTGACGGCCACGCGAACGGGTTGTTTACTCATGAAAATTCTCCGAAATTGAACAAAAGAATGAAGCCGGGCGGGCCGGGTTGCCAAAGATTCACAAGACCTATGTCTTATAGAAGATATGATAGCGTCTTATCCATGACTAGCGCCTGACGGTCCCCCAGTGAACGCCACAACGCCCTTAGACAATGCTGCCAACCAACCCGTCTCCCAGGGTTTGGTGTCACCGTCTTTCAGTCCTTTGTACCAACAAATCAAAGGGCTGGTGCTGCAAAGCCTGCAAGCAGGCGAATGGAAGCCCGGCGACCTGATCCCAAGTGAATTCGAGCTGGCTGCACGCTTCAAGGTCAGCCAGGGCACGGTGCGCAAAGCCATTGATGAACTCGCCAAAGAACATTTGCTGGTGCGTCGCCAAGGCAAGGGCACGTTTGTCGCCACCCATGCCGAACAACAGGTGCAATTCCGTTTCCTCAAGCTCAAGCCCGACAATCCCGGCGCGGTCAGCCAAGGCCCGGCCGAACGCCGCATCATTGATTGCAACCGCTTGCGCGCCAGCGCTGAGGTTGCCCGGGTGTTGATGTTGAGAACCGGCGACTCCGTGTTCCAAGTACGCCGTGTTTTGTCATTTGATGACGTACCCACTATTTTTGAAGACATCTGGCTGCCCGGCGCCACCTTCAAAGGCCTGACCGCCGAGCGCTTAAGCAAAGACACCCGGCCCATGTACGCCATGTTCGAGTCTGATTTCGGCATACGCATGGTACGTGCACAGGAACGTTTACGCGCGGTGCTTCCTTCAGACGAAGTATGTGATTTACTGAAAGTTAGCACCAACACACCTTTGCTTAAAGTAGAGCGTATGTCATTCACTTACCACGACAGTCCCATGGAATGGCGAATTGGCGTCTACCGCACCGACACCCGCCACTATTTGAATGAATTAAGTTGAAGGGATGCGCAAAATGAGAATTTCAAGCTGCTGGCACGCAGGCGACCAATGATTTTTGTGCATTGCAATAGAATGAATTTACTCACCCCCCTAAGGGATTTCACCAGCCCTTACCTGATCACTGGAAAGCACAGCGCATGACAGACCCCGTTAAGCCCCCTACGACTTTTCGCAACATCAACGCATTTCATGACTTACCCACTTACCGGCTGCCTCCGGCAGGCTGGGTATCCATCCTGCACCGCGTGAGCGGCGCATTGATGTTTTTGTTGCTGCCTTTCATCATCTGGCTGTTCGACAAATCCGTCTCTTCGGAAATTTCATTTGCCAGATTCAAAGCGGCCATGAATTTCGGCATCGGCATTTACCCGGGCTGGTTTATACGCCTGACCATGCTGGCCCTGATCTGGGCTTACCTGCACCATCTGATTGCCGGTTTGCGCCATTTGTATATGGACGCCACCCATTCGGTCAGCCGTGAATTCGGCCGCAGCAGCGCCGTCTTCACCTTGAGCGCCAGCATCGGTTTAACCGTGCTGCTGGGCGCTAAATTGTTCAATATTTACTGAATTCAGGAGCAAGCATGAGCGAATCAATCGGTTCCAAACGCCTGGTCACAGGCGCTCACTACGGTTTGCGTGACTGGCTGGCCCAACGTTTGACGGCGGCTTTGATGGCCTTGTTCACACTGCTGGTGCTGGTTCGCGTCATTTTTTCACGCGGCGAGATCGGCTACGACTTGTGGGCCGGTACTTTCAGCCCGCAATGGATGCGCGCGCTGACTTTCACCGTTTTCCTTGCCCTCAGCTACCACGTCTGGGTAGGCATGCGCGACATCTGGATGGACTACATCAAACCCGTGGGCTTGCGTTTGGCCTTGCATATTTTCACCATCGTCTGGTTGCTCTCATGTTTGGGCTGGGCGATTCAGGTTCTTTGGAGACTTTGACAGATGACACGCTCTTCTCTTCCCCGTCGCCGCTTTGATGTGGTCATCGTCGGTGCAGGCGGCTCCGGCATGCGTGCCTCGCTGCAACTTTCACGCGCCGGTCTGAACGTCGCTGTGCTGTCCAAAGTCTTCCCCACCCGCTCGCACACAGTGGCAGCGCAAGGCGGCATTGGTGCGTCTCTTGGCAATATGTCAGAAGACAACTGGCACTACCATTTTTATGACACGGTCAAAGGTTCCGACTGGCTGGGTGACCAGGATGCCATCGAGTACATGTGCCGCGAAGCACCCAAAGTGGTATACGAACTCGAACACATGGGCATGCCGTTTGACCGCAACCCCGACGGCACGATTTACCAACGCCCCTTCGGTGGCCATACGTCCAACTACGGCGAAAAATCAGTCCAACGTGCCTGCGCATCGGCAGACCGCACCGGCCATTCGATGTTGCACACGCTTTATCAGCAAAACCTGAAAGCCAATACCAATTTCTTTGTCGAATGGATGGCGCAAGACCTGATTCGCGACGCTGATGGCGACGTGGTCGGTGTCACCGCGCTGGAAATGGAAACTGGCGATTTGCATATTCTGGAAGCCAAAACCGTGTTGCTGGCCACTGGTGGTGCAGGTCGGATTTTTGCGGCTTCTACCAATGCGTTCATCAACACCGGCGACGGCTTGGGCATGGCGGCACGCGCCGGCATTCCATTGGAAGACATGGAGTTTTGGCAATTCCACCCCACCGGTGTCGCCGGTGCCGGTGTGTTGCTGACCGAAGGTTGCCGTGGCGAAGGCGCGATTTTGCTCAACAGCTTGGGCGAGCGTTTCATGGAGCGTTATGCGCCCACATTGAAAGACTTGGCACCGCGCGATTTTGTGTCGCGTTGCATGGACCAGGAAATCAAAGAAGGTCGCGGCTGCGGCCCGAATAAAGACTATGTGCACTTGAAGCTGGACCACTTGGGCGCTGACACCATCATGAAGCGTCTGCCCTCGGTATACGAAATTGGCCACAACTTCGCCAACGTCGACATCACCAAAGAGCCGATTCCCGTGGTGCCCACCATCCACTACCAAATGGGCGGCATCCCCACCAACATCCACGGTCAAGTGGTGACGCAAACATCTACCGATCACAACGCCGTGGTCAATGGTTTGTATGCCGTCGGCGAATGTTCATGCGTGAGCGTGCACGGTGCCAACCGCTTGGGTACGAATTCACTGTTGGACTTGCTGGTGTTTGGCAAAGCCGCAGGCAACCACATCGTCGAGTTCCACCAGAAAAACAAACTGCACAAGCCTTTGCCCGCAGACGCAGCCGATCGCACCTTGGCTCGCCTGGCGCGTTTGGACAACAGCACCGACGGCGAATACGCGCAAGACGTGGCCAACGATTTGCGCGCCAGCATGCAAAAGCACGCCGGTGTGTTCCGCACACAAGCCAGTCTGGATGAAGGTGTTGAGCAAATCGCAGCTTTGCGTGAACGCGTCAACGCCATCGGCTTGAAAGACAAGAGCAAGATTTTCAACACCACACGCATTGAAGCGCTGGAAGTGGAAAACCTGATCGAATGCGCCCAAGCCACCATGGTGTCAGCAGCAGCCCGCCGCGAAAGCCGTGGCGCGCACACAGTGGACGACTACGCAGACACACCTGAACACCCCAACGGTCGCAACGACGAGCAATGGCTCAAACACAGCCTGTGGCACAGCCACAGCAACAGCCTGACTTACAAGCCCGTCAAATTGCAACCATTGACGACCGAAAGCATTCCTCCGAAAGTGAGAACCTTCTAATGAAACGCACCTTCAAAATTTACCGCTACGACCCGGAAAAAGACGCCAAGCCCTACATGCAAACCATCGAGGTGGAACTCGACGGTCACGAGCGCATGTTGTTGGACGCGTTGATGAAACTCAAAGCGCAAGACCCGACACTGTCATTCCGTCGCTCTTGCCGCGAAGGTGTCTGCGGCTCGGATGCCATGAACATCAACGGCAAAAACGGTTTGGCCTGTTTGACCAACATGCTGACCTTGCCCGGTGTCATCACCTTAAAGCCATTGCCCGGCTTGCCTGTCATTCGCGATTTGATCGTCGACATGACGCAGTTTTTCAACCAGTACAACTCCATCAAACCGTATTTGGTCAATGACTCGCTGCCGCCTGAAAAAGAACGCTTGCAATCCCCTGCCGAGCGTGAAGAACTCGACGGTTTGTACGAATGTATTTTGTGCGCCAGTTGCTCCACCAGCTGCCCCTCGTTCTGGTGGAACCCGGACAAGTTCGTCGGCCCCGCCGGTTTGCTGCAAGCCTACCGCTTCATCGCCGACAGCCGCGACCACGCCACCGCTGAGCGCTTGGACAATTTGGAAGACCCTTACCGCTTATTCCGCTGCCACACCATCATGAATTGCGTTGATGTTTGCCCCAAAGGTTTGAACCCGACCAAGGCTATCGGCAAGATCAAAGAACTGATGATCAGCCGCGCGGTGTAAATGGGCGATGAACAACTCGAAGGCCTGCCCGACAGCGACAGCTTGTCGTCAGCTGCACTCAGCAAACTTCGCTGGCGCTGTCGTCGCGGATTGCTTGAAAATGATTTGTTCATCGAACGTTTTTTCAATCGCCATGCGCAGGTGCTGACCGTCGGCCAAGCTCGCGGCGTGTATGCGCTGATGGAATTAGCTGACAACGATTTACTGGATGTTTTGCTGGATCGCCCGCATACACAAACAGTGACACAAGACCCCCGGGTGCAATCTGTTTTGCATCTTTTGAAAGTTTGAAAATTTTTTCATTGTTTGACACAGGAAACAACCATGAAACTCGCTGACTACAAGGCCACTCTTTCTTTCACCAATGGCCAGCCCAGCGTGGAAATGCCGGTCTACAACGGCACCGTCGGGCCGGACGTGATTGATATCCGAAAGTTATATGGTCAGACAGGTATGTTCACCTACGACCCCGGGTTCCTGTCTACCGCTTCGTGTCAATCGGCCATCACTTTCATTGACGGCGACAAAGGTGAATTGCTGTATCGCGGCTACCCTATCGAGCAACTCGCCACCAACTGCGACTTTTTAGAGACCTGCCATTTGTTGCTCTACGGTGAGCTGCCTGATGCCAAAGGCAAGCACGACTTCACCAAAACCGTGACCCACCACACCATGGTGCACGAGCAATTACAGTTTTTCCTGCGCGGCTTCCGTCGTGATGCGCACCCCATGGCCGTGCTGACCGGTCTGGTAGGCGCCTTGTCGGCCTTCTATCACGACAGCACCGACATCAACAATGCTGAACACCGAGAAATCGCGGCCATACGATTGATAGCCAAAATGCCAACGCTGGTGGCCATGGCCTACAAATACGGCGTGGGACAACCTTTCATGTACCCGCAAAACAATTTGTCTTATGCAGGCAATTTCTTGCGCATGATGTTCGGCAACCCATGTGAAGAATATGTGGTCAACCCGGTGTTAGAACGCGCCATGGACCGCATCTTCACGCTGCACGCCGACCACGAACAAAACGCGTCTACCTCCACCGTTCGCTTGTGCGGCTCCTCAGGTACCAATCCTTTCGCAGCCATCGCCGCAGGTGTCGCCTGTTTGTGGGGACCGGCACACGGCGGTGCCAACGAAGCCTGTTTGAACATGCTCGAAGAGATTCAAGCCAATGGCGGCATTGCCAAAGTCGGCGAATTCATGGAGCAGGTTAAGGACAAAAACTCCAATGTCAAACTCATGGGTTTTGGTCACCGTGTTTACAAAAACTACGACCCTCGCGCCAAGCTGATGCAAGAAACATGCGACGAAGTACTCAAGGAGCTGGGCCTGGAAAATGACCCGCTGTTCAAGCTGGCCAAAGCGTTAGAAAAAATTGCACTGGAAGACGATTACTTTGTGTCGCGCAAGCTGTACCCGAATGTGGATTTCTATTCAGGCATCGTGCAACGCGCTATCGGTATCCCCGTCAATTTGTTCACCGGTATATTTGCCTTGGCCCGCACCGTCGGTTGGATTGCCCAATTGAACGAAATGATCAGCGACCCGGAATACAAAATCGGTCGTCCGCGTCAGTTGTTCACTGGTGCCGCAAAGCGCGATGTGCCGGCTATGAACAAACGCTGACAAGCACTGTTTGAGCCTCGTTGGACACACAGTGCAGCGAGGCGCTTAGTGAAGTAATTTTTGTATTTCTTTACTTGACAACAAACCGGATGAAGGGGACGCCTCTTCAGAGCTGGATTGACTAAAGGTAAGCGGTAAATCCCATTGGGCGCGGTCGGCTATGGTTTGCAGCACCACGCCGAGCTGAGCGCTGAGTTCATCGGTCAAAGGCAGTTTCAACAATTTCCCCGGTAAGTTCAACTCCAGCACATCTTGACCCTGGTGTTTGTTAATTGCTGCTTTGCGTACCATCAGCGGCTGGTCTCCCAAGGGTAGACGTGAAGCTGGTTCAAATTCAGTGAACTTGGCATTACTCAACTGCACTTGTTGCTTGAACTCAGCAATGTCAGCCGCCAGCGGCGAAGGATGCTGGTTCACTGCTTGAACCAGTTGCAGTTGTCGCACCAAACCCAGCATGTCCCGCAGCATGGCGCGTGTAAGCAGTAAGCGGTATTCGTTATCGTCTGTGGTGGTAATTCGCAACACCACCCTATCCTCTTCGGCTACATGGCTGGCATTAAGTTGTTTGATGCTCATGTTGGGGCGTCTGCTTGAGATTTAAGCAAGCTTATGCAAGGATTTGAGGTGAAGACATTTTACGATGTTTTTATTTGCATAGCCGAAAATGAATACTTTAGAAAATTTCAAAGCTCAATTTACAGATATTAATAATTATATTTCACACATTAGACCATGCCTCAGTATTCTGGCCATTTCAGATTCCGGCAAAACCAGTGAAAAATTGGCATTTATCTTGTCTCATCTTGGCGTGCAAGATTTGAAACTTAACGAGTGTTTGAAGTCAATCGGAAATATTGCCGAGGTCGACCAAGCGACATACAGCCTGAATACCGATTTGAAAATCTGGCTTTGCAATCAAGATGACTCGCGCGAATTCCACATAGACGAGCACTTGGTACAAAGGTACGCAAACTATCTCTGGCAATGTCATATTGACAATGAACTCAACACTCTGAGGGATGAAATACTTAATGATTTGCCGCATTTACTGATCATTACGCAAGCGTGGCAGGACCCCGCCACCTCTTTACAAAGTTTTATTGATTACCTCAAGCAAGTGATCAATGAAAAACAGTATTCCTCTGCCATCATCACCGGCAAATCACTGCTTGAAAGGCTACAAGGGCAGGAGGAGCAATATTCTTCCGAGTTAGCACTTTGCGTATTTTTATTAGGAACAGCTTACCGTTTGCATGAAGACAAGGCTGCGGCCAAAACAACATTTGAATACTACCTGGATTTGATCGCAGGATCGGAGGAAACATATTCCGCAGAGTTTTTGTCTGTCATGAATTTTTTAGGCTTACATGCTAAAGAAAACGGCGAATTTCAAGAAGCTTTAACCCAATTTCAAAAGGCACTGGACTTTTGCCAAAACCACACCACAGGTACTGAAACACAAACGGCAACTTTGTTGAATAACTTAAGCCTTGTCTATAAAGATTCAGGTAATTTTAATAATGCCGAAAAATTTGCCACTGAAGCATTGAGCTTAAAGACCAAAATCTACGGTGACAAGCATTTGGAAACTGCTATCTCTATCAACAATCTAGGAATTTTGATGGAGTTAAAAGGTGATGTAGAGCATGCTGAGAAATTGTTCAGGCAAAGTAGCCAAATTGCTGAAAGCCGCGATACAGCAGGTTTTGAAAAAGAATACCCTGCGTTTTTGCTTAATCTCGCCACGCTGCTACATAACAAGGGAAACCATGAAGAATCAGGCCAGTTATACCAACGGGCGATAGACATATGCGAATCTGCAGGAGGCGTTGAAAATAATTTGATTTACGCACAATGCCTGCAAGCAAAAGCTCAGTTAATGCTGGATACAAGTAAGAACGAGGAAGCTTTCGCTTTACTAGAAAAAGCTTTGGCAATCAAAACCCATATTTTCGGCAGCAACCACCACGCTTTATGCAAAACATTTCAAAGCTTTGCTAACTATTACACAAGCGTAGGTAATCATTCAGAGGCTGAAAAATTACTCAGCCTCTCACTTGAAATCAATCAAGCTGTTTTCGGAAACAATCATCCGGAAGTGGCAATTTCTTTGATAGAACTTGGCAAGTTGTATTTTGAAATTTGCAAATACAAAGAGGCAATTGACTATTTTTCACAGGCATCTGAAATACGTAAGAAATACTTTGGCGAGAATCACCCGCAAGTAGCATTTGTCATGCAGTGTTTAGCCAATTGCCGCATGGAGCTTGGTTTATATAACGAAGCAGAAATTTTGTACAGAAATGCATTGAAAATTCAAAAGGAAAAATTAGGCGACAAACACCCGCAAACCGCCGTCACCTTGAATAATCTTGCCAACTTATTAACTGTTCAAGGCCAATTTGAAGAGGCCAAAAGTTGTTACGAATCTTCGTTAAAAATCAAAGAAAAGTTTTTTGGTTTTGATAACCAATATACAGCCACTACTATCAGTAATTATGCGTTGCTCGAAAAGTCACTCGGCAACTACGCGTATGCTGACAAGTTATTCAATGAATCAATTTCTATTTACGAAAATTCATTTTCACCTGTTTTCTTGAATGCTGCCAGCACTTACTACGGCTACGCGGGCTTATTGCATGAAACTGCTGAACTAGACTCTTCCAGAGATATGCATTTGAAATCCTTGTCTATTCGAACCAGCCATCTGGACAAGGATCACCCGCATTTAGCCAATTCTTTAAATGGCATGGGTTCAGTGATGCACGATATGGGGGAATACGGACATGCTCAGGAGATGCTGGACAAGTCACTGGAAATCCGTATCAATAATTTTGGTGAATTTCATCCTCAAACAGCCCACAGTTTGCACAATCTGGCTTCGCTGATTCACGATAAAGGAAATTACCAGCAAGCACTGAAAATCAATCAACAAGCGTTAAAAATACGCGAAAGCATTTACGGTAAAGATCACCCGCACACATCACATTCGCAATTAAATACAGCCATCTCTTTGCATGAACTCGGTCAATTTAAAGAAGCCCGTGATTTACACGATAAGGCCTTGTTTGCCAGAGAAAAACTACTGGGTAAAGAACATCCTATGACGGCTCAAGCCCTTAGCCACTATGCGCATTTGATGCAGGAACTGGGAGATTTCAAATTAGCCAACGACTATTACCGCAGATCGTTGGTGATCAGAAGAAAGATATTTGGAGACCACCACATTCACACCGCTTTTTCGCTACACGGACTGGCCAACTTATTGCACGATCTTGATGAGCACCACGATGCTGAAAGAATGGGTGAACAAGCGCTGCAAATCCGTATGGCTAAATTGCGCCAAAACCATCCGCTGATTGCACACAGCTTGCATATATTAGGAAAAATCAGCCACCGCAAGGGCAACCATGATGTTGCGCAAGATTATCATCGCCAGGCGCTGGAAATTCGCCGTGACTTCCACGGCGAGGCGCATCCGCACACCGCACACTCACACCACGGGCTAGGTGAATTACTGAAATCCTTAGGTCAGCACGATGATGCACATACCCATCATGAAACAGCACTAGATATCAGACATCAAACGCTGGGAGCTGACCACCACCACACCGCTGACTCTTACCACGGCTTAGGCGTCATCAAGGCTTTATTAGGCGAGCATAAAGAAGCTGAAGATTTGCACCATAAAGCACTGGATATCAGGATGGATAAGTACGGTCCTGATCACCACCACACTTCACATTCTTTCCACGAGCTTGCTATTGTTAAACACTTGAAAGGTGATGTTGCACATGCCATGGAGTTGCTCAAAAAAGCATTGCACATCAGACAAACCACCTTCGGTCAGGATCACTCCCACACCAATGAAAGCCTTGGCTACCATCAAAAGCATTTTTATGACTTTATGCTTGAACCCGGCCATGCCAACTCATTACTGAACAAAATCAAACAAGCCTCAGGCAAAACCCTTCAAAACATCAAAGGGCTGTTCCATTGAGTGTTCAAAGTGCCGAGTAGTTGTCCTTGAAGCCATCGGTGCTGAACAGTGTTTCAGCATCCATTCCCATGGGAGGAAATGCCCATTGCGGTTTGAGTTTAAATTGCCGGGCTGTCAGCATTTCCTTGATCATCTCAGGCGGAATGACGTACCAAATTTGACGCGTTCCCGGCGTATTGACCTGTCCTGCACGCTCCCAATCTGAGACAGGACGCAGTACAAACAATTTTGAATTAACTTCGGTCATCAACTCTACTTTTTCGTTGAAAGCGCTTAACCAGTCAGTGGCCTGCTCATCACGCGCATCTGGCTTGGCTATCAATAAACCACGCAGACTTCCGTTGATATAAGTGAGCGCAAATGTCAAATACGCATTGCGTTTGACTTGTTTCACCGAAGTGAATGCCAGTCGTTTACCGCCCGCAGCAGCTTCGAGTTTCCACTTGGATACTGCTATCGGATTGGTTTGACTTAGCTCGACATTCCAGGCAATTCTCTGTATTTCAGGTATCAATGTCATCTTGCCGGGTTCTGTCAGCAAAGCTTGGTCAAGCAATTGCCTGTTAATACCCATGGCGTCAAGGTATCGGGCCAGCATGGCGGAAATCTTTTGTGCCTGATTTGCATCCAGTTTGTCTTCCTGGTTTCTGAACTGATGCACGCCTAGCTGACCTGTTTTATCGACCTTGCGTACGACTCCACCTAAAAATGTATAGGCGCACGATGAAAAACATTTGCCTGAGATTTTTTTATCCTTGATGGCTGTTTTTTCAGTTTGCGCATCCATGATCCAGGTATTGAAATCCCGGGCCCGTATAGACTGGCCCAGGCGTAATCCACCCACCAAATCCCCGCCCAGACTGTTGAGTAAAACAATGGTGCCGGCCGGCATATTTTTGACCGCGGCACCAAAGGCATCTTCTGTCTTTCTTTCAATCTTTCCCTGAGCCAGCACAACGTCACCGGCACCAAGTTCAGGCGGCGGAGTAAAGCAAAGACTGCTTATTGATTTATCTGACGCCGCTGAGTCGCAGCGCACCACTTTCTGAAAAGACATAGCCTCATCTGCCGTGGCTGATTGGCCCCAAGCACTCAAACTTGAAGACAGTAAGACCCCTAGCACCAGCTTGCAGCAAAATAATATTTGGTTAACGTTCACGGAATGCATTTTCCTTCACGGCAATCAAAGGCTTAAGTAAATAACTCAAAACACTTTTGTTACCGGTGATGATATCTACCTGGGCCTGCATACCTGGAATGATGGGCAGATTTTTTTCCAACGACTTGATAGCCTTGGTGCTGGTTTCTATTCGCGCGATGTAGTAGTACGAAATTTGGCCGCGTTCTTCTTTAGATACAGAATCCGGTGAAATATTGGTAATCGTTCCTTTGAGGGAACCGAAAATAGAGTAATCGTAGGCGGTGAACTTGACGTTGGCAGACTGGCCCATGCGTATAAAACCTATGTCCTGAGGTCTGATCTGCGCCTCCACCACCAGGTTATCGTCAAAAGGAACGATCTCAACCACAGGTTCCCCTGGTTTGATCACACCACCTACGGTGTTGATCATGACTCTGTTGACCACACCTTTCAAAGGCGCTTTGACCTGCGTACGGTTGAGCTTGTCAGCAAAAGCGGGGAGCGTTTGTCTCAACGGGTTGAGTTCCAAGACAACTCTGGACAATTCAGTAGCGGCTTCGCTTTTGAATTGTCGCTTCATGGATTCCATCTTATTGCGCGCCTCATCTACCCTGGCTTGGGTTCGAACAAGTTCAATTTGAGGCTCTAAACCTCGCTCAGTCAATTTGCGAACTATTTCCAACTCTTGTTGTCCGCTTTGCACCTGGCTGTCCAGCAGTGACAAGTCTGCCTGCAGACGGCGCTTACGAGTATCGTATTCAGACAATTCCGTACTCACATAATGTCCGGCCATGGCAGTGAATTCGCTGGTAAAACTCAAAGGTGTGTCACTGACCTCAGCCTTGAGTCTGGCTTCCTTGGCCATCAAAGACATGACTTGCTGCTGTTTACTGTCAAGTTCAGATTTGAACTGCACGGATTCCATGCTCAACACTACATCATCTTTCTCTACCAGATCGCCTTGCTTGACATTGATGCTCTTGACAATGCCGCCTTCCATGTTTTGCACAACCTGCATATGGGAAGACGGGATGACGCGTCCTTCGGCGTGCGTAACCTCATCGACATTAGAGTATGCCGACCAGACCAATAGCACACCGATCGTTAACAGAATGGCATTAAGCAGCAAAAACGACACCACGCTTGGTCTGCCAATGCGTAAATTACCAAAGCCTGTTTTGCTGTAGTTGATTTTTTTGGGTTTATTCATGACTTATGCCGGCTTGAGTATCAAACAACGCCGGCTGCCTCCTGCGCTGCCTGTTGCTGCTGGGTTCGCATGAAATCGCTCTTGGGGCCTTGCGCCACAATCTTGCCTTGATCAATGACAAGCACACGCGTGGCTAACTCCAAAATTGAGGTTCTGTGCGTGATGATCAATATCGTTTGATTGATCAATTGATTTTTCAAATTGTTGATCAACTCAGTTTCTCTCGCCAGATCCATGGCACTGGTCGGCTCATCCATCAAAAGTATGGGAGGCTTACCCACCAAAGCCCTCGCAATATTGATAGTCTGGCGTTGGCCGCCTGACAAACCTTCCCCTTTTTCTTTCAATTTATAAGCATAGCCATCGGGATGCGTTGAAATGAAATCATGTACACCAGAGAGCATGGCTGCTTGCAAGATCTCATCGTCGCTGGGATTGTTGCCGCCCACAGCAATGTTTTGTTTGACGGTTCCGGAGAACAACCAACTCTCTTGCATCACCACGCCTATATTGCGCCGCAAATCGGCTGGATCAATCTGCCGTATATCGATACCATCAACCAAGATAGCGCCCGAATCAGGCTTGTACAAGCCCACCAGCAACTTGGCTAAAGTGGTTTTGCCTGAGCCGACTTTTCCCACCAAGGCTACCCGCTCACCGGCGTCAATCTTGAAAGAGATATTGCTCAAACCGCCCTGAGTCTGTCCGGCATAGTTGAAACTGACATCACGAAACTCAATACTGCCGCGCCAGACCTGGCGGTTCAAGTAAGCAGCCTTGCTTTTGTGTTCGCGTGGTTGACTCATCAATGCAGACAAGTTACGGTAACTGGCCATGGCCGTGTTCATGCGGGTTAGTAATTGAGACAGTTGCGCCAAAGGTGCAATAGATCGTCCCGACAACATAGAGCAAGCCACAATCGCTCCCGAGCCGATCGCTCCTGTTTGCGTGAGGTATACCCCCAGCGTGACTGTGCCCACCCATACCAGTTGGTTGGAAAAGTTAGACATATTCGAAGAGAACTGGGACAGCACCCTTGTTTTCAATCCAATGGCAGACTGATGGGAAATCACGTCTTGCCACCGTTTTCTCATCATGGAGCCAGCACCAATGGCCTTGATGGTTTCTATACCTTGCAATGTTTCAATCGCTACCGAGTTTTTAGTCTGACCATCTTCGTAATTGCTTTGCGTGAGCTTTTTCAAGCTGGGCTGAATCAGCAAAGTTGAGCCAATGATCAATGGTATGGCCGCCAGGGGCACATAAACCAAAGGCCCGCCTATGGTCCAAATGACAAACAAAAACAGGACAGCAAACGGCAAATCAATCAAAGTAGTCAATGTGGCAGATGTTAAGAAATCCCGCAAAGACTCAAATTCGCGCAAGGAATTCGCAACAGAACCGGTTGGCGATGTGCGCGCAGCCAGTTCCATATCAATGACTTGCTCAAACAATGTATCGGCAATCACCATATCGGCCTGAGCACCGGCCACATCCAGAAAATAACTGCGAAGGCTGCGGATGATGAAATCGCTGACGAAAATAATAAATACACCGACCAACAGCGCGACCAGGGTCTCCATCGCTCCGTTAGGCATGACACGGTCATACACAATCATTGAAAAGCCAGAGGTGGCAAGTGCAAAGATGTTGGTCAATAAAGCTGCCATCAAAACCTGAAAGTAAACAAACTTAGAGGCCAGCAACGGTCCGAAAAACCAATGCCCGAAACGGCCCTTTTGCTCCTGCGTATCAGCGCTGCCGATCTTCAGATCAGCTTCGATTTCTATGACCAGCCCGTCATAAATCATGGCCAATGAATCGACCGATAAAGGGTAGGGTCTAGGGCTTCTGGAGGGGACAAACAACTGTGCCGGGTGAGCTTCGCTTTTGGGCTGAATACCAGCGATGACAGCACCTTCTGAGAAAAATACGGAAGTCTTGTGTGTGCTGAGCAAATCAGAAAGGCTGATCTTCTTTTCGCGACACCGAAAACCAAAACTCTCCAGCGCCTCAATTGCCTCTTCAAATGTCCAAGGTCCCGGCAGCCGCGCCACACTGGCACGTAAAGCGGCGGCTGACATGGGTTTCTCCAGACTCTCCAACAACCAGAGCACGCAACTCTCTATCGGATCCTTAGGGGCAAACTCAACTGGCTTGTCATAGGCTGTCAATGAAGACTCAGACATATTTAATCCTGTGCCATCAAAGGTGAGTCAGACAACTGGAATACCTTTTGTAACTCGGAGGTCAAGTGCGCCAAACGGTAGCGTGCGAGATTGCGATCAGCGCCGGCATCAATCATGTCTTTTCCTGACTGGTACAAGCTGTCCTGAACCGAGATCAGGTCCAACAAAGTACCCTTGTTAAATGCAAACTGTTCACGAACAGCGCGCATGGAGGCTATGGCTGATCTCACGGACACGGAACGCGACGTCAAGATTTCCTCGCTGCTGCGAACCTCTGCCTGACTTTGCAACAGAGTCTTCTCAAAAGAGCGCATTGCCACCTCGAACTCCAGGGCAGACTGTTGGGCTTTGAGTGCAGCATCGTCTTTACGCGCCCGACCCGCACCGCCGTCGTAAAGCGGAACACTCATTTGCAACACCATGCTGGTGCTTGAAGCAGGGGTAACGTTGGCCACAAAGTGGCCTTGAGACGAATTGGAATACACCAAACTGAAGCTTGGCAGCGTCTTGGCAATTGCCGCACGGGATTCTTCGCTGGTTGCGTCTTTCAGTCTGGCCAATTGCAATAAACCGGGGTAGGTGCCAGCCAATTCCTCAGCTGATTTGACCAAACCCTCAATTGCAAATTCATGGTCAGGCCCGACCACCACACTCTCAGGACTGCTGGCAAACAATTCACGGTAATTGGCCTCGGCACTGCTGACCCTGGAACCGGCTAAAGCCACAGTGGACAAAGCCTCTGCATAGCGTGACTCGGCACGGATCACATCGGGTTTGGTACCGCCACCCAGATTAAATCTCTCTCTGACCAGCTTGATCAGCTCAAGCCGGGACTGCGCGTTTTGCACAGCCAGCGCGTATTGCTCGCGGGCACGTTCCAACTCAATAAATGCATTGATGGATTTGAGCGCTTGCTCAGACCGCTTGGACACCATCAACTCCTCGGCTGCCTTGAGTCTGGCTTTGCCTGCTTTGAGGCCGAAAACGCCTGCGCCAAAGTCAAACACCAATTGACTGACCGTGACGCCGAAGTTGGAGCCGTCCTGAATATAGGTGGTGTTGTACCAAGGGTTGCGAGTGGTTCTCTTGCCGCTGTCGGACGTTCCTGTGACTTGCGGCAGCAAGCTGGACAAAGCCAGAGATTTATTGGCCTTGGACTGCTGTGCCAGGTTAGAGACCACCGCTAGATCGGGGCTGGTATCAATCGCCTCCTTGATACGCAGTTTGAATTCATCGTAAGGCATGGTCTTGGCCATGCGCTTAGAACTTGGCAATTGCTTGAATACCGTATCAATAAATGTCTCACCTAATTTGGCCACTTGAGGCGGCAAATCAGAGGTCAATGGCATGCTGGTCCAGTTCATCTCCGGCTCTTTAGCCATTTCGATAGAAGATGTCTGTGGCTTGACCGGAAGGGTTTGCGGTTGATCTTTGCCAACGCCCTGGTTAACAATACCCTCAGATGCAGCTAACTCAGTCAACTTGTTGTCGCGCAAGAAATTGGCTTCACCTGCGCTCAAATTTGAAGCACTGATTTGCGTAGTTATTGACTTTGTCGACGCCTTGGCCTTGTCGGCTGCCACTTGCTGCTGCTCTTTCAGGGTTGCTAATTTTTGGCGCAATTCGTCTGACTTCTTGTTCAAATCAACCATGCGCTTGTCGTCTGCTTCAGACTTGGCCTGCTGCGCCTGTTTCAACTCAAGCGAGCGCTGTGCTTGCTCAGCGGCTTGTTTCTCTAGTGCCTGACGGGCAAGCAATTCAGCCTTGGCTTGTTGTTGTGCCTGCTGCTCGCGTGCAATTTGTCCGGCAAGAGCTATGCGTTCAGCCTCCACTTCCTTGGCGCGAGCTTGCTGTTTTTGCTCAAGCGCCTTGGCCGTTGCTTGCGCCAATTGCGCAGCGTCTGCCAGTTCACGCGCTTTAGCTTGCCTGTTTTCGTTAGCTGTTTTGGCAATAGCATCCAAACGCTGTTGTTCAAGTTCCTTCGAATAATTCTCTCGTTGGGCAATTGCTAAACGCATCTTCTCTAAAGCCTGGGCTTGGGCCAATTCCTCGGCCTTGGCTTTTTCTTCTCGCGCCAGTTGTTCGGCTTTGGCTTGCCTGTCACGTGCCTGTTGTTCCGCCAGTGCTTTCTGTTGACGGGCTTGTTGTTCTGCCAGTGCTTTTTGTTCTTGCGCTAAACGTTCAGCCTCTGCCTTGGCCTGTAACTCGAGTGCGCGTTTTTCAGCCGCTTTTGCTTGTTCCTGCAAAGCCAATTTCTCAGCTTGTGCGGCTTGCTCTTTGGCAATGCGCTCAGCTTCAGCTTTGGCTTGCTGCTGCGCCAGGGCTTGTTGTTCTGCCAGCGCTTGCTGTTCGCGCGCAAGTTGTTCAGTCTTTGCTATACGCTCGTTTTCTATCTGCTGCGCGCGGGCCAATTGCTTGGCATTCAAACTCAATTGAACTTGCTCGGCTTGCTTCTGCGCTAACGCTTGTGCCTGAGCTTGAGACTCGCGCAACTCTTGGGCATGAAGAGCGATAGCTGACAATCGTTCTTGCTCTGCCAGCTCGGATAATCTGGCTTTTTGTTCTTGCGCTATGCGTTCAGCTTCTGCTTTGGCCTGTAACTCCAACGCTCGTTTTTCAGCCGCTTTTGCTTGTTCCTGCAAAGCCAATTTCTCAGCTTGTGCGGCTTGTTCATTGGCTATGCGTTGAGCTTCAACCTTTGCTTGCTGTTGCGCCAGAGCTTGTTGTTCTACCAGCGCTTGCTGTTCGCGTGCCAGTTGTTCAGCCTTTGCTACACGCTCGTTCTCTATCTGCTGAGCACGGGCCAATTGCTTGGCATTCAAACTCAATCGAACTTCTTCGGCTTGAGCTTGGGCTAATGCTTGCGCCTGAGCTTGAGACTCATGCAACACTTGCGCATGAAGCGCAATAGCTGACAAGCGTTCTTGCTCAGCCTGCTCTGCCTGCTCTGACAGTCTGGCTTGTTGCTCTTGCGCCAAACGCTCAGCTTCTGCTTTGGCTTGTAACTCCAGCGCACGTTTTTCAGCGGCTTGTGCCTGTTGCTGCAAAACCAGTCTCTCAGCTTGTACGGCTTGTTCATTGGCTATGCGTTGAGCTTCAGCCTTGGCTTGCTGTTGCGCCAAAGCTTGTTGCTCAACCAGTGCTTTTTGTTCTTGCGCTAAACGTTCAGCCTCTGCCTTGGCCTGTAACTCGAGTGCGCGTTTTTCAGCCGCTTTTGCTTGTTCCTGCAAAGCCAATTTCTCAGCTTGTGCGGCTTGCTCTTTGG
>CANGPN010000027.1 GCA_947456305.1 Comamonadaceae bacterium | reverse complement strand
CAATGAAAAGCGCATGTTGCAAGAAGCGGTTGACAGCTTGCTGGACAACGGCCGTCGCGGCAAAGCCATGACCGGTGCCAACAAGCGTGCACTCAAGTCTTTGGCCGACATGATCAAAGGCAAGTCAGGCCGCTTCCGTCAAAACTTGCTGGGCAAGCGCGTCGACTACTCCGGCCGTTCAGTGATCACCGTGGGCCCGACTTTGAAACTGCACCAGTGCGGTTTGCCAAAGCTCATGGCGTTGGAACTGTTCAAACCTTTCATCTTCAGCAAGCTGGAGTTGATGGGCATTGCCACCACCATCAAAGCGGCCAAGAAAGAAGTCGAAGCCGGTACACCGGTGGTGTGGGACATTTTGGAAGAGGTCATCAAAGAGCACCCGGTGTTGTTGAACCGTGCGCCTACTTTGCACCGCTTAGGCATCCAAGCGTTTGAGCCCATCTTGATTGAAGGCAAAGCCATTCAACTGCACCCCTTGGTGTGTTCAGCCTTCAACGCCGACTTTGACGGCGACCAGATGGCGGTGCACATTCCTTTGTCTGTGGAAGCGCAAATGGAAGCACGCACATTGATGCTGGCCTCCAACAACGTGCTCTTCCCGGCCAACGGCGAACCGTCTATCGTTCCTTCTCAAGACGTGGTGCTGGGTCTGTACTACACGACCCGCGAGCGCATCAACGGCAAAGGCGAAGGCCTGGTGTTTGCCGACATCGGTGAAGTGCAGCGTGCTTTGGATGCGAACGTGGTCGAGTTGACCGCCAAGATCACTGTGCGTATGACAGAGTGGACCAAAGACAAAGTCACCGGTGAATTCTCCAGCAGCACATCGCTGGTGGAAACCACCGTCGGCCGTGCGTTGTTGTCCGAAATTCTGCCGCGCGGTTTGCCTTTCAGCCACTTGAACAAAGCGCTGAAGAAAAAGGAAATCTCCAAGCTGATCAACACCTCATTCCGTAAATGCGGTTTGAAAGAAACCGTGGTGTTCGCCGACAAACTGTTGCAAAACGGTTTCCGTCTGGCCACACGCGCCGGCATCTCTATTTGTATCGATGACATGTTGGTGCCGTTTGAAAAACACGCCATCATCGACAGCGCTGAAAAAGAAGTCAAAGACATTGAGCAGCAATATGTCTCAGGTCTGGTGACATCCGGCGAGCGTTACAACAAGGTGGTGGACATTTGGGGTAAAGCCGGTGACGCTGTCTCCAAGGTCATGATGGACCAACTGCGTAAAGAAAAAACCATTGACCGTCACGGCAATGAAGTCGAGCAAGAGTCATTCAATTCCATCTACATGATGGCTGACTCAGGTGCTCGCGGCTCTGCTGCCCAAATCCGTCAATTGGCAGGTATGCGTGGCTTGATGGCCAAGCCTGACGGCTCCATCATTGAAACACCAATCACGGCGAATTTCCGTGAAGGCCTCAATGTGTTGCAGTACTTCATCTCCACACACGGTGCGCGTAAAGGTCTGGCTGACACCGCGCTCAAAACCGCTAACTCAGGTTACCTCACACGCCGTTTGGTTGACGTGACTCAAGACTTGGTGGTGATTGAAGTCGATTGCGGTACCAGCAACGGACAGTTGATGCGCGCCATCGTTGAAGGCGGTGAAGTCATCGAATCCTTGCGCGACCGCGTGTTGGGTCGCACCGTCGCAGAAGACGTGGTGCATCCCGAAACCCGCGATGTGCTAGTGCCTGCCGGTCATATGCTGGACGAAGACTTGATCGATGACATCGAGTTGCTCGGTGTCGATGAAATCAAAGTCCGCACTGCACTGAACTGCGAAACACGTTTTGGTTTGTGTGCCAAATGCTATGGCCGCGATCTGGGTCGCGGCGGTCTGGTCAACGTTGGTGAAGCTGTCGGTGTCATTGCCGCTCAGTCCATCGGCGAACCCGGCACGCAATTGACCATGCGTACCTTCCACATCGGTGGTGCGGCTTCACGCGCAGCAGTTGCTTCCAGCGTCGATGCCAAGTCCAATGGTGTGATCGGCTTTAACGCCACCATGCGTTATGTGACCAACAGCAAAAAAGAGTTGGTCGTGATTTCTCGTTCAGGCGAGATCGTCATTCACGACGAGCAAGGCCGCGAGCGCGAGCGTCACAAAGTGCCTTACGGTGCGATTCTGGCCATCAAGCCGGACCAAAACATCAAAGCAGGCACTATTTTGGCCAACTGGGATCCGTTGACACGTCCTGTGATCACCGAGTTTGCCGGTCAGGTCCGCTTCGAAAATGTTGAAGAAGGTTTGACGGTTGCCAAGCAATTGGACGAAGTCACCGGCTTGTCTACATTGGTGGTCATCGACCCCAAGCGTCGCGGTTCCACCAAAGTGGTGCGTCCGCAGGTCAAGCTGATAGATGCTTCCGGCAAAGAAGTGAAGATCCCCGGCACCGACCATTCTGTGACCATCGGCTTCCAAGTCGGCGCGCTGATTCAAGTGCGTGACGGGCAGGACGTGGGCCCCGGCGAAGTGCTGGCGCGTATCCCTGTGGAAGGTCAGAAGACCCGAGACATCACCGGTGGTTTGCCGCGTGTGGCCGAGTTGTTCGAAGCCCGTTCGCCGAAAGACAAAGGTATTTTGGCTGAGATGACCGGTACCGTTTCCTTCGGTAAAGAAACCAAAGGCAAGATCCGTTTGCAAATTACAGACCCAGAAGGCACCGTGTGGGAAGAATTGATTCCCAAAGAGAAAAACATCGTGGTGCACGAAGGCCAGGTGGTAAACAAAGGCGAGAGCATTGTTGACGGCCCCGCAGACCCGCAAGACATTTTGCGTTTGCTCGGTATCGAAGAACTGGCGCGCTACATCGTCGACGAAGTGCAAGACGTTTATCGTTTGCAAGGTGTGAAGATCAACGACAAACACATTGAAGTAATTGTTCGTCAGATGCTGCGCCGTGTGGTGGTTGATAACGTGGGTGACACCACTTACATCAGCGGTGAACAAATCGAGCGCTCTGAAATGCTCAACACCAATGAAGCTTTGCAGCGCGAAGGTAAAGTGCCCGCCACTTACACCAACTTGCTGCTCGGTATCACCAAGGCTTCGTTGTCTACAGACAGTTTCATCAGCGCGGCTTCCTTCCAGGAAACCACCCGTGTGCTGACCGAAGCTGCCATCATGGGCAAACGCGACGAGTTGCGCGGCTTGAAGGAAAACGTCATCGTCGGCCGCCTCATCCCCGCCGGTTCAGGCATGGCTTACCACCAAGCGCGCAAAGCCAAGGACTTGATGGACGAAGCCGAGCGACGTGCTATTGCCGAGACAGAGGCAGAAGAACTCGCTCTGGCTCAACAGCAAGAAGGCAGTAACGAAGAGACCGCCGCAGATTGAGTGACCTGGCCCCTGCGGGGGCCTTGTTACACAGTCTGACCCGGTGAGGTTTCTGGCGCTGAGTCATGCTGAATTCACGCTGGTTCTGGATAGCCATCGCCATTCTGGTGTTCTGGGTGCTGGGCGCTTACAACCGCCTGGTGCGTTTGAGAACGCAGGTTAAGCAACAATTTGGGCCGCTTGAAACTGTATTGCTCAATTATCAGGAGCTGGTTCAGCATGCCGTGGCTGCCGCCACGCAAGCACCTCAGTTATGGGACGGTCTTGCGGGTGCAGAACTGAGTCAAAGCCATTGGACGCGCCTGCAAGTGGCCGCCGGTTTGTCCACAGTCGCTATCGCCCGCATGCAAACCCATACGTTGGAAGAAGACAGCGCCCGCGCTTTGCATGATGCGGCTGCCGAGCTGCAGGACGCCTGGGCCGCATTGATTCACCCGGATGTTTATTACATCAACATGCCAGAAGCCTTGAAGCAACGCTGGTTGGAGTTAGATTTGCTGGTGCAGCCTGAATTGACCCGTTTCAACGAAGCGATTGCCGATTACAACCATGCGATAGGGCAATACCCGGCCGCCTTGCTGGCGCGTTTATTTCAATTCACTGCAGCCACGCCGTTGTGAGTCAAGACTTATTGACCGAGATTGCGGTGAGTTCGTCGCCCCCCTTATGGCAGCAATTACAGGCTTGCAGCCGGGCTTTACAGGCGGTGCGTCGGGGCCAAAACCACGCATTGGCACTGGCATCGGTTGAGCCGCGTTTGCGTGCCGCCGCCCAGGCTTTGCTGTTTGCTGTGTTGCGCGAATGGGGCCGCACCCAAGCCCTAAGACAACACCTGGTCAGCCGCAGTCCCCCTCCGGCCGTCGATGCATTGCTGTGCGTTGGCCTGGCCTTGGCCATCCCCGATACGTCCGCCATGTACCCCATGCACACTTTGGTCAACCAACTGATTGAAGCCGCTAAGCGTGACCCTGCCACCCGTGCCCAGTCGGCATTCATCAATGCCTGTGTGCGGCGTTTCGGTCGCGAAAAAGCCGCGTGTTTGCAAGTTGTTGCCCAGTTACCGCAAGCACGTTGGAATCATCCTGAATGGTGGATCAAGGCCGTCAGACAAGACCATCCGCAGCATTGGCAGGCTATTTTGCAAGCAAGTCAGCAAGCCGCGCCTATGACTTTGCGTGTCAACCGCAAACGGATAGATAGAGACACGTTACAAGCCCACTGGCTGGCCACCGGGGTGCAAAGCCGGGCTGTAGGCGAGGATGCGTTGGTATTAGCCCAGGCCCGGCCTTTGCAAATGCTTGAGGGATTTGCGCAAGCCTGGTTCTCGGTTCAAGATGCGGGCGCACAACTCGCGGCGCCATTGTTATTAAAAGGCCTGAGCGCCAAATCAGGCAAAGTCTTGCGGGTGCTGGATGCCTGCGCCGCCCCGGGTGGCAAAACTGCTCACCTGCTTGAACATGCAGATGTAGAGGTGATAGCGCTGGACATAGATGCTACGCGCTGCGAACGCATCACTGAGAATTTACAGCGACTCGGTTTACAGGCCACGGTTCTGTGTGCAGATGCCGCTGACCCTGTAAGTTGGTGGGATGGGCGATCTTTTGACGCCATCCTGCTGGATGCACCGTGTACCGCTTCCGGCATTGTGCGCAGACATCCGGATATTCCGTGGTTGCGACGCCCGTCAGATCTCGCAGGCTTGGCCGCCCAACAAAGCAAACTGTTGCAGGCCTTGTGGCCCTTGCTGGCGGAAGGCGGCCATTTGTTGTACTGCACCTGTTCCTTGTTTAGTCAGGAGGGCGCGAACCAGGTGCAAGCGTTTCTTGCAAACAACACTCAAGCGCACTTACTTCCTTCGCCGGGGCAATTAATGCCCGGCATTCCATCAAACAGCCGCACTCTCTCCGACAATCTACAGGGTGAGCATGACGGATTTTTTTATGCCTTGCTGGAACGCCGAGCAAAAGGTACCTAAGACAAACAGCTGCAGCCGGGCCTGGCCGCTGCAATGGTGGTTGATTTGTCTCATCACGGCTTGTGTTTGCTGGCTCAACGTCGCCCGTGCAGAATCCTCAGTGCAATTAGGTGAATTGCAAATAGAACGAGGCGAGGATGGCATTTACCTCAACGCAAATCTGGATTTCGAACTGTCAACCAGTCTGGAAGACGCCTTGGATCACGGCTTGCCGCTGACTTTTGTGCTGCAAGCCCAGGTCATGCGTGAGCGCTGGTATTGGTATGACAAGCAATTGACACTCACGCAGCGCTTTATTCGCTTGAGTTACCAGCCCTTATCGCGCCGCTGGAGGGTACAGGTTTCTTCCCAGGCATTGGGTGCCAGCGGACTGGGCATGACCTTGGGTAACAGTTATGACAGTTTGAGCGACGCTTTGCAGGCAGTGAAAAAAATCAACCGCTGGCGCATTGCCGGACTTGATACCTTGGATAAAGCCAGTAAACAAAGATTGGACCTGCGTTTTCGTCTGGATCTGAGCCAGTTGCCGCAGGCTTTGCAATTCGGTAACCAGGCCAGCAGCGACTGGAACATCAATTTCAGCCACACCGTGCGGCTTGAAGATTTGGCTAAATGAAGCACAGCACCGCCTCAAGCGCACTGCGGCAACGCAGCTGGTTGCTGGGGGTGATCCTCACTATTCTGGTGTCCTTGTCGCTGGTGCTGTTGTTTTTGCTGACTCAGGCTACCCAAAGCTGGGACGTTTACGAACAAAACTACGGTTTATTGTTTGGCTTGAATACCGTACTGGCTGCAGCCTTGCTGCTGGTGATCAGCTGGATTGCTTGGCGCTTAGGGCAGAGACTTCGTCAAGGAAAATTCGGCAGCCGTCTGCTGGTGAAATTGGCGGCTATTTTTGCTTTGGTGGGCATGGTGCCCGGCCTGGTTATTTATGCTGTGTCTTACCAGTTCGTCACCCGCTCGATTGAAGTCTGGTTTGATAACAAGGTCGAGGTGGCGCTGGACGCCGGTTTGAACCTGAGCCGCTCTACCCTGGAGAGCCTGGCCAACGAATTGCTGGCCGGGGTGCGCAATGCCGGCACGAATCTGCGGCTAGAACCACAAACCGGTTGGCCGTCCGCGCTGGAAAAAACCCGGGAACAACTGGGCGCTTCTGAAGTCAGTTTGTGGCGCAGTAACGGTATTTTGATTGCCAGTGTCAGCGAATCGGGTTACAGCCTGCAACCTGAACGACCCACGGCCACAGAATTACGCCAGGTAGGTAACCGGGGCAGCATTTGGCGCAGCGATGGTCTGGACGACAGCACCAGTATGAGCGGGCAAATACCGCGCATCAAGGTCTTGTACAAACTACCGGGTATGGGGTTTGAGCTGGACGAAAAAACACAGGTCTTACAGGTAGTCAAAAAATTGCCACCTGTTTTGGTCGCCAATGCCTTGTCTGTGCTGGTTGCCAACCGGGAGTATCAGGAACGCTCTCTGGCACGCAGCGGATTACAGCGTATGTACATAGGCACCTTGACGCTAAGTTTGTTTTTGGCCGTTTTCGGCGCGGTGCTGCTCGCGGTGCTGCTGGGCAATCAACTCGCCCGACCTTTGCTGTTGCTGGCCGAAGGTGTGCGCGATGTGGCCGCCGGTGATTTGCGCCCCAAGCCCTTTCTAGAAGGCAAGGATGAACTCGACGGTTTGACCCGTTCTTTTTCAGATATGACGCAACAACTCGCGGACGCCCGCAATTCCGTGGAGCGCAGTATGGTGCAACTGGATCTGGCGCGCGGCCATTTACAGACCATGCTCGACAATTTGACAGCCGGCGTGGTTTTGCTGGACAGGCAAGGTTGTATTTTATCGATCAACCCCGGCGCCATGCGCATATTGAAACAACCTTTGAACGCGCGCGTCGGATTACCACTGCAAAGCATTCAAGGTCTGACAGTCTTTGCCCGGCAAGTGATTGAACAATTCAATGAACTTCACAGCGAACAACCCGAACACAAAGACCATTGGGAGCAATCGTTTGAATTGGATGCCGCCAGTGATGACGGTCCCCAAGACTTTAGTCAGCAAGCACCCAGGCAAACCACTTTGGTGGCGCGCGGTGCGGTGCTGCCGCAAGGCGATTGGTTGCTGGTTTTTGACGATATCTCCGACATTGTGTCTGCCCAGCGATCTCAGGCGTGGACAGAAGTAGCCCGACGCCTGGCGCATGAAATCAAAAACCCGCTGACCCCGATACAGCTGTCGGCAGAGCGACTGGCGATGAAGCTCGAGGGAAAATTGCAGCCTGTGGAACAGGCATTGGTGACCAAATCCGTGAAAACCATTGTCGAACAGGTGGATGCTTTGCAGCGCTTGGTCAATGAGTTCCGTGATTTCGGTCGACTGCCGCCGGCGAGCCTGCAAGTTCTGGATTTAAATCACTTGCTAAGCGAAATGATGGCTTTGTATGAAAATGACAATGCAAGAGTACCGGTGCTATGGAAATTACAAACTCCTCTGCCGCCCGTGTCCGGTGATGCTGCGCAACTGCGCCAGGTGGTGCACAATTTGATTCAGAACGCTCAGGACGCCTGCCAGTCTGTGTCACATCCCCAGGTCCAGGTGCTGACCGAGTGGCGCCAGCAATCTTCGCGAGTACGTTTGTCAATCGAAGACAATGGGCCCGGTTTCAGTCCTGCGGTGCTGCAGCGCGCGTTCGAACCTTATGTCACAACCAAGGTCAGCGGCACGGGTTTGGGATTGGCGGTAGTGAAAAAAATTGCTGACGAACATAATGCACGCATTGAATTGAAAAATAAAATGCAAGATGAACTGATCACCGGGGCTCAAGTGTCGTTATCATTTCGCGTGACAGTGCCCTTAACAACCTGAACTGACAAAACAGCATGGCAACAATCTTAGTGGTCGACGATGAACTTGGCATCCGCGACCTGTTGTTTGAAATTCTCAATGACGAAGGCCATCAGGTTGAACTGGCCATGAATGCCGCTGAAGCTCGCGCCATACGGGCACAGTTGCAACCTGATCTGGTGCTGCTCGATATTTGGATGCCCGACACCGATGGCGTCAGCTTGCTCAAGGAATGGGCTGGCGCCGGATTGCTCAACGTGCCAGTCATCATGATGAGCGGACATGCCACTATTGATACAGCAGTACAGGCCACACGCATAGGCGCCATGGCCTTTCTGGAAAAACCCATCACCATGCAAAAGTTGCTCAAAGCCGTTGAGCAGGGGCTTAACCGCAAGCCTGCAATAGCTTCTGCACCTGCTCGCCTTGTTCACAGTGTTGCACCGGCGTCGGTTCAGGCCAGTGCCCCGGTGACAAGCGGTGGTGTCATGGTGTTTCAATCGCAGTCATTACCGCAAAGCCTGCAGCCTTTACAAACCTTTGATTTGAACAACCCCTTGCGCGAAGCCCGTGACCAGTTTGAAAAAGCGTATTTCGAATTTCACTTGGCCCAAGAGGGCGGTTCCATGACCCGTGTCGCAGAGAAAACAGGCTTAGAGCGCACTCACCTCTACCGCAAGCTCAAGCAACTCGGGGTTGATTTGTCCCGCAGTAAGCGCGGCAGCCATACCCATTAAACCGGCGAGGCTGTCGGTTTAACCCCCCCAGCCTTGAATCAGGTTGCTGCGGTTTTATATAGTTACATATTGCGCCGGTATTGGCCGCCCACTTCAAACAAAGCGTTGGTGATTTGACCCAGCGAGCACACGCGCACCGCGTCCATCAACACCGCAAACACATTCTCATTGGCAATCACCGCTTGCTGCAGTTGTTTGAGCATGGCGCTCGAAGCCGCCGCGTGACGCGCATGGAAATCGTTCAAGCGTTTGAGTTGGTTTTGCTTTTCATCGTCGGTGGAGCGAGCGAGTTCAATCTTTTGCGGCACCTCATTGGCTTGCGGTGACTTGAAGGTATTCACCCCGATGATGGGCAACTCGCCGGTGTGCTTGAGCATTTCGTAATGCATGGATTCGTCTTGAATTTTTCCGCGCTGGTAGCCGGTTTCCATAGCTCCCAGCACGCCGCCACGTTCGGCAATCGCCACAAACTCTGACAACACCGCTTCTTCCACCAACTCGGTGAGTTCTTCGATGATGAACGCGCCTTGCGACGGGTTTTCGTTTTTCGCCAAACCCCATTCGCGGTTGATGATGAGTTGAATCGCCATGGCGCGGCGCACAGATTCTTCTGTCGGCGTGGTGATGGCTTCGTCAAACGCGTTGGTGTGCAAACTGTTGCAGTTGTCGTAAATGGCAATCAGCGCTTGCAAGGTGGTGCGAATGTCGTTGAACTGAATCTCTTGCGCGTGCAAGGAGCGGCCGGAAGTTTGTATGTGGTACTTCAGCTTTTGGCTGCGTTCATTCGCGCCGTATTTTTCTTTCATGGTCACCGCCCAGATGCGACGCGCCACGCGCCCCATGACGGTGTACTCGGGGTCCATGCCGTTGCTGAAGAAGAAAGACAGGTTCGGCGCGAAATCGTCAATGTGCATGCCACGTGCCAGATAGGCTTCGACGAATGTGAAGCCGTTGGACAAGGTGAATGCCAATTGAGAGATGGGGTTGGCTCCAGCCTCGGCAATGTGATAGCCGCTGATGGACACGCTGTAGAAATTGCGCACTTGGTGCTCGACAAAATACTGTGCAATGTCACCCATGACTTTGAGCGAAAACTCCGTGCTGAACAAACAAGTGTTCTGCCCTTGGTCCTCTTTCAAGATGTCGGCTTGCACCGTGCCGCGCACGTTTTGCAGCACCCAAGTGCGTATGTCTGCGGCTTCTGCGGCTGTGGGTTCGCGGCCTTTGTCTACGCGGAACTTTTCCAGGTTTTGGTCGATGGCCGTGTTCATGAACATGGCCAATATGCTGGGCGCGGGACCGTTGATGGTCATGGACACACTGGTGGCGGGTGAGCACAAATCAAAGCCGTCGTACAACACCTTCATGTCGTCGAGTGTGGCGATGCTGACACCGGAGTTGCCGACCTTGCCGTAAATGTCGGGGCGCAAATCCGGGTCGTTGCCATACAAAGTGACCGAATCAAAAGCGGTGGACAAGCGCTTGGCCGGCATGCCTTCGCTGAGCAATTTGAAGCGGCGGTTGGTGCGGAATGCGTCGCCTTCACCGGCGAACATGCGGGTCGGGTCTTCGTTGTCGCGCTTGAAAGCAAACGTGCCTGCGGTGTAGGGGTAGCGCCCGGGCACGTTGTCCAGCATCAGCCATTGCAGTATGTCGCCGTGGTCGTGGAATGTCGGTAGCGACACTTTGCGCACCGGCGTGCCGCTGAGTGAGAGGGTCACCAAGCTGCTGCGGATTTCTTTGTCACGCACTTTGACCACCAACTCGTCACCCGAGTAATCGGCTTTCAAGGTCGACCAGTCTTTCAACAGGGCGCGTGCATCTGCGTTCAAACGTTCTTCGCGTTCCAGTGCCAGACCCAGGCTGGCTTCGGAAGCACGCGGTTTGTTTGGCTTGCCTTCGGCCAGCATGGCGGAGGCGGCTTTCAATTGCTGAACTTCACGCGCGAGTTGCGCTTGCGTGCGGGCGCGGTGTTTGTAACTGCGCACGGTGTCGCTGATTTCTGCCAAGTAACGGCTGCGTGACGCAGGCACGATGGGTGTTTGGTGCGAGCTGTGGCGCACATTCACCACCGGCAAACGTGCTTCGCTCAAAGCCAAGCCCAGCGCTTGCAAACGCGGTTTCATGGCTTGGTACAACGCGGTCACGCCGTCGTCGTTGAAATGCGCGGCCATGGTGCCGAAAACAGGCATTTGTTCAGTGGGCGTGGTCCAGGCTTCGCGGTTGCGCTGCACTTGTTTGGACACGTCGCGCAATGCGTCGGCTGAACCTTTGCGGTCGAATTTGTTGATGGCGACAAACTCGGCAAAGTCCAGCATGTCGATTTTTTCCAATTGGCTGGCTGCACCGAACTCGGGGGTCATCACATACAAAGGAATGTCTACGTGCGGCACGATGGCCGCATCGCCTTGACCGATGCCCGAGGTTTCCACCACCACCAGATCAAAGCCTGCGCACTTGGCGGCGGCGATCACGTCGGGTAAGGCGGCGCTGATTTCGCTGCCGAATTCGCGCGTGGCCAGCGAGCGCATGAATACGCGTGTGCCTTGCTGCCACGGCGAAATAGCGTTCATGCGTATGCGGTCACCCAACAGCGCACCGCCGCTTTTGCGGCGTGAAGGGTCAATCGAAATCACTGCAATGCGCAGTGCGTCGCTTTGATCCAAACGCAAACGGCGGATCAATTCATCGGTGAGTGAAGACTTGCCCGCGCCGCCGGTGCCGGTGATGCCAATGACCGGCACCCTCATGTGGGCCGCTTGGGTTTTCAATTGGGTGCGCAAACCTTCTATGGCCGGTGTCGGTGTTTCCAGCGCAGTGATGAGTTGCGCGAGTGCACGCCAGCTGTTGTCGGTGTGGCCTTGGATGGCGTCCAGCGTCGTCGGTGCATAGCCGCGCAAGTCCTGGTCGCAGCGCATGATCATCTCGCCGATCATGCCTTGCAGCCCCATGCGTTGGCCGTCTTGCGGGCTGTAAATGCGGGTCACGCCATAGGCTTGCAATTCATCTATTTCTTCCGGCACGATGACACCGCCGCCGCCGCCGAACACTTGAATATGCGCACCGCCGCGCTGACGCAGCAAATCCACCATGTATTTGAAATACTCGACGTGGCCGCCTTGGTAAGAGCTGATGGCAATGCCTTGCACGTCTTCCTGCAAGGCGGCAGTGACGACTTCGTCGACCGAGCGGTTATGGCCTAAGTGAATCACCTCAGCGCCCATGCCTTGCAAAATGCGGCGCATGATGTTGATGGCGGCATCGTGCCCGTCAAACAAACTGGCTGCTGTGACAAAGCGCACCTTGTGAGCGGGTTTGTATTGGGCCAGGGCTTGGAATTCAGCGGATAAATCGGTCATGGTATCGGGCGATAAAGCGCAGTGGGTAAGTAAAAAAAATTGTCACACCTGCCGCCGGAGCCGGCCGGTTAATTGACGTGCACGTCAATCATAGTCCTAAGTGGGGCCAGACGTTAAGCTTTGGCTGTCACGGGTTTGATACCCGAAGGAGCACAACAGATGGCTATTTCTTGGTTAAGCGCACTCAAGGTCGTCCCATGGGGCAAGGTGATAGAACACGCGCCCGACGTATTGGAAAAGGCGCGCGACTTGATGGACAAGCATCGCGGTACGTCAGCATCGAACACGGCAACCGCTGACCCGCAACACGCCGAGGAAGTGCCCAGCCTAGGCGAATTGAAAAACCGCTGTCTGGCTTTGCAGTCGCAGGTGGATCAATTGACGCAGACTCAGCAGCAAATGGCGCAGTCTCTGGCTGAATTGGCAGAGCAACAAGCCGGCTTGATTGCCATGGTCAAGCGGTTGCAGACGAGGCTGTGGTGGTTGGCCGCCTGTGCCTTGCTGCTGGCGGGTACAGGTAGTATTTTTCTTGTCTACGCATTGAAATAAGTGCATCGAAAAGCGGAATCAAGCACGAAGCGCAACTTTGATTAACGCCGCATTCGTCAGCATTTCGCACGGCTTCTTGTTGACCTTGTGCTTCAGTGGTAATCACTTTCGCGCTGATGACGAACCGCTGCAATGGTCACGGTTTGCGCATCTGTAATGTCGAATAAGGCCAGGTAACCGGTTGCACCAAAGGGCACGATGAGTTCGCGCAACAAAGGATTGCTGGTGGCTTTGCGGCAGGTAAATGGCGAACTTTGCAAGGTGGCAAAACCGTTTTCCAGTGCGGTGATGGCTTTGGCAGCCAGTTCCAAATCACCTCCACCGGGGCGGTTCAATTCCCGGTGCAGCAAAAAATCAAAAAGCTCTTGCAAGTCTTCTTGCGCGTCCCGGGTCAGACGGACTTCATAGGTCATGCGCGTGTTTGTTTTATTTTGGCGCGTGCCTTGCTAAGTCGGGTGCGTAAATCAGACAACATATGGTCGGCACTGACATAGTCCTGGTTTTGCTGAGCAGCGGCCAATGAAGCGAGACCGCGTTCTATAAAGGCAGTTTGCTGCTGCCGTTGTTGGACTGAAGTACGTATGGCATTTTCTACAAACTGGGATAAGGATTCACCCTCAACCAGAACAGACTCCACCGTAGAACGCAAGGCAGGCTCCACTCGTATCGAAGGTAAGGTAGATGTTTTCATGGGCAAAGTGTAGCGCTTTTGCGATGCATATAGGCATTCTGTTTGGCCTGACAAAGCCCTCAAGCTTGAACCAAAACACCCCACTAAAGCAGAGGTGCCGTGCCTGTGTTGTTTAAGGCAATACCGCCAACCAATCCCCCACCGCTTCTTCATACGCCAAACCGGTTTCCAAGAGCGCCACGTCCCCGCGTGCTTGGCCTATGAGTTGCATGCCCATAGGCAGTCCCTGACTATTAAAACCGCAGGGCACATTCAGCGCAGGCAAACCCGCCAAACTGGCGTAGAGCGTCACTTCCATCCAGCGGTGGTAGGTGTCCATTTGCACTGGCCCGTTCGGGGTTTGAATGGTTGAAGGCCAGCGCAGGTCTATGGCAAACGGCCACAACTGCGCACTGGGCAACACCAACATATCAAACTTACCGAGCAACTCCAGCATATGTTGGTAGAACGCGCTGCGCTCGGTGCTGGCTTGCAAAAAATCCGGCGCAGTCATACCCGCGGCTTGGTCAAACTCCCACAGCGCTTCTGGCTTGATGAGTTCACGCCCACGCGCCACCATGGGCGCGATGCGCGACGCGGTCAGCACTCGCCGCCAGGCCAGCCAGGTTTGCCACACGGCTGCAGGCGAAAAATTCGGCGACACGGGCTCTACATGCGCGCCCAAGTCGGTCAATCGCTGCAAACCGTTTTCACAGGCTTGCAACACACCGTGTTCCATGGGCAAATAGCCATTCAGGTTGCCCAACCAGCCGATGCGCAAACCTTTGACCTTGGGATGCAATTGCGACGACCAACCGGCGGGCAAGCTGGCCAAGGACAGCGGCGCGCGAGCGTCATACCCGGCCATGGTTTCCAACAGCCGCGCCAAATCGGCGACATGCCGCGCCATCGGGCCGTCGGTGCCGAGCTGGCTGACCCAGACATCGTTCACTGGAAAAGCAGGCACACGCCCTTGCGAAGGCCGCATGCCGAACACATTGTTCCAACCCGCCGGGTTGCGCAAACTGCCCATGAAATCCGATCCGTCGGCCACAGGCAACAGGCGCTGCGCCAGTGCCACCGCTGCGCCGCCGCTGCTGCCGCCTGCGGTGAACGCCGGGTTGTAGGCATTCGGCGTGTCACCAAACACCGGGTTGAAGGTGTGCGAGCCCAAGCCCCATTCGGGCGTATTGGTTTTGCCAATCACTATGCCGCCAGCCGCTTTCATGCGTTGCACCAGCAACGCGTCATGCGCGGGGATGTTGTCTTTCAATAGCGGAGAACCGCCTGTCGTGGGAATGCCAGCCACATCCACCAAATCTTTGAACGCGAGAGGCACACCGTGCAGCCAGCCGCGTGAACTGCCTTTGGCGAGTTCCGCGTCACAAAGGTCGGCTTGTTTCAGCAGTGCATCAGCATCTTGCAGATTGACGATGGCATTGGCCTGCGGGTTGATGGCGGCGATGCGCTGCAAAAAAGCCTGCATGACCTCACGGCAGGAAAAATCACGGTGGTGAATGCCAGCGGACAATTGCAATGCACTGAGTGTGTGAATGGCCATGGGTTGGGGCACCAGTGTGAATTCGTTTATATTGAAGCAAGAGTTTGAAATGTAGCCGCCTGCGGGCCCAAGGGGAAATCCATGTCACGCCGAATAGTTTTACAAACCATGGCCGCTATGGCTTTGGTTGTTGGTTCAGGGGCACAAGTGCAAGCGCAAAACACTGTGCCAGCCAACAAAGTTTTTCGATTTGTACCTCATGCCAATCTGGCGGTGCTTGATCCCATTTGGACCACGGCTTACGTCACCCGCAACCACGGTTACATGATTTACGACACCTTGTTTTCCGAGGATGCCAAAGGAAAAATCCAACCGCAAATGGTGCAAAGCTATAGCACCAGCAAAGACGGCAAAGTTTGGACTTTCAAGTTACGCAACGGTTTGGCGTTTCACGATGGCAAGCCGGTGACCAGCGAAGACGTGGCGGCCTCGCTCAAACGTTGGTCTACGCGTGACACCATGGGCGGTGTGTTGTTTGCGTTTGTCGACAAACTGGAAACACCGGACGCGAACACGTTTCGCATGGTTCTCAAAGAGCCTTGCGCCATCGTGCTCGAAGCTTTAGGCAAAGCGTCTTCGAATGTGCCGTTCATCATGCCGGCGCGGATTGCGACCACGCCCGGCACCGAGCAAATCAAAGAACACATAGGCTCGGGCCCGTTCATTTTCAAAGCCGATGAATTCAAACCCGGCTCTGTTGCTGTCTACGAACGCAACACCAAGTACGTGTCGCGCAGCGAAGCGCCGAGCGGATTGGCAGGCGGCAGGCCGGTGAATTTTGACCGTGTCGAATGGGTCATCATCCGCGACCCGCAAACCCAGTTCAATGCCATCGTCGCCGGTGAGGTCGACATGGTCGAGCAACCCAGTTTCGAGCAGTACGAGACCCTGAAGAAAACCGCAGGGGTCAGGGTTGATGATTTCGCGCCTTCCGGTTTTCAGTACATCATGCGTTTCAACCACATACACCCGCCGTTCAACAATCCCAAGATTCGCCAAGCCGCCATGTTGGCCATCGGGCAACAGGCGTTCATCAACACGCAAGTGGGTGTGCCCGAGTTGGGGCGTTTGTGCCGCAGCATTTACCCGTGCAGTTCACCGTTTGCAGATCAGACCAACCCGGGTTTCACCGGCGTGGCCAACCCGGCCAAAGCACGTGAGTTATTGAAAGAAGCCGGTTACGACGGCACGCCCATCGTGATGATGCGGCCCACCGATTTGTCGGCTATCACCAAACTGCCATTGGTGGCCAAACAGCAATTGGAAGCCGCCGGTTTCAAAGTGGATTTGCAACAAATGGACTGGGCTTCGTTGGTGGCACGCCGCGCCAAAAAAGACCCGCCCAACCAAGGAGGCTGGAACATGTTTTTCACCACCTGGGGTTCGGGCGATATTGACAGCCCATTGACCAGTCCCATGCTCAATGCCAAAGGCGCGACAGGCTGGTTTGGCTGGCAGGACGAACCCCGCATTGAAGAGTTGAAAGCCAAATTCGCCCGCGCCCACGAAGGCAGCGAGCAGAA
Source organism: Comamonadaceae bacterium (assembly GCA_947456305.1). GTDB lineage: Bacteria > Pseudomonadota > Gammaproteobacteria > Burkholderiales > Burkholderiaceae_C > Limnohabitans. The sequence goes on along the minus strand of CANGPN010000027.1, from coordinate 9,341 downwards.
AAAAATTGCTTCCGAGATTCAATCGGTAGTGTTTGAAACCGCTTCCTTTGTGCCGCTGGGTGAATACCGCAACCCGACCGTGCTGCGCAATAACGTCAGCGGTTTGTTGCAAACGCCGGGCATTCCGGTGATGTGGGGACTGGCCAAGCGCTGACCATGGCATCTTTTCTGATACGCCGCTTGCTGGCGGTGCTGCCCGTGTTGGTGGTGGTGTCGTTGTTGGTGTTTTTCATGTTGCGGCTTGCGCCCGGCGACCCTGCAGCGGTGATCGCAGGCAATAACGCCACCAGTGAAGACATCGCCAACATCCGCGCCCACATGGGTTTGGACAAACCCATAGCCGCGCAATATGTGTTGTGGCTGGGCCAGGTGTTGCAAGGCGATCTGGGTTACTCGTATTACTTAAGCAAACCCGTCACTGCCTTGGTGGCACAACGTGTGGAACCTACCTTGTCGTTGGCGTTGGGCACGGTGCTGCTGGCCGTGTGTATTGCGGTGCCTTTGGGAAGTCTGGCCGCATGGCGCATGGGCGGTTGGTTAGACCGGGGCTTGTCGGCGTTTTCAGTCGCCGGTTTTTCGGTGCCGGTGTTTGTCATTGCCTACCTGTTGATTTATGTGTTCGCCATGCAATTGCAATGGCTGCCGGTGCAAGGCTATAAGCCGATCAGCGGCCCGCAATCACAAGGCACTTGGGCGTGGATGCGCCAACTCATACTGCCGTGGCTGACGCTGTCCACCGTGTATGTGGCCTTGATTGCGCGCATCACACGCGCCAGCGTGTCCGAGGCTTTGCAAGAAGATTTCATCCGCACCGCACGCGCCAAAGGTTTGGCGGAACGCACGGTGTTGGTTCGCCATGCCTTGGCAAATGCAGCCGTGCCCATCGTCACCGTGGTCGGTATCGGCGTGGCTTTGTTGATAGGCGGTGTGGTGGTGACCGAAACCGTGTTCGCGATTCCCGGCTTAGGTTCACTCACTGTGGACGCGGTGCTCAACCGCGACTTTCCCGTCATACAAGGCTTGGTGTTGTTGTTCTCGCTCAGTTATGTGTTGATCAACTTGTTGGTGGACACCAGCTATGTCTGGTTAGACCCGAGGATTCGTCACTGATGGCCACGCTCAACCAACGTTTATGGGACCACGGCTCGGTGCGCTTCGGCGCAGCGGTGTTGCTGTTTGTGTTGCTGTTGTCATTGGCTGCGCCTTGGTTGGGCACGGTCGATCCGGCGGCCATGGACGCGAATGTGATCAATCAACCGGCAGGCAAAAGCGGCGCGTTCAATTTGCCCGATGGCAGCGTGGTGCAACACACTTTTTGGCTGGGCACCGACAACTTCGGTCGCGATGTTTACAGCCGCGTCATGTATGGCGGGCGCATCTCTTTGGTGGTCGGTATTTGCACGTCGTTGTTGGCGCTGTCGCTCGGCGGTTTGTGCGGCATGCTGGCAGGTTATTTCCGCCGCGTCGATGCCGTGCTCATGCGCTTCATGGACGGCTTGATGGCCATACCTGCGGTGTTGCTGGCGATTGCCTTGGTGGCAGTGCTGGGCGCGAGTGTGGCCACGGTGGTGGTGGCGATTGCCATTCCCGAAGTGCCGCGTGTCACCCGCTTGGTGCGCTCGCTGGTGCTGAGTTTGCGTGAAGAGGCGTATGTGGAAGCCGCGCGCGCATTGGCCACACCGACGGCGGTGATTTTGTGGCGACACATACTGCCCAACGCCATGGCCCCGCTGTTGGTGCAAGGCACGTTTGTGGCGGCGTCTGCTGTTTTGACCGAAGCCATTTTGAGTTTTTTAGGTTTGGGTTTGCCTCCCGATGTGCCGACCTGGGGCAACATCATGGCCGAGGGCCGTGTGCAGTTCAGCATGCAGCCGGGCAATGTGTTGTTCCCTGCGCTGTTTTTGGTGCCCACCGTGCTGGCCATCAATTTATTGGGTGACGGTTTGCGCGATGTGCTCGACCCCAAATTTGCCAAGCGGGTGGGCTGATGGGCACACCTGTTTTATCTGTGAACAATCTTTCGGTGGCATTGCCCACCGGTGCAGACCGCAGCCATGCATTGCAAGACATTTCTTTGCGCTTGAACGCCGGTGAAACTTTGTGCGTGGTCGGCGAATCCGGCTCGGGCAAATCGGTGCTGGCCATGGCTGTCATGGGTTTGCTCGCGCGTGAATTGCGCGTCATCTCTGGCAGCGTTTTGCTGCAAAACGAAGCTTTGTTGGAAGCAACGCCGCAGCGCATGCGCGGTTTGCGCGGGCTTGCCATGGGCATGGTGTTTCAAGAGCCGATGACGGCGTTGAACCCGGTGATGCGCTGCGGTGAACAAATTGACGAAGTGTTGCGCTGTCACACCGATTGGCCCGTAGCGCAACGCCGCGAAGTCGTGTTGCAGATCATGCAGCAAGTGCGTTTACCCGAACCCGAGCGCATGATGGACAGCTACCCGCACCAACTCAGCGGCGGGCAACGCCAACGCATTGTGATTGCCATGGCCATGGTGTTGAAACCCGCGCTCTTGATTTGCGACGAGCCGACCACCGCGTTGGATGTGACCACGCAACAAGAAATTTTGAAACTCATCAAACAGTTGCAACACGACAGCGGCACGGCGGTGTTATTCATCACGCACGACATGGGCGTGGTGGCCGACATTGCAGACCAGGTGCTGGTGATGCACCGTGGCGTGCAAGTGGAGCAGGGCACGCGCGAGCAAGTGTTGCAACAACCGCGTGCGGATTACACGCGGCAGTTGCTGGCAGCGGTGCCGAACATGACACCGCCTGCGCCGCGCGACCTGCCCGACACAGCACCGGTATTGCGCGTGCATGCTTTGCGCAAAACCTATGTCAGCCGCGAAGGCTGGGCGACGGTGCGGCGCACCGATGCCTTGGTCAACGCAGCGCTGTCTTTGCGCGCTGGTGAAACACTGGGGATCGTCGGCGAATCGGGGTCGGGCAAATCCACGTTGGCGCGTTGCGTGCTGCGTTTGATAGACCCGGACAGCGGTGATATTTTTTGGGGCAATGACAACATCGCCGCTTTCCCGGAAGCGCAACTGCGGCCTTTGCGTCATCGCATGCAAGTGGTGTTTCAAGACCCGAACCGGTCTTTGAACCCGCGCATGCGTGTGGGCGAATCCATCATGGAAGGCGCGCGCAATTTCGGTTTGAACACACAGCAGGCGCAAGAGCGCGGCAAAGCCTTGCTGGCGCAAACCGGCTTGGATGCGAACGCTTGGGAGCGTTACCCCAGCCAGTTCAGTGGCGGTCAAAGACAACGCATTGCCTTGGCACGTGCACTTGCTTGTCAACCTGATGTGTTGGTGGCCGATGAAGCCGTCAGCGCACTCGATGTGTCGGTGCAAGCGCAAATACTGGAATTGTTGCGCGAGGTGCAACGCAGCATGGGTTTGGGATTGCTGTTCATCACCCACGATTTGCGCGTCGCCGCGCAACTCTGCGATAGCGTCATCGTCATGCACAAAGGCTATATCGTCGAACACGGCAAGACCGCCGAGTTGTACGCTCATCCACAACACGCATACACACAAGCACTGCTGGCCAGTGTGCCCGGTGGCAAGCCGCATTGAATCGCAGCTTTGGCAAAAGCAGGAGAAACCCATGTCCGATTTGACACAACACACCGCCGAACAATTGCTGGCGCTTTACCGCAGCGGCGAGGCTTCTCCGGTCGAGGTGACACAAAACGTGTTGATGCGTATCCAAAGGCTCAACCCGGTATTGAACGCGTTTTGTTTGGTTGATGAAGAGGCGGCTTTAAAGAGTGCGGGTGTCAGCGAACAGCGTTGGCAAGCGCACAGACACAGCGGCGCAGCAGTTGGTGCATTGGAAGGCGTGCCTGCTTCCATCAAAGATTTGATACTCACCCAAGGCTGGCCCACTTTGCGCGGCAGCCGCACCGTTAACCCGCAACAAAACTGGGACGTGGACGCGCCCGTCACCGCACGGTTGCGCCAAGCCGGTGCGGTGTTGTTGGGCAAAACCACCACGCCCGAATTCGGTTGCAAAGGCGAAACCAATTCGCTGCTCACCGGCATCAGCCGCAACCCGTGGAACACCGCGCACACACCCGGCGGCTCATCCGGTGGTGCGTCCGCAGCGGTGACGGCTGGTTTGGGTCCGCTGGCCATGGGCACTGATGGCGCAGGCAGTGTGCGCATACCGGCGGCGTTTTGCGGCAACGTCGGTTTGAAGCCCAGCTTTGGTCGCGTGCCAGCTTATCCGTTGTCGCCGTTTGGTTCGGTGGCGCATTTAGGGCCGCACGCCATGAGCGTGAATGATGTGGCGCTGATGATGAATGTGATTGCACAGCCTGATGCGCGCGACTGGACTTCGTTGCCGTTTGACGGTGTGGACTACACATTCAATTTGCAGCAAGGTGTCAAAGGTTTGCGCATCGCTTATTCGCCTGCCTTGGGTTATGCAAAACATGTGCATCCGGAGATTGCAGCGGCCAGCGCGCAAGCCGCGCAGCATTTGCAAGACTTGGGCGCGGTGGTCGAGCAAGTTGACCCCGGCATAGAAGACCCCTTGGACATCACCACCGGTTTGTGGTTTGCCGGGGCTTACCAAGTGTGGCGCACATTGAGCGCTGAGCAACAAGCCTTGACCGACCCCGACTTTGCGGCGCAAGCAGCCATTGGTGAAACACTGGATGCGAATGCATTGCACCAACTCAATCAGCGCAGAGGTGTGCTGGGTTCGCACTTGCGACAGTTCATGCAGCGGTTTGATTTGATACTCACGCCCAGCACGGCAGTGCCCGCCTTCAAAGCGCTGCCCGCCGGACACAGCCCCATGAATTCAGAAGCTATGCTGGGTTGGACACCGTTCAGTTACCCGTTCAACCTGAGCCAGCAACCGGCCATCAGCCTGCCTTGCGGATTGACAACAGAAGGCTTGCCCATGGGCGTGCAACTGGTCGGCCCCATGTTTGGTGATGCGCTGGTGCTACGAGCGGCCAAAGCCTTGGAGACGTGCTACCCCTTGATGCGCCCCGATCTTGATCAATTAAAAGCCTAAACACTTCCGCGCATAATCGCCGCCAATCTTCTTTTGTGACGCACCCATGACATTCATCGCCTTAGACGTTGGCAACACCCGCTTGAAATGGGCCATGTATGACAGCCCGCGTATCGATGCCAACCTGTTGTCGCAAGGCGCAGTGTTTCTGGAAAACATAGACAAGTTGGCGGATGAAGATTGGAAAGCATTGCCAGCGGCCACGCGCATGCTGGGTTGCATCGTCGCCGGAGACGCATTGCGCCGTCGCGTGGACGAACAACTCGAACTCTGGGACCTGACGCCGAGCTGGGTCGTTCCATCTACTACCGAAGCCGGTTTACACAACGGCTACGACTACCCGACGCGATTAGGTGCAGACCGCTGGGTCGCCATGATTGGTGCATTTGCCCGCATGAAACACCAGACCGAAAGTCACAAAGCTCGGCCTATGGTGGTGGTCATGGTCGGCACCGCAGTCACCGTTGAAGCGATTGATGCACAAGGGCATTTTTTAGGCGGCTTCATATTGCCGGGCCACGGCATCATGTTGCGTGCATTGGAGTCTGGCACCGCTGGTTTGCGCGTGCCCACTGGTGAAGTGTGTGAGTTCCCCACCAACACCAGCGATGCATTGACCAGCGGTGGCACGTTTGCGATTGCTGGTGCGGTCGAACGCATGGTGCAACATGTGCGCGCCCGCTGCGGCGATGAACCGATGTGCTACATGACCGGCGGCGCGGGTTGGAAAATGGCACCGAGCATGTCGGTGCAATTTGAGTTGGTCGACAGTTTGATCTTCGACGGTTTGCGCCAAATAGCCGCGCAACGCTTCAGCGAAGACTAGCCACCTGCACCGCGCAGTCGTAAAACACCGGCGCTCGGCCCATGTCGGTCAGCAGTTGAGACGTTAGCTCATTCACATTCGTGCCATTGGCACCAAGCTTGCGCCACCAAATACCCAAGCCCACCACCATGCCGGCTTGTGCACGTGTGGTGATTTGCGCTTTGCATTCGTAACTGCCCCGGTCGTTGAACACCCGCACCATGTCACCGTCTTTGAGTTGTCTGGCCGCTGCGTCTTGCGGGTGAATTTCTAGCAGCGGTTCGCCTTCCATGCCTCGCAACGTGGTTACGTTCACAAACGATGAATTCAAAAAATTGCGCGCAGGCGGCGAAATCATGGCCAGCGGGTAAACAGCGGAGTCGTCTGAGGGTTCGTAGTTGGGTATGTAGTCGGGCAAAGGTTCCAGCCCCATCGCGGCCAAACGTTCGCTGACGAATTCGCACTTGCCAGAAGGTGTGGGGAAACCTCCGTGCGCGAAGGGCGCATCAGCTACTGGCCAGGCAGCGAAGCCGTGTTGCAACAGTTCGTCCATGGTCACCGGATGTGCGCTGTTCAAGTTGGCCGGGCTTTGCAATGAGGTGTGCAACAGTTGTTCATCTGTCTCTTGCAATAGCGGATCAGTCAAGCCCATGCAAGCACTCAGTTCACGGAATATTTGTGTGTTCGTTTTCGCCTCGCCCATGGGCGCGATGGCCGGGCGGTTCAGCACCATGTCGGTGTGGCCGTAGCTGTTGTGTATGTCCCAGTGCTCAAGTTGTGTGGTGGCCGGTAACACGATGTCGGCGTAGTCCGCCGTGTCGGTCATGAAATGTTCCAGCACCACGGTGAACAAATCTTCACGCGCAAAACCCTTCACCACTTTCACCGACTCGGGCGCTACCGCCACCGGGTTGCTGTTGTAGACGATCATGGCTTCGACTAAGCCCGGTGTGTTCAACGCGTCGCCTATGGTGCTCATGTTGACCAGCGGCGCTTTGGGGTTGCGGTGCAAATCGGGCCGTTGCAAACCCACGGCGTTGGCGCGTGCGTGGTGAGATGCGCTCATCAACACACCACCGGCGCGGTGCCGCCATGCGCCGGTGAGCGCGGGCAGGCAAGCGATGGCACGCACCGCATTGCCGCCGCCGCGACTGCGTTGCACGCCGTAGTTCAAGCGAATGCCGGCGGGCTTGGTGTGCGCGTAATCAAAGGCAAGCTGGCGTATGTCTTCGACCTGCAAACCGCAGACCTCGGCTGCGCGCTCGGGCGACCATTGCAAAGCGCGTTCGCGCAAAGCTTCAAAACCCAAAGTGTGTTGCGCGATGTAGTCGTGGTCTAACCAATCGTGCGTGATGAGTTCGTGCATCAACGACAAGGCCAAGGCTGCGTCAGTCCCGGGTTTGATGGCCAGGTGCAGATCGCATTTGTCGGCGGTTTCGCTGCGGCGCGGGTCTATGCAGACCAAGCGCGCGCCTTGGCGTTTGGCTTCTTGCGCAATGCGCCAGAAATGGATGTTGCTGGTGATGGAGTTGCTGCCCCAGATGATGATCAATTTCGATTCGGCAAAGAAGCCCATCTTCATGCCGAGCTTGCCGCCCAGTGTGTAGTTGAGCGCGTCGCCACCGGCATTCGAGCAAATGGTGCGGTCGAGTTTGGCCGCGCCCAGCAGATTGAAAAAACGCATGGCGATGGACTCGCCTTGCACCAAACCCATGGTGCCCGCATAGCTGTACGGCAGCAGTTTTTCTGGGCGCGTGGCGACGATGGGCTTTAACTTGAGGGCGATGGTTGTTAAAGCCTCATCCCAACTGATGCGAGTGAATTGACCGCTGCCTTTAGGACCTGTGCGTTTCATCGGGTACAGCAAACGGTCCGGGTGGTAGGTGCGCTCGGTGTAGCGCGACACCTTGGCGCAGAGCACGCCATCGGTCATGGGGTGGTTCGGATTGCCTTGCACTTTGGTGGCCACACCGTCTTGCACGGTGGTGACCAATGAGCAGGTGTCGGGGCAGTCGTGCGGGCATGCGCCCAAGATGGTGGTGGTGTTCATGGTTGGATTGTGAGGTGTATTTGGCTTGTTGTTTTGTATTTATTTGGTTTGTTGATTGTTTTTAAATTGAGCTATTAATGTTAAATTTGGCGGCGAAAATCTCAAAAACACTGCGCCGCACATGAAAGTCGCTCAATGACAACTGATGCCCGGGTCCGCCAACACATAGACCAAATGCTTGGACAAGCGTATGGCGTGAGCAGGTGCAGTTTGAAATGTATCTGTGGAATAGAGAGTTTGGATCATCTGCATTTCATAGGCTATTAAAAGCATCAAACACCTATCAATCATTAACCTCAACAATTAAGGAAAACTCATGTTGAATATTTCGCTTGTCACACTCGGGCACTTGAAATACTCGTTGAAAGTCAAAGAATTGACTGAATGGAAAAGCAATTTATTAAAAATCACTCAAACTGCTCAACTGAATCATTTGCAAGATCCAGAGGGTAATGATCAAGAGTATTTAGATAAACAGTTAATAAATTTAATTCAAGCTGATCAAGAAGCTCACTTTACAGTTGCATTAATAGGCGCTCCTCTTGAGGATAACTATTACATGCGACGCATTGCTGAAAATATTTGCGTCATTTCATTGTTTCAAATGGCAGAAATTGTTCGAGATGCTAACTTCACCATTGAACAATACATACTCCGTAATATCTATGAATTGGTGGTTATTTACCGATCAAATAATGCATTGATCCCAACTGATTACGCTACATGGGCTCATGACGATATTCGAGCATGTCTTTTTGACATGAATATGGATAAAAATGACATCGTATTTTCATTACATAAACCTCAGCTTTGTACTCAGTGCACAGCTAGATCGCAGAGATATCAGTTGCCTAACGGTTTCATTGAGACTTTGAAAAATGAACTGAAAAAAATTCAAAAACCAATCTATTACCGGATATCAGATTGGGTCAGAGATCATCCAATTTTGGCACTAGTTTTTTCATCATTTTTTGCCATATTTCTTAACTTATCTGCCAGTTATATTTTTGAATTTATAAAACCATGTTGACCGTTAAAAAGTGACCGGGTAATAGGAATTTTATTTAGATTTTAAACGCCCAATCACTGGCTACTTGATAAAGGACAAAACTCGTTATATCTGCCATTTTCTTAAGGACAAATTTTTCAGAAATTGAAAGAATTATTTTAAAAACAAAGACTTAATAAAGCCCAATCTCGAATATCTGTCTTTATGAGTCATGAAAATGTCCGATAGAACATGGGTTACAAGCTTATTTAGATTGTGCTTTTTGACTGCACCTCATTCATAGTGAGTCCACATTCGCAAAACCTTGACAGTTTGTAACTCCGGCATTACCTCGTAAACCAATCGATGCTGAATATTGATTCGTCGCGAATACGCGCCGGACAAATCACCCACCAGCTTTTCGTAGGGGGGAGGGTTTTGAAAAGGATTCTGTTT
>CANGPN010000026.1 GCA_947456305.1 Comamonadaceae bacterium | reverse complement strand
CGCGGAGCTTACAAACCGCGTCTATATAATCTTTGGAGTTTCAATGATTGTCTGACCAAAATGAACAAGTTTTATACGTCTCTCCTCGTGTTGTTTGTCGCCTCTGCGACCAGCTTCGTCAACGCCCAGGAAGCAGGCGACGCCAAAGCAGGTGCAACCAAGATCGCTATGTGCATTGGTTGTCATGGCATCAAAGGCTACCAGGCCAGCTTTCCTGAGGTCTACAAAGTACCCAAAATTTCAGGTCAAACAGCAGCTTACATTGTGTCTGCATTGACGGCTTACCAAAAAGGCGAGCGCAAACATCCCACTATGAAAAGCATTGCCGCTTCGTTGACAGCCAAAGACATGGCTGATATTGCGGCTTATTACGAAGCCCACGGCAAAGAAACTGCGCCGGCAGTGCCTGAAAAAGCTGCCGAACCAACCGGCAAAGTCGCCGAATTGCTGACCAAAGGTGCTTGTACCTCTTGTCATGGTGCCAACCTCAATAAACCCATGGTCCCCGGCTACCCCAAGATTGCTGGTCAACACAAAGACTATGTTTACGTCGCGCTCAAGTCTTACAAATCTGAAAACCAAGCCACTTGGGGCCGCAACAATGGCGTCATGGGCGGTGTGGCCAAGCAGTTCACCTTGGAAGAGTTGAAAGAACTGGCTGCCTATGTGAGCCAGCAACAAGGCGATTTGCAAACCGTGCCACAAGCTAAATTCCGCTGATCAGCCTATTGGCAATCAAAAAAGTCCACCTCGGTGGACTTTTTTTATGCTTGCGCGTATCAGTCTTTGGTGGCCCGACGTTGCACTGCATCGATATAGGCTTGACCATCCGGCGGGCGGCCGCTGCGCTGACTCTCCCACAACATGGTGCCCAGACATTCCATTACCTCATGGTGTGCGTCGTGTACATCGCTTCGTCGGACAGCCAGCAATTCAACCGCTTGTCGAATCCCTTGGGGCTGGTCGATGGAGCATTGCTCGCTGATGGACAAATGCATAGACAAATGCAAAAACGGGTTGCCTTGGCTGTCATCAAAATGAGAGACCAGTGCTGAGGCTTCATCAGACAAAAGCGCGTGGTACTCAGGGTGAAGTGCTATCCATTCACCGGCCAGCGTCTCCAGCGGATCGACCAGCGTGCCCGATGTCAGCTTGGCATAGACTTGGCAGAAGAAGCGTCGGACGTCTTGTTGTGAGGGACTGAACATGCGGTGTATTGTTAACCAGAGAAATTTATGAACCAAGCTTTTATTTGTGATGCCATTCGCACCCCATTCGGCCGTTACGGCGGGGCTTTGTCCAGTGTACGTGCCGATGATTTGGCTGCCATCCCCTTGCGCGCATTGATGGCGCGCAACCCGAATGTGGATTGGCACGCTGTGACTGACGTGCTGTATGGCTGTGTGAACCAAGCCGGTGAAGACAACCGCAACGTGGCGCACATGGCCAGCTTGCTCGCCGGACTGCCACATGTAGTGCCAGGAGCCACCATCAATCGCTTGTGCGGTTCAGGCATGGATGCCTTGGGTACAGCCGCCCGCGCTATCCGCGCAGGTGAAGCCACGCTGATGATTGCGGGCGGTGTAGAGAGCATGAGCCGCGCACCGTTTGTCATGCCCAAGTCTGAGACTGCTTTCAGTCGCACACCGCAAATTTTTGATACCACCATAGGCTGGCGCTTCATCAACCCGCAGATGAAAGCCATGTACGGCGTGGACGCCATGCCCGAAACCGCAGAGAACGTCGCCACCGATCACAAGATTGAACGCGAAGCGCAAGACCGCATGGCGCTGGCCAGCCAGTTGAAAGCCGTGGCCGCGCAAAAGTCCGGCGCATTGGCCGAGGAAATCACGCCGGTGAGCATTTCGCAGAAAAAGGACGATGCCATCATCGTTGACAAAGACGAGCACCCGCGCGAAACCAGCTTGGAAAAACTGTCTCAACTCAAAGGCGTGGTGCGGCCTGACGGCACCGTGACCGCAGGCAATGCCAGCGGTGTGAACGATGGCGCTTGCGCTATTTTGTTGGCCGACGAAGCCACTGCCAAACTGCATGGATTGACACCGCGTGCCCGCGTGATTGGCATGGCAACCGCTGGCGTGCCGCCGCGCGTCATGGGCATAGGCCCGGCACCTGCGACCGAAAAAGTGTTGGCGCTCACAGGATTGAAGCTGGCGCAAATGGATGTGATTGAACTCAATGAAGCCTTCGCCGCCCAAGGCATTGCCGTGTTGCGCATGCTGGGTTTGCAAGACGATGACCCGCGTGTCAACCCGAATGGCGGTGCTATTGCATTGGGCCATCCGCTGGGTGCCAGCGGCGCACGCTTGGTAACCACGGCCACCAACCAGTTGCACCGCACCGGCGGGCGCTATGCCTTGTGCACCATGTGTATCGGTGTGGGCCAGGGCATTGCGGTGGTGATTGAGCGGGTGTAAATCCCTACGCTGCATACAAAAAGGCCGCTGATGCGGCCTTTTCTACATATGTCAGCTACTGTGTCAACGGGCTACTGGTCTAAAGCAAACTCATTGCTCCACAAACGCCCGCTCCACCACAAAATCCCCCGGTGTGCTGGTGTTGCCTTCGGCAAAACCGCGTTCTTCCAACATGGTTTTCAGCTCTTTGAGCATTTGCGGGCTGCCGCACAGCATGACGCGATCTTCTTTGGGGTTGAAAGCGGGTAGTCCCAAGTCTGTAAATAACTTGCCTGAGTTGATCAAGTCGGTCATGCGGCCTTGGTTTTTAAACGGCTCGCGGGTGACGGTGGGGTAATACAAAAACTGCTCGCTGACCATTTCACCCAACAGCTCGTGCTTGGGCAGTTCTTGTGTGAAGTAATCGTGATACGCCAGTTCTTTCACTTCTCGCACGCCGTGCACGATGATGACTTTTTCGAAGCGCTCGTAGGTGTCGGGGTCGCGCACGATGCTGAGGTAAGGCGCCAAACCAGTGCCGGTGCCGAGCAAATACAGGTTTTTGCCGGGCAGTAAATAATCGATCAGCAAAGTGCCTGTGGGTTTGCGCCCGACAATGATTTTGTCGCCGACTTGTATGTGTTGCAGCCGTGAAGTGAGCGGGCCGTCTTGCACTTTGATGCTGAGAAATTCCAAGTGCTCTTCGTAATTCGGGCTGACGATGCTGTAGGCGCGCAGCAGGGGTTTGCCGTCAACTTTCAAACCGATCATGGTGAAATGGCCGTTGGAAAAGCGCAGTGCGGTATCGCGGGTGGTGGTAAAACTGAACAAGCGATCGGTCCAATGGTGAACAGATAAAACGGTTTCTTCTAAGAATGCACTCATGGACGGATGTATTGGAAAGTCAAAAACGGGATTTTAGGCGACACCTTGCGGTTGTGACGAGAATGCCTGACCGCATAAGCATATGCAAGAAAGCGCAGCAACATGAAAAAACAATTCACCACATTTGAACAAGTCAAAGCTTGCGTAGGCCAGGATGTGGCTATCAGCCCTTGGTTTACGGTGACCCAAGAGCAAATCAACCTGTTTGCCCAAGCGACCAATGACCACCAATGGATTCATATCGACAAAGACAAAGCTGCTGACGGGCCATTTGGCACCACCATCGCCCATGGATTTCTGACACTGTCATTGTTGCCCCAATTTTTTGAATCGGCTTTTTCTATTGCACAAACCCGCATGGGCGTGAATTACGGTTTGAACAAAGTGCGATTCACCGCACCGGTGCCGGTGGACAGTCGTTTGCGCGGGCACATGCATTTGTTGGCGTGTGAAGCCATAGAGCCCAATGGCATTCAGATGACTTGGAGAGTGACGATAGAGCGTGAAGGCAGCGACAAACCCGTGTGTGTGGCCGATTCGCTGGTGCGTCACTACGCTTAAATCGTTGGCATGAAATAGCCTTGCTGGCGCCAGGCTTCATAAACCACCACGGCCACCGCATTGGACAAATTCAAACTGCGTTGACCCGGCAACATAGGCAGGCGAAGTAAACGCTGTGGTTGAAAACTTTCTCTGATGTTCACGGGCAAGCCTTTGGTTTCCGAGCCGAAGATCAGCCAGTCCTTGGCTGCAAAGTTGTTGTTGTGAACGCCTTTGGTCCCATGTGTGCTCAAAGCGAAGCAACGATTGGTATCAGGTTGTTCTGTTTGCAGAAACGTGGACCAGTCGGTGTGACGCTTGACACTGGCGTATTCGTGGTAATCCAAGCCGGCGCGGCGCATGCTTTTGTCGTCCATGGAAAAGCCCAAAGGCTCTATCAAATGCAAGGAGCACCCGGTATTGGCCGCAAGGCGAATGATGTTGCCGGTGTTGGGCGGGATTTCGGGTTGGACCAGAACGATATTGAACATGATGCGGTGCGGAATAAAGCATCATTGTGTCCCCTAATCGGGCTCGGCCCGGGCAAGCACCGCGCAACTCACTTGTTTTGCGCCAGCCGACAGCAATGTCTGGGTGCAAACATTCAATGTACTGCCCGTGGTCAACACATCGTCGACCAAAAGAATGCGACGGTGACGGACCGCGTTTTGCATCAATGGATTGACTGCCATTGAATGCAATAAATTATTTAAGCGGGTGCTTCTGTCCAGCCCCGACTGGGGTGGGGTGTGTCGCAACCGCCATAAAACTTTTTCATTGACCAGTTCGAAGCTTAACTGACGTGCCAGCAAGGCTGACTGGTTAAAGCCGCGTTCTCTCAAGCGTCCGGCCGACAGTGGTACGGGAATCACGCAGTCTGTCTGTGCGAGCAGTTGCTGAATCTGCGGGTCAGCGGCCATCACCGCCCCCAGAAAACGGCTAAGCGCCGGATGGCTTTGGAATTTGAAATCAATAATGAGTTCGCGCCAGGGCGAGACATAACTTAATGCAGCTGCAGATTGCGTCCATAAAGGCGGCGAGTGGAGGCAAGCCGGACAAATTTCTGAGTCAGCAATCAGGGCGCAAAGCTTGCAACGTGCTTGTTTTTGGGTGTGCTGTGAAACACAGGATGGGCATAAAACATGGCTACACCACGATTCACATATTCGGCATACGCTGGTTCGCAGTCTGGCGCTTAGAAAATGTAGGGCTTTCAACTTGAATGAACTTGGTTATGCTTTGAGGCAGATGGGTAAGCCGTCAATATAAAAATTAAACGAACCTATGTCTGTGAATGACTCACCCATATCACGTGATGCATTACCGCCGCTGGATGCAACGGCAGCGGATGCGGTTGCGCGCAAAATCAGTGCCGGTGGCAGCTTCTGGTTGCAGGACGAGGTGGCGGCCCGTATGGCGCGACGCCTGCCATTGATCAAGCAGGCGCCGGCGCGTTGGCTTGACTGGCAGCCCATGAGCGGCGGACTGGCGGCAGGCGCTCTCGTGAAAGCCGCGTATCCCGAGTCGGATTGCTGCGTCTATCAACCGCAATTGCCAGACTTACATTGGGTTAAGCAAGCACAAAAGTTGCCCTGGTGGCGCAAATGGCGACAGCGCCCCGTGATCTACACCAGCCAAACCGATGCGCAGGCCGACATGGTCTGGTGCAATATGTTGTTACACCAGCACGCCGATCCGCTGGCCCTAATGAAGTCCTGGGGCCAATCGCTGCATTCTGGTGGGTTTGTGATGTTCTCCTGTCTCGGACCGGACAGTTTGATGGAGTTGCGCGCGCTGTATGCTGAGTTGCGATGGCCGCCCCCGCACCATGCGTTCACAGACATGCACGATTGGGGCGATATGTTGTTGCAGGCTGGCTTTGGGCAGCCGGTGATGGATATGGAGCGCATCACTCTCACTTACGCTTCCGCAGATGAGTTGTTGAAAGACATGCGTGCATGGGGACGTAATCTGCATCCAAGCCGCTTTGGCGCTTTGAGAGGCAGGGGTTGGAGGGATCAACTCTGCATGGCCGTGAACCGTCAATTGGCCTCGGCTTCACATACTGGCCGCTTGGTTTTGAGTTTTGAAATTATTTACGGACATGCCTTCAAATCCGCAGTTTCAAGTGCTGTCAAGCCGCAAATACACGTGTCATTGCAGGATATGAAACAAATGCTGCAAGACAAAAGAGGCGGGCAGGGCAGGTATTGAGCGCTGATTTTTTTGTAGCTGCGCGGCGGGCGTGTCAGTTCTAGGGTTAAGCAAGCTTGGTGTCAGCCTCAGAGGCGGGCTCAGTTGCTAGAATGCTGAGGTCAAGCACATGAATTTCTCTGTTGAATCTTTATTATCATGATGAACCACATTCACAACAAACTGCAAACGGCCCTATTGGTACTCGCGGCCTACGGCACCACTGCCGCATGGGCTGTCAACGATCTGCCAGGCGGCCCTGCTGTCCGGCAACTCAACCTGCATCCCCCTGTCACCAAGATCGCCGAAGAACAAGTCTGGTTGCATTGGTTCATGTTGATCATTTGTACAGTCATTTTTGTGGCGGTGTTTGGAGTGATGTTCTACTCTGTTTGGAAGCATCGTAAATCGGTAGGTCACAAAGCTGCCAATTTTCATGAATCCGTGAAAGTGGAAATCGCTTGGACCATCGTTCCGTTTGTCATCGTTATTTTGATGGCATTGCCCGCTACCAAAGCGGTAGTCGCCAGCAAAGACACTTCTAATGCCGATCTCACCATCAAAGCTACCGGTTACCAGTGGAAATGGGGTTACGACTACATCAAAGGTGAGGGCGAGGGCATTGGCTTTATCTCCACCTTGGATAACGCACAACGCGAGATGTCCAACTCCGGTAAGCCAGAACCTACAGACGATTACCTGCTCAAAGTGGACAACCCCTTGGTTGTGCCTGTGGGCAAGAAAATCCGCATCATCACCACTTCCAACGACGTTATTCACTCGTTTGCTGTGAATTCATTTGGTATCAAACAAGATGCGATTCCCGGTTTTGTGCGTGACACCTGGTTCCGTGCTGAAAAAACCGGTGATTTCCACGGTCAATGCCAGGAGTTGTGCGGTAAAGAACACGCATACATGCCCATCCATGTGAAAGTTGTGAGCGCTGAAGACTACACCGCGTGGGTTGCAGAGCAAGGCAAAAAAATGGCTGCCAAGCAAGATGACCCGTCCAAAGTCTGGACGTTGGCTGAATTGACCCAAAAGGGTGAAAAAATTTATACCGCCAATTGCCAGGTTTGTCACCAAGCCAACGGCAAAGGCGCCGGGCCTATCAAGCCTTTGGATGGAGCCGCAGTGGTGTTGGATGCAGATGTGTCCAAGCAGATCAAAGTTTTGCTCAATGGCCAAAACAATGCCATGCCTGCATGGAAGCAGTTGAGTGATACCGAAATCGCTTCGGTGATCAGTTTCACCAAAAACAACTGGTCCAACAAAACCGGTCAAATGGTCCAGCCTGCCGATGTGCATGCCGCCCGTTAATAAATACCCAGCTATTTAAGGAACATATATGAGCGCAGTTCTTGATCCCCACGGCCACGGTGCAACCGACCACGATCACCATGACCATCACGGCGCACCGCACGGCTGGAAACGCTGGGTGTACGCCACCAACCACAAAGACATCGGTACGCTGTATCTGCTGTTTGCCTTCACGATGTTGATCATTGGCGGCATATTGGCTTTACTGATCCGCGCCGAGTTATTTCAGCCCGGCTTGCAGTTTGTCAACCCCGAACTGTTCAACCAATTCACCACCATGCATGGTTTGATCATGGTGTTCGGCGCCATCATGCCGGCCTTTGTCGGCTTTGCCAATTGGATGATCCCTTTGCAAATCGGCGCAGCAGATATGGCCTTTGCCCGCATGAATAATTTCAGCTTCTGGCTGATGATTCCTGCCGCTTTGATGCTGGCTGGTTCGTTTTTCATGCCCGGTGGCGCACCGGCCGCGGGTTGGACGATTTATGCTCCGCTGACATTGCAAATGGGCCCCTCTATGGATGCGGCCATTTTTGCTTTGCACTTGCTGGGTGCCAGCTCCATCATGGGTTCGATCAACATCATCGTGACCATTTTGAACATGCGCGCTCCCGGCATGACGCTGATGAAAATGCCCATGTTCGTCTGGACATGGTTGATCACTGCTTATTTGTTGATTGCTGTCATGCCCGTGTTGGCCGGTGCCATCACCATGACTTTGACCGATCGCCATTTCGGCACCACCTTCTTTAACCCCGCCGGTGGCGGCGATCCGGTGATGTACCAACACATCTTCTGGTTCTTCGGTCACCCTGAGGTGTACATCATGATTTTGCCGGCCTTCGGCATCATCAGCCAAATCGTGCCTGCGTTCTCACGCAAGAAGTTGTTCGGCTACGCCTCTATGGTTTACGCTACATCTTCCATCGCTATTTTGTCTTTCATCGTGTGGGCGCACCACATGTACACCACCGGCATGCCTGTGACCGGCCAGCTGTTTTTCATGTACGCCACCATGTTGATTTCAGTGCCTACCGGCGTGAAAGTGTTCAACTGGATCGCCACCATGTGGCGCGGTTCCATGACCTTTGAAACTCCCATGCTGTTTGCAGTGGGTTTCATCTTTGTGTTCACCATGGGCGGCTTCACCGGACTCATTTTGTCAATGGCTCCGATTGACTTGCAACTGCAAGACGGCTATTACGTGGTGGCTCACTTCCACTACGTGTTGGTGGCTGGTTCTTTGTTCACAATGTTCGCCGGTTACTACTACTGGTCACCCAAATGGACTGGTGTGATGTACAGCGAAACTCGCGGCAAGATTCACTTCTGGTGGACGCTGATTTCTTTCAACGTCACATTCTTCCCGATGCACTTCCTGGGCTTGGCAGGCATGCCACGCCGTTATGCTGACTACCCGATGCAGTTTGCCGACTTCAACGCCTTGGCATCTATTGGCGCGTTTACTTTCGGCTTTGCACAGGTGTACTTCTTCTTGTTCATCGTGTTGCCTACCATGCGCGGTAAAGGTGAACCTGCGCCTCAGCGTCCTTGGGAAGCTGCAGAAGGTTTGGAGTGGGAAGTGCCTTCCCCCGCACCTTTCCACACTTTTGAAAATCCGCCCAAACTCAACCACGATGCCACCCGCATCGTTGCTTAACACGCAATGAGCACGGATTTAGTGAAATGACACCTGTTGAGAAAAAAAACAACCTGCGGCTGGGTCTGATCCTGGCGTCTACGGCCGCAGTTTTTTTTCTCGGCATTGTTGCCAAAATTGTTTTGCTTAACTGAACATCACCATGTCATTCGGCCATCGTTTTGAAAACACGCGCATGCTTCGCAAGCTGGTGGTTGTGGCGTTTGGTATGTTCGGTTTTGGCTATGCCTTGGTGCCTATGTATAAAGCCATTTGCGAAATCACTGGCGTCAATATTCTGGCCTTGGGTGAAAAGGAATTGCCTGGTTCTTCTAATGCCAGGTTGGTGGATGTGAAAAACACCCAAGTGGATACCAGTCGAACCATCACAGTGGAATTTGATGCGAATTCGCGTGGCCCTTGGCATTTCAAACCCATGCAATCGTCGGTGCAAGTGCATCCCGGTGAATTGACCACCGTCATGTATGAGTTTCAGAACGTGCAAGACAGAACCATGTCGGCGCAAGCCATCCCCAGCTATGCGCCAAACGAGGCTGCGGCCCATTTCAATAAGGTTGAATGTTTTTGTTTCAACCAGTACACATTGGCGCCAGGCGAGAAAAAGCAGTGGCCGGTGGTGTTTGTGGTTGACTCAAAATTGGCAAAGAACGTGAACACCATCACGCTGTCTTACACATTTTTTGAAGTTGGCAGTAAAACTCCTGCCGCACCTGCTTCCACAGTGACTTCAGGTTTGATGACGGGTAAAGGCGTATGAGTAACCCACCTGTTGTACTGGACAAAACATTACCGGTGAAACGACCGTTATGGCGATCTATCGTCGCTGTTTCTTGGTCTTTCATAGGCATCAGAAAAAACAGTGAATTTCAAGAAGACCTGACCCACATCACCCCTTTGCATATTTTGGGTGTTGGCTTGGTGGCAGGTTTGTTGTTTGTGATCGGATTGATTGTTCTGGTCAATCTGGTGGTTGCGAAATAAAAGGAGTCGAGATGAGCAGCACATCCCATGGCGTCAAGCCGCATTATTTTGTTCCCGAGCCTTCACGCCATCCGGCGACGGCTGCATTGGGATTGTTTTTTGTCATCCTGGGCGCCAGTCAGTGGGTCAACGATGTCAGCTGGGGTAAATATTCCCTTTTGCTGGGCTTGGCCATTTGGTTGACCGTTTTGTTCCAGTGGTTCAGTGAATCAATTCACGAGAGCGAATCCGGTCAGTACGGCCGCAAAATTGAGCTTTCTTTCCGCTGGAGCATGAGCTGGTTCATCTTCTCTGAAGTGATGTTCTTTGGCGCATTTTTCTCAGCCTTGTGGTGGGCGCGTGTTCACTCAGTGCCCATGCTTGGCAACCTTGAAAATTCGTTGCTCTGGCCCGGTTTCAAAGCCGCTTGGCCCACTGTGGTGGCCGGTGCAACCGCATCACCTGCAGGCATCATCGAGCCGTTTCAGACCATGACGCCTTTCTGGTTGCCCACAATCAACACCGCTTTGTTGTTGAGCTCAGGTGTCACATTGACTATTGCTCACCACGCACTGTTGGAAAACCAGCGCGCTAAAACCATTCAGTTTATGTGGCTCACCGTATTGTTGGGTGTAGTCTTTCTGGGTGTCCAAGGCTATGAATATTTCCATGCTTACCATGAGATGAATTTGAAGTTGAGCTCTGGCGTTTACGGATCCACTTTTTTCATGCTGACCGGTTTTCATGGCTTCCACGTGTTTGTCGGTATGCTGATGTTGTTGTTTATTACCTTGCGCTTGCAAAAAGGTCATTTCACAGCTGATCGGCATTTCGGCTTCGAAGGCGCTGCCTGGTATTGGCACTTTGTGGACGTCGTCTGGCTGGGCTTGTATATCCTGGTTTACTGGCTCTGATCTAAGCTTGACCAAAAAGGGCCGCGTTTGCGGCCTTTTTCTTTCAATGGTTGGTGATCATGCCGGATTCAGCGGAATACCTGTAGGTTGAAGCCATCCCATTTTCCAGGACAGCAGTATGCAGATGAACAAAACCACAGATATGCCTACCCTGAAAGCCAGTGCCCTCATCATGCGGCTGGATTTAGGCGCGTCTTCAGCGTCTCCTCGCATCATGAAGAAAAATGCAGTTGAGAGGGCGGCCAATATGCCTAGAAATGCGACTGCTATCAGTATGTTCATGGTGCAGATTATCCAGTGAATTCAAAATTGACATTCGGTTTAAGCAAGCAATCACCCCTGCGGCCTTACTTGGTTTTTCTGGCCGCAATGTCAATGGCTTTGCTGACCGCTCGCCTGGGCTTATGGCAACTTTCCAGAGCAGACGAAAAACTAGCCTTACTACACTCAATACAGACGCAGTCTGCGCTGCCTGCTTTGCATGCTCAGGAATTAAAAGACCAGCCGTTGCTTTGGCAACAAGTCAACAGAACTGTTGAACTGCAAGGCCATTGGTTATTAGACAAAACCATATACCTGGATAACCGGGTGCACCACGGACAATCCGGGTTTTGGGTCATGACACCGTTGCGCTGGTCTACAGGACAAGTAGTCTGGGTGCAGCGCGGCTGGGTGGCCCGGGATCCGGTGGACGCCACAAAGGCCGCACCTGTGCAAACAGCTGACGGCGTCGTCAACATCACCGCACGCATTGCGGGCGGTCTCTCACACATGGTTGAATTGAAAAAAACCGATACTCAGGCAAGTGATGGTGCTGGAATTCATATTCAAGCCAATCTTGAGTTGTCTCAAATGCAAGCCTTGGTTGATGACAATGTCACTGCTGTTGTCATGCAAACCGGTGCTGATACCGATGGCTTGCGTCGTGACTGGGTGATAGTCGGGGTTGACCCGGATAAAAACATAGCCTATGCCTACCAATGGTTTGGCATCAGTGCGTTGCTCAGTCTGCTGTATGTTTGGTTTCAATGGATAGGACCGCTGCTTCATGCAAGAAAACAATCAAGATCAACATAAGCCCCAAGCACTGGGTCTGACGGTTTACGATTTGCCCGATCCTGTGAATGCAGCTGACGTGGACGCGCGCCGAACTACGGGTGGGCGTGTGCGCATGCTGCTGGTGATGCTGATATGTGCAACCCCGGTCATTGCGTCTTATTTGACGTATTACGTGATCAAGCCCCAGACCTTGCGCAATTTCGGCGAACTGATTCAACCGGTCAAAGCCATTCCGGATGTCAGCGCCACCACCCTGGATGGCAAGACAATGTCATTGCAAAGTTTGAAAGGGCAATGGTTGCTCATCAGTGTGTCAAATGCAGAGTGTGCGCCCGGGTGTCAAAAAAACTTGTTGTTGCAACGGCAAATCCGCGCTTCACTGGGACGCGAAAAAGACCGCACCGACTGGGTTTGGTTGATCACCGATGACGCTCCGGTGGCCTCTGAGTTGATGGCGGGCTTAAACGATGCGGTGATCTTGCGTGTTCCGCAAGCGTTACTTTCGCAATGGTTGAATCCTGTATCCGGCCATGCGTTGAGTGATCATCTGTACTTGGTTGATCCCAGGGGTGATTGGATGATGCGTTTTCCGCCGGGCCTGGACATGGACCAGGCCAGCGCGTTGAGAAAAGATTGGGAGCGATTGTTGCGTGCCAGTGTCTCCTGGGACAAGTCCGGTCGTTAACCGCCATGAATGAAACCAGCCTTTTCAATACAGCGCCTTTGATCCAACTGCTTTGCGGTGTGGCGATTTTGGCGTCTGCGCCGCTGGCGTGGGTGTGGCTAAAAAACAGACAAAGCCAAGTCAGCCTGCGTATCCGTCACTTGACTTTGATTGTTTTATTTTTGACTTTCGACCTGGTCTTGTTCGGCGCATTCACCCGTTTGAGCGACTCCGGGCTGGGTTGCCCGGATTGGCCGGGTTGCTATGGACACGCTACGCCAGTGGGAGCGACCGTGGCCATCGAAACAGCGCAAACCGCCATGCCTACAGGCCCGGTGACCTGGAAAAAATCCTGGATTGAAATGATTCACAGGTACCTGGCCATGTTGGTCGGCGTGCTCATACTCACTATCGCTGCTTTCTCTTGGCGCACCGAGCGCAGTTTGTGGGGCTGGCCTTCGCTATCCTTGTTATGGGTTTGCGTACAAGGTGCATTCGGTGCATTCACTGTCACCATGAAATTGTTTCCCTTGATCGTCACTATGCATTTAATGGGCGGCATGTTCTTGCTGGTATTGCTGCTGGTGCAACTGCTGCGTCAGCGGCATGCGCCTGGCATGGGCGAACAGCAGGCCTTGCCGGTCGGTATCTATATGCTTTCCTGCCTTTCCTTTGCAAGTGTTTGGATACAAGTGGGTTTGGGTGCCTGGGTGAGCAGCAACTATGCAGTGCTGGCATGCGATACCTACCCGCTTTGTCAAAACAGCTGGTGGCCGGACATGAATTTGGACAAAGCCTTTGAACTTTGGCGAGGACTGGGTCTGGATGCCCAAGGACAAGCGCTGCCATTTCAAGCCTTGACAGCTATTCACATGGTGCACCGCTGGCACGCGCTGGTGCCTGCCTTATTGCTGACGCTTTTGGCTTTTGCCTGGTTGCGCAACGGCTTAGTGACACAAGGCCGCTTATTGTTGGTATTGCTGTTTGTGCAGTTCGTCACAGGTATCAGCAATGCGGTTCTCGGTTGGCCTATGCTGGCGGCGTTGATGCACACTGGCACTGCTGCTGCTTTGTTGTTGCTGCTGACCTGGGTGCTGGCCACCACCAGCCCGCGACATTCCCGCCATATTGCTGCGACGTTCAACAGACACATGCTATGAAAAATCTTTCCCAGTATCTGCCCTTGCGCTGGCAACAGTTCAATGCCTTGACCAAGCCCAGAGTCATTCAACTGATTGTGTTTTGCGCTCTTATAGGCATGGTGCTGGCTGTGCCCGGAGTACCGGACCTGGCAGATGTCAAGCTTGCTGCGATTGCCTGTTTGGGTATTTGGCTAGTCTCTGGTGCCGCAGCCGCTTTCAATTGCATCGTCGAGCAAGCCATAGATGCACGCATGAAACGTACCGCCTGGCGCCCGACTGCCAAAGGTGAACTCACAGATCGCGACACTTTGCTTTTCTCCGCAGTATTGTGTTTGTTGGGTTCAGTCATTTTGTATACCTGGGTCAATCCCTTGACCATGTGGTTGACCTTTGCCACCTTCGTCGGTTATGCCGTGATTTACACAGTGATACTTAAACCCTTGACGCCGCAAAACATCGTCATAGGCGGCGCTTCAGGCGCCATGCCACCGGTGCTGGGCTGGGCGGCCATGACCGGCGAGGTCGGGCCTGAGGCTTTGATACTGTTTTTGATTATTTTCCTGTGGACTCCACCGCATTTCTGGGCACTGGCTCTTTACCGTGTAGAGGATTACCGCAAATCGGGCTTGCCCATGTTGCCAGTCACGCACGGCAACGAGTTCACCCGCTTGCAAATACTGCTCTATACCTTTGTTTTGCTGGCGGCTTGTCTGATGCCGTTTGTTTACCGCATGAGCGGCTGGTTTTATCTGGTCAGTGCATTGATTTTGAGTCTAATATTCTGCTGGTACGGCTGGGCCTTGTGGCGTCAGTATTCAGATGAGCTTGCGCGCAAGACATTCAAGTTTTCCTTGATCCATTTGAGTTTGCTGTTTGCAGCGTTCCTGATTGATCATTACATCCCTGGAAATTAAACATGGTTTTTTGGCGTTGGAGTGTGTATGTGTTGTTGTGCATGCTGATCGCGTGTACGCCGGATAAACCCGTGTTCAAGTCGATTGATTTAACCGGGGCGAACTACGCTCAAGGTTTTGACTTGCCCGATCAGTTCGGCCAACAGCGCTCATTGGCGGATTTCAAAGGCAAAGTCGTCGTGGTTTTTTTCGGTTATACCCAGTGCCCGGACTTTTGTCCGACTACTTTGAGCGAATGGGTGCAGGTCAAGAAAACCTTAGCCGAGAAAGGCGATTTGCTGCAAGCCGTGTTCATAACGCTTGATCCCGAAAGAGACACACCTGATTTGCTCAAAGCCTATATGGCCAATTTCGACCCGTCTTTTCTGGCGCTCATACCTAAGCCGCAAGACTTACCCGGGCTGGCCAAAAACTTCAAGGTTTATTACAAAAAAATACCTTCAAGCGATCACGCCGCCACCTACACCATGGACCATAGCGCAGGCACTTATGTGTTTGACACCAGCGGGCGCTTGCGTTTGTACGCACGCTACGGTCTGGGCCCTGCGCACATGGCTGCCGATATTGCGCAGTTGCTGAAATAAAAAAACCGCTTGGGGCTTTTGTCCGCAAGCGGTAGGTGATTGTCTCAAAGCATGTCAAGCGTATTCGAGCAAAGCAGCTTTCATTTTTTTCATGGCTGCCACTTCTATCTGTCGAATGCGTTCTGCACTGACACCGTATTCGGCGGCGAGCTCATGCAGTGTCATGCCGCCTGAGTTATCGTCATTCACTTTGAGCCAACGCTCTTCGACGATACGGCGACTGCGGTCATCCAATACCTCCAAGGCTTGAGAGATACCGTCGCTGGACAGCATATCGCGCTGGTGCGCTTCAATCATGGCGGTGGGTTCGTGGTACGTGTCGGCCAGGTAAGCAATCGGACCGAAAGCCTCTTCACCGTCGTCGCTGGACGTCGGATCGAGCAACACATCGCCACCGGCCATGCGCGCTTCCATCTCCATGACTTCTTCGCGCTTGACATTGAGTTGCTTGGCCACACTGTCGATTTGTGTTTCGCTCAGTGTGTTTTTCAATGAAGCTTCGTGGTCTTCACCTGCGTCCGCGCGAAACCCTTGCTTCATGGAGCGCAGGTTGAAGAAGAGCTTGCGTTGTGCTTTGGTGGTCGCCAGTTTCACCATGCGCCAGTTTTTGATGATGTACTCGTGAATCTCTGCCTTGATCCAATGCATGGCGTAACTCACCAGGCGCACGCCGTGTTCGGGGTCAAAGCGCTTGACAGCCTTCATCAAGCCTACATTGCCTTCTTGTATCAAATCGGCATGCGACAAGCCATAACCGGCGTATTGACGTGAAATGGATACCACCAACCGCAAATGCGACAAAATGAGCTTGCCGGCAGCTTCTAAGTCGTTGTTTTCTTTAAGTTTTTTGGCGAATTCCTGCTCTTGTTCAAGCGTCAGCATAGGCAGACGGTTAACCGCAGAAATATAAGCGTCCAAGTTGCCCAAGGGCGGCAAAACCGCCCATGGATTGGCGGCAACAGGGGTACTGAGCGGAACGGAAACAGCAAGAGAAGTCATGTGATTTTCCTTGTCTTACATGCGAAGACTTCATTTTAGCACTCATCGAGCAAGAGTGCTAATAGTTGTTTGGCCAGCTATTGAAGCCCGTGGCCGGTCTTTCAAGGAGCTACTTTGGCTGGAATGGCAAAGGTCAGGTCCTGCAGGCCTGCAAATCCGCCGGTCCAAGACGCTGAACTTTCAATCCGTAAGCCTTCATTCCATTTGGCCATACGCTCAGAACGGGCAAAAGAACCTACCTTGAGTTGCCCGGTGTTCCAACCGGTGGCCAGGTGAACGATGGCCGTGTCTTCGGTTTCGCCTGAACGCGCCGATACCACCATACCCATGCCGGCGGCTCGAGCGCTCTTCATGGCCTGATGGGTTTCGGTCAACGTGCCGACTTGGTTGGGTTTGAGCAATACCGCATTACAAGCTTTGTCGCGCACCGCTGCCTCAATTAAAGCCACGCTGGTGACCAGGTAATCATCGCCAATCACTTGCAGGCGCTCACCTATAGCCCGGGTGAAGGCTTGCATGCCTGTTGTATCGTCTTCTGCGAACGGATCTTCCACAGAAATAATCGGGTAAGTATTCACCCAGCGCAGCAGAACTTCCAACCATTCCTCAGTACTGTAAATGCGCTTGTCCAAACCAAGTGTGTATTCACCACGGCTGCCGAACTCAGAAGCCGCCACATCGATGGCAATGCTGACCTGGTCGTGTGCGTAGCCTGCTGCTTGAATGGCCAGGGTCAAAGTTTGCAGGGCTTCTTCATTGGAGGAGAAATCCGGCCACCAGCCACCTTCATCGGCGACACCAAAGCGTTTGCCGCGTTGCTCCATCAGCCGACCGGCAGCATGGTAGACATTGGCCACCATGACCAGCGCTTCATCAAACGACTGCGCACCTATGGGCATGACCAAGAAATCCTGAATGTCTACGCGTCTGCCCGCGTGCGCGCCGCCGCCGAATATTTGTATTTGCGGCATTGGCAGACTGACAGCTTCACCTTTTGACAAGTAGCGCCACAAAGGCATGGCCTGCGACACGGCAGCAGCCTGGGCTATCGCCAATGAAGTGGCAATCGTGGCGTTAGCACCTAAGCGGCTTTTCAGCGGCGTGCCGTCGAGTTCAATCAACAGTTGGTCGGCAGTCGCTTGATTCAAAGCGTCAATGCCCTGTAAAGCTTGTGCGATCTCTCCATTCACATGACCTACTGCTTGAGACACGTCCAGGCCGCCCAGCAGCGGACCGCCATCGCGCAATTCAAGTGCTTCACGGCTGCCGCGCGACGCTCCCGCTGGCGCCACCCCGCGCCCCAAGCTGCCGTCTTGCAAACACACTTCTACTTCGACCGTTGGCCGTCCTCGTGAATCCCAGATGCGCCGGGCTTGAATCTGTTGAATAGCTGTTTTCATGGTGTTGTCCATTGTTGGCGCATCAGCGATAAGCGCTTGACGGGTTGTTGTAACCAGACAAAGGTTTGGCGTCTGATGAAGTCATGTTGCTCAGGCTGTGTCAGGTATTCCACCGGAGACTTGCCGTCCGCGCGCGCCAGCAGCATGCCGGCCAACAGGGCGCAGGCGCGGGCTTCTAGTTCAGCGGCCGGTTCCCAATCCACTTGATGTAAATAGCACTCAGACAATGCATCAAAACAAGCCAGATAAGCCGCAGTGTTCACAGGCCGCCACAGGCATTTCAACAGCAAATGGGTCAGCACAAAAGCCAGATCAAACGCCGGGTCACCCAGGCAGGCGCATTCTGCATCCAGCAGCACCGGGCCGTGTACGCCAGTGAGAATATTTTTTGGGCTGACATCGCCGTGAATCAACACGTGCTTATGCGCGAGCGTTTGCCGCACCAGTTCATGCAAAGCTGCCGCATGATCGGGGTGTTTTTGTGCCGTATGTAAAAAATAAGGCGATAAACGGATGGCGACAAAATCCTCGTCGTGGTCAAAGCTTGACAGCAAAGTCTTGTCGCGCGAGCTGGCCGAATGCACTTTGACCAGCAAATCTGCCACCCGTGTGGCAGTCAGGCTGTCAGCTAGTCCATCCAGCAACTGCTGTTTCCACACCGGATATTGCGCTGAGGGCAAATAGTCCATGGCAAAAATACAGTCTTGCGCGTCTTCGCCCAGCACCTGCGGCACCGAGCCGGGAATGATACGGTTGGCATAGCGCAGCCAAGCCACCTCACCGCGGTTGCGATTCACCGGCGCTTCCCACAAAGCCGCGACTTTGAGTTGAGGCAAGGCGCGTTTGACGCAAAAACTGTGTGCATCCGTGCTGACTTTGACGATCAGCGAAGACACGCCGCCGGTCAACGCAGTCATTTCAAAAGCCTGTCCTTCTTGCAGCAAACCCATGCGATGCAATGCAGGCAGCAGCGCCGTGTGTTCCTCAGCCAATGCGTGATGCGCGCCGGGATTTGTCATAGCGTCAATTCGCAGGCAGTACGTCTAGCAGTAGCAGCGCGGGGCGGGTGCAAAGTAATTGCATGCGTATGTATGGCTTTGCGTTCAATTGATCAAAGCCTGGGCGAACTCATCGGCCTTGAACGCCTGCAGGTCTTCCAGCTTTTCACCGATACCGATGAAATACACCGCCAGCGGCTGGGCCGCAGAGGCAGGGCGTTGCGCCGCCCACAAAGCAATGGCCGCCAGCACCCCGCCCTTGGCGGTGCCGTCGAGTTTGGTGATGATCAGTCCGGTCAGCCCCAGCGTGTCATCAAAAGCTTTGACCTGTGCCAGCGCATTCTGTCCCGTGTTGCCGTCGATGACCAGCAGCACTTCGTGCGGCGCCGTGGGCTCGGCTTTTTGCACCACGCGCTGGATTTTTTTCAATTCGTCCATCAAATGCAGTTGGGTGGGCAAGCGCCCGGCGGTATCGACCAGCACCACGTCGCGTCCGCGTGCCTTACCGGCGGTGACCGCATCAAAGCTGACTGCCGCCGGATCTCCCTGGTCCTGGCTGATGATGTCGACCTGGTTGCGATCGGCCCAGACCATCAATTGTTCTTTGGCCGCAGCTCGGAAAGTGTCTGCCGCCGCCAGCAGCACGCTGGCGCCGGCATCATGCAAATGCCGGGTCAGCTTGCCTATGGATGTGGTTTTGCCCGCGCCGTTGACACCGGCCACCATGATGACCGTGGGATGGTGCCGGCTGAAGTCAAGTTCTCGCTCCAGCGGCAGCAGCAGTTCGGTCAATACCTCTGCCAGCAAAGCCTTGACCTCGGACGCATCTTTGCAGCCGGCTTGCTTCACTTTGAGTTTGAGCTTTTGCAAGATGAACTGTGTGGCCCGCATGCCTGCATCGGCCAATAAGAGCGCCGATTCAAGCTCTTCGTACAAATCATCGTCTATCGGCTTGCCTGTGAACACGCCGGCAATGCTGCTGCCGGTGCGGTGCAAGCTGCTGCGCAAGCGGCCCAGCCAGCTTTGTGCGGCCACTTCCGACGCAGAGCTCGAGTTTGGACTGGGCGAGCTTGGGGCTTTTCGCTTGAACAGATTGAACATGGATACAGGTTTCTACAATGCGGGATGCGTGCAACAGGCACGCCCCATCAAGGTCATTCTATGAAACCCCATTGCGTTGAAAGATGGCGCCACAACTGGCGCTTGGTTCTGATGATCAGCGGTTTGCTGATCTCAGGCCTGACGACGGCCCAGGAGGTCCGGCAATTCACTTTGCAAAACGGCATGACGCTGATCGTCAAAGCTGACGCCAGAGCGCCTACTGCCGTCCATATGTTGTGGCTGCGCGTAGGCTCCATGGATGAAGTCGACGGCTATTCGGGCGTAGCACATGTGCTCGAACACATGCTGTTCAAAGGCACACCTAGCGTCAAACCCGGAGACTTTTCGCGCAAAGTGGCGGCTTTAGGCGGGCGAGAAAACGCCTTCACCAACAAGGACTACACCGGCTATTACCAGCAAATCCCGGCTAACCGTTTGGCTGATGTGATGCGGCTGGAAGCCGACCGGTTCGCCAACAACCAGTGGCCGGATGACGAGTTTGTGCGCGAAATCGAAGTGGTCAAGGAAGAGCGCAGAATGCGCACCGACGACTCACCGCGCATGGTGTTGTACGAGCAACTTAACGCGACACAGTTTGTGGCTTCGCCATACCGCCGTCCGGTGATCGGTTGGATGAGCGATCTTGACGCCATGACGCCGCAGGACGCCCGCGACTTTTACCAGCGCTGGTATGTGCCTGCGAATGCCGCAGTGGTCATCGTCGGCGATGTGGACATCGAACAGGTCAAACGCTGGGCCGAAGAGTTTTACGGTGTGATTCCCGCCAGACCTGTGCCTTCCCGCAAGCCTCGTCTGGAACCCGCTCAAACCGGCACCCGCAGGATTCAAGTCAAGGCGCCGGCCGAACAGGCTTACCTGGCTATGTCGTGGAAAGTGCCCGGCTTCAGCGCCTTTGACGATCAGACTGACAACCGGGACGCTTTGGCTTTGACCATGTTGGCGGCCGTGCTCGACGGTTACAGAGGCGCTCGTTTGGACCGCGCGCTGGCACAAGGCGATAACCGTCTGGCAGACAGCGTGGGCGCTTCTCACACCTTCAGCGGACGCGGCCCGCAGGTGTTCATGCTCGACGGTGTGCCTGCCAAGGGCCGCACTGTTGAACAACTGGAAACCGCGTTGCGCGAGCAAATCGCCGAGATTGCCCGCGACGGCGTCAACGAAGCCGAAATGAAGCGGGTGAGGGCGCAGTGGCTGGCGTCAACCATTTACCAGCGTGATTCGCTGTTCAACCAGGCGCGTGAAATCGGCACCTACTGGGTAGAAGGTATGCCGCTGGACAGCCCGGAGCGGCTGGTGGAAGCGCTGGTGGCCGTGACCCCGCAACAGGTACAGGCGGTGGCGCAAAAATATTTTGTCGACGAACAATTGACGGTGGCCAACTTGCTACCGCAAACCGGACCCCGGCCTGCGATGCGCAAGCCCATCCCTGGTGCCAGACACTCAGAAGGTGCGCGATGAAAAAATACCTGTTGGCATGCCTGTGCTGCCTGATACTGACCCCGGCCTCGGCGGGAATCCCCATTCAGTTTTGGATGATGGACAACGGTGCCAAGGTGTATTTGATGGAAGTGCCCAATCTGCCTATGGTGGATTTTCAA
Source organism: Comamonadaceae bacterium (assembly GCA_947456305.1). GTDB lineage: Bacteria > Pseudomonadota > Gammaproteobacteria > Burkholderiales > Burkholderiaceae_C > Limnohabitans. The sequence continues at coordinate 5,427 of CANGPN010000026.1, read as the reverse complement.
CTCGAGTTTGATGCCGGGTCGCGACGTGACGGCAAGAACACTAGCGGACTGGCCCAAGCCACCGCCATGATGATGAGCAAAGGCATTCAGGCGCAGGGGAATTTGCCAGCGCTTGATGAAAACCAGTTGGGCGAAGCCTGGGCCGACTTGGGTGCTGTCGCCGGCGCCAATGCAAGCTTAGACCGCATGAGCCTGAGTCTGCGCAGCCTTACCCGCCCTGAGTTGCTGGATGCAGCTATTGAGCTGGCCGCCCGGCAATTGGCTTTTCCGGCTTTCCCGTCTGAAGTCTGGCAAACCGAACGTCAGCGTTGGATAGCCAGCATCAAAGAAGCCGAGACCAAACCTGGCGCCTTGGCTGCCCGGGCTTTTTCGCAAGCGGTGTTTGGCAGCCATCCCTATGGTGTTGAAAACACTGCCGAGAGTCTGGAAGCTATTGATACAGACATGATGGCCGATTTCCACGCCACTCACTTTGTGCCTTGCCGCGCCAAAATCAGCATCGTCGGTTCCATCGGACGTGAGCAGGCCAACGAGTTGGTTGAACAATTGCTACACGCATTACCTTCGAGCGACAGTTGCGAACTCTTGCCTTTGGTGGACGAGGTCAAACCCTTGACCGAGGCCAAACGTGTAGATATTGCGTTTGAATCCGCGCAGGCCCATGTGTTCATCGGACAACCCGGCATCGCCCGCCAACACCCGGATTACCTGCCGTTGATTGTGGGTAACTATGTCTTGGGCGGCGGCGGTTTTGTGTCGCGCTTGACCGAGCAAGTGCGTGAAAAACGCGGCCTGAGTTACAGCGTTTACAGTTATTTTTCGCCAGGTCAACACGCTGGCGCTTTCACTGTCGGTTTGCAAACACGGCCTGACCAGGCACAGCAAGCCACTGAAGTGGCGACCCAAGTGGTGAACGAGTTTGTGAAAAACGGACCGACTGAAAAAGAGTTAGAAGCTGCCAAGAATTTTTTGATCGGCGGTTTTGCATTACGTCTGGACAGTAACCGCAAACTCATGGACAACCTCAGCAACATCGCCTGGTTTGATTTGCCGCTGGATTATTTGGACCATTGGACTGAACTGGTGGACAAAATCACCGTCAGTGACATTCAGCAGGCGTTTGCCCGCAACCTGCAACCCGAGCGCATGGTCACTGTGGTGCTGGGCCCTGCGCCATGAAACCCGGCGGCGAGGTCCGCATCATCGGCGGTCAGTGGAAGCGCAGCAAACTGCCGGTGGCTTCGTTGCCCGGCTTGCGTCCGACGCCTGACAGGGTGCGGGAGACCTTGTTCAACTGGTTAGGCCAGGACCTCAGCGGCTGGCACTGCGTCGACCCGTTTGCGGGCACGGGTGCATTGGGATTTGAGGCGGCTTCGCGCGGCGCTACGTCGGTGTTGATGGGGGAGAGCAGCAGTCTGTGCATAGAAGTCATGCAAAAAAATGCAGACCGTTTGAAAGCCTCCGGCCTGCGCTTGCAGCGTGGTGACGGGCTGTCCCTGTTGCGCCAGCAAGCTCCGCGCAGCCTGGACCTGGTGTTTTTAGACCCGCCTTACGACTTTGCGCATTACGACAGCGCACTGCAATCAGCGCTGGCTTGTTTGAAATCCAGCGGGTTTGTGTATCTGGAATCCGCCAAAGCATGGACAGAGGACAGGCTGCTGGCCGCAGGCTGGCGTTTGCACCGGCATTTGAAAGCCGGTGCCGTTCACGCCCATTTGTTACAACCGGCGGCATAATCCGGCGCATCCGTACCCACAAGGACTTGTATGTCTCAGCCAGTGATTGCTTTGTACCCGGGCACTTTTGACCCTATCACTTTGGGACACGAAGATATTGTGCGCCGCGCCTCGCGTATGTTTGATGTGGTGGTGATTGCCGTGGCCCGGGCCCACCATAAAAAAACCATGTTTGATCTGGAACAGCGACTGGACATGACTCGCCAGGCGCTAGCCGACTGCCCTAATGTCAAGGTAGAAACCTTTGACGGACTGGTGATTGAATTTGCCAAAACCTTGCAAGCCAAAACCATGGTGCGCGGTATACGTTCCATGACCGACTTTGACTACGAATTTCAACTTGCCGGCATGAACCGCAAACTGGCGCCCGCCATAGACACGGTTTTTCTTAACACCTTGGATGTGCACCAGTGTATTTCCAGTACTTTGGTGCGTGAAATCTCACAACTCGGCGGCGACGTGGCGCAGTTTGTCTCGCCCAGCGTCCACCGTTTCATGCAAGCACACCGCAAAGCCTGAGGTCGCAACGTGGCATTGATGATCACTGACGAATGCATTAACTGCGATGTGTGTGAACCCGAATGCCCGAATGCGGCTATTTATATGGGGCCGTTGATTTACGAAATTGACCCGGCCAAATGCACCGAATGTGTAGGCCACCATGACGAGCCGCAGTGTGTGCAAGTGTGTCCGGTGGCCTGTATTCCGCTGAACCCTCAGCAGATTGAAAGCCAAGACACGCTGTGGGCAAAGTACCGCCGCTTGCAGGCCGAGGCCGGCCGGGCGGTTTGACGCAGGTTTTTATTCCTCAGCGGTTTTGATGCGCTTGGCTTTTTTGCCTTTCTTTTTCTTCACCGGCTTGTCTGCCACGGCCTCGTCTGATTGCGCTTTGAAGCTCACAGGTTTGCCGGTTTTGCCGGACACAGTCGTGCTGCCGGGACAGGGTCCGAGTACGCCGTCTTGTTCGCACTGAAGCGTATTGGCTTGTTTTTTGTCTTTGGCCAGCGCCGGTTGCGCCAGTCCCAAGCTGAGGCTAAGAAGAAGCAGGCTCAGGGCCTGGCTCAGAGGAGTTGGATGGTTCACGCAATTCGCCTTTCACAGGTGATATGGCCGCCGCCGGTCTTGGCGGTTTGGGCCTGGGCGGTTTGCTGGTGTGCACCACTTGGGTGGCTTTCACCATATCGCCGCTCACCATCAAGGCTAAAGCTTTCAGTGTTCTGTCTATGCAAGTATCGATCACAATTTTTTGATCCGGCGCTGGCTTTTTCAATACCCAACTCAACACTTCAGATTTCACACCTGGGTGGCCAATGCCTAAGCGCAAGCGCCAATAGGCGTCGCTGCCGAGTTGCGCGTGTATGTCGCGCAATCCGTTGTGGCCGGCATGGCTGCCGCCGAATTTCATCTTGGCTTCACCCGGCACTACATCGAGCTCATCGTGCACCACCAGAATTTCTTCGGGCTGGATTTTGAAAAATTTAGCCAGTGCGGCCACAGACTTGCCGGACAGGTTCATGAAGGTGGCAGGCTTTAACAACCAGATGGTGTGCCCTTCATACTGGGTACGTACCGCCCAGCCGTGGTAATTTTTTTCCGACTGCAACTGCACTTTGAGTTGTGCGGCGAGTTGGTCTATCCACCAGAACCCGGCGTTGTGCCGGGTATCTTCGTATTCAGCGCCCGGGTTGCCCAAGCCTACAAACAGTTTGATCATGGGATGGATTATCAGGCGCAAAAAAACCCGCCGAAGCGGGTTTCTCTGAATCCGCAAAAGCGAATTACTTTTTGCCTTTGCCCTTGGCAGGAGCCGCAGCAGGTGCAGCCGCTTCGGGTGCGACTTCTTCAGCCACAGACACGACGCTGACCAACACCGGATTGTTTTTGCCGTGAGTGACGACTTTGACACCTTTGGGCAGTGCAATGTCGTTGGCATGCAAAGACGTGCCCTTTTTCAAACCGCTCAAATCGACGGCGATGAACTCGGGCAAATCGGCTGGCAAGCAGGCGATTTCCAGTTCCATCATCACGGGGTTGACCAAACAGGCATCAACTTTGACCGCAGGTGAATTTTCCTGGCCGCTGTAGTGCAACGGTACTTTCATGTGCAGCATGGTATCGGCTTCGACACGTTGGAAATCGATATGCAGCACCAGTTGTTTGAACGGGTGGTATTGCACGTCACGCAGCAATACTTTGGATGTTTGGCCAGCCAGTTCCATTTCCAGAATGGAAGCGTGGAAGGCTTCTTTTTTCAGTGCATGCCACAAGGCGTTGTGGTCAAGTTCGATGTTGACCGGCTGGTGGGCTTTACCGCCATAAACGATACCGGGCGTGCGACCGGTGATACGCAGACGGCGGCTCGCACCCGTTCCCTGCTTAGTGCGCTCAAAAGCGACGAATTTCATAGTTTTCTCCTGAAGAAGTCCACCGCGACCAGTGTGACTCCGGTTTCACAAACGAAGCAGCGAACTGCTTCACAACATTGAACCCCGAGCAGCAGCTTAAAAAAGCTGATCCTGATCGGAGAACAAACTCATGACCGACTCTCCTTTGGCGATACGCTGAATCGTTTCAGCGATCAACGGGGCCACAGAGAGTTGGCGGATTTTTAGGCAAGCCTGGGCTTCCAAGCTCAGCGGAATAGTGTCAGTCACCACGACTTCGTCCAAAGCGTCGCCTTTGGCGATGCGGTCAATGGCCGGACCGGAAAAAATGGGGTGTGTGCAATAGGCGTACACCTTTTTAGCGCCGCGCTCTTTCAAAACTTCAGCGGCTTTGACCAGCGTGCCTGCGGTGTCAATCATGTCGTCCATGATGACGCAGTTGCGTCCTTCGATTTCACCGATGACGTGCATGACTTCGCTGACATTGGCGCGCGGGCGGCGTTTGTCGATGATGGCCAGATCGCAGTTGAGCTGTTTGGCCAAGGCACGCGCGCGCACCACGCCGCCGACATCGGGCGACACCACTATGAGGTCATCGTAGTTTTTCAGGCGCAAATCGCCAAGCAACACCGGGGATGCGTAAATATTGTCAACCGGGATATTGAAAAAGCCTTGAATCTGGTCGGCATGCAAATCCATGGTCAGCACGCGGGCCACGCCTACAGTTTGCAACAGGTCAGCCACCAGTTTGGCGGAGATGGGCACACGCGAGGAGCGAGGGCGGCGGTCTTGGCGGGCATAACCGAAGTAGGGGATGACAGCGCTGATGCGTTCGGCCGATGCACGTTTGAGTGCGTCGACCATGATCAGCAATTCCATTAAGTTTTCGTTCGTGGGGTTGCAGGTGGACTGCACCACAAACACGTCGCGGGCACGCACGTTTTGGTTAATTTCAACAGTGACTTCACCGTCAGAGAATCGTCCGACTTCGGCCGCCCCTAAACCAATACCTAAGTGACCCGCTACCTCAGCGGCCAGTCCCGGATTGGCATTGCCGGTGAAAACCATGAAATCCGGTGTGACTGGGTGCGACATCTTGACGACCTGAGGTTAAACATTTCGAGAGCATTCAGGTGACGGTGTGTCCGTCAAACCCGGCTGCTCTCGTCATACAGCAATGGAGTGGCAGGGGAAGAAGGATTCGAACCTTCGCATGCTGGAATCAAAATCCAGTGCCTTAACCAACTTGGCGACTCCCCTACACGGGAAACTTGTTTTTCAACACGAATCCAGTCAAACGTCGCAGG
>CANGPN010000025.1 GCA_947456305.1 Comamonadaceae bacterium | reverse complement strand
GCGTAACTTCCAGGCCAATGCCAAGGCGATTGAGACCAGCACCACGCTGACCCAATCGATTATTCAAATCAGAGCGTAAAGCCCCTCCTTAGAGAATCGACATGGAACGTCTGGCCTTTAACTCTTCTGCTGCAATCACTGAAATGCGTCTGGCGCGTCAAGTGCTGGCCAATGAAATGTCCAACATGACCACCACGGGCTTTAAACGCTCGTTCGAGGTGTCCATGAAAGCGTTCAAGGCCGGCGGCGAGGGCTTTGACTCCAGCTACCAGCCGCAAGCCGCGCACATGGACTTTATTCAGTTAAAGCCCGGTCCGCTGATGGCCACCGGTCGCGATCTGGACATACACATGAACGATCACACGGTGCTGGGCGTGCAAGCGCCTAACGGTGAAACCGCTTTCACCCGGCGCGGCGACTTGCAAGTCTCCGTCACCGGTGTGCTGCAAACCGGCAACGGTCATCCGGTCATGGGTGACGGAAACACGCCGATCACCGTGCCGCCTAATTTAAAAGTATCTATTTCAGACGATGGCGGCGTTTATGTCACCAATCCGGCACAGCCCGGCGTGCAAAACGCCGAGTTGGTGGGCAATTTGATGCTGCGCGACGCCAGCCAAACCCCGTTGACCAGGCGCGAAGACGGCTTGTTCAAGGTGCATGACAAACCATCTGGCTCAGATTTTGCTTCAGGTCCTATGAGGGTGTCAGTAATGTCACAGGCTTTGGAAGGCAGCAACGTCAATCCGCAGGAAGCCATGGTGAAACTGATTGAGCAGTCCCGTATGTTTGAGCAACAGGTTCGCATCATCAAATCCAGCACTGACAACGATCAGGCCGGGGCCAGCATGATGAAGTTGAACAGCTGATAGCGGGCAGGCAGTGATGTATTGAATATTTGAAGAACAGGGGTTAGACGATGGATGCAGCTTTATGGGTTTCCAAGACCGGCTTGGACGCGCAGCAAACGCGCATGAACGTCATATCCAATAACTTGGCCAACGTTTCGACCACCGGTTTCAAGCGCGATCGCGCGGTGTTCGAAGATTTGCTCTACCAAAACATCCGCCAGGCCGGCGGACAAACCACGGCCAACACACAGTCACCGACCGGCTTGATGCTGGGTACCGGTACCAAAGTGGTGGCGACTGAAAAATTACATATTCAAGGTAACCTGATCAACAGTCAGAATCCGTTGGACGTGGCCATCATGGGCGACGGTTTTTTCCAGATTCAGCAGCAAGACGGCACCATTGCTTACACGCGTGACGGCTCCTTCAAATTGACGGGAACCGGACAGTTGGTGACTTCCACCGGCTTTTTACTCGAACCCAACATCACCATTCCCAATAACGCATCGGCTTTAACGGTAGGCCGTGACGGCACGGTATCGGTAGAACTCGTCGGCGGCCAGGGCCAGCAGGTGCTGGGCCAGATTCAGATCGCCAAGTTCATCAATCCGAGCGGCTTAAAGCCTTTGGGTAACAACTTATTGGCCGCCACCGCTTCCAGCGGTCCGGTGCAATTGCTGCAACCCGGCACCGTCGGTGCCGGTGTGTTGAACCAGGGTTCATTGGAAGCCTCTAACGTCAACGTGGTGGAGGAAATGGTCAACATGATTGAAACCCAGCGTGCTTATGAAATCAACTCCAAGTCGATCGAAGCCGTCGACGGCATGTTGAAGTACCTCAACCAGAACCTGTGATTTTGCGAGTAACCAACACCATGAAATCTCTTTTAGCTTTGTGTGTGATTGCCTTGTTGCAGGCTTGTGCCGCTCATCCCGATCCCATGTTGCCAGCGCTCACGCCTTCACCCGACTTTGCGCCCGTATACCCGCTGGTGCAGGAACAAAACAAACCCGCGACCGGTGGCATTTACGGCAACCGCCAAAGCGATGCTTGGTTTGGACGCGGTCGCAATTACCAAATTGGCGACCTGATCACTGTGATTCTGAATGAATCTACCCAAGCGGCACGCAGCCAGGGCACAGACATCAGCCGCGACGCCAGCAACACAGCGATTCCCAGCGGTGCCAGCACCATGCTCGGCAAGATCAAACCTGAACTCAGCGGCGTGAATTTGAATGCCGCCAAAACCACCAGTACCGGCAAGGGCACAGCTGACCAGAAAGCCAGCCTGACAGGTTCGGTCACGGTGACCGTGATCGAACTGCTGGCCAACGGCAATCTGGTGGTGCGCGGTGAAAAGAAACTGGGCTTGTCTGAAGGCACTGAAGTGATTCAGGTCTCTGGCGTGATCCGTCCGCAGGACGTCGGCCCTAACGGCACGGTGCAGTCATTGAGACTGGCCAATGCACAGATTTCCTACCGTGGCACAGGTGACCTGGCGATTGCCAGCAAACCCGGCTGGGGCACCACCGGACTGATGAAGTTCTGGCCTTTTTAAACCTGCCAACGATTGAAACTTATGAAAAAAATCTGCAAACAATCTATCGCGTTGATGCTCAGTGCCGCCATTTGCATGCCGGTATGGGCTGACCGGGTCAAGGACTTGGCCACCGTCGCCGCACAGCGCTCCAACCAGTTGATCGGTTTCGGCCTGGTGGTCGGTTTGCAAGGTACCGGCGACGATGCCTCGGTGCCGTTCACCACGCAAAGCATGAAAGCCATGTTGTCCCAAATGGGTGTGCGCATAGACGGTCCCATGTCCGATTTTGAACAAGTGACTTCGGCCAGCCGCATTGATATTAAAAATGCCGCCGCCGTGATGGTCACCGCAGACTTGCCCGGTTTTGCCAAACCCGGCCAGCGCATTGATGTCAATATTTCAGCCATAGGCAAAGCCACCAATTTGCGCGGCGGTAACCTGATCCTGACTGCCATGCGCGGTGTAGACGGTGAAATTTATGCCTTGGCGCAAGGTGCTTTGACAGCCACCGGCATCGATGCCAGCGCAGCGGGCTCTAAAGTGGCCATCGGTGTGCCGACGGCAGCGCGTATTCCTGCCGGTGCCATCGTCGAGCGCATGGTGGATACGCCGTTTGAAAAGGCCGAGCATTTGATGCTTAACCTGCGCGACAACGATTTCTCCACCAGCAGCGCCATGGTCGCCGCGATCAATTCAAAATTCGGCGGCGACGTAGCGCAAGCCATCGACGGCACATCGATATCGGTACGAGCCCCCCAAGACTTGAATCAACGCGTGGCATTCATGGGCATGTTGGAAAACATTGAGGTCACTCCCGGCGAGCCGAATGCACGCGTCATCATCAACGCCCGCACCGGCACCGTGGTCATCAACCGTGCAGTGCGCGTAACCGCAGCGGCGGTGTCGCACGGCACCATCTCGGTGGCTATCACTGCTACCAACGATGTGTCGCAACCCAATGCCTTGAGCCAGGGCCAGACCACACCGGTGCAAAACGCCGATGTGGCCGTGACCGAACCGAAAAATCCCATGTTCTTGTTCAAGCCCGGTGTGGACTTGCGTGAAATCGTCGACGCTGTGAACCAGATCGGCGCTACACCGTCTTCGCTGATTGCGATTCTGGAAGCCCTGAAAAGCTCCGGCAGTCTGCGCGCTGAACTCATCATCATCTGATCAAACTGCCATGGCCGATATCACCAACCCCACCGCCACCAGAGCCAAGTCGTATTCCGACTTCGGTGCCTTGGGCGAATTGCGCGGCAAAGCCCAGCGCAATGACAAGGGCGCGCTGCGTGAATCGGCTGAACAGTTTGAAGGCTTGTTCATACAAATGATGCTCAAGTCCATGCGCGACGCTTCCAATGTGATGAAGACCGACATGTTCAAGTCCAACGCCATGGAAACCTTTGAAGGCATGTACGACAAAGAGTTGTCAATGTCCATGGCCAAGCGCAATGCCCTGGGTTTTGCTGATGTGGTGGTCAGACAGTTAAGCCAGACCCAGGCCAGCCCCAGCACCGCCGATTTGCTGGCGCATCGCCAGAACGTGAACTCCCTGGTTGCGCCTGCCATGCCTTTGCACAAGCCGGTACTGCCCATGAGTTTGCAGCAACCCGCGCAAGCCGCCATGCCGCTGGAGCGCCAAACACTCAAGCCTTTGCGCTTGAACACTTCCATGCCGCTGGCGCCGGTGAGGAATGAGCCATGAGTGTTGATTTATTAGGCATCAGCAGTTCAGCGGTCGCTGCCTACCAGCGTGCGCTGGGCACGGTCAGTAACAACATTGCCAACGTCGGCACCGATGGCTATTCGCGGCAAACATCTAATTTGGTGGAATCCGCGCCTATCAAACAGGCGAATACGTATTTCGGCTCAGGTGCCATGTATGAGTCCGTCAAGCGCGCATTCGATGTGTTTGCTGAATCGAACTTACGCAACAGCAACACGGACCTGGCAACCCAAACACCGCTCGTTGAATATTCCCAGCGTGTGATGGACATCATGGGCGATAAAAGCATAGGCTTGAGTTCGGCATTGGACGCGTTTTTTACCTCTGCCAGTAACTTAAGCGTAGATCCCGCTTCCGTCATTGAGCGGACCAGTTTTGTCACCGCTGCCCAGGGGGTGGGATCGCGATTCTCGGAATTGTGCGGTCAGCTTAAATTGGTGCAAGACGAAACGCACCAAGCCCTGGAAAGTAATGCCCAGCAGGTGAATATATTGACCGACCAGCTGGCTTTGGTGAATCAACAACTGACCCGTACACCAACGCTTCAATCACAGCCGGCTGAATTGCTGGATAAAAGAGACTCGTTATTGCGCCAGTTGTCTGAATTTTCAAGACTGAAAACAGAATTCACACCTAACGGTGTCGTGTCTGTCAGTCTGAGCGACTCCATGAAACAATCCGTGGTAGTCAACGGTATCAAGAGTTACCCCATCGGTTTCAGCAACACCGGTCAAAACAGCAATGACATGTTGCTGGACCCTTATGGACAGTCTGTACCCTTGGCCGGTGCCAGCGGCGGCACCATGGGCGGCTTGAATTCATTTATCAGTCAAGTGCTTGAGCCGGCCAAAAAAGGTTTGGACTTTTTAGCCAAAACCTTTGTCGATCAAGTCAACACCATCCATCAGTCGGGTATTGATGGTTATGGCGATTTAGGCACTGAGCTGTTCAAAATTGATCCCACCGCTTCCCAGCCTGCAGCAGGCGTGAAATTGATAGTGTCCGATCCCATGCGGATCAGTACCGGTGGTTTGTTCCGTATCAGTCAAGGGGTGAACAATCCTGGCGAAACCACGGCCACAGTGCGTTTTGATGGACCGGCTGCTGCTGAGTCCATCATGAGCAATCCCAGTCTGCAAAACAATCCGTTCACCAACAATCCCTTGACAGTCAATATTGTTGGTACCTCGCAGCAAGCCTTTGTCACCTCCATTGCTGCAGGGGCGACATCTTCGGTTGTCTATCTTGACAATATGCAGCCCGGACAGAATTTGCAATTGCTGACAAAAGACGGCCGCCATCTGTTAGGCCAGACACTGACGGAAGATCAGAAATACCAGATACTGACCACGCAAAACGGTTTCAGCAACCAGCTCACCTACAGTGATGCTTATTTGAATGTGAGCGGTGACAGTGCCTACAGAAACATGGATGTGTTTTACGGTGCCAAGGCCAGCCCGCTTTTAGAACAGCAATTTGACCCCTTCGGCAATCCTGCGCCAAGCACCATGCTGGCGTCTACCCTGACCAGCAGCCGTGTGAATCCTATTCTGGCGACACACGACATGGATGTGGTGCCTAAGGGTGCTTTGACTTTGAACGGCTCTGCATTGGGTGCGCTGTCACTAAAGCAAGGCGAGGTATTAGACCCGCAGAAAATCGCCAACTGGTTGAATGCAGGTATAGACAGAAATCCGCAATTCAGCTCTGACAAGGCCGAGCTTTCATACCCTATATCCATACAGTCGAGCAGCATTCAATTGAAGAATGCCGACCAGTTGCCTGACGAAGGCGGGGTGATCAAGATCGGTGAAGAGCTTATTTACTACAGCGGCAAAGCGGCTGACAGCAACGGCGATAAAAACACCTTGACGGGTGTGATCCGGGGCTTGAGTTACGACAAAGACGGTATCAAATACAGTGACCCGGCAAAAATCGCTGCCCATGCAGCAGATCAACCCGTGCAGATCAACGACATGTTGCATGCCCAGGTTTTTAACCAGATTCGCATTGCCAATAAAAGCATTGATACCAAAGAAGAATTGCAAATCAATGGTGTGATGATAGGCAGCCATGCACCCGGCAGCACATTGCCCACTCAATACCATGACATCAAGTCACTGGTACAAGCTATTCAAACCAACACACCGAAAACAGGCGTGACGGCCCGTATTGCTTCCAACGGTGATCTGGTTTTAGAGAATTTGCCTGGCCACGAAGGTGACGCCATCAATCTCGGTCCAGCCAATGCAGAAGGCAAACCGGCCAATGCTTTCTCAATGAATTTGTCGCCAGCCAACAGTAGGTTTAACGCCATGGTCAGGCTCACGCGCAGATTAGGCGAGCCGGACCAGTCAGACATTCGTTTGTCCTTTGGTGAATACGGCCCGGTTGACAATCGTCAAATGGGCTCGCCTTTTGATTTGAGCCAAGTCGGCTTTCGCACCGGTGCTTTCATCAGCGGCCAGGTCCCGGATGACTTGCAAGTGTTTGTCACCGGCTCCGGTAAAGCCAATATCGCCGCCGGTTTCTCGGGCACGCCAACGGATCCGGTCAGTAATTTGCGTGGTCAAAAACTGCAAATCAAATTCACTGCAGCTGACAGGTATGTGGTTCTGGATTCAAAGACCGGTACAGAACTGGCCAATGCACACTATGACACTTCAGTATTGCAACCTGAGTTGAACTTTCAAGGTCTGCAAATCAAATTTTCCACGGCGCCCAAAGTAGGCGAAGTATTTGATATTGATGGCAATAACGATGGTTTAGGCAACAACCAGAACATGATGCTGATGGCTGAACTGGCCAAAAAGCAAGTGACCGGCAATAAAACTTTGTCAGAAACTTATATCAACCAAGTCAATGACGTCGGCAATTCGGCCCAGCAGGCAAAGATCACACAGCAAGCCCTGACTGTGGTCAACGACCAGGCCAAAGGTGCCAGAGACAAAGTCTCCGGGGTGAATTTGGATGACGAGGCTGCTGACTTGATCCGCTATCAACAGGCCTACCAGGCTGCGGCTAAATCTCTGCAAGTCTCTGGGCAATTGTTCGATGCCATCGTGCAGATCAGGTAACAGGAGGCATAACTATGAGTATGAAAGTCTCGACGAATATGTTTTTTGACAAATCCAGCAAGATGTTGTCAAACGTTCAGTCTGCCATGGCCAAAACACAAGAACAATTAACCACTGGTTTGCAAATCACCAAACCCAGTGATGAACCTGTCAAAGCTGCCGGGGTCACGCGTTTGAATACTGAAATAGCGCGTCAAACCACCTATCAGGACAATATGAAAACCATCAGCACCCGTTTAAGTGCTGAGGAGACTGCATTGTCGAATTCCAGTGATGTCATGTACCGCATGAAAGAACTGGCGATGCAGGCCGCCAATGACACTTTAAGTCCGGTTGACCGCAAAACCGTCGCTCAGGAAATGACGCAATTGCGCGATCAAATGCTCAGTCTTGCCAACTCGCAGGACTCTAACGGCAATTTTCTATTTGCTGGCAGCAAGGTCGGCCAGATTCCTTTCAAGCAAGATCCCAAAGGCCTGATTGTGTATGCCGGTGATCAAAGCAGAATGCAAGTGGCAATTGGCGATAGCCGTCACATGAGTTTGAACATGGTGGGCACGGATGCTTTTCACAATGTGATCAGAGCGGATGGCAAAGGCGGGAACACGGGTATCGGGTTTTTCCAATCCATGGACGACATGATTGCCTCTGTCAACAACAGCGATAAGGTGGGTATTCAACGTGGAATCGGGGAACTGGACCAGTTGCAACAAGGCTTGAGCAACGCCACAGCCAAATTAGGCACAGACCAAAACACCATTGATTCTCAAAATAAAGTGTTGGATGAAATGTTGTTGAGGCTCAAATCAACTTTGTCTGATGTGCAGGATTTGGACTACACACAAGCCATTACCAAATTGAACAAAGACCAGCTGGCGCTGGAATCGGCGCAAAGCAGTTTTGCCAAGATCTCCAAATTGAGCTTATTCAATTACATCAATTAAAAGCTCAAGTTTTCAATTGATCAGACGAACACATGACTGAAGATTAAAAAATATGGCTACCACTTCTGCCACTTCCAGTACCACCACCGCTGCACCTGCGCCGAATTTTGTTGCGGCTCTGGGGGCCGGCTCGGGCATGGATGTCAAAGCGCTGGCGACCAGCCTGGTGGCGGCTGAAAAAGCACCGCAGCAGGCTTTGCTGGACAAAAAGATTGCCGGTGTCAAAGCTGAAATCACCGGCTACGGCGGCATGATGTTTGTGATGTCCGAGTTGAAAAAGAAAGTCGCCGCCCTGGACGATGCCACTGACTTTGCCGGGTTGACGGTTAAAAACACCCAGCCCACGGCGTTTGAAATGACCACTTCCGCCAGCGCCTTGCCCGGCCAGCACGATGTGTCCATCACCCAGATTGCCAGAGCACAGCGCTCGCTGACGGCCAGCGGTTACGCCGATAACAACGCCACCGTGGTTTCGGGCACTGAATTCACGCTCAATCTGACCGTGGGCTCCGGCAGCCCGGTGGCCATCACAGTCCCGTCCAACAGCACTTTGGAAGGCGTGAAAGACGCTATCAATTCAGCCAACGCTGGCTTGTCGGCTCAGGTGGTGGATTCGGGTGTGGTGGGAGCCGCCAACCGTTACAAAATCATGGTGACAGGCCAACCGGGTGCGACCAATGCATTCACGCTGACTTCATCTATCAGCGGTCTGGGCTTTGACACCAATCCGGCGACTACTTTGCAAAAACCCACCGATGCACAACTGGTGGTTGACGGCATCACTTACAGCCGATCGTCGAACACCGTGACCGACATCGTGCCTGGATTGACACTGAATCTGATGGGTCCGACCGCCGGTTCAGCTTCCATACAACTGACGCGCGACACCAGCGCCATGAAAACCAACTTACAGGACTTGATCACCGCATTCAATGATGTGAATTCATTTCTGAAGACCGCCACAGACCCCAAGTCCGCAGACCCGGACTTCGGCAAAACCTTGGCGGGCAACACCTCTGTGAAAAATATTTACGCCAGCTTGAAACAAATGCTGTTCGGTACAGCTTCAGGCACCGGCAACACCCATATCCGCGGTTTGCGCGACCTGGGCGTGAAAATGCAAAACGACGGCACGCTGACGCTGGACGAAAAAACTTTTAACACCAACAGCACCGCGCATTACGACGAAGCCGCCACCATGTTGTCGGGTACCACCGGCTTGACCAATGAATTCGGCGTGGCGCGCAAAGGCGTGGCCACGGACCTGACCAGCTGGTTGACCAAAACCATGTCGGCCAGCGGCGTGATGCTGCAAAACAGCCAGAGCGACGAGAAAAAAGTAGCCGGCTACCAAACCCAGTTGGCTACGCTCGACACCCGCATGCAGGCCTTGCTCGATCGCTATAACAAGCAGTTCGCCGCCATGGAAGCCTTGGTCGGAAAGTCCAAGAGCATGCAAACCAGCCTCACTTCTACCTTTGACGGCATGATGAATGCGTACAAAAAGTAACACATTAGGATGATTTAGCTAAATATCGGCAATTATTTTCTAAAGTAATCTTGGCTTCTGTCGATAGGCAGTCTGTGGAATAACCTTTCACGGACGTCACACCTATTGGAAAAGAGGACAAAGTGGATGCAATCAACTCTTCAAAAGCCGCTCAAAGCAAACCTGTTTTGAGTCTGCCCACGGGCGGTGCTTCATCGCCCGGCAATGCTGCACCTATAGGGACACCTCGCAGCGATGTGGTGGCGTCCAATTTTTCTGAAATCAACAGCAACAATAAAAAGTCTGTCGATACCTTGATGAACAACCGCAAGGAAATTGACAATGCATTGGCTGAACTCAAGCGACTGGCGGACAACTCAGGCCGCTCATTGGGTTTCTCCAAAGATCCTGCAGTCAGCGGCCCGGTGATCACAGTCACCGACGATCAAACAGGCAAAGTGGTCAGACAAATTCCTGTGGAAGTGGTGGTGCGTGTGGCTCACTCCATAGAGAAGATGAAGGGCTTGTTGTTCGATAAGAGCCTCTGAATTTAAGCAGCGACGGCAAGCCCTTGCCACTTTTTTTAAAAAAACGGCAAATATTTGCCACTTTGCCCTAAAGAAGTATTCCTTGACACCGATTTAAGAAACATCAAGCTTAGTGCTTGTGATTTTTTAAACTCTTGAAAAGGGACACAACATGTCAGTAGTCAACACCAATGTGAAGTCGCTGGTAGCCCAGGACTCGCTGCTTAAATCCGGCCGCGCACTTGCCACCTCCATGGAACGCTTGTCTACTGGCAAGCGCATCAATTCCGCTAAAGATGATGCAGCCGGTTTGTCCATCAGCAACCGCATGGACGCACAAATCCGCGGCCTGACAATGGCTGTGAAAAACGCCAACGACGGTATTTCTTTGATGCAAACCGCTGAGGGTGCATTGGATGAAGTGACCAACTCTTTGCAGCGTATGCGTGAACTCGCTGTGCAAGCAGTCAACGGCACCAACACCGCCCAAGACCGCGCTGCCCTCGATGCTGAAGTTCAACAATTGAAATCAGAAATCGACCGCACCGCCAAAACCACACAGTTCAACAGCATCAACCTGTTGGATGGTTCATTCAAGAACAAGCAATTGCAAATCGGCGACAAAGCCAACCAGACTTTGAAAATCGGTATTGCGGGCTCTAAAGTCTCCGACCTGGGTCTGGGCACAGCCTCTTCAGGCAGCAATGTGTTCATCGGTGGACGTATGGGCTTCTCTGCTGCCGCTGCCACCATTTCTTCCAGCTTTCAAAGTGCAGGCAGTCTCAGCCTGGTGATTAACGGTACGGTTGTGGCTGCCATCAAGGCCGACACCAACTCCAACGGCAACACCAACTTAGACATCAATGACGTGGTCACCGCCGTCAACAACTCACGCGCCGGTGTCACCGCCAGTGCATTCAACGAAGCCACCGCCGCTTATGCCGGTACAGGTATTTTGGCTTCGGCTGATTCCATGACCATCACGGTCACCACCATAGACAACGCCGATTCACTGGTTTACACCATCACCAACACCTCCAGCATGGACGACTTGGTCTCCAAGATCAATGCAGCAGGCGGTGCAGGCACGGTGCAAGCCCGTGTGAACGACGAAGGCAAACTGGTGTTGTTCAACAACACGGGTGCAGACATTGAGACCACCACGGTGGCGGCCAACGACAGTATCACGGGCCAAAGTGCTGTCACAGGTTTTGTTACCGGCGCTCACTTCAACGGTATGTTGAAGTTAGAGTCCCAAACCGGTAACCCCATCACCATCGGCGCTCAATCGACCGGCGGTACAGTGACAGATAGCATCGCCAACATTGCGCTGGCATCCATCGGTCTGGTGCAAATCGGTGGCGTGCGCAGTGGCGACTCCGCCAGTGCGTCTCCCGGTACCTCTACCGAGATCTACAAAGACGCCTACACCTATGAAGGTGCGAGCATCTCTGCTGCCGGCTCTTCGACAGAGTGGGCTCAAGGTGAAGTCAAAATCAACGGTGTGGACATCTATCGCGCGGGCCAGGAAACAGATTCTTTGGCGAAGAAAGTCGCTTTGATCAACAGCTTTGCCGACCAAACCGGTGTGTTTGCGGCTAAACAGGTCAACGACGGGGGCAACTATGTCATCACCTTGAACTCGGTCAACAACAACCCGATCAGCGTGGACCTGGGCAATGAATCCCTTGGTACCTATGGCGGCTTTGCTTCACACGGTTTGCGTGAGGTCAACGTTGGCGATGCCTACTATGACGCGACCACACCGACATCAGGTGGCGGCAGTGGTTCCAGCATGACGGGTTTGAACGTGTTGTCTGAATCCTCAGCTACTGATGCGCTGAAGTCGATTGACAATGCGATTGAGCAAGTCAGTCAGTCGCGCGCCAATTTGGGTGCGGTGCAAAACCGTTTGATTGCCACGGTCAACAACCTGACCAATGTCACCACCAACACGGAAGCGTCTAAGAGTCGCATCATGGACACCGACTACTCGAAAGAGACCACACAACTGGCCAAGAGCCAGATCATTCAGCAAGCTGCTACAGCGATGTTGGCGCAAGCCAACCAGGCGCCGCAGATGGTGCTGTCCTTGTTGAAGTAATTATTTAAAGCTTCAAAGTAAAAACCCGGACTGGCGACAGTCCGGGTTTTTTTATGTGCAACAGCGATTCAGCGGAGATTCAATGCGGCAATTTGCGCAATGCATTTCGCCACGGCGTCCTGCATATCGTTGGTGTGTTCATCAAACACCAGATGTATGTCCGGACAAAATTGAAATTGATGGGTGCCTATGGCAGTCCAAGCAGGTTTTCTGCAGACCAAGCGCGTGGTTTGACCGGCAGCACCCGCTATTTGAGCCACCGCTGTGCCGACTGAACACACGCCGTGCAAAGCTTGCGACAAGGCAGCGACCGCCTCCATGTCGTTTTGCAAGTCGGTGTCTTGCCAGCGGATGATGGTTTGACCGGTGCGCGCTTCAGCGGCCAGCAATTCCTCTTCACACAGGCCGTATTGCAGATTGACCACTGCCACATCCGGTAGCAGCAGCAGTTTGTCCCAATCCTCCATCAAGGTGTAGGACGAGCTGCGGGTGGGGGAAATCATGCCGCTGCGCCAACACAAACCTATCCATTTTTTGCCCGGTGCCAATGCTGACAAGCGGGCGGTGTAATCCGCGACCAGCGCCGGATCGGTTTTGAAATAGGCTTTGCAACGTTTGAAGTCTTCCAACTGACGGCGGTACAAACCGCCCAGGCTGGCCAGTGGTATCTGGTAATCGAAATCTTCTTGGGGTGAATCAAACGGGTAAATCGAGCGAAATGACTCGGCGCGGACTTCAAACTCAGGGAAAGAGCGCTGAAACAAACTGACCAAGCGGTTATTGCATTCAAACACCACCTGGCAGTCCAGGCCTTGCAACTCGTGCAGCATGGAGGCCAGCATGATTTCATCGCCTAAGCCTTGTTCGCGCCAAACCATCAGACGCTTTCCCGGTATAGGCTGACCACGCCAGCGCGGCGCTTGAAAATTACGCCGTGGCGTGCGTCCCCGGTTGCTGTCGAGTTCCGGGCTCAAACCTGCTTCAAGATAGTCCCAGCCCGGTCCGGCCTGACCGGTTCGAAAAAATGAAAACGCCGCGTTATGGCGTGCACCTTGCAAGGTGCGGGTAGTGATTTTGTTGCCTGCGTTTTTTTCGATCAGCTGCACTTCGTTGATCACCCATTCGTCTTTGTTGCCGGCATGCGATTGCGTGTTCAACAGATTGACTCGCGCGGTGTAATTGTCCGGATTCAGTGCGGTGGCGGTTTCGAAGGCAATCACCGCATCGCTGGCGCGGGCGATATTGGTCAAACTCGCGCCGAGGTTGTTGTAGGCGTCCGAGTCGGTGGGGTAGGCAGCCACCGCGTCGAGCGAGACCTGAACCGCTTTGGCGGTGTTACCCATGCCTGAATATGCGGTGTGTAAATTGAATAAGAGGGCGCGTTCTTTGGCATTGATGGTCAACTGGTGCTCCAGCATAGTCACGGCTTCGGGATTGCGCCCCATGTTCATCAAACCGACCGAAGCGACGATGGCCCCGTTGGGGTGGTTTGGATAGTATTTGATTAATTGCAAGCCGTAATCGACTGCTTTTTGAAAATGTCTGGTCTCTGTGGCGCACTGAGCCACTGTCAATAAAGCGTCGTAGTGGTTGGGTTCTGAACGCAAAATACTGTCGCAAAACTGCTGGCACTTGTCGAAATCTTTTTGCTTGCGGGCGTTGGCAGCCCGACTCATCAGTTGCTTGGCACGTGCGCTGTTGTTATTCATACATGGTCCGGTAATCAGCAAAAAAAAACCCGGGCAGCAAGCCCGGGTTGGAGTGTAAAACGATCTGTAGCGTTTATTTCAGCAGGGACATGACCATCTGCGGTGCCTGGTTGGCCTGCGCCAACATCGCTGTGGCAGCTTGCTGAATGATCTGGCTCTTCGCCAGATTTGTCGTCTCTTTCGAGTAGTCGGTGTCCATGATGCGACTCTTAGACGCTTCGGTGTTGGTGGTGATGTTGGTCAGGTTGTTGACCGTGGCGATCAAACGGTTTTGCATGGCACCCAAGTCGGCGCGAGACATGCTGACTTGTTCGATCGCGTTGTCAATCGACTTGATGGCTTCAGTGGCTGAGGCGGCGTTCAACACGTTCATGCCTGACAAGGAGGAGCCGCCGCCTGCACCATAAGCTGGTTTGGTCGAGTCGTAGAACGCGTCTCCAACGTTGACCTCACGCAAACCGTGGGAAGCAAAGCCACCATAGGTGCCAAGGGTTTCATTGCCTAGGTCCACGCTGATCGGGTTGTTGTTGACCGAGTTCAAGGTGATGACAGAGTTGCCCGAGTCGTTGACTTGTTTAGCCGCAAACACACCGGTTTGGTCGGCAAAGCTGTTGATCAATGCGACTTTCTTTGCAATTGAATCTGTTTCCTGACCCGCGCGGTAGATGTCCACACCGTTGATCTTGATTTCACCCTGAGCCCACTGAGCAGCAGAGCCGGCAGCAGAGATGCTCGCACCTTCATAGGTGTAGGCGTCTTTGTAGATCTCGGTAGAGGTACCGGGCGCGGCACTGGCAGAGTCGCCACTGCGCACGCCACCGATTTGCACCAGACCGATGGATGCCAGCGCAATGTTGGCGATGCTATCTGTCACTGTACCGCCGGTCGATTGAGCGCCGATGGTGATGGGGTTGCTTGTTTGTGATTCCAACTTCAACATACCGTTGAAATGAGAACCAGCTGCAAATCCTGTTGCTGCTGCCAGTCCCGGTGTACCGTCATTGGCCGCCACCGTGGTGGTCTCAATGTCTGCACCCGTGTTGTTGAACAACACCAGTTTGCCTTCGTCATTCACACGGGCTTGCACCGTGCCTGCACCGCCTGCGGCATTGATCTTGGAGACCAAGTCGTCCATGCTGGTGGTGTTGGTGATGGTGTAAACCAGTGAGTCGGCGTTGTCTATGGTGGTGACCGTGATGGTCATGGAGTCAGCCGAGGCCAAAATACCAGAACCAGCGGCAGCGGCGGTGGCTTCGTTGAATGCACTGGCGGTGACACCGGCGCGTGAGTTGTTGATAGCCGTCACCACGTCATTGATGTCTAAATTGGCGTTGCCGTTGGAGTTGGTGTCGGCCTTGATGGCTGAAACCACGGTGCCGTTGATCACCAGGCTGAGACTGCCGGCGCTGGCGAAGCTGGAAGAAATGGTGGCAGCAGCAGCAGAGAAGCCCATGCGACCGCTGATGAACACATTGCTGCCGGCGGCGGCTGTGCCTAGACCCAAGTCGGACACTTTGGCACCTGCAATACCGACTTTCAAAGTCTGGTTGGCTTTGTCGCCGATTTGCAGAAGTTTGTTATTGAAGGAACCGTCCAACAAATTGATGCTGTTGAACTGTGTGGTTTTGGCGGTGCGGTCGATTTCTGATTTCAATTGTTGAACTTCAGCATCGAGGGCAGCGCGGTCTTGGGCGTTGTTGGTGCCGTTGACTGCTTGCACAGCGAGTTCACGCATACGCTGCAAAGAGTTGGTCACTTCATCCAACGCACCCTCAGCGGTTTGCATCAATGAGATGCCGTCGTTGGCGTTTTTCACAGCCATCGTCAGGCCGCGGATTTGTGCGTCCATGCGGTTGCTGATGGACAAACCGGCTGCATCATCTTTAGCGGAGTTGATGCGCTTGCCGGTTGATAAACGTTCCATGGCCGTCGATAAAGAACGGCCGCTTTTCATGAGTGAGTCCTGAGCCACCAGCGACTTCACGTTCGTATTTACAACAGTCATGGTACTTCCTTTGAAGAGTTTAAGAGATGGAGGTTTTGCCTCCCCACAGCCAAAGAATCGGTGTTGTATTCACAAGCTTTAACGTTTACATAAAAAAAACTTGACAAATAAAAAAAGTGGCAATTGTTTGCCGCTGTGCAGTTGCCGCATGGATTTTTATTGCCGCATTTTTCGCATAAGTGATGGCACTGTTTGTTTCTCTTAAGCAAATGTTGCGAACCAAGAGATTGGCCCGTGATTTGCTAATAAGCTATGGGGGATGGTTTAAAGAACGGTGTGATGACGCCGAATCCAAAATGAACGCCGGCTTTTTGTCTGGCTAAACAGGTTTTAAAACGTGGCAACAGCAATAACAGGTATTTCCAGTAAATCGCTGACTCAGATCAAAGCACTGAGTACAGCGGATATTGCTGTGACCACCTCCAGCGAAATGGCCACGTTAAACAGCGCGCAGATTGCGGTGATGTCAACAGCGCAGGTCGCAGCCATCAGTACAGAGTCCATCTCTGCACTGATGACTGCGACCATCAGCAATTTGTCAGTGAGTCAGATGTATGCCTTGATCACTGCACAAATTTCTGCGATTAACCCGAACAGTCAGTTGCCCAATATGGGTTCCAAACTGATTGCTGCCATGAGCACCGCGCAAGTGGTGGCACTGACTACAGAACAAGTCAGCAATCTGGCTACCTCTCAGTTGTCAGCAATGACGACCAAGCAAATTGCCGCGTTAGAAACGGATGACTTGCAAGCCATCACCACCAAACAATTGGTGAATATGACGGCCAAACAGTTGTCTTCGATGTCGACCGATCAGGTAGTGGCATTGACCACGGCACAGGCCAAAACATTGACGACTGCGCAGCTGAATGCGATGAGCAGTGCACAGGTGGTGGCGATGGAAACTGAGGACATGTATGTCCTCTCGACCAAGCAATTACAAGCCTTGAAAAACGCCATCATTGCTGCCTTGACCACCGGTCAATTGACCAGTTTGAGTTCGTCACAGGTCTCGGGTTTCAAGTCATCGCAAATCGCAGTGCTGACCACCGATCAAGTGCAGTCACTGTTGACTTCGCAGTTGAACAATTTGGGTACGGCTCAGGTGTCGGCCATGACCACCAAACAGGTGGTGGCGATGACCACTGACCAGTTCAGTAATCTGGGTACCAAACAACTGGCCGCCATGACGGCCAAACAAGTTTCGGTGATGGAAACCGATGACTTGCAGTCATTGACGACGGCGCAAGTCGCAGCCATGACCACAGCGCAAGTCGTGGCCTTGACCACCGACCAGGTGGTGGCGTTGACGACAGACCAAATCAGTCACTTCACCACTGCACAAGTGGCTTCTTTGACTGTCAAGCAGTTGTCGTCTATGCAGACCGATGATTTGCAGTCTTTGACCACCGCGCAATTGCGTGTGTTGACCACGGCCCAGATCGCAGGTTTGACCACGGACCAGGTCGCCAGTTTGACGACCTTGCAACTCAACAGTTTCAAGACCGCACAACTCAGCGGGTTCAGCACCAAACAGATTCAAGCATTGACCACGGACCAGTTCAGCAATCTGGCCACTGCGCAATTGGCAGCACTGACCAGCAAGCAAGTGGCAGCTATTGAAACCGATGATTTGCAGTCCTTGACCACGGCGCAATTGGTGAAGATGACGACAGCTCAGGTGGCTGCATTCACCACAGACCAAGTGGTGGCCTTGACCACGGACCAGGCTTCCAATTTGAAGACCGCGCAACTCGCAGCCATGACGGCCAAGCAAGTGGCGGTGATCGAAACTGATGACTTGTTGTCATTGGACACATCGCAACTGGTGGCCTTGACTACTTCGCAAGTGGCATCACTCACTACTGACCAGTTGCAGGCCTTAACCACAGCGCAATTGAGCAGTTTGAAGACGGCGCAACTGGCCTCTTTGACCACCAACCAGGTGGTGGCATTGACCACCGACCAGGCTTCCAATTTGAAGACCGCGCAACTCGCGGCCATGACCACCCGTCAAGTGGTTTCCATAGAAACCGATGACCTGTTGTCATTGACCACAGCGCAACTGATGGCGCTGACCACGTCTCAGGTGGTGGTGTTGACCACCGATCAAATACAGGCTTTGACCACAGAACAGTTGTCCAACATGACCACTGCACAAGTGGTTGCATTCACAACAGCTCAGTTGGTGGCGTTGACCACTGACCAGGTAAGCAATCTGGCCACATCGCAACTGGCGGCATTGACCACGTTGCAATTGCAGGCCATGGAAACTGATGACGTGCAGGCCTTGACCACGGCACAACTGGTGGCTTTGACCACGGCACAAATCGCGTCCCTCACCACCGATCAGGTGGTGGCATTGACCACTGACCAGATCTCCAGTTTGAAGACTGCGCAATTGGCGGCATTGACCGCCAAGCAAGTCGCTGTGTTGGAGACCGATGACCTGCAAGCCATCACCACCGCACAAATCACCGCTATGACAACGGCGCAAGTCGCCGCGTTCACCACCGATCAAGTGGTGGCATTGACCAGCGATCAGGTGGCGAATCTGAAAACAACGCAAGTGGCTGCTTTGACTGCCAAGCAAATCGCGGCCATGGAAACCGATGACGCGGTGTCACTGACCAGCGCTCAAGTGGCGGCATTGACCACCGCGCAAGTGGTGGCACTCACCACAGACCAGGTGTCTGTGCTGACCACGTCGCAATTGGCCGCCATGACGACCAAACAAGTCGCCGCCATGGAAACCGAAGACCTGGTGTCTGTGTCCACCGAACAATTGCAAGGCATGACCAGTGCACAACTGGCTGCATTGACCACCAAACAAGTGGTGGCTCTGACCACCGATCAGGTAAGTAACCTGACGACCGCACAACTGGCCGGCATGACCACCAAGCAAGTGGCGGTCATGGAAACCGATGATCTGGTGGCTGTGACGACTGCACAACTGGTGGCGATGACGACGGCTCAAGTGGCCTCATTCACCACGGACCAAGTGGTGGCTTTGACGACAGATCAAGTCAGTAACCTGACCACTGCACAACTGGCTGCCTTGACCACCAAACAAGTGGCGGCCATGGAAACCGACGATGTGCAAGCCATGACCACCGCGCAACTGGTGGCGATGACGACCGCGCAAGTGGCTGCATTCAGCACCGACCAAATCGTGGCATTGACCACCGACCAGGTATCGAATCTGAAGACCGCGCAATTGGCGGCCATGACTGCCAAACAAGTGGCAGCTATGGAAACCGACGATCTGGTGGCTTTGACCACGGCGCAATTGGTGGCATTGACCACTGCACAGGTGGCCGCATTGACCACCGATCAGGTGTTGTCCTTGACCACTGAGCAAGTGGCCAGCCTGAAAACTGCCCAGTTATCGGCGATGACCACCGCGCAAGTGGTGGCTTTGACCACTGATCAGGTGAGTAACCTGACCACGCAGCAAATCGCCTCCTTGACCGCCAAACAAGTGGCGGCCATGGAAACCGATGACTTGGTGTCTGTCACCACTGCCCAATTGGCGGCTTTGACCACCGCACAGATGGTGGCCTTGACCACCGATCAGGTGTCGGTCTTGACGACTGACCAAAGCAGCAGTTTGAAAACAGCGCAAATCGCTGCCATGACCACCGCTCAGGTGGTGTCACTGACCACAGACCAGGTCTCGACATTGACCACATCGCAACTGGCCGCATTGACCACGAAACAAGTGGTGGCCATGGAAACCGATGATTTGCAAGCCGTTACCACTGCACAACTGGTAGCTATGACGACAGCCCAAGTGGCGGCATTCACGACGGACCAGGTGGTGGCACTGACCACAGACCAAGTGTCTAACCTGACCACGAAACAACTCGCATCGCTGATCACCAAACAAGTGGCGGCGATGGAAACCGATGATTTGCAAGCCGTTACCACCGCACAACTGGTGGCGATGACCACAGCGCAAGTCGCATCCTTCAGCACCGATCAGGTGGTGGCATTGACCACCGGCCAGGCATCCAGCCTGACCACGGCGCAACTGGCTGGCATGACGACCAACCAGATAGCGGCGATGGAGACTGCCGATCTGGTGTCGGTCACTACCGCACAACTGGTGGCCTTGACCACGGCGCAAATGGTGGCCTTGACCACCGACCAGGTCAGTAACCTGACCACCGATCAACTCGCCGCATTGACCACCGCACAGGTGGTGGTGATGGCAACCGATGACTTGCAGTCGGTCACGACAGAACAAATGCAAGCCATGACGACCGCGCAAATGGCCAACTTGACCACCGCGCAAGTGGTGGCCTTGACCACGGACCAAATCAGCAATCTGACGACAGCGCAGCTTGCCGCTTTCACCACATTGCAAGTGGTAGCCATGGAAACTGACGATCTGGTCGCTGTGACAACGGCTCAGTTAACTGCCATGACAACAGCGCAAGTGGCGGCGTTCACCACCGATCAGGTGGTGGCCTTGACCACCGACCAGGTCAGCAACCTGACCACCAAGCAATTGGCCTCCTTGACCACCAAACAAGTGGTGGCCATGGAGACAGCCGATCTGGTGACAGTAACCACCGCTCAGTTGACCGCCATGACCACCGCCCAAGTGGCATCGTTCACCACCGACCAGGTGGTGGCATTGACCACCGATCAGGTTTCGAATTTGAAGACCGCGCAACTCGCGGCCATGACCACCAAACAAGTGGTGGCGATGGAAACTGACGATCTGGTCGCTGTGACCACGGCCCAGTTGTCGAACATGACCACCGCCCAAGTGGCGGCGTTCACCACCGATCAAGTGGTGGCCTTGACGACGGACCAGATAGCAAGTCTGAAAACAGCGCAGGTCGCGGCACTTAGCACCGCGCAAGTGGCTGCCATGGAGACCGCTGATTCGGTGGTGTTGACCACGGCGCAAGTCGCGGCCATGACCACTGCGCAAGTGGTGGCTTTGACCACCGACCAGGTCAGCACCTTGACCACGGCACAACTCGTCGCCTTGACCACCAAGCAGGTGGCGGCGCTTGAAACAGATGATGTGCAGGCCATCACCACCGACCAGTTGATAGCCATGAAAACCTCGCAAGCGGTGGCCTTGACCACCGCCCAAGTAGTTGCCTTGACAACAGGACAGGTCAGCAATCTCACGACCGCACAACTGGCCTCATTGACCACCAAACAAGTGGTGGCAATGGAAACGGATGATTTGGTTGCGGTGACCACCGATCAGTTGGTGGCCATGACCACCGCCCAAGTGGCTTCGTTGACCACCGACCAGGTGGTGGCTCTGACCACCGGACAAATCAGCAGCTTGAAAACATCGCAACTGGCATCGATGACCACGGCGCAAATAGCGGCAATGGAAACCGATGATGTGGTGTCGCTGACCACAGCCCAATTGGTGGCGTTGACGACCGCGCAAGTGGTGTCTCTCACCACAGACCAAGTAGCTGCCTTGACCACCGACCAGTCAGCCGGATTGAAAACAGCACAAATCGCCGCCCTGAGCACGGCGCAAGTGGTGGCTTTGACCACCGATCAAGCCAGCACGCTGACCACAGCGCAAGTGGCTGCCTTGACTGCCAAACAAGTGATGGCCTTGGAAACCGATGACTTGCAGGCGCTGAGCACCGCGCAACTGGTGGCCATGACCACCGCGCAAGTGG
This sequence comes from Comamonadaceae bacterium, assembly GCA_947456305.1. Taxonomy (GTDB): domain Bacteria; phylum Pseudomonadota; class Gammaproteobacteria; order Burkholderiales; family Burkholderiaceae_C; genus Limnohabitans. Next base: position 8,746 of record CANGPN010000025.1, on the reverse strand, counting down.
TCGCCTTGACGACTGACCAGGTGGTGGCACTCACGACAGACCAAATCAGCAATTTGAAGACTTCGCAGCTGGCTGCTATGACCACGGCGCAAATCGCGGCGATGGAAACCGATGACGTGTTGTCGCTGACCACAGCGCAACTGGTGGCATTGACAACCGCGCAAGTGGCGACTCTCACTACCGACCAGTTGGTGACTTTGACGACAGCCCAGTTATCGAGTTTGAAAACCGCGCAAATCGCCGCCATGACCACGCGTCAAGTGGTGGCCTTGACCACCGATCAAGTCAGCACGCTGACAACTGCTCAACTGTCATCGATGACGACAGCGCAAGTCGCTGCGGTTGAAACCGACGACTTGCAAGCGCTGACCACCGCGCAATTGGTGACGGCGACGACCGCCCAAATCGCATCGTTGACCACTGACCAAGTGGTGGCCTTGACCACAGACCAAGTGTCTAGCCTGACCACGAAGCAACTCGCGTCGCTGACCACCAAGCAAGTGGCGGCAATGGAAACCGATGATTTGCTGTCTATGGACACTGCGCAGATTCGCGGCTTGACTACGGCGCAAGTGGCTGCCTTGACCACCGACCAACTGGTGTCCATGGGTACCGATCAGGTGGCGGCATTCACCACAGCGCAAGTGGTGGCCTTGACCACCAAACAAGTGATAGCCTTGACAACAGACCAGGCTGTCGCTTTGAAAACCGCCCAGCTGTCAGCCTTGACCACTGCGCAAATTGCGGTGGTTGAAACCGATGATTTACAAGCCTTGACCACCGCGCAACTGGGGTCACTGACAACGGCGGAAGTGGTGGCCTTGACCACCGACCAGGTGGTGGCATTGACCACTGACCAGGTGTCTAACTTGAAGACCGCGCAACTGGCCGCCATGACCACGGCGCAAATCGCGGCGATGGAAACCGATGATGTGTTGTCGTTGACCACCTCGCAACTGGTGTCATTGACCACCGCCCAAGTGGCAACGCTGACCACCGACCAACTGGTGACGTTGACGACAGCCCAGTTGGCCAGCCTGAAAACCGCGCAAATCGCCGCCATGACCACGGCCCAAGTGGTGGCCTTGACGACAGACCAGGTCAGTAACCTGACCACGGCCCAGTTGTCTTCAATGACCACTGAGCAAATCGCTGTGCTTGAAACCGATGATTTACAAGCCTTGACCACCGCACAACTGGTGACAGTGACCACGGCCCAAATCGCATCGCTCACCACCGATCAAGTGGTGGCCTTGACCACCGAGCAAGTCAGCAATTTGAAGACCGCGCAACTGGCGGCCATGACCACCGCGCAAATCGCTTCGATGGCAACCGATGATGTGTTGTCGCTGACCACTGCGCAACTGGTGGCATTGACAACCGCACAAGTGGCAACGCTGACCACCGACCAGTTGGTGACATTGACGACAGCCCAGTTATCGAATTTGAAGACCGCGCAAATCGCCGCCATGACCACCGCGCAAGTGGTGGCCTTGACCACCGACCAGGTCAGTAACCTGAGCACCGCCCAGTTGTCTTCGATGACGACAGCGCAAATCGCTGTGCTTGAAACCGATGATTTGCAAGCGCTGACCACCGCACAGCTGGTGACGGTGACTACCGCCCAAATCGCATCGCTGACCACCGATCAGGTGGTGGCCTTGACCACCGACCAGGTCTCTCACCTGAAGACTGCTCAACTCGCGTCGCTGACCACCAAGCAAGTGGTGGCTATGGAAACCGATGATTTGCTGTCTATGGACACTGCGCAGATTCGCGGCTTGACCACGGCGCAAGTAGCCGCTTTGACCACCGATCAATTGGTGTCTATGGGCACCGATCAGTTGGCGGCATTGACCACGGCCCAGATCACCGCGTTGACCACCCAACAAGTGGTGGCACTGACGACCGACGATGCCGTTGCTCTGAAAACCGCACAGCTGTCATCCATGACCACGGCGCAAATTGCGGTGGTCGAAACAGATGACTTGCAAGCCCTGACCACCGCGCAACTGGTGAGCATGACGACTGCACAAGTGGCTGCATTGACAACGGCACAAGTCGTTTCTTTGACCACGGGACAAGCCACCAGCTTGAAGACCGCGCAGGTCTCGACCATGACGACGGCGCAAATTGCGGCGATGGAAACCGATGACGTGTTGTCATTGACCACCTCGCAACTGGTGGCATTGACCACCGCCCAAGTGGCGACGCTGACCACCGACCAACTGGTGACATTGACTACTGCCCAGTTGGCCAGCCTGAAAACCGCGCAAATCGCCGCCATGACCACAGCCCAAGTGGTGGCCTTGACGACTGACCAGGTGTCCAACTTGACCACCGCTCAGACAGCGAGTTTGACCACCGCCCAAATCGTGGCGTTGGAAACCGACGACCTGCAAGCCATGACCACGGCGCAAATGGTGGCCTTGACCACCGCGCAATTGCCGTCTTTGACCACCGCGCAAGTGGTGGCCTTGACCACCGATCAATTCATCAGTCTGAAGACTGCACAGCTGGCTTCTTTGACCACTGCGCAAATCGCGGTGATGGAAACCGATGACCTGGTGGCATTGAGCACATCACAGATTCGCAGCTTGACCACCGCGCAAGTGGTGGCCTTGACGACAGACCAGTGGGTGTCTTTGAGCGTCGATCAGGTGGCAGCATTCACCACAGCGCAAATCACCGCCTTGACCACCAAGCAAGTGGCGGCTTTGACGACCGACCAGGCCGCCAGCCTGACTGCAACACAGACCGCCAGTTTGACCACCGCACAACTCGTGGCGCTGGAAACCGATGACCTGCAAGCCATGACCACGGCCCAAATAGTGGCCTTGACCACCGCGCAATTGCCGTCTTTGACCACCGCGCAAGTGGTGGCGCTGACCACCGATCAAGTCATCAGTTTGAAGACCGCGCAACTGGCTTCGTTGACTACCGCGCAAATCGCGGTGATGGAAACCGATGACTTGGTGTCACTGAGCACATCACAGATTCGCGGTCTGAGCACCGCGCAAGTGGTGGCCTTGACCACCGACCAGTTGTTGTCACTCGTTACCGACCAAGTGGCGGCGTTCACCACAGTGCAAATCACCGCGTTGACCACCCGACAAGTGGTGGCTTTGACCACCGACCAGGCATCCAGCCTGACAGCAACGCAGACCGCAAGCTTCACCACGGCACAACTCGTGGCTTTGCAAACCGACGACTTGCAAGCCTTGACCACCGCGCAAATGGTGGCCTTGACCACCGCCCAATTGCCTTCACTGGCCACTGTGCAAGTGGCAGCGCTGACCACCGATCAAGTCATCAGTCTGAAGACCGCGCAACTGGCTTCATTGACCACCGCGCAAATCGTCGCGCTGGAAACCGATGACTTTGTGAGTTTGAGCACGGCGCAACTGCGTGGCTTGACCACTGCGCAGATCGCTTCCTTGACCACGGCACAAATCTCTTCACTGGGCACCGACCAAGTGGCTTCGTTCACGGCAGCACAAATCCCGTCGCTGGCTACCAAGAACATCGTTGCCTTGTCCAATGAACAAGTCGCGGCTTTGACCAAAACCCAATTGGCGGCCATGACCACGGCACAAATGCTGTCCATGGAAATTGCTGATGTGCCCTACATCACAGCCAGCCAGATCTCCGGTCTGACCACCGCACAACTCTCAGCCATGAGCACCAGCCAGACGGCGGCCTTCACCGATGAGCAATTAGCGTCTATGAGTGCTGCTCAACTTGCTTCTTTTTAATTAATTTATTTGAATAAACACAAGTTTTTCTAAAGTTTTCAGATTTGCTGTCGATAAGGCCTAACTGCTTGGAATGTTCCAAGCCAAGGGCAAATCATGGCAACAGCAATTTCAGGTGTATCAAGCGCTAGTACAACCACAGTAAAAAGTTGGTCCACAGCTGATATTGCTGTGACGTCGTCAGCTGAAATGTCAGCGTTGACCAGTGCCCAGCTTGCTGTCATGACAACAGCGCAGGTAGTGGCTATCAATACGCAAAGTATTGCCAGTTTGAGCACGTCCTCGGTATCTAGCTTATCGGTGTCACAGGTGTATTCTTTAATCACCTCGCAAATTGCAGCCTTAGGCACAGACCAATTCAGTAAATTAACCACGGCGCAACTGGCGGCCATGTCGACCGCGCAGGTCAAAGCGATAGAAACCGAAGACCTGGCGGCGATCACCACGGCGCAAATCACCAGCTTCACCACGGCGCAGGTGGCGGCATTGACCACCGCCCAAACGGTGGCTTTGAGCACCAAACAAATCAGCAAAATGACGACGGCGCAACTCGCGGCGCTCTCGACATTGCAGGTCAAGGCCTTGGAAACCGATGACGTGGCGGCGATCACCACCGCACAAATCTCTGCGTTGACGACGGCGCAAGTGGCGGCGATGACCACCGGGCAAATCAACAACCTGACCACCGCACAGGTAGCCAACCTGACGACGGCGCAGGTCGCGGCGATGACCACGGCGCAAGTGGTGGCCTTGTCTACCGATCAGGTGGCAGCGCTGAAGACAGCTCAATTGGTAGCGCTGACGACAGCACAACTCGCGAAAATGGAAACCGACGATGTCGCGGCCATCACCACGACAAGAATTTCAGCGCTGACGACGGCGCAGGTGTCTGCGTTGACCACCGCACAAGTCGCGGCCCTCACCACTGAACAGGTGGTGAAACTGACGACGGCGCAACTGGCATCCTTGACCACGGCGCAAATCGCCAAGATGGAAACCGACGATGTCGCGGCCATCACCTCGGCGCAAATCACCGCCTTGACCACCGCCCAGGTGGCGGCGCTGACCACCGGTCAGGTCAATAACCTGACCACATCCCAAGTGGCTAATCTGACGACTGCCCAAGTCGCGGCCATGACGACCGCACAGGTCGTGGCTTTGTCGACAGACCAAGTGGTGGCGCTGAAAACCGCCCAGTTGGCTGCCTTGACCACAGCGCAAGTGGCGAAGATGGAGACCGACGATATCGCGGCCATCACCACAGCGCAAATCACCGCCATGACCACGGCGCAAGTGGCAGCTATGACGACTGCACAAGTGGCGGCGCTGGCGACCAAGCAGGTGGCCGTGTTGAAAACCGCGCAGTTAGCGGCCTTGACCACCGCGCAAATCGCCAAGATGGTGACCGACGATGTGGCGGCCATCACCACGGTGCAAATCACTGCATTGACGACCGCCCAGATAGCGGCGTTGACCACCGGGCAGGTCAGCAAGCTGACGACGGCGCAAGTGGCCAATCTGACCACCGCGCAAGTCGCGGCGATGACGACGGCGCAAGTCGTGTCTTTGTCTACAGACCAAGTGGCTGCCATGAAATCGGCGCAATTGGCGGCGATGACCACGCTGCAAATCGCCAAGATGGAAACCGACGATGTCGCGGCCATCACCTCGGCACAAATCTCGGGCTTGACCACCGCCCAAGTCGCGGCATTGACGACGGCGCAAGTGGTGGCTTTGGGCACCAATCAGGTCAGCAAACTCACCACTGCCCAGTTGGCCGCGTTCACCACTGCGCAACTGGTGAAAATGGAAACTGACGATCTGGCCGCCATCACCACGGCACAAATCACGGGCTTGACCACCGCGCAGGTGGCGGCGTTGACTACAGGGCAGGTCAGCAACCTGACCACAGCACAAGTGTCATTCCTGAGCACCGCTCAAGTGGCCGGGATGACCACCGCGCAAGTGGTGTCTTTGTCGACCGACCAGATCAAGTCGCTGAAAACAGACCAACTCGCGGCCCTGACCACGGCGCAAGTCGCCAAGATGGAGACTGACGATGTGGCCGTCTTGACCACGGCGCAAATCAAAGGACTGACCACCGCCCAAGTGGCGGCGCTGACCACCGCCCAAGTGGTGGCTTTGGGCACCGATCAAATCAGCAAATTGACCACCGCCCAAGTGGCTGCCTTCACCACGGCGCAACTGGTGAAGATGGAAACCGATGATTTGGCAGCGATCACCACCGTGCAAATCACTGCGCTGACCACCGCCCAGGTGGCGGCCTTGTCCACAGACCAAATCAGCAGCCTGACCACGGCGCAAGTGGCCAACCTGACCACCAACCAGTTGACTGCATTGACGACGGCCCAAGTGGTGGCATTGACCACCGACCAGGTCAAAGGCATCAAAGCCGCGTCTCTGGCAAGCCTGACCACCGCGCAAGTAGCGAAGATGGAAACCGATGACGTTGCCGTCATCACCACCGCACAACTCACCTCAATGACGACGGCGCAAGTGGCTGCAATGACTACGGCGCAAGTGGTGGCTTTGGGTACTTTGCAAGTCAGCAAACTGACCAAAACCCAACTCGCGGCCCTGACCACCGCGCAAGTGGTGGCCATGGAAACCGATGATCTGGCAGCGATCACCACCGCGCAAATCACCGCTTTGACGACTGCCCACATGGCGGCGTTGACGACCGGTCAGGTCGTGACCTTGACCAGCGACCAACTGGCCGCGCTGAAAACTGACCAAGTCGCCGCCTTGACCACCGCCAATTTGGCCGTCATCACCACCGATCAAATCACCTCGCTGACATCGACGCAGATGGCAGCATTGACCACCGCCCAAGTGGTGGCCTTGACCACCGGCCAAGTGGCTACATTGACCACGGGCCAGTTGTCGAATTTCACGACGGCGCAAATCGCGAAGATGCAAACCGATGACATCGTCGCCATCACTACCGAACAAATCACTTCGCTGACCGCCAAGCAAATGGCCTCACTGACCACCGCCCAAGTGGTGGCACTGACGACGGACCAAATTTCTACACTGACCACCACCCAGCTGGCGGCGTTGACCACGGCGCAGTTGGTGAAGATGGAAACCGATGATTTAGCGGCCATTACCACCGAGCAAATCAGCGGATTGACGACGGCGCAAATCGCTTCGCTGACGACGGCGCAAGTGGTGGCGTTGACGACTGACCAGGTGGCTGCCATGACAACGGCGCAACTGGCGGCCTTGACCACGGCGCAGTTGGTGAAGATGGAAACCGATGATGTGGCGGCGATCACCACCGCCCAGATCAGTGCATTGAAGACGGCGCAAATCGCTGCCTTGACCTCTGACCAGGTCTTGACCTTGTCGACCGACCAGTTGTCCGAGCTCAAAACCGCGCAAATCGCAGCCTTGACCACGGCCAATCTGGCCAAGCTCACCACCGACCAGTTCAGCGTGTTTGACAGTGCGCAAATCGCGGCGTTGACCACCGCCCAAGTCGTGGCCATGACCACGGACCAGGTGTCGACACTCAGCACAGAGCAACTGTCGAGTTTGACCACCGCGCAGTTGGTGAAGATGGAAACCGGTGATTTTGCAGCTATCACCACCGATCAAATCACCGCGCTGACCACCAAGCAAGTCGCTGCATTGAGCACCGCGCAAGTGGTGGCTTTGACCACCGACCAAGTGTCTACACTGACCACCGATCAGTTAACCAGTTTGACCACCGCGCAAGTTGTGACGCTGGAAACCGATGATTTGGCGGCTATCACCACTGAGCAACTGGCTGCATTGAAGACGGCGCAAACCGCAGCATTGACGACCGCCCAAGTGGTGGCCTTGACCACCGACCAAGTCGCTAATCTGACGACATCGCAATTGGCCGCCTTCACCACGGCGCAGTTGGTGAAGATGGAAACCGACGACTTCGCTGCCATCACCACGGCACAAATCTCGGCATTGAAAACAGCGCAAACCGCTGCATTGACCACGGCCCAAGTGGTGGCCTTGACCACCGACCAGGTGGCTAACTTGACGACGGCGCAATTGGCCGCATTCACCACCGCCCAGTTGGTGAAGATGGAGACCGATGACTTTGCGGCTGTCACCACGGCGCAAATCACGGCCTTGACCACCGCACAGATCTCGTCATTGACGACCGATCAGGTCGTGGCGCTGACCACCGACCAAACCGCTGTGTTGACCACCGCGCAATTGGCCGCATTCACCACGGCGCAACTGGTGACAATGCAGACCGATGACTTCGCAGCCATCACCACCGACCAGATCACCGCGCTGAAGACAGCGCAAGTCACTGCATTGACCTCCGATCAGGTGGTGTCATTGACCACAGGGCAATTGGCCACACTGAAAACCGCGCAAGTCGCGGCCCTGACCACAGCGAATCTGGCCGCCATCACCACCGACCAGATCACCGCCTTCACTACCGCACAGATTGCTGCGATGACCACGGCGCAAATCGTGGCCTTGACCACCGACCAGGTGGCCTTGCTGACCACGGACCAGGTAAAGAGTTTGACCACCGCGCAATTGGCGAAGATGGAGACGGATGACTTTGCAGTGCTGACCACCGATCAGATCGGTGTATTGAGCACTGCGCAAGTGGCAGCGCTGACCACCGCGCAAGTCGTGGCCTTGACCACCGACCAGGTAGGCGTGCTCGGCACCAACCAGATCGCTGCCTTGACCACTGCGCAATTGGCCAAGATGGAAACCGATGACATTGCCGTCATCACCACCGACCAGATCGGTGCCATGACCACGGCGCAAGTCGCGTCTTTGACCACGGCGCAAGTCGTGGCCTTGACCACCGCACAGGTGTCGACGCTGAGCACGGCTCAACTGGCCGCGCTGAAGACGGCGCAAATCGCCAGCATGGAGACCGATGACTTTGCAGCCATCACCACAGACCAAATCAGCGCACTGACCACCGCGCAAGTCGTGGCATTGACCACCGACCAGGT
>CANGPN010000024.1 GCA_947456305.1 Comamonadaceae bacterium | reverse complement strand
GTCCACATTCGCAAAACCTTGACAGTTTGTAACTCCGGCATTACCTCGTAAACCAATCGATGCTGAATATTGATTCGTCGCGAATACGCGCCGGACAAATCACCCACCAGCTTTTCGTAGGGGGGAGGGTTTTGAAAAGGATTCTGTTTAATGACGGCCAGCAGTTCTTGGGCTTTAGCTTTCAGTCCACTGGTAGCAAGCTTTGAAGCATCCTTTTGCGCTTGCTTGGTGTAAAGGAGCTGCCAACTCACCAATCAAGATCCTTAGAGCAGCTATCGACAGATTCAGACATGCCTTCTTTGATGGACTCGCGCATGCCAGGCACTGCCAACAAATAAAGCGTTTCCTGAATGGCTTGCCAGTCTTCGGCTGATACGAGTACAGAATCATGGCGCTTGCCTGCAATGGTGATGGGCTGGTGCGACTCTGCCGTCTGATCCATCAAGCGGTAAAGATTGGCGCGTGCTTCACTGGCGGAAAGTGTTTGCATGTTGAACTCCTAATGTCCCAGCGTACGTTATTAGGTACGCTAAGTCAATATACCCACAAAGATTCACTCAAGGCAAACACCGCAGGCCCGGCCGTAGCCGACGTTGCGTCAGCGTGGAGGCGAGGCCGGTGCTGTGGGGTTTGCCTCACCAGATATGCCACACCCGAAGCGCCTCACCCGAAGCGCCTGACCCCAAGCGACCCACCCGATGCCATTAGCCCCGTGCATCGCTCATCCAAAGTTCACCTCTGCTCAAGAACAAGCCGATCAGGTAGACTGATTACTCAATCCTTACATACAGGTGACCCCATGAAACTGCTCGACTCGATTGCCACCGAAGCCGCCAGCATTGTTGCCCTGCGCCGCGACATACACGCCCATCCCGAACTCTGCTACGAAGAAAACCGCACCTCCGACCTGGTCGCCGCGCAACTCAGCAGCTGGGGCATTGAAGTGCACCGGGGCATGGGCACCACCGGCGTGGTCGGCATCATCAAAAACGGCACCAGCAAACGCAGCATTGGTTTGCGCGCCGACATGGACGCACTGCCCGTGCAAGAGGCCAACACCTTCGCTCACGCCAGCCAACACCCCGGCAAGATGCACGCTTGCGGCCACGACGGCCACACCGCCATGTTGCTGGCAGCAGCCCGGCATTTGTCACAGCACAAAAATTTCGACGGCACCGTGGTGTTGATTTTTCAACCTGCCGAAGAAGGCGGCGGCGGCGCGCGTGAAATGATCAAAGACGGTTTGTTCGACAAGTTTCCTGTTGACGCAGTGTTCGGTTTGCACAACTGGCCGGGCATGCCGGTCGGCAAAGCAGCGGTCAGCGCCGGACCGGTCATGGCGTCGAGCAACGAATTCAAAATCACCATCAAAGGCAAGGGCAGCCACGCCGCGCTCCCGCACAACGGCATAGACCCTGTGCCTATCGCCTGTGAAATGGTGCAGGCTTTTCAAACCATTGTGTCGCGCAACATCAAACCGGTGGATGCCGGTGTCATCTCCGTCACCATGATCCACGCCGGTGAAGCCACCAACGTGGTGCCCGACAGTTGTGAGTTGCAAGGCACGGTGCGCACTTTCACCGTGGAGATGCTGGACATGATCGAGCGCCGCATGCGCACCATCGCCGAGCACGTCAGCGCTGCGCATGAAGCCACTTGTCACTTTGAGTTTGTGCGCAATTACCCGCCGACCATCAACCATGCCAAAGAGGCTGACTTCACCCGCAGCGTGTTGGCCGACATCATCGGCGCGGACAACGTGCTGGCGCAAGAGCCGACCATGGGCTCGGAAGATTTCTCCTACATGTTGCTGGCCAAACCCGGCACTTATTTTTTCCTGGCCAATGGCGAAGGCCAGCACCGCGAAATGGGCCACGGCGGCGGCCCTTGCACCTTGCACAACCCCAGCTACGATTTCAATGACGACCTGATTCCTTTGGGTGGCACCATCTGGGTGAACATGGTCGAGAAGTTTTTAGCCAAGGCCTGAAGCAGGCGCGCCATGCCTGCCCGGCATGGCGCATTCAGTCAGGCCAAATCTGTGTCTATCAATCAGCGGTCGCTGTAAACCTGAATCAGCGCTTGCAATTGGGCTTTAGGCAATTCACTTAAGTAGGGCAGCAGCAAGCCCAGCACCTGTTGCGCGCCGCGCAAAGCACTTTGGCCTGCGTTGGTTTCTTCCAGCGCATGGCGCGGGTTTTGCACATATTCATAACTCAGCCACCAAGTCAGCACCACCACCATGTGCGTGGCGCAACTGCGGCGCTCGGCCTCGCTTTGGTTCAACAAGCCGTGTTGTTGTAAACCACCCAGCATGGCTTCAAACGCCTGTTGCTTCAGTTGCAAAACCGTTTTGGTTTGCTCCTCAAGGTGGCGGTTTTTGCTGAGCAAATCATTCAGGTCACGGTAAATAAACCGGTGTCGCCAAATCAACTCAAACAGGCTGTGCAAAAAGAACCAGGCGTGTTCCACATCTTGCACTTCGGCTGCGGCTGGCAGCAGCCGGTTCATCTCGCTCAAGTACTCGTCAAACAATGCATTGACCAGCAGTTCTTTGGCAGGGAAGTGATAAAACAAATTGCCTGGGCTGATGCCCATGTCAGAGGCAATCAAGGTGGTGGCTACATTGGGTTCACCAAACCGGTTGAACAAATCCAGCGTGGTCGCGAGGATGCGCTCGGCAGTACGGCGCGGCGGTTTTTTCATCGTCTCAGCCTTTACCGCCGGCTTTCAATGCTTTCACTTCAGCTTCCAGCGCTGTCACACGCGCTTGCAAATCGGCCATGTCCTGTGCGTTCGGCAATCCCATGCTGTGCAAAGCCTTGGCCACGCGCTCTTCAAAAATACCTTCCAACTTGTCGAACTGACCGCTGGCGCGTTGGCCCAAGTCGTTGGCCATGGCACCGGCTTTGGCGGCGGCTTCAGCCATCTTGGCTTGCGCTTGAAGTGTGGTTTCTTGAAATTTACTTCCGTCCTTGACCAGAGCTTCAAACACCTTGCTGCCCTCTTGCTGTGCTTGGGCAAATGCGCCCAAACCGGCCTGCCAGATTTGCTGTGCTGAGTTTTTCATGTGTTCGCTCATTTGCTGAGGGTCGAACTCCGGTGGTTTGCTTGACATGGGTGGCTCCTGTGAACTGAATGAGATTGCAATTTAACCGCTTTACAATCTTTAATCATTATTGAATAGATCCACACCATATTTATGCATTGGTACGCCATTCACTCCAAGCCGCGCCAGGAAGAGCGTGCGTTGGAAAACCTGGAGCGCCAAGGCTTTGAGGCCTGGTTACCCATGCTTACTGTAGAGAAAGTTCGGCGCGGCAAATTGGCCAAAGTGGTGGAGCCCATGTTCAGCCGATATCTATTCATTCGCTTGGATACCGAGCAGACCAATTGGTCGCCGATACGCTCCACCTTGGGAGTCAGCAAGCTGGTGAGTTTCGGCAACCGGCCGGCCATCATCGAAGATGGACTGATTGAAGCCTTGCGTCAGATGCCCGAGCGTGAACCCGAGCGCTTGTTTCAGCCCGGACAAGCCGTGAAATTTATCGATGGCCCGCTGCGCGGACTCGAAGGTATTTACGAGCAAGCCGACGGTGAAATGCGGGCCATGGTGTTGGTCGATTTGTTGAGCAAACACCACCGAGTCTCCTCCGATATGCAGCATTTAATGCCTCTCAACCCTTGAGCATGAACTCATATCCCCAACATATCGCCGTCATCATGGACGGCAACGGCCGCTGGGCCAAAAATCGCCTGATGCCGCGTACCGTCGGACATGTCAAAGGCGCAGCCAATGTGCGCCATATCGTCAAAGCCTGCAATGAGTTAGGCATCTCTTATTTGACTTTGTTTGCTTTTAGTTCTGAGAACTGGCGCCGTCCCGCCGACGAGGTGTCGGCTTTGATGGGATTGTTTTTGCAGTATCTCGAGAGCGAAGTGGCAGAGATGAAAGCCGCAGGCATCAGGCTGCGTGTCATCGGTGACCGCAGTGCCTTTGCGCCCTTGTTGCAATCGCGCATAGACCAGGCCGAGCAGGACACGGCGCACAACACCCGCTTGAACTTGACGATTGCGGCCAATTACGGCGGTCAATGGGATGTGCTTAACGCCATGCGAGCCTGGCAACTGGCCAACCCGAACAAAACTTTGCAAGACATGGATGCCGATGCCTTGGCGGCGCACCTGAGCACCGCAGATTTGCCTGACCCTGAGTTATTAATACGTACCGGTGGCGAGTCGCGCATCAGCAATTTCCTGTTGTGGCAAACGGTTTACACAGAGTTGTATTTCACCGATTTGCATTGGCCGGACTTCGACGCGGCGGCTTTGAAAAAGGCATTGCAATGGTATTCACAAAGAGTGCGGCGCTTTGGCCGCACAGATGAGCAGGTCAGCGATAACCCGGCGCTGGCGCCGGAACAGTCGGCTTCCGTGCTGCCAGATTTGGGAGCAGGTTTAAAGATCAGCTAATATCAGGGTTTGCAGGCTTAGTCATTAGTTCAGGGTGCCTGCAATCTCTCCAACGACATCCCACCCGCTGTCAATTCACATAGCTATCAAAGCAACAGGTAAACCTACAGATGAAGAACGAGCCCCGCACCATACACCCACGCAAAGAAATGGCCGCCATGCGCACCGGCCGTTGCATGGCCTTGATCGACAGCAATTACATGGCTTGGCTGTTGCGTCAGTCTACCGACGCCGCTGCCGAGCCTGAAAGCTACAACCGACTGGCCCTGATACCCACTCTGATCCAAGCGCTGAAAAGTGCCGGTCTGGCGCTGGATGTGCAACGTGTTTATTGGTACACCGACAACCCGGATACCCAGTTTCCTCAAGATCAAATCGTTCGCCAACTCGACAGTGCCGCAGGCGAACCCGGCGATGTGGTTTTTCAGGCCATGTCAGCAGATATCGCACGTCTGGCCGAGCACCACGCCTGCGAGCACTTGCTGATTGCCAGCGACGACGACCGCCTGACGCCTGTCATCGATGAAGCACAGTTACGTGGTTTGAATGTGTATTTACTGGCTGATGAATCTGCCCGACATATGGATCAGTTGGTCAATGAAGACCCGGCCTGGTGCCGCTTGCTCGGTCAGGCCGATCGCCGCGTGCTGTTGCTTCCGCATGCCGCCCGCGAACTCACCGCCGTTCCTCGTGCGCCCGCTGCCCCCGCTGCCCCGCAAGATCCCGAGGTGGTGCGTGTCAAATTGCAGGAAGTGGTCAGTTTGTGGTGGGATGATGAGCCTGAAGACCTGCGCGAGGATTTGCGCGATGAATTGCGCGGCAGCCACGGTATTCCGCAGGAAGTCGACCGCCACATGTTGCTGCGCGTTCGCCGTGCCTTGGATCGTCCCTTGAGCTTTCCCGAGAAAAAAATACTGCGTGAAATGGTTCGCGCCAAAGTGCTGGGCATTACTGAGGAAAGCCTGCCCGTATGAGCATCATGGTGACCGGCGGCGCCGGTTTCATCGGCAGCAATTTCGTCCACACTTGGCTGGCCGGTAGCGACGAGTTGCTGGTCAATCTGGACAAACTCACCTACGCAGGCAATCTGGGTAATTTGCAATCTTTGGCGCAAGACTCGCGCCATGTGTTTGTGCAAGGCGATATCGGCGACCGCGAACTGGTTGCCGGCCTGCTGCAAAAACACCAACCCCGCGCTGTCTTGCATTTCGCCGCTGAATCGCACGTGGACCGGTCCATACACGGGCCGCTGGATTTCATACAAACCAATGTGGTCGGCACCTGTCAGTTGCTCGAATCGGTGCGTGCTTATTGGAGCGGCTTGGATGCAACGAATCAACAAAGCTTCCGGTTTTTGCACGTCAGTACCGACGAGGTCTATGGCAGTCTGGCACCGGATGCACCTGCGTTCACAGAAACCAACCTGTATGAACCCAACAGCCCGTATGCCGCCAGCAAAGCAGCCTCTGACCATTTGGTGCGCGCCTGGCATCACACCTATGGTTTGCCGGTGCTGACTACCAATTGCAGTAACAACTACGGCCCCTACCATTTCCCGGAAAAACTCATTCCGCTGGTGCTGCACAACGCTTTGGCGGGTAAGCCTTTGCCTATTTACGGCGACGGCATGCAAATCCGCGATTGGTTGTTTGTGCAAGACCATTGCCGTGCCATCGCACGCGTGTTGGAGGCGGGACGACCCGGCCAGACTTACAACATCGGCGGCTGGAACGAAAAGCCGAATATCGAAGTAGTGAACACCTTGTGCGCATTGCTTGATGAGTTAAAGCCACGCGCTGACGGCAAAAGCTACGCAGAGCAAATCACTTACGTGAAAGACCGCGCCGGTCACGACCGGCGTTATGCGATTGACGCCACCAAGATCCACGAAGAACTCAACTGGCGCCCGCAGGAAACCTTTGAAACGGGTTTGCGTCAAACGGTGCAGTGGTACTTAGACCATCAGGACTGGGTGGCGAATGTGACCAGCGGCAATTACCGCCAATGGGTCGATCTGCACTATGGCGGCTGAACAGGTACTGCTGTTCGGCGCTGCCGGTCAACTCGGCCACGAGTTGAATCTGCGTTTACAAACTGCCGGTTACACGGTCACCGCCTTGGGTCGCCAGCAATTGGATGTCAGCGATTTAGCCGCCGTGCGCGAACAGGTCAGACAACTTCAACCGCGCTGGATCATCAATGCCGCTGCATACACAGCGGTGGATCAAGCAGAACAACAAGTGCAGCAGGCGCAAACCCTGAATGCAGACTTGCCTGCGCTGCTGGGCGAAGAAGCCAAACGACTGGGCGCAGCGTTGTTGCACTATTCCACCGACTATGTATTCAACGGCCGCGCAAACCGTCCTTATCTGGAAACCGACGCTACCGATCCTTTGTCGGTCTACGGTCGCAGCAAGCGTGATGGCGAGTTAGGCATACATGCCAGCGGTGCGCGCCATCTAGTGCTGCGTACCTCCTGGGTGGTCGGTGCCCACGGACAGAATTTTTTGAAGACCATGCTGCGCCTGGCGACCGAACGTGACAGTTTGCGTGTCGTGGTTGACCAGGCCGGCGTACCCACTGCTGCCGACTGGCTGGCTGATATCAGCTTGCAGGCCATGCGACAAGCTGAACAACAGGGTTTGCAAGGTTTGTTCCACGCCACGCCGTCCGGTCAAACCAACTGGCACGCGTATGCCCAGCATGTGCTGGCGCAAGCAGCACAGCTCGGCTGGGCCTTGAAAGTGGCTTCTCAAGACGTACAACCCATTAGCACCGCCGAATATCCTTTGCCCGCCGCCCGCCCGGCATACGGGTTGCTGGACAGCAAAGTGCTGGCACATCATCTGGGATCGGAATGGCCTTCATGGCAAGCCGGGGTAGACAGGGTGCTTAGTCATTTGCGACCTTCTGCTAATGCTGATTGAGGCCATCACAGTTAAGAATTTACAAGAGGCAGGACACACCATGGCGATCACTTCCAGAAAAGGCATTTTGCTGGCCGGCGGTTCCGGCACCCGCTTATATCCCTTGACTTTGGCCGTCAGCAAACAGCTGATGCCGGTCTATGACAAACCCCTGGTGTATTACCCGCTCAGCACCTTGATGCTCAGCGGTATGCGCGATGTACTGATCATTTCAACACCTCACGACACGCCGCGTTACGCCGATTTGCTGGGCGACGGTGCGCAATGGGGCATGAATATCCAATACGCTATTCAGCCCAAACCGGAAGGACTGGCGCAGGCGTTTCTGATCGGGCGGGATTTTGTGGCCGACCATCACAGCGCTTTGGTGCTGGGCGACAATATTTTTTACGGTCACGATCTTGTCAAGCAATTACAAAGTGCCAACCAGCGTGATGAAGGCGCCACCGTGTTTGCTTACCACGTGTCAGACCCCGAGCGCTACGGTGTGGTTAGTTTTGATGAAAACCATCGCGCTGTGCATATTGAAGAAAAACCCAAGCAGCCTAAATCCAATTTCGCGGTTACCGGTTTGTATTTTTATGACCGGCAAGTCTGTGATATTGCCGCAGATATCAAACCCTCAGCGCGCGGCGAACTTGAAATTACGGATGTGAATCGCCGTTATCTGGAGCAACAGCAATTGAATGTGGAAACCATGGGCCGGGGCTATGCCTGGTTGGACGCTGGTACCCATGACGGTTTGATGGAATCGGCCACTTTCATTGCGACCATTCAAAAACGCCAAGGCTTGATGGTGGCTTGCCCGGAGGAAATTGCATTTGCCCAAGGCTGGATCAGCGCTGAACAATTAGAAAAACTGGCCCAGCCTTATAAAAGCACGGCTTACGGGCAATATCTTTTGAATTTACTGGATTAATAAAAATATGCCTTATTCTGTTGAAAAAACTGCATTGGACAGCGTTTTGTTATTGCAGCCCAAGGTATTTACCGATTCGCGCGGGTTCTTTTTTGAAAGTTTTAACCAGCGCGAATTTAATTTGGCCACGGGTTTAGATGTGTTATTCGTACAGGATAACCACAGCAAATCCGCCCATGGCGTGTTGCGTGGCCTGCATTTCCAAAGACAACACCCCCAGGGCAAGCTGGTGCGGGTGCCACACGGCCGGATATTTGATGTGGCCGTAGATATCAGACCCGGTTCTGCGCAATATGGAAAATGGACCGGGCATATATTGGACAGTGAAAATCACCAGCAATTATGGATACCCGGCGGCTATGCCCACGGGTTTGTGGTGATGAGTGAAAGCGCTGAAGTGATTTATAAAACCACCGATTATTGGGTTGCCGGCGATGAGGACGCTATTATTTGGAATGACCGGGACTTGAATATTGACTGGCCTTTAAAAGATATACAAGGCGAGCCGCTGCTGTCCGCCAAGGACGCAGCGGCCAGAGCATTTATTCTGCCTTGATTTCAGCCGTGGCGAGTTGATCCGCGGCTTGTAATGCCTGAACCCAGACAGGAGTACGGCCGCGACCGGTCCAGGTTTGTGCCGGATTGGCAGGATTGCGATACTTAGGCGCTACTTTGCGTCCTGCAGTGGCTCGTTTGGCTTTAGGTGCTTTAGCAACGGAAGACTTAGCCGCCTTGCTCTTGCTTTTACCACCCAGGGCGGCAGCGATTTGCTCGGCAGTCAAGCCGGCGGAGCGGGCCAATTGCACAATTTGGGTCAGCGCCTTATCGTGGTTTCGCGACATTAAACGCTGTTCTTCTTTTTCCAGTTTTATTCTGGCTGCGCGGATTTTTTCCAACTGGGTAGATGCACTGACTCGAACCATATTAATCTCCTGATTAAAAATATTAACAAGACATATTATCAACGATATTCATTTATTTGTAATATTTTAATTCAAATCATTTAAAACTCTAATTATTAAAAATATTAAATTTAAAATTGATTTTATTAATTCGAATCAAACATGAATGCGATGTGCAGTCAGCCGGGCTTGGGGCACAATGCGGTGAAAACCTACAGCTATAGCCATGAACATTCACGAAACTCTTTCCCAGGCGCACCGCGATCAGGCCCAGATACTGGCCAGAGCCTTGCCCTACATACGTAAATTCCACGGCAAAACCATGGTCATCAAATACGGCGGTAACGCCATGACCGATCCGGTGTTGCAGGCTGATTTTGCTGCTGACGTGGTTTTACTCAAACTTGTCGGCATGAACCCAATCGTGGTGCACGGCGGCGGCCCGCAAATTGAAAATGCCTTGCATCGGCTTGGCAAAAAAGGCGAATTCATTCAAGGCATGCGGGTCACCGACGCTGAAACCATGGAGGTAGTTGAATGGGTGTTGGCCGGTGAAGTGCAACAAGACATTGTCGGTTTAATTAACCAGGCCGGGGGCAAAGCGGTGGGCCTTACCGGACGCGACGGCGGCATGATTCGCGCGAAAAAATTGAAAATGCTGGATAACCAAGACCCCGCAGTCGAACACGACGTCGGGCAGGTGGGTGACATCACCAGCATCGATCCCAGCGTGGTCAAAGCACTGCAAGACGACGCATTCATTCCCGTCATCAGCCCCATCGGTTTTGGTGAAAACAATGAGAGCTACAACATCAATGCCGACGTGGTTGCCGCCAAACTGGCCACTGTGTTGAAAGCTGAAAAACTGGTGTTGCTGACCAACACCGCCGGTGTGCTGGACAAAGCCGGTCAGTTGTTGACCAACTTGAGCGCCAGGCAGATTGACGCCTTGTTTGCCGACGGCACCATCAGCGGCGGTATGCTGCCCAAAATCAGTGGTGCACTGGATGCTGCGAAAAGCGGTGTCAGCGCTGTCCACATCATCGACGGACGTGTGCCGCATGTGTTGTTATTGGAAATTCTGACCGACCAAGCTTTTGGCACCATGATCCGTTCGCACTGAATTCCAGAGGAGACTGTCCTATGGCTGATGAGCAAAACCCGGCTGCAACCCCTGAACCGGCGGCCCGCAAAAGACCCAAACCGGGTGAGCGGCGCATTCAAATATTGCAGGCGCTCGCCAGTATGCTGGAACAACCCGGGACCGAACGCATCACCACGGCCGCGCTAGCCGCGCGTTTGCAAGTCAGCGAAGCCGCCTTGTACCGGCATTTCGCCAGCAAGGCGCAAATGTTTGAAGGTTTGATCGATTTCATTGAATCCAGCGTCTTCAGTTTGCTCAATCAAATCACTGAAGGCCCGCATGACACATCTGAGAAACTGCGGCGCATGGTCACCGTGTTATTGCAATTTGCAGAACGCAACCCGGGCATGGTGCGGGTCATGGTCGGCGATGCGCTGGTGTTTGAAAACGACCGATTGCAGCAGCGCATGAATTTATTTTTTGACAAAGTAGAAGCCGGTTTGCGCCAGGTGCTGCGCGAAGCGAGTCCTGATTCAAACACGCCGACGGTAGACGCGCAGGTCAAGGCTTCGTTGATTGTCTCTTTTGTACTTGGGCGGCTTCAGCGTTTTGCGCGCTCAGGCTATAAACGTTTGCCGCTTGAGCATTTGCAAGCCAGTCTAAATACTCTTCTGTAAGCCCGCAGGCTTGTTATACAGTCACAGCTTGCGCTCTAGCGCATCCGGCGGTGATGTGATGCATCACTTTCACGCAATATCAAGGACATGACACATGAACCAATTAGACATGCAAGGCCGCCATGCGGTAGTCACTGGTGGTGCCAGCGGTTTGGGATTAGCCATTGTGCACCGCTTGTTGCATTCGGGCGCCCAAGTTACCATTTGGGACTACGATCAAAAGGGCATGGACAAAGCGGTGTCAGAGCTGCGCCACCAATGGCCCAAAGCCACGATTGAATCCGTGCAAGTCAATCTGACCCAACACGCGCAAGTGGTCGATGCTGTGAAAAAAACGATTGCCTTTGCGGATGTGGATGCACTGGTGAACAGCGCCGGTATCAGCGGCCCGAACATGAAGAGCTGGGATTACCCGCTGGACGACTGGCACAAGGTGTTCGACATCAACGTCAATGGCTTGTATTACTGCTGCCGTGAACTGGTGCCGCACATGAAGGCGCGCAATAAAGGCCGCATTGTGAACATCGCCTCAGTTGCCGGTAAAGACGGCAACCCGAATGCCAGTGCTTACAGTGCCAGCAAAGCAGCGGTGATTGCGTTGACCAAATCCATCGGTAAGGAATTGGCAGACACAGCCATATGCGTCAACTGTGTCACCCCGGCGGCTGTGAAAACGCCGATCTTCGATCAACTCACGCCCGAGCATATACAGTTCATGCTGAGCAAAATCCCCATGGGACGTTTTGGTACACCCGATGAAATCGCCGCCATGGTGGCCTGGTTGTGCACCGATGATTGTTCTTTTTCCACCGGAGCCACCTTCGACTTGTCCGGCGGCCGATCCACTTATTGATTTTTTTCAGGAGCACTTATGAAACTTGTACGTTACGGCGCAGTTGGCCGCGAGAAACCCGGTTTGATTGATGCCGACGGCAAATTGCGCGATTTGTCCGCAGTCATCCAAGACATCACCCCCGATCATTTGAGCGACAAAGAGTTATCGAAAATCGCGCGCATCAAAACCGCCAATCTGCCACTGGTGCGCGGCAAGCCACGCATGGGTTGCCCGATCAGCCATGTGGGCAAATTCATTGCCATCGGTTTGAACTACGCTGACCACGCCGCTGAATCTAATTTGCCGGTGCCCAAAGAGCCGGTGGTGTTCATGAAAGCCACCAGTTGTATCCAAGGCCCGAACGACGACATCATGTTGCCCAAAGGCTCTGTCAAATCCGATTGGGAAGTGGAGCTTGGCGTGGTCATAGGCACCCGTGCCAGCTATGTGTCGCAAGCGCGCGCACTCGACTATGTGGCCGGTTTTTGCACCATCAACGATGTGTCCGAACGCGAATACCAGCTTGAACGCGGCATGACCTGGGACAAGGGCAAGGGTTGCGACACCTTCGGCCCTATCGGCCCTTGGTTGGTCACACGCGACGAAGTGCCAAAGCCTCAGCGCCTAAGCATGTGGCTGGATGTCAACGGCGTGCGCATGCAAACCGGCAACACCAAAACCATGGTGTTCAATGTGGCCAAGCTGGTCAGCTATGTCAGTGAATTCATGACCTTGATGCCGGGTGATGTGATCACCACCGGCACGCCTCCCGGCGTCGGCATGGGAATGAAGAAAAACGGCAAGTCAGCACCTGTGTTCCTCAAAGCCGGGGACACCATGTCATTGGGCATTGAAGGCTTGGGCGAGCAACACCAGAAAGTGGTGGCTTACAAAAAGCATTGAAATGTTTGCACATGAAAAAAGCGGCCTGCGGGCCGCTTTTTTTACGCTTGTATTTTTCAAACCATGATGGTTTGTATCCCCGGCAATGTAGGCATGCTGAAAGTCTCGGGGTCAAACGCCATATCGCCATCTTCCTGCGGCAAGCCGGTGGCTTTCATGCCTTTGAAGTCGAACAGCTTAGCGTCCAGCAAATGCGAAGGCACGGTGTTTTGCAAAGCGTTGAACATATTGTCTAAACGCCCCGGGTATTTCTTCTCCCATTCACGCAGCATGTCGCCGACTTGCTGGCGCTGTAAACCGTCCTGGCTGCCGCACAAGGTGCATGGAATGATGGGGAATTCTCGGTGCGCAGCCCAGCGCACCAGATCGCGCTCAGCGACAAACGCCAGCGGGCGAATGACGATGTGTCGTCCGGTGTCGCTCATCAATTTCGGCGGCATGCTTTTGAGCCGTCCACCGAAAAACATGTTTAAAAACAGGGTTTGCAAAATATCGTCGCGGTGGTGGCCGAGCGCGATTTTGGTGGCGCCAATTTCATCGGCCACGCGGTAGAGAATGCCTCGGCGCAAACGGCTGCACAGGCTGCACATGGTTTTGCCCGGCGCGATTTTGTCTTTGACGATGGAATACGTGTCCTGGTTTTCGATGCGAAACGGCACACCGATTTTTGTCAGGTACTCGGGCAGCACATGCGCCGGAAAACCGGGTTGCTTCTGGTCCAGGTTGACCGCGATGATTTCGAAATCAATAGGCGCGCGCATTTGCATCTTGAGCAAAATGTCCAGCATGCTGTAGCTGTCCTTGCCGCCGGACAAACACACCATGACCTTGTCGCCTTCTTCGATCATGTTGAACTGCACAATCGCTTCGCCGACCTGACGGCACAAGCGTTTTTCCAGTTTCTGGGTTTCGCGTTCTATTGTTGTCATCACCATTGGCCTGCCTCCATGCGGATTGCCACTTCACAATCATCAAAAATTTCTAACTTGGCGATTTTCACCCGTACGCCAATCACGCCCGGTAACAGCATCAAGCGGTGCGAGAGTTTGCCTATCAAGGTCTCCAGCAAATTCACATGCTCGGCTGTGCATTCGTTGATGATGATTTGCCTGAACTTGCGGTAGTCCAGCACGTTGCTGATGTCATCGTCACTGGGCAATAAATCTTGTGGACCGAGATTGAGTTCGGCATCCACTTGTATGGGTTGTGGCGCGTCAAGCTCATGCGGCAATATGCCTAAGTTGGCTTTGAAGCGCAAACCTGAAAGCGAGAGTGTGCGGTGACCGTGTTGCGGTGTGTTCATGTCACATCAGCGAAAAATCGCGCTCGAAAGGCATCAGGTGTTGACCGCCGTCCACCAAAATAGTGGTGCCGGTGATGGACGGGTTGTTCAACACAAAAAGCACGGTGGACACCACATCTTCAACCGTTGAAGAACGCCCCAGCGGGGAGAGTTTGTGCAGGTCTTGAAATTTCTCATCGCTGAGCATATGGCTGGTCAAGGTGAGGCCGGGTGCCACACCGACCACGCGCAGTTGCGGAGCCAGCGCTTTGGCCAACACGGTGTTGGCGGTTTCCAGCGAGGCTTTGCTCATGGTGTAGCTGAAAAAATCTGGGTTCAAATTCCACAGCTTTTGGTCGAGCATGTTGACCACCACGCCGGTGCCATCGCGTTCGCATGCATGCCCATGGAGTTTTTGCGCCAACATGATGGCCGCAGCGGTATTGGTCAGCATGTGTTTTTGCAGCATGGCGTAGCTGAAGTTGTCGGGGCTGTCGTGTTCAAACAAAGCTGCGCTGTTGACCACCGCATCCACACGGCCCATGTGTTCGGCCACTGTATGAACCAATGCTTTGGTATGTGTTTCATCCGACAAGTCGGCGGCAAAGCATTGCGCCCCTGCACACAACGCAGAGCATGCATTGGCGGTGTCTTGCGCTTCGATGGCTGACTCGCGGTAATGCACCGCCACCCGCCAACCCGCTGCCGCCAAACCCAGGGCAATCGCGCGGCCCAAGCGTTTGCCAGCGCCGGTGACCAGCACAGTCGGGACAGTTGAAGGCTTAACAGCAATAGACATGTTGGACAATGCCACAAATGGATGAACAGCCAAAGAGTTTAGCGACTGAGCTGCACCGCTTATTACAAGCGCGTTTGCGGGCTGATGCAGGCTGGTTGCCATTCGACCGCTTCATGGCTTTGGCGCTGTATGCGCCGGGCGCAGGTTATTACAGCGTGCGCAGCCAACCCATAGGTCGCATGCCCTCCGGCGGCAGCGATTTCGTCACCGCCCCGCTGGTGTCACCTTATTTCGGTAAAGCCTTGGCCCGCAGCGTGCAGGAAGCTTTGCAACACTGTGGATTAACGCATGTGATGGAATTTGGCGCAGGCGACGGCAGCCTGGCTTTGCAACTGCTGGACAGCTTGGGCGACAGCGTCACACGCTACGACATTGTTGAGGTGTCGGCCCATTTGCGACAACAACAAGCTGAAAAACTGACAGCACACGCGCACAAAGTGCGTTGGTTGGATGCATTGCCGGACACCATCAACGCTGTGGTGGTCGGCAACGAAGTGTTGGATGCCATGCCGGTGAAACTGCTGCACAGAGTGAACAGCGTCTGGCATGAGCGCGGCGTGGCTTGGGACGCTTCACAACAAAGTTACATCTGGCAAGACCAAGTGACTGAATTGCGCCCGCCCTGGGAGATACACGGTCAACATGATTACCTGACCGAGACTCACCCGCAGGCGGAAGCATTTATGCACAGTCTGGGCGAGCGCTTGCACAGCGGTGTGGCGTTTTTCATTGACTATGGTTTTCCTGAGCACGAGTATTACCATTTGCAAAGACACATGGGTACGCTCATGTGCCACCAGGATCACCGCAGTGATGCAGACCCGCTAAGCGATATCGGGCGCAAAGATATCACCGCGCATGTGAATTTCACCGCCATGGCCTTAGCCGCTCAGACCGCCGGTCTGAGCTGTTTGGGCTATACCAGCCAGGCGCATTTTTTGATCAACAGCGGCTTGTTGGCCTTGCTGGACAATACCTCGGTGATTGAACGTCAAAAAGCGCAGATGTTGATCCAGGACCATGAAATGGGTGAACTGTTTAAAGTGATGGCGCTGGGGGCAGGCAAGCCTTGGGAGCCAATGGGTTTTGTGCAAGGCGACCGGTCGCACCGTTTATAGGCAGATACATGATTCGCTGGGTATTGGTGGTGTTTCTGGTCCTGTTGCTGATTCAGGGTGTGACGCCTTGGCTGAGCAAGCTGGGTTTCGGGCGTTTGCCGGGCGATTTCCGCTTCAAAATTTTCGGTAAACCCTTTTTTATTCCCATTACCACCACCCTCATTTTGAGTATGGTGTGCGCGCTGATCGCCCGGGTGCTCTGACAGCGTTAATATGCTGATCCAACCCCTTTCACGGCCGTGCTGATTTATGTCTTTATTTCAACAGTTGCGTTTTAAACACCTTGGGTACCTTGCAGTTTTGGTGGCGCTGGCAGGCATCGGCTTTTGGCGTTCGGCAGATATCCAATCGCTGTGGCAACAGTATGTCATGGGGGCGCACAACGCAGTAGACAAACCAGGGGATAAATCTGCAGACAAGGCCGCCGGCAAATCCGGCGATAAATCCAAATACAGCGGCGGACGGCCCGGTAACAAAGACATGGGCGACGGCGGCGGCAAGCCCACACCGGTAAGTACTGCGCAAGTCAAACGAACAGACATGCAAATCACGGTGCAGGCGCTGGGCACGATGACAGCCATGAACACCGCCGTGGTGCGTTCACAAGTGGACGGTGTGCTGAAAACTTTGCGCTTCACTGAAGGCCAGCAGGTTCAAGCAGGTCAATTGCTAGCCGAGATTGATGCGCGCGCTTTCGAGTCCCAACTCAATCAAGCTCTGGGGCAACTCGCGCGAGATAACGCGCAACTGTTGAACGCACAACTGGATTTACAGCGTTACCAGGACTTGTTGAAAAAAGATGCCATCGCTCGTCAGCAAGTAGAAACACAAGCCGCTTTGGTGTCGCAGTTGCAAGGCACGGTGCAAGCCGATCAAGCGCAGGTCGAATCAGCGCGTTTGCAGTTGTCCTATACGCGGGTGACCGCACCCATCACCGGTCGCTTGGGCTTGAAGCAGGCCGAGTTAGGCAGTCTGGTGCGCGCAGGCGACGCCAATGGCTTGGTGACGATCACGCAAACACAGCCGATGGCGGTGGTGTTTGCGGTGCCGGAAATGCATGTGCCATTGATCATGCGCAAACTCAAATCGGGCCAGGCCTTGACGGTGCAGGCCTGGGACCGTGAACACAAACAAAAACTCGCCAGTGGTCGCGTCAGCACCACTGACAACGCCATCGACCTGGCCACCGGCACCTTGAAACTCAAAGCCGCCTTGGACAACCGTGACGGCCAGTTGTTCCCCAACCAGTTCGCGCAAATCGAGTTGCAACTCGACACCTTGAAAAACACCTTGGTCGTGCCCACGGCTTCGGTGCAGCGAGGCGCACAAGGCAACTTCGTGTTGGTGGTGCAAGACGACGGCACGGTCAAATCGGTACCGGTGCAATTGCTCTCAGTGCAAGACGATGCCCAAGCCGTCAAAGCCGACGGCTTGAAAGAAGGCGATAACGTGGTCACAGACGGGGCAGACCGTTTGCGCTCCGGCAGCAAGGTCGAGGTGGTGAAAGCCGCCAAGCCATGAACCTGTCGCGGTTGTTCATACTGCGACCGGTTGCCACCTCGCTGTTGATGCTGGCGTTGTTGCTGACGGGGGCACTGGCTTACCGCTTATTGCCCGTGGCTTCGTTGCCGCAAGTCGATTACCCGACCATACAAGTCAGCACTTTGTATCCCGGTGCCAGCCCGGATGTGATGACCGCATCGGTGACCGCGCCGCTGGAGCGCCAGTTCGGCCAAATGCCGGGTCTGGCATTGATGACCTCGGTCAGTTCAGGCGGTGCATCGGTCATCACACTGCGTTTTTCTTTGAAGCTGCCATTGGATGTGGCCGAGCAACAGGTGCAGGCCGCCATCAACGCCAGCGCCACTTTTTTGCCGACCGACTTACCCATGCCGCCGGGCTACAGCAAGGTCAACCCGGCGGATGCCCCCATCATGACCTTGGCGGTCAGTGCCGACGACATGCCGATGACTTTGATTCATGACTTGGTGGAAAACCGTTTGGCCATGCGCTTGTCGCAAGTCAGCGGCGTGGGTTTGGTCAGCATCGCGGGCGGACAACGTCCTGCTGTGCGAGTGCAAGTGAATTCACAGGCCTTGGCCGCAGCAGGCTTGTCGCTGGAAGATGTGCGCAACGCCATCAACTTGTCCAACGTGAACATGGCCAAAGGCAATTTCGATGGTGCGGCGCGCGCATCCAGTTTGGATGCCAATGACCAACTGCGCTCGCCCAAAGACTACGAGCGCATGGTGTTGGCTTATGTCCGGGGCAATCCGCTGCGGCTAGGTGATGTGGCCGACATTGTGCAAGCGCCGGAAAACAACCGGCTGGCTGCCTGGGCCAACGACAAACCCGCCATCATCGTCAACATACAACGCCAGCCCGGTGCAAATGTCATCGAGACGGTAGAGCGCATACAACAACAATTGCCTTTGCTGCGCGATGCCATGCCACCTGGTGTGAATGTGCAGGTGTTGACCGACCGCACCGTCACCATACGCGCTTCGGTGCGCGATGTGCAGTTTGAATTGCTGCTGTCCATCGCTTTGGTGGTGATGGTGATTTTTTTGTTTTTGCGCAGCGCGGCGGCGACCTTGATTCCTGCAGTGGTCGTGCCCTTGTCCTTGGTAGGCACCTTCGGTGTGATGTATTTGGTGGGTTTTTCCATCAACAACCTGACGCTGATGGCCTTGACGGTGGCCACCGGTTTTGTGGTGGACGATGCGATTGTGATGATTGAAAACATCGCCCGCTATTTGCAAGACCCGCACAAACCCATGCGGCCTTTGCAAGCGGCTTTAGAAGGCGCACGGCAAATCGGTTTCACCATCATTTCGCTGACGTTTTCATTGGTGGCGGTGTTGATACCACTGCTGTTCATGGGCGATGTGGTGGGCCGCTTGTTCCATGAATTCGCCATCACTTTGGCGGTGGCGATTCTCATTTCAGCCGTGGTGTCGCTCACGCTCACGCCGATGATGTGCGCCTATGTGTTGCGCCCGGTGAACGCCGCCAACGCGCAAAGTTTGCACACGCCACCTTGGTTGCAGTGGTGTGTAGATCGTTACGCTGCAGGCTTGCAGCGTGTGTTGGATCGGCCATTGCAAACCTTGGCTGTGTTTGGTTTGACGGTGGCGGTGACGGTAGCTTTGTATGTGTGGATGCCCAAAGGCTTTTTCCCGGTGCAAGACACGGGCGCGGTGCAAGTCATCACCGAGGCTACACAGTCAACCTCGTTTGCCGCCATGTCAGAGCGCCAACAAGCCTTAGCGGCGGTGTTGTTGAAAGACCCGGCGGTGCAAAGTTTGAGTTCTTTCATCGGAGTGGACGGCCCGAACACCAGTTTGAACACCGGTCGCATGACGGTGAATCTGGTTCCGAAGTCGCAGCGCGATGCGCCGCTGGCCGACATACTGCAACGCTTATCGCAATCAGCCGACGGCATCAGCGGCATGCGTATGTATTTGCAGCCCTTGCAGGATTTGACGTTGGAAGACCGGGTGGCGCGCACCCAGTACCGTTTTTTGCTCAGCGGTCCGGACAACGAGGCGCTGGGTCTATGGTCGCAACGTCTTCTGGCGCAACTGCGGCAACACCCAGCCTTAGCGGAAGTCGCCAGTGATTTCCAAGACCAGGGTTTGCAGGCCTATGTACGGATTGACCGTGACGCCGCCAGCCGTTTGGGCGTGAGCGTCACCGCCATAGACAACGCGCTCTACAACGCCTTTGGTCAACGTTTGGTGTCGACCATCTTCACGCAAAGCAACCAGTACCGCGTGGTGCTTGAAGTCAATGCCAAAGAACGTCTGGGTCCGCTGGCCTTGGCCCGCTTGACCGTACCGACTGTCAGCGGCGCACAAGTGCCGCTCAGCAGCGTAGCGACAGTAGAAGAGCGGCCGGCACTGTTAAGCCAAGTGCATGTCAACCAGTTTCCGGCAGTGACTTTGTCCTTCCAGCCTTCAGAAAAAGCCTCACTCGGCGAGGCCGTGGCAGCGATTGACCAGACCTGGCAGCAAATGCGCGAGCAAGACCAAGTGCCCAACAGCATAGAGTCGCGGTTTGAAGGCGCTGCGCTGGCGTTTCAAGCTTCATTGAGCCACAGCCTGTGGCTGGTGCTGGCGGCAGTGGTCACCATGTATATCGTGCTCGGCGTGCTGTATGAAAGCTATATCCATCCGGTGACGATTTTGTCCACGCTGCCGTCGGCGGCCTTGGGAGCGCTGCTGGCGCTGTGGCTGGCGCGCCTAGACATCAGTTTGATCGCCGTCATAGGCATCATTTTGTTGATCGGCATTGTCAAGAAAAACGCCATCATGATGATTGACTTTGCGCTTGATGCGGAGCGTCGTCAAGGCTTGGCACCGCGCCAAGCGATTGAGCAAGCCTGTTTGTTGCGTTTCAGGCCGATACTGATGACCACTTTGTGCGCCTTGCTTGGTGCCTTGCCGTTGATGCTGGGCACGGGCGTAGGCAGCGAATTGCGACACCCATTGGGCGTGACTTTGGTCGGCGGCTTGATCGTCAGCCAATGGCTGACCTTGTTCACCACGCCGGTGATTTATTTGATGTTTGAACGCTGGTCCGCAAAGCGTTCTTCGGTTGGCAAGCCATGAATTTGTCGGCGGTGTTTGTTGCCAGGCCTGTAGCCACCACGCTATTGAGTCTGGGTGTGGCCCTGGCGGGTGTGTTGTCTTACCGCTTGTTGCCGGTAGCACCATTGCCGCAAGTGGACTACCCGGCGATTTCTGTGCAAGCCAGTCTGCCCGGCGCCAGTCCCGAGACCATGGCCGCCACCGTGGCCACACCGCTTGAGCGCGCTTTGGGCAGCATTGCCGGTGTCAATGAGATGACATCGAGTTCATCTCAAGGCAGCACCCGCATCAACTTGCAATTTGATTTGGAGCGAGACATCAACGGCGCGGCACGTGATGTGCAAGCCGCTATCAATTTGGCGCAAACCCTGTTGCCCACCGGCATGCCCGGGAGACCCACCTACCGCAAAGTCAATCCGGCGGAAAGCCCGATGCTCATCATCGCGCTGACCTCGCAAAGTCACTCGCGCGCCGACATGGTGGATCTGGCGTCCACCGTGTTGGTGCAGCGTTTGTCACAAGTCGATGGCGTCGGTCAGGTCAGCATAGGCGGCGGTGCGCTGCCTGCGGTGCGCGTGGCAGTGCAACCCGAGCGCATGTCGTCTTATGGCATTTCGCTGGAAGACGTGCGCCAGACCTTGGTGGCAGGCAACGCGCACCGGCCCAAAGGTTTGGTGGAAGACGAGCATCAGTCTTGGCAGATTGAGGCCAATGACCAGGCGCGCACACCTGAAGAATATGCAGGCATGGTGATTCGATACCAGAATAACCGCGCGGTGCGTGTGCAAGATGTGGCCAAAGTCACCGAGGCCATGCAGGATGTGCGCACCGACGGCATCTCGCAAGGCAAACCGGCGGTGTTGCTGGTGCTTTATCAGCAACCGGGCGCGAATGTGATTGAAGCCGTGAATGCGGTGCGGCGTTTACTGCCCTCATTGCAAAAAGATGTGCCCGATGGCATGGCCATGGAAGTGGTGTCAGACCGCACGCCGACGATCCGCGCCTCGTTGGTCGAAATTCAAAAATCACTGGCTATTTCCATGGGCTTGGTCATTTTGGTGGTGGCTTTGTTTTTGAAACGCTGGCGCACGGCGTTGATACCGGCGGTGGCAGTTCCTTTGTCGCTGGCAGGTACTTGCGCAGTCATGTATTTGATGAAGTTCAGTTTGAACAATCTCAGCCTGATGGCCTTGACGATTGCCACCGGTTTTGTGGTGGACGACGCCATTGTGGTGCTCGAGCACATCAGCCGCTTGCGCGAGCGCGGTATGCCATTGCGACAGGCAGTGTTGCAAGGCACACGCGACATAGGCTTTACCGTAGTCGCCATCAGCGTGTCTCTGGTGGCGGTGTTCATTCCCATTCTTTTCATGGGCGGCGTGCTCGGGCGTTTGTTCCACGAATTCGCCGTGGTCATGACCTCGGCGATTTTGATTTCGCTGCTGGTGTCCTTGACCACCACGCCCATGATGTGTGCATTGCTGTTGCCTGCTCAGCCTGCGCCCCCCGAGAAAAAACGCAGCCCCTCGCGTTTGGCCAGAGGCTACCGGCGCAGCCTGGCCTGGGCCTTGCGCCACCAATGGCTGATGTGGCTGGTGTTGATCGCCACCATAGGGTTGAACATCAGTTTGTACCGCGCCATACCCAAAGGGTTTTTCCCGCAGCAAGACACCGGGCGCATCAACGGCTACATACGCGCTGATCAAAGCTCTTCTTTCTTAGCTATGCAACAGCGTTTGCACAGCATGCTGGCCATTGTGCAAGCCGACCCGGCGGTGTTGAACGTCACAGGCTTTACCGGCAATAGCCAGCGCAACGCGGCGCAAATGTTCATGACCTTGAAGCCGCGCAACGAGCGCGATGCCAGCGCAGACGAAGTGGTGAAACGCTTGCGCGCCAAATTGTCCAAAGAACCCGGCGCGCGATTGTTCATGACGCCGGTGCAGGACTTGCGCATAGGTGCGCGCAGCAGCGATTCGCAGTTCGAGTACAGCATCAAAGCTGACGAATTGTCCGAGTTGCGCCAATGGGAGCCCAAGCTAAGACGCGCCATGGCCAAGCTGAAAGAACTCGAAGACATCAACAACGATTACGAAGACCGCGGACTGCAAACCTCGCTAGTGATAGACCGTGATGCGGCAGCCAGGCTGGGTTTAAGCATGCGCAGCATAGACAACACCTTGTCCAATGCTTATTCGCAACGACAGGTCAGCACGATTTACAACCCGTTGAACCAATACCGCGTGGTGCTGGAACTCGCCGCCGACCATTTGCAAAACCCCTCATCTCTGGACAGTTTGCAATTCATCAACGACAAGGGACAAGCCGTGCCATTGCGTGCGTTTGCGCAAGTGGTGATGAGTGGCACTTCGTTGTCGGTTTCGCACGATGCAGGTGTGCCGTCTGACACCTTCAGCTTCAGTCTGGCGCCCGGTGTGAGTTTGTCGCAAGCCACCGAAGCCATCAATGACACTGTCAATCAATTGCATTTGCCCGTGTCGGTACGCGGCGGTTTTGCTGGCACGGCGAATGCTTTTGAAAAATCATTGAAATCCCAGCCGATGTTGTTGTTTGCTGCTTTGGTCACGCTGTATCTGGTGTTGGGTGTGTTGTATGAAAGCTTGCTTCATCCGCTGACGATTTTGTCCAGCCTTCCGTCGGCTGGTGTGGGCGCTTTGCTGACGCTGATGTTGTTTGACACCGAGTTCAGCGTGATCGCCATGATCGGCATTTTGTTGTTGATAGGCATAGTCAAAAAGAACGCGATATTGATGATTGACTTTGCTTTGCAAACCCAGCGCAACGGGCGCAGTGCCGGGCAATCGATTTACTTGTCTGCCCAACTGCGCTTGCGCCCGATTTTGATGACCACCGCGGCCGCCATGCTGGGCGCGATTCCTTTGGCACTGGCCTACGGTGTAGGCGCTGAAATGCGCCAGCCTTTGGGCTTGTCGGTGTTGGGCGGTTTGTTGCTGAGCCAGTTGCTGACGCTCTACACCACGCCGATTGTGTTTGTCGGCCTGGAGCGCTTGCGTGCGCTGGTGCTGGGGCGGCGTGTGTCCTCTTCCGACAGGCACAATCCCACATCTATGACTGGACACTTGGCATGAACCATCGCATACATCAGCTGGGGTCGCTCAGTGTTTGTCTGATACTGACAGCCTGCGGCAGTTGGATCAAACCCGCGACATTACCCGCTGCACCCCCCACGCCCGAGATGCAGGCCCAGCCCGGCGCCGAAATAGACGCGCAATGGTGGACCTTGTTCAACGACACCGAGCTCAACCGCTTGATGGTGCAAATGGAACAAGGCAATTTGAATATGCAGTTGATGGCGGCCAAAGTCAGGCAGGCGCAGGCAGCGCTGGCCAGTGCGCAAAGCAGCTTGTCTCCCGCGGTTTCAGTCGGTGTCGCCGGCACACGCGCCAAGTCTGCAGGTGGCAATCCCGTCAGCAGCACCAGCGTCACCACACCGGTCAGTTGGGAACTGGATGTCTGGGGTCGACTGGATGCTTTGGCCACCGCAGCCAAGGCGGGGTTACAGGCCAGCCGTGAAGACCTGGCACTGGCCAGGTTGTCGGCCCAAGCCAGCCTGGTGCAAACCTATGTGGCCATACGCAGTGCCGAGCAACAAGTCCGGGTCTTGACACAGGCGCAAACCGCTTATGAACGCGCTTTGCAACTGACCCAATACCGGTACGACGCCGGTGTGGTTTCAGCAGCTGATGTGGCGCAGGCGCAATTGCAACTCAGCACCACCCAGGCGCAACTCATTGATGTGCGCAGCAGCCGTTTGCAATTACTGAACGCTTTGGCGGTATTGTTGGGACAGGCGCCGGGTGAAGCTTCCTTGGCGGCCGCCGACGCTTTGCCGCCAATCCCGGCTTTGCCCGAGGTGGTGCCCGCCGCCTTGTTGCAGCGCAGACCCGATGTGCGTGCCGCTCAGCAACGTGTGCTGTCAGCCCAGGCCAATGCGGGTGCGGCGCAAGCGGCGTTTTTTCCGACCTTCAGCTTTACAGCGACTTCAGGCTACAGCAGCCAAAACCTGTCCTCCTTGTTCAGCGCTTCCAACCTGTTGTGGTCCATGGGACCGAGCATGGCTTTGAATCTGTTTGACGGCGGTTTGCGCAAAGCGGCACAAGCCGATGCCTTGGCTGCGTTGGATGCGGCTGGTATCGCTTACAAACAAAGCGTTTTACAAGGCTTGCAAGAAGTTCAAGACAACCTGATTGCGACCTACCAGTTGCAGTTAGAAGAACAAGCACAAACCCAAGCGGTACAGGCGGCAAAACGCAACCTCAGCATCAACGAAGCGCAATACTCGGCCGGCACCGTCAGCTATTTGAATGTGGTGACGGCGCAAACCGCTGCCTTGTCAGCCGAGCGCAGTTTGTTGGATATACAAAACCGCCGCTTGCTGGCGGTCACGCAGTTGATGAAAAACCTGGCAGGTCGTGTTTAGTGCCTGCGAATTTGTTTGAATAAGTGATCAAGCCGTTGCATCTGTACGCAACGCAGCGTGCTGAGAAATCGCTTTGACCCTGGCGTGTTCTATGCGTTTGCCCACGTCCATGCCGCTGAGGCCTTGTTGCATGGCTTGCGCTGAAATGCCTGCGGTGTCCACCGACAAAGCTGCGTTTAACAAAGCTTGCAATCGCATCGACTGCGGGTAGTTGCGAGCTTGCAAACCCAGGCGGCCGCGTGCATCGCATACGCATGCTTGCAGCACCATCGCAAACCGTTCCGGGCGGCGCAGTGCGTCGCATCTGCTCAAAAGCCGCAACACTGCCTCTGCCCCCAAAGACTGTGATGCGTGTATGTGACCGTGTTCGCGAGCCACCACATCAGCCAGTTCTTTGCAATGCACCGGCACACGCCATCGTTCACACAGATTGCGCAACAACTTCACGCTGCGTTCTTCATGCCCGATGTGGCGCGGCAGTTTGTCGGCAGCGGTCGTGCCTTTGCCCAGGTCGTGGCAGAGTGCAGCAAAACGAACTTCCAGCGGCGCATTCGCTTTGGCGGTTTCATCCAGCACCATTTCCAAATGCACGCCGGTGTCGATTTCCGGGTGGTGTTCGGGTGGTTGCGGCACGCCGTACAAACGGTCCACTTCGGGCAATAAGATTTTCAAGGCACCGCAGTCGCGCAACACTTGCAACATGCGCGAAGGCCGCGCTGACATCAAGCCTTTGGATAGCTCTTGCCAAACCCGCTCGCTGACCAAGGCATCCACTTCACCGGCAGCCACCATGTCTTGCATCAACAAAACCGTTTCTGCTGCCACGGTGAAACCGGGGAAGCGCGCCGCGAACCGCGCGACCCGCAGTATGCGCACCGGGTCTTCGCGAAACGCTTCGGTGACATGGCGCAGCACTTTATGTTGCAAGTCGTGTTGACCACCATAAGGGTCTATCAGCCTGCCGTCTTCGGCCTGAGCGATGGCATTGATGCTCAGGTCGCGTCGCGCCAGGTCTTCTTCCAATGTCACTTCTGGCGAGGAGTGCACGACAAAGCCTTTGTAACCCGGCGCGGTTTTGCGCTCGGTGCGTGCTAGCGCGTATTCCTCGTGCGTGCGCGGGTGCAAAAACACCGGAAAGTCTTTGCCTACCGGCGTGAAGCCCGATTGCACCATTGCCTCGGGTGTGCTGCCGACCACCACCCAGTCGCGGTCAGACCCTGCGATGCCTAACAAACTGTCGCGTACGGCGCCACCGACCAGATAGGTTTTCAAGTGTTATGCCGCGTCTGCGTTGAACACTTTGTCCACTGGCATTTGCATGGCGTTGGCGAGTTGATTGGTTTTACCCGCCAGGGCGATCACCCGCAGCAAATCGGCGTGCTGGGCGGTGCTCATGCCCTTGGCATTGGCGGCTGCCGTGTGCGAATGTATGCAATAGGCGCAGGCATTGGTGACGGAGACCGCAATGTAAATCAATTCCTTGGTCAAGGGGTCCAGCGCCGACGGTGTGGCCATGACAGCTTTGACCTCGCGCCAGGTGTTTTCCAGCAAGACCGGGTCAAACGCCAGGTAAGTCCACATGTGGTTGATGAAATCGCTGTTGCGGGTTTGCCGTATGTCATCAAACACGGCTTTGACGCGCGGGTTTTCTTCGGGGTGTTCGGTAGCTTTAAGGGTGCTCATGCGTGACTTTCAATTGGTAAGCGTGCAGTGTGTCATGTTAATCAGCGACTGGCGTGGCATAAAATTTTCTCAGACGCAGCACTAACCCGCTTTCAGCTGTTTTGAATGGATACCCTATGACACTTTTTCCCGGTTTCACACACAAACGCATCCGTACCTCGTCGGCGGTGATCAATACCGTGTATGCCGGTCAAGGCGAGCCTTTGCTGTTGTTACACGGTTACCCGCAGACCATGGCGTGCTGGCACAAGATAGCCCCGCAACTCGCCAAACACTACACCGTGGTGTGCGCAGATTTGCGCGGCTACGGCGGGTCTTCCAAACCCAAAGGTCTGCCTGACCATTCCAATTATTCCAAGCGCGCCATGGCGCAGGACATGGTTGAGGTCATGGCCAAACTGGGGCACGAGCGTTTTCACTTGGTCGGGCACGACCGCGGCGCGCGCGTCTCGCACCGCCTGGCCAAAGACCACGGCGAACGGGTGCAGACATTGACCTTGCTGGACATCTCGCCGACATTGAAGATGTTCGAGAGCACCGACATGCAATTCGCCACAGCTTACTACCACTGGTTTCAGATGCTGCAACCCGCGCCCATACCCGAGAAGATGTTGCAAGGCCTGGTGCCTTTCAACATACTGGGCATGGTCGGGCGATCCAAGCCTGATTTGTCGGCTTTTTCCAAAGAGGCTTTGGCTGAATACGTCAAGGTATACCAAGACCCCAAGGCCGTGCACGCGGGTTGCGAAGACTACCGGGCTGCGGGCAGCATTGATTTGCAACACGACAGACAGGACAAGCGCCGCAAGTTGAAGATGCCTTTGCTGGTGTTATGGGGCAAACACGGCGTGATCGAACGCTTGTTCGATTGCCTGGCTGACTGGCGCGAAGTCGCCACCGATGTGCGCGGCAAGGCCTTGGCCTGCGGCCACTTTATCCCTGAAGAAAAGCCGCAGGAAACTTTGAAAGAAATACAGCGGTTTATCAGCGGCTATCCGCTGTGAGCTGAGGCAAGGCAAACACGCTGTCCAGCCTGGCGGCAGTGCTGACACCGAGAGCGTCAAGGCCGGGCAGATCCCCTGAAAGAATATTGTCGACTTGCATGGACGCCAGGTTGTCACGGCTCATCAGCGGAGCACCGGGCAGCATTTCCATCACCAGAGCCTGCATGTAAGCCATGGCCTCGGGCAAGCCGACCACTGGGCGCGGATGCCCACCCCAGCGGCCTGCGTGCTGCACCAGTTCCTTCAGCGTGAAAATTTGCGGTCCCGCCAATGCATACACCTGTCCTATGGTGTCGCGGTGTAGCAAGGCATACAGCACGGCGCGCGCTACATCCTGCACCCACACGGGTTGAAACCGGGTGGCCGCACCGGCCAGCGGCACCACAGGTGTGATGGCTTGCAGTCGGGCAAACAGGTTGATGAAAGCATCGTCTTCGCCAAAAATCACACTCGGGCGCAGAACGCTTAATTGCAAACCGTGTACTACCTCAGACTGCAAAGCAGCTTCGCCTTGCGCCTTGCTGCGTTGGTACAGCGATGGCCCTTGTTGATCAGCGCCTAGCGCGCTGACGTGAACCAAGCGCCGCACACCGGCTTGCATACAGGCGCGTGCGATTTGACGCGGCAGTTGCACATGGACTTTGTCAAACGAGGCGCGGTCGCCGTGCAATATGGCGACCAGATTGACCACCGCGTCATGGCCTGGCACCAATGCTGCCAACGCTTGCGGGTCATGGACATCGGCTTGTACCACCGTGACAAAAGGCAGCATTTGCACCGAGCGCGCGGGCAGGCGGCGTGTGGCCACGGTCACATAAATACCGGCGCGGTTAAGCGCCTCGCACACATGGCGGCCGACAAAACCTGAACCACCTAAAACGAGAACATTTTTCATAGGCAGGACTGTAGCCTGATTGACGCGGTGAATCGATGACAGCAGCACAAATACCTGGTGGCGATAATCTTAGGATGAACCAACTTGATGCATTAAAGCAATTCACCACCGTGGTGGCCGATACCGGCGACTTCCAGCAAATCAGCCGCTTTCAGCCACAGGACGCAACCACCAATCCCTCGCTGATTCTGAAAGCCGTGCAAATGCCGGCCTACCAGCAGTTGTTGAAAGACACACTGGCGCAGCACACAGGCGCGTCCATCGATGAAGTCATGGACCATTTGCTGGTGCGCTTTGGCTGCAACATATTGACCATCATCCCCGGGCGAGTCTCTACCGAAGTCGATGCACGCCTGAGCTTTGACACAGTGGCCACCGTGTCGCGGGCGCAGCGCATCATAGGGATGTACCAAGCGCAAGGCGTAGACAAGGCCCGGGTGCTGATCAAAATCGCCGCTACTTGGGAAGGCATTCAAGCCGCCGAACAATTGGAGCGCCAAGGCATACATACCAATTTGACCTTGCTGTTTTCCTTTGCCCAGGCCGTGGCATGCGGTGATGCCGGTGTCAAACTGATTTCTCCGTTTGTCGGACGGATTTACGACTGGTACAAAAAATCCGCCGGCGCACAGTGGGACGAGGCTGCCCACGCCGGCGCCAACGACCCGGGTGTGCAAAGCGTGCGCCGCATTTACAACCACTACAAAAAACACGGCATTGCCACCGAAGTCATGGGCGCGAGTTTTCGCAATGTCGGCCAAATCATTGCGCTGTCTGGTTGCGATTTGCTGACCATCAGCCCGGAGTTGCTGGCTCAGTTGCAAGCCAGCGAGGCACCGGTGCAGCAGGCCTTGAGCGCTGTACAGGCCGGGTTCATGGACTTGCCTGCGCTGCACTTAGACCAGCCGACATTCAGATTCGCTATGAATGAAGACGCCATGGCAGGGGATAAATTGGCCGAAGGCATACGTGCGTTTTGTGCGGATGCACAAAAGCTGGACGCATTGTTGCACCGGGCTTGATGCGGCTCAGGCCAGCAAGTCGATTTGCAAGCCTTTGTCGAACTGCAGGCGCGGGTGTTTGACCCGGCGCACAGGCGTACTGTTCCAGCGCGTCACCGGCGTTGGCTTTGGCCGCAAGACCGGCGGCAGGTAGTCCGACGTCGCCGGTTGGCCGGGCAGCCACAGCGGCTCAGACGAATGCCGGGGGCGAATTTCTTGTAGCTCAATGGATCTCAATTGCGTATTCAATGAATTTGAAAGTACGCAAATATTAATTGATAAATTCTTTAAATATTACTTTTAAATTATTAAAAACGCAGATTTCAAAGGTTTTAGCGGCAGAAAGTATTTAAGGCTTTTGCAGCGATTGACAAGGGTCCGGCCTAGATAGGGGCGGCGTCAGCCAGACATAGTCGGCCTTGCCCTGCCAGCTTTGCAGCCATTCGGCTTGAGCGGCAGCATCGGAGAAAGCCGCGTGTTCCAGAAACAGCACGCTTATATGGCGCAGGTTTGGCCGGTTGGCCGCAAGAATATGCGGCACACCCAAATGCTTCCAGGCGTGGCCGTTGCCCGACACCAGCACGGCTGGCAGGTGTTTCATCAGTTGATCCGCCATGGCGGCGTCACGCGCGCGTTGCACGGCCATCATGCCCTCGAACATCATGCCTGGCAGGGCGCCGCAATGGCCTTCGTCAATCTCACGGCGCAAGGCTTTCAAATTGTCATCGCTCAAAGGCGCGTGTAGCAGCAGGGTTTGCAAACCCGGGTCCAGGCTGTTGCCCCGGCTTTTCAGCACAGGCCGGGTTTGGTCGCGCGGCAGATTACCGCCGTACACCGCCATATTTTGTTCCAAAGCTGCGGCAAACAAGGGCTGGTGCAGCGGCCATTGCCAGCCCTTGGCGTCAAAACCGGCTTGCTCCAGACGCGTCAACAGCTTGTCACCGCCGCCCACTTGTTGGCCTGCGTCCATGTGCTCGGCAACCAGGCTGCGCCGGTTCAGGGCGGGTTCGCGCAGCAATTGCGCCCGTATGTCATGGTGACGCGGGTTGTCGTGGATTTCGCCCAGCAACACCACATCGGCAGATTGCATGTCTGACAACAAGGTTTGCGTCTCCACGGCGCTCTTGTCGCTCAGGCGAAACAAGGCTTCGTCAGCGGCTGCTTGCGGTGCGGCAGCAGCTGTCGGCAAATTCATATAAAAAATGGCGGCGAAAGCAAGCTGGAAAAAACGTGTCATGGCAACAGTCGGACAAACAAAGAGTTTGAGCATACAAATAAAAAACCCCGCGAATCACTCCGCGGGGTTTTAAGGTCTTTGTCAAAAGCGATGGGCTTTGACTCAGGCAACAGCCATTACATGCCCATGCCACCCATACCGCCCATGCCACCCATGTCGCCGCCAGGCATGCCGCCGCCTGCACCGGATTCGTCTTTCGGTGCATCGGCCACCATGGCTTCGGTGGTCAACATCAGTGAAGACACAGAGGCTGCGTTTTGCAGCGCGGTGCGGGTCACTTTGGTCGGGTCCAGAATACCCATTTCGATCATGTCGCCATAGGTGTCGTTGGCGGCGTTGAAGCCGTAGTTGCCTTTACCGGCCAACACTGCGTTGACAACCACTGAAGGCTCGCCACCGGCGTTGTAAACGATTTCGCGCAAAGGAGATTCGATGGCTTTCAACACCAGTTTGATACCGGCGTCTTGGTCAGCGTTGTCACCTTTGATGGTGCCAGCTGCTTGACGGGCACGCAACAGTGCCACACCGCCACCGGCCACGATGCCTTCTTCCACCGCAGCGCGGGTAGCGTGCAATGCATCTTCCACGCGGGCTTTTTTCTCTTTCATTTCGACTTCGGTGGCAGCGCCAACCTTGATCACTGCCACGCCACCGGCCAACTTGGCCACGCGCTCTTGCAGTTTTTCGCGGTCGTAGTCGCTGGTCGCTTCTTCGATTTGAATGCGGATTTGTTTGACACGTGCTTCGATGTCAGCGGCAGCACCTGCACCATCGATGATGGTGGTGTTTTCTTTGCCGACTTCGATGCGCTTGGCAGAACCCAGATCAGCCAATGTGACTTTTTCCAGTGTCAAACCGACTTCTTCTGCAATTACTTTGCCGCCGGTCAGGATGGCAATGTCTTCCAACATGGCTTTGCGGCGATCACCGAAACCTGGTGCCTTGACAGCAACCACTTTCAAAATGCCACGGATGGTGTTGACCACCAAAGTAGCCAGCGCTTCGCCGTCCACTTCTTCGGCAATGATCAACAGCGGACGACCGGCTTTGGCCACGGCTTCCAAGGTGGGCAGAAGTTCGCGGATGTTGCTGATCTTTTTGTCGAACAGCAGCACGAACGGGTTGTCCAACAGCGCGACTTGTTTGTCGTGGTTGTTGATGAAGTAAGGAGACAAATAGCCACGGTCGAACTGCATGCCTTCGACGATGTCGAGTTCGTTTTCCAGTGACTTGCCGTCTTCCACGGTGATCACGCCTTCTTTGCCGACTTTGTCCATGGCTTTGGCGATGATTTCACCGATGCTGTGGTCG
>CANGPN010000023.1 GCA_947456305.1 Comamonadaceae bacterium | reverse complement strand
GAGATTTTTTGAGTTCCTTGGCAAACTCGGCAACCGTTGTGATGGTCATCTGTGGTGTTCCTCTTCATGACCGTTACGCTTGACCCGCGAACCAGTGTTCGCGTGCCTTCAGGATCAAAGTTTTTGCTTCCTCTTCAGACTGACCGGTGATGTCCACCAGTTCGTCCACCGCCAAATCGGCCAAATCGTCACGGGTATGTACACCACCCATGGCCAGCTTGGCAATCAATTCGGCATCCAGGCCTTCCAGGTCTCTCAGGTCCTGAGAAACTTCCTCAACACTTTCTTCCATGGCAATTTCCATGGTCAGCAAAGCATCTTTGGCGCGGGCCCGCAATTCGTTGACTGTGTCTTCGTCAAAGCTTTCAATTTCCAGCATCTCTTGCAGCGGCACATAGGCCACCTCTTCCAGGCTGGTGAAACCTTCTTCAATCAGGATGTCCGCGACTTCCTGATCAACGTCAAGTTTGGCGACAAACAAGGCACGCAA
Source organism: Comamonadaceae bacterium (assembly GCA_947456305.1). Lineage (GTDB taxonomy): Bacteria > Pseudomonadota > Gammaproteobacteria > Burkholderiales > Burkholderiaceae_C > Limnohabitans. The sequence goes on along the minus strand of CANGPN010000023.1, from coordinate 36,061 downwards.
ACCTTCGGTTTCATTGGCGGATTTTTGAGCCGATTCGGCTGCATCCATGATATTGATTTTCCAACCGGTGAGATCGGACGCCAAACGCACGTTTTGGCCACCGCGACCGATGGCCATGGCAAGGTTTTCGTCGTCCACCACCACATCCATGGCGTGTTTTTCTTCATCGACAACGATGGAAGTGACGTTGGCCGGAGCCAAGGCGCCGATGACAAACTGTGCCGGGTCTTCGCTCCACAACACAATGTCAACGCGCTCGCCTGCGAGCTCGTTGGTGACGGCATTCACGCGCGTACCGCGCACACCGACACAAGTGCCGATAGGGTCAACGCGCTTGTCGTGAGATATCACTGCAATCTTGGCGCGCGAACCGGGGTCGCGGGCGCAGGATTTGATCTCTAGCAGGCCTTGTTCGATTTCAGGGACTTCCTGGCGGAACAGCTCGATCATGAATTCTGGAGCAGAGCGCGACAAGATGATGGGCGCACCGCGCAAGGTGGTGTCGACTTCCATGATCATGGCGCGCACCCGGTCTGCATTGCGCAAATTTTCTTTGGGGATCATTTCGCTGCGACGCAAACGGCCTTCAACGCGACCGCTCTCCACAATGATGTCGCCTTTGTCCATACGCTTGACGCTGCCGACAAAAATCTTGTCGCCGCGCGCCAAAAAGTCTGACAACAGCATTTCGCGCTCAGCGTCGCGGATTTTTTGCAGAATGACTTGTTTGGCCGCCATGGCACCGATGCGGCCTATGGGCAAAGACTCGACGCTTTCCTCGATGTACTCGCCCTCTTCCACATCAGCCAGACGCTCTTTGGCATCCATCAACATTTCTTCGGCATCCGGGTTTTGCAAACCGGCTTCATCGGGCACTACCAGCCAGCGACGGAAGGTTTCGTATTCCCCCGAGTCACGGTCCATGGCTACACGAATATCTACGTCGCCTTGGTAAAGTTTTTTGGTGGCTTGCGCCAGCGCGGATTCAACCGCACCGAAAACCAGGTCACGCTCGACATTTTTTTCGCGTGAGATGGCATCCACCAACATCAGCATTTCGCGATTCATGATTCATTACTCCTGTTCTCAGCGGGCTTTCTGCCCTTGAAATTCACAATCGGTGCCAGTCGGGCATCACGCAATTCACTCAAGGTGAATTGCAGGGCTTGCACTGGCAAGTTTTTGTTGACCCGGGCCGGCCGCATTCCCGGCTTGCTCGGCGGCTCTTCACGCCAGGTGATTTGCCAGGTCTGAGGTGTGTCGGTGGTTTCCAACACGCCCCGGAATTTTTTCCGGTTGGCAGCCACCAAGCCGCCCGCCGCCGCCCCCATGGGCGCTTTCAATGTCAGGTCGATTTGCTCACCGACGAAACGCAAAAAATCATTTTCTGAACGCAAGGGCCGGTCGATACCCGGCGAAGAAACTTCAAGTCGGCTGTAGGCTGTGCCTTCGACTTCCAGCACAAACTGCATTTGCCGTGTGACCTTTTCGCAATCTTCCACCTGCACAAATTGCTCGGGCTGACCGGCTTGCCAAGGCAAATCGATGGTGATGCGCAACAGCCCACCGGCTGAACGCTCTACCTCGACCAGTTGGTAACCCAGCCCGCTGACAGTTTGTTCAATGATGTCTTGCAATGCCACCGCTTTTCACCCGACCAAAAAAAACGGGCGGTTGGGATGTCCGCCCGTTATCGTTCATTTGCCTGCTATTGTAACCACGAATCAGCCGCCCGGGACCATGGCGCCAAACGATGCGGCCAATAAGCTGCGGGTGTAGTCGGATTGCGGGGACTGGCAAACGCGGTCTAAGGGGCCGGATTCCACAACCACACCGTCTTTGAGCACCAGCACATGGTGAGCCATGGCCTGTATGACATCAATGTCGTGGGTGATGAGCAAATAGCTCAGTCCGCGCTCGCGTTGCAGGCGCTGCAACAAGTCCAGCACCTGTTTTTGTATGGACACATCCAGTGCGCTGGTGGGTTCGTCCAACACCAGAATGCGCGGTTTCACTATCAAGGCGCGGGCAATCGCCAAACGCTGGCGTTGTCCGCCGGAGAACTCGTGCGGGTAACGCGCCAACAGGCCGGGAAACTGTGCTTCGTCCATGCCAACTTCATTCAAAGCCGCCAGTACCCGGGCTTGGCGTTGACCGGTGCTCAAGTCAGCTTCGTGAACCAGCAGGCCTTCACCCACCACTTCTTCTACCGTCATGCGCGGCGACAGCGATGAAAACGGGTCTTGAAACACCACTTGTATGGCGCGACGCAAAGCCAAGTCTGCACCGGCCTTGCCCTGCCATTGCTTGTCTTCGATCTGCAACTTGCCTTGAAAAGGGATCAAGCCCAGCGCCGCCAAGGCGAGCGACGATTTGCCTGAACCGGATTCGCCGATGATGCCCAGTGTTTGGCCTTGACGCAACGCAAAGTCCGCGCCTTGCAATGCAACGAATTGCGCATGGCCGAACCAGCCGCGCCAACCCGCACGCGGCACGGGATACACCACGCGCAATGGGTCTGCCTGCACGCACACAGGCGCATCTTCCACAGGCTCGAACACATTGCGCTCGGGCTGGCTGTCCACCAACCGGCGGGTATACGCGTGCTGCGGGTGGCTGAGCACACTGCTCACTTCACCCTGCTCCACCAAATAGCCGTTTTCCATCACCAGCACCCGGTCGGCAAAACGGCGCACCATGTTCAGGTCGTGGGTGATCAACAGCACAGACATGCCGTGTTTGTGTTGCAAGCTGTCGAGCAAATCCAGAATTTGTCCGCGCAAGGACACGTCCAGTGCGGTGGTCGGCTCATCGGCCAACAGCAATTTGGGCTCACCCGCCAAGGCCATGGCAATCATGGCGCGTTGCCGTTGGCCGCCCGACAACTGGTGCGGATAGCTGTTGACACGGCGCTCTGGCTCGGGAATGCCGGTGTCGTTGAGCAACTCGATGGCGCGGGCCCAGGCTTGCTGACGGTCCAGTCCTTTTTTCAGCAACAACACTTCGGCAATTTGCTCGCCAACAGTGAACAAGGGGTTGAGCGCGGTCATCGGCTCTTGAAACACCATGGCGATGTCGCTGCCGCGCACGCCTAACCATTGCGACTCGTTGAACTTGAACAAGTCCCGGCCGTTGAACAAGGCCTCGCCGCGCACCCAAGCACCGCGCGCCAAACCCAGCAAGCTCAGTGCAGTGACGGTTTTGCCCGAACCCGATTCACCGACCAAAGCCAATTTTTCACCGGCTTGCAGTTGAAAGGACACGCCGTGCACCACTTCGCGGCCTTGAAACGACATGTGCAACTGGTGCACTTTCAATAACGCGCTCATGAGCCGCTCTCCTGTTGCAGCTTGCGCGGATCCAATGCATCCCGCAGCGCGTCACCCATGAAAGTCAACAACAACAGCGTGACCACCAGCACACCGAAGGTGGAGATGGAAATCCACCAGGCATCGATATTGGTTTTGCCTTGCGACAACAACTCACCCAGGCTGGGCGTTCCGGGCGGTACACCCAGCCCCAGAAAATCCAAACTGGTCAAAGCCAAAATGGCGGCACTCATGCGAAACGGCAAAAACGTGACCACCGGTGTCATGCTGTTGGGCAGCACGTGACGACGGATGATGGCCCAGTTGGACAAACCCAAAGCACGGGCTGCCCGCACATAGTCCAACTGGCGGTTACGCAAAAACTCGGCCCGCACATAGTCGGACAAACCCATCCAGCCAAACAGACTGAGCAATATCAACAGCAAACTGACGCTGGGCTCGAACACCGCTGAAAAAATGATGAGCAAATACAGCTCGGGCATGGCACCCCAGATTTCAATGAAACGCTGCATCACCAAATCGGTTTTGCCGACAAAAAACCCTTGTATGGCACCCGTGACCACGCCAAGTAGGGTGCCGGTGATGGTGAGTGCCAGCGCGAACAACACCGACACGCGAAAACCATACAACAATCGCGCCAGCAAATCGCGGCCACGGTCATCGGTGCCCAGCCAGTTGTCAGCCGAAGGCGGCGCCGGGTTGGGTTCTTTGGCAAAGTAATTCAGCGTGCTGTGGTGATACGGGTTGATCGGGTAGACCGCCCAGTTACCGGCTTGTTGAAACTGCTGGCGGATGAACGGATCGAAATAATCGGTAGGTGTTTCAAAGTCGCCGCCGAACACCGTCTCCGGCGGGTTTTTCACAATCGGAAAATACAGTTTGCCGTTGTAACAGGCAATCAGCGGCTTGTCATTGCTCACCAATTCAGCGGCCATGCTGACCACAAACAAAATAGAAAACAACACCAGACTGACATAGCCCAAGCGGTTTCGCTTGAAACGCCGCCAGGCCAGTTGTGAAGGGGAAAGAGAAGCGGTGGCCATGGCGGTCAATCAAATTTCACGCGCGGGTCCACCCACACGTAACACAGGTCGCTGATCAGCTTGGTCACCAAACCAATCAGGGTGAATAAATACAAGGTGCCCAACACCACCGGGTAATCGCGCCGCATCACACTCTCATAGCTCAGCAAGCCCAAACCATCCAGCGAGAACAAGGTTTCAATCAACAACGACCCGGCGAAAAACGCGCCGATGAAGGCCGCCGGAAAACCCGTGACCAAAGGAATCAGCGCATTGCGCATCACATGCTTCCACAACACCTTGCGTTCGGACAAACCTTTGGCGCGGGCGGTCAGTACATATTGCTTGCCAATCTCTTCCAGAAACGCGTTTTTGGTCAGCATGGTGGTCACGGCAAACGCGCCCAGCACGCTTGCAGTGACCGGCATGGCGATATGCCACAGGTAATCCACCACTTTGGCACCCATAGACAAGGTGGCCCAGTTACTGGAGGTCAAACCGCGCAAAGGAAACCATTGCAACTGGCCGCCAAACACCACCAGCAAAGCCACACCGAGCACAAAGCCCGGAATCGCATAACCGATCAACACCACCAAACTGGTCAAGGTGTCAAACCGGGTACCGGCACGCACCGCTTTGGCGATGCCCAAGGGAATGGACACCAGATAGCTCAAGAAAAACGTCCACAGCCCCAAGCTGATGGAGACCGGCAATTTTTCTTTCACCAATTGCCAGACATCTTTGGGGTAGAAAAAACTTTTGCCCAAATCGAAACGCGCAAACTGCCCCAGCATTTGCACAAAGCGTTCCAGCGGCGGTTTGTCAAACCCGTAAAGCGCTTTGATCTCGGCAATGCGCTCTGCATCCACGCCTTGTCTGCCACGGTAACCGGCACCGCTGACCGCAGCGCCCTCGCCGCCCGAGTCGCGGCCTTGTAATTGCGCGACCATTTGTTCAACGGGGCCGCCGGGCACGAACTGGATCACCACAAAAGTCAGCAGCAAAATGCCAAACAAAGTGGGGATCATCAGCAACAGTCGTTTAACGATATAGCTCAGCATGTCATTTGTCTCCCACCAGATTGGCGGTGCTGCCCCACCAGGTCGAGGTGACCCAGATCTCGGGCTGGTAATAGCGCGGCGTGATGTCGGGCTGCTCAAACCGCCCGGCTCGCCACGACACTCTGTGCACGCTGCCATACCAATGCGGCACAGCGTAATGGCCGTGGCGCAACACACGGTCCAAGGCTTTGAGCGCGGCGGTCAACTGCGGCCGGGTTTGCGCCGCCACCACTTTGTCCAGCAAGGCATCCACCGCCGGGTCTTTCACGCCGATGACATTGCTGGAACCTTCAGTTTCGGCGGCCTTGGAGCCGAAGCGCTCAAGCAACTCGGTGCCCGGGGCTTCGCTGCCGCCTATGCGGTTGCTGATGATTTCAAAATCAAATGCATCCATGCGTTTTTGCAGCACAGCAAAGTCAATCACTTTGTAATTCACTTTGAAGCCCAGTTTTTCCAGGTTCTTTGCATAGGGCGTGACCACCCGCCCCATAGAGCCCGAGTTGTCTAAAAACTCTAAAGTGAACGCTTCGCCTTTGGTATTGCGCAAAGCACCGTCTTTGTAAGTCCAGCCTGCTTGCGCCAACAAATCGCGGGCCAAACGCAAATGGTCGCGCAAGCTTTGGCCGGAGGCCGGGTCGAGGCTGGTTTGCGGCGGCAAGGGTACGGCATCGGTGAACACCTCGGGCGGCAGTTTGGTGCGCAAGGGTTCGAGCAAAGCCAGTTCGTCCGGTTCGGGCAGGCCTTTGGCTTCAAAGTCGCTGCCAACAAAATAACCGCGCACCCGGGTGTAGGCCATGTAGAACAACTGGCGGTTCATCCACTCGTAGTCCATGGCGAGTGCGATGGCTTGGCGCACCCGCTTGTCCTGAAACTTGGGCAAGCGTGTGTTGAACATAAAGCCTTGGAAGTCACCGGCGTTGCCGTGCTTGAGTTCTTTTTTGATCAGCGTGCCGTTGTCAAACAACTTGCCTTTGTAGCCACGCGCCCATTCACGGGCCACAAACGCTTGTATGTAATCGAACTCACCGGCCTTAAACGCCTCAAACTGCGCCGTGGTGTCTTTGTACATTTTGTAGGTGATGCGGTCGAAATTGAACATGCCTTTGCGAACACCCAAGTCTTTGGCCCAGTAGTTAGGGTCGCGCACATATTCAATGTCTTTGCCGAAATCGACCTTGCCGATTTTGTAAGGGCCCGTGCCTATGGGTATGTCAGTGACCACCTGATCAAACAGTTTGTCTGCACCCCATTTTTGGCTGAACACCGGCATGCCGCCGACGATCAAGGGCAATTCAGCGTTGGCACGCTTGAAATCAAAACGCACTTCTCGTTCACCCAACACCGTCAGGCCTTTGACTTCGCTGAAATAGGTGCGGAATTGCGGTGCGGCTTGTTTGCTGGTGAGCCGTTCAAAAGAAAACTTCACATCGGCGGCCAACACCGGGTCGCCATTGTGAAAACGCGCCAGCGGATTGAGTTTGAAAGTGACTGAGAGCTTGTCTTTGGCCAGACTCACGTCTTCCGCCAACAAGCCGTACGCGGTGGTCGGTTCGTCGAAATTGCCCACCAGCAAGGTCTCGATCATCAAACTGCTGATGGCAGGTGGCGCTGTGCCTTTCAAGGTGAACGGGTTGTATTTGTCAAAACTGGAGGCACGCGAGGGAGCCACCATAGCGATGCTGCCACCCTTGGGAGCCACAGGGTTCACATAACTGAAATGGTGAAAACCGGGCGGGTATTTGATGTCGCCGAACTGTGCATACGCATGTGCTGCCCAAGCGGGTGCGCACAGCAGGCAAAAGGTCAAAGTCAGAAAAATTCGCATGCGACAATTCTGCAAGATTTTTCAGGAGCTTCCTCGTGACACATAAAACAGGGTTTTTGGCCGGTAAAAAATTATTGATCACCGGCGTACTGTCCAACCGGTCCATCGCATACGGTATCGCCCGGGCCTGCCATGCACAAGGCGCAGAGCTGGCATTCAGCTACCAAGGCGAGCGTTTCAAAGAACGCATCACCGAGTTTGCCGCCGACTTCGACTCCACGCTGGTGTTTGACTGCGATGTCTCCAGCGACGAGCAGATCGCAGCACTGGTCAGCGGGCTCACTGCGGTCTGGCCACGTTTTGACGGTTTTGTACACGCCATCGGTTTTGCCCCGCGCGAAGCGATTGCAGGCGATTTTTTAGAGGGCCTGAGCCGCGAAGCGTTTGCCATTGCTCACGACATCAGCGCTTACAGCTTTCCCGGCATGGCCAAAGCATTTTTGCCCCACTTGAATGACAACGCTTCGTTGCTGACGCTGAGTTATTTGGGCGCTTTGCGTAATGTGCCCAACTACAACACCATGGGCTTGGCCAAAGCTTCATTGGAAGCATCGGTGCGTTACTTGGCCGAATCGCTGGGCAGCCAAAAGCGCGGCATGCGGGTCAACGGCATCAGCGCCGGTCCGATCAAAACGCTGGCAGCTTCGGGCATCAAAGGTTTCGGCAAAATTTTGGAAGTGGTGGCCAGCCAATCACCCATTCGCCGCAACGTGACGATTGAAGATGTGGGCAATGTGGCGGCGTTTTTACTTTCAGATTTAGCCGCTGGCGTATCCGCTGAAATTACTTATGTGGACGGTGGTTTCAGCCAAGTGGTGCCGGGGATTGCGGACTGAAGTTTCAAAACCACTGACCCGCAACTGATGCAACCAAGCCATCACTGATTCCGACTCAAGCAATAACTGGTGTTGGTGTTTTGCTTGGCAGTGGCTTGTGCGCTGGTTTCGGTGGCTGTCTTGAAATCATTGGGCCAAGGAAAAACCGGGTTGTTCTGCGTCATGTCCACCGTGGTGTAGGTTCTGAAATCGTCCGAACAACGGGTGGCGTAGAACTTCATCGCTTGTGCCGGCAAATTCATCGCAGCCACTTGGTTTTTGGCAGCATCTGAGGTGATCACCCCCCAAAAATCAAACACCGGGCGTTGGTCCCGCCCGGTGACCAGACTGAAGCTCACCAACATGACATCGTGAATCGGGAAGTTGCCGTTTCCATCCGCATACTGGGTCGATGGTTTGGTGTTGTACTGACCAAAGCCCAGATTGGTTTTCAGGGACGGCCATGTGGCATCGGTGGCGGCATTGATTTGCCTTTTATGCAAATACAACAAGGTGTAGATATCCCAGGCTTGCTCCCAGGCTTGGTCATCGCTCATTGACGGGTTGCCAGCTTTGAGCGCTTCAAAATAAATCAGCGGCCATTGCACATAAAAATACAGCCTGGAGCGGTTTTGTCTGGCCGTGGCTTCGGTCCATAGCTCAGCTCTGATTTGAGCGATTTTTTCGGCTGTGCCGGGCTTGGAAGTATCCTTGTAGATGGACTTGAGCAGGTCAAACACCACCTGCGCCTCATTCAATTCATTGCCATATCCCATGGATGCACGCCCCAAGTCGCGCAACATCCGCCACTTTTTGTGCAATGAAAACATATTGTTGGACACCTCGGAACTGACCGTATCGTAGAGTTTGAAGTCTTGCAGGTTGTGACCGAGCTCGTGGGTTTCTCCCCAACCTCTGGGATCGAAAGCCGATTCACTGTCGATGATGGGGTGGCCTGAACACATGCCGCCGCAGTTGGCCCGCACGTCGAGGGTGTAATGCTGTATGGAAGGTGGCACGTGAATCGCGGTGCTGGTGCAATCCCAGTGATGGCTGGTGCAAAAGCTTTGAACCGAGGCAGACAAAGTCAAACCGCGTGCCTGAAAACCCGCAAATTGATACGCGTCATCCATCACGTATTTTTTGGCTTCATACAGGTATTTGGCCATGTCAACACCTGTGCTGCGGTTGTAGTAAGGCTTGTCAATACTGGGAAACACATTGCGTACATCAGCCAGTTGCGCGGTACTGGGCTGCAAAAAATCCATGGCATTGCTGATCAAGGAATGCACCTCCAACCCCGGCGTTTTGATTTCCATCCATCCCAGCTTGCTGGCTTTCACATCGGCGAAAAACCGGGCGGCATCGGGTGTTCCTTGGGTGGTGTCATAAAACGGGTGTTTGGCAGTGCCTTTGATTTGCAATGTCACCGACGAAGCGCTGGCACTGTCGTAACCCAATTGCAATACACCGCCATAAGGGCTGAGCAGTGTGATGGCATCGGTTGTTAAGCTGAATTGAGGGCTTTGCAAAAACAACGGCCGGAGGTACCCGTGGTACCGGTCATCCGAAGGCGTTTCCCATACCTTGGTGCTGCCGGGCCTGATGGGGTTGAAGAACACCGTGAAACTGCCTGTGGCTGGCAAGCTGCTCAGTTTCACCTGAACCGGTACACCGGGCAAAGCAAACCGGCCTATGGCAGTGAACCCACTGCTGCCGGGTAAGGTAACCGTGACGGTTTCAAAGTCGCCGCTGGTGGCTGTGGTTTTGGCCTCGCTGCCCAAAAAATTGCCCACGCTGCCCTGACCTGCTGCTGTGCCTGCATCTTGCCCTGCCCCGGCGCTGCGCACATAGTCCACCAAGGCATCTGCCAAATAGGCTTTTTGAAAATCCGCTTGGTTACCCGCTTTGTTCAACGGGTAGCTGATGCTTTGCCTGTACACATCTGCCCACAACACCAGACTTTGCAATGTTTTGCTGCTGGCTTGGCTGTCGAACAGTTTGAACTGACTGGTATTGATGTTGTCCAACTGCGTTTTTAAAGCCGCGATGGGTGTGAACACCTGATTCATGAATTCAGCTGGCCCACAGTCCGGATCACTGCACGTGGCGGACCAACTGTAGCTATTGAAATTGCCGGTGACCAAACTGTTGATCAGCCCGCCCAGTAGGTTGGCGCGTTGTTTGACTTGGCTAAGGGTTAAATCAGCAGACACTGAATCCTGGGTGTAGTAGTTGCGCCTGTCCGGCGTGTCCCCGCTGGCAAACCCCATGGCTGCCAATCTTGGGAAATCTTCGGGAAAGGCCGCTCTTGCGAAGTCGTTCCAATAGTCATGCGCAGGATGCGCATTCAGATAAAGCACCGGGATTTTTCTCTGAACAATCTCTTTCAACTTGACGAGTTGTGTGGGCAACAGCAATTTGCCCGCATCAGTTTGGTCCGTAGCACCAATGACCACCAGGTTTGACCCGGCCGCGCATGTGTCCACCGAGTCGGCCAGCGGATCGCATGTCATGTTGGCAAACTTCACACCCAAGCTGCGCATTCCGGCAACGGCATAAGGCTCATACACCTTGCGTTTGGCCGGTGCTGGCGTGGTGTACATCACCGTCGATGAGGTGGGCAAACTGCCCCAAGCCACATAAAAAGGGGTGGCCGATGAAGTCGTGATGTCTGCGCTCGCATGGCCTGTCACCAGCCAAGCCAGCACGCGTTTGAACACGGTTTGGTGCGATGTTTGCGGCACATGGTAATAAGTTTGCTGTTTGCTGCCTGGCGAAAACCCGGCCAATATGTCGTAGCCATAACCGGCGATTCGACCGCCGCCCACCGTGCTGATGGATGCCAGCACATTGCCTTTGTCGCCCACCACCAGCGGAAACACCTGGTCCATGGCCATGGGAGAAGGCTGGATCATGAAGCTTTCTTGAACCATGTCGAATTGGGTGCCGGCCGCGTCAGCGTAAAACGCTGACAGCAAGTTATTTTGCGCAGACACCAATTGCGCGTAGTTGTCTTGAGCGGTGGTCAGCAAATAGGGCGCGTCTTCAGCTTTGAGTTGTTGACTGTTGCCGTTGCCCATGGCCTGACCTACTCTGCCGGCAGTGGTCAATAGAGAATTCGTTCCTGACTGTCCTGCCTCTGAAGTCTGCCCATTAGGTGTGACGTTGCCGGAGCCCGTTGCGCCACCTCCCCCTCCCCCGCAAGCAGTCAAAGCTAAGACAAGCCATCCGCTCACAGCGGTTCTGTATAAATTTTTATAAAAATCAGGCATGACCTTGGCCTCCAAGTTTGGAAGAACTGATTCATGTCTATATTAACTAAATTTAATTAAAAATAGATTTTTATTTGTAATTAAAAATATTTAACAACTACTTATCTCTCCTGATACACCTGCTGTCTTTGCACGAGCGCCACTCCCGGCAGTATCAGCATGGCACCTACCAAATGGTGCAAGCCCAAGGGTTCGGCCAGAAATAACCAAGACACCACGGCGGCCCACAGCGGTGCCAGGTACATGGCCATGCCGACCCGGCTGGCGCCCAGTACAGTTTGCGCCCAGCCATACAAGGTGTAAGCAAATATGCCGGGAAGCAATCCGACCAGCAACACCAATTCGGTAGCCAGCCAACTCCATGAAGGCTTGTCCGGCTGGCAGTATTCCCAGGCCACAAATGGCAACAACAGCACGCAACCCGCTAGTGACATGACTGACAGTCTGGCAAACGCGCTCAGCGGCGAAGACCAGTGCTTTTGTAGTAAAGCAAATACCGCCCAACAAATAGCGGCCAGCAACACCAGAAAGTCGCCGCTGACCCATTGCACTTGCGACAATGCCAACCACTGACCTTTGACCACCACATGGCCTACTCCGGCGATGGCTAGGACAAAACCCGCCAGCTGCCACCAGCGCAAACATTCTCGCAACCAGAATGCAGCACCTGCGCTGATCAGCACGGGTGAGCAAGCGTAGATCAAAGCAATATTCATGGCCGGCGAGGTTCTGGCAGCCGCATAGACCCAAGCGCCGCAAGCCACCATGCCGCAAAAACCCAGCGCCATGTACTGCCGCCATTGCAACTTGATATGGCTGCGATGCATCCAAAGTTCTTTGCGGCAGAACAGGCCCAGCACAGCTGCCACGATGAACCAGCGCCCCAGCGCCAAGGTGTGCGCTTGCACCACACCGGGCGATAGCCGCGCCCCTATGTAGTTGAGGGACCACAAGGCCGGAATCAACCACACGGCAATCACCGCATATCGGGGGGAAGCAGTCGGGCGCATGAATCAGTCCGGCTGCGACAGCAACTCCGTCTGCACAGCGCTTTTGTCTTGCGCCAAAGCTTGCTGCGCCAGGCTGGCCACCTCTGCCACAGGCAACAGTTTGAGACGGTGATCGCTCCAGACCTGCCGCCATTTGCGCGCACCTGGCTGGGCGTGACGCAGTCCCAGCATGTGACGGGCCACGGCAAACCAAGGCACGCCGTTCAAGGCCTGTTTTTGCATATAAGCCACCATCTGTGTTTCGATATCGTCGCGGGTCAACGCTGTGACCGGCTCTCCCAAAGCCGCATCCCATTCACTGAGCAGCCAGGGGTTGTGATAGGCCTCACGCCCGACCATGACACCATCGAGCTCAGCCAAATGCGTGCGGATTTGCCCCATGGTTTTGATGCCGCCATTGATAGAAAACTGCAAGAGCGGGAAATCAGCTTTCAAACGCAACACCCAATCGGGTTTGAGTGGCGGCAGTTCACGGTTTTCTTTGGGCGAAATGCCTTGCAGCCAAGCGTTGCGCGCATGCACAATAAAACTGTGGCAACCCGCCTCGGACACCGTACCCACAAAGTCGCGCACAAAGTCATAGCTCTCCACACGGTCTATGCCGATGCGGTGCTTGACCGTCACAGGCACCGACACCACATCAACCATGGCTTTGACCCCATCGGCCACGAGTTGCGGCTCGGCCATCAAGCAGGCGCCGAAAGCTCCGCGCTGCACACGCTCAGACGGACAACCGCAATTCAGATTGATTTCGTCGTAACCCCATTGCTCACCGAGCCGAGCGGCTTTGGCCAGATCAGCCGGTTCACTGCCGCCGAGTTGCAAAGCCACCGGGTGTTCTTCTGCATTGAAATCCAAGTGACGCGGTCGATCGCCATGTGTCAACGCACCGGTGGTCACCATCTGGGTGTAGAGCAGTGCGTGGCGCGACAGCAAACGGTGGAAGTAGCGGCAATGGCGGTCGGTCCAGTCCATCATCGGCGCAACACTCAAGCGCCTGTCCGGTAAGGTGAAGTGGGAATGGTTTTTCAAGGTTAGCAATGGTACTGTGCTCAGAACAAGCGCATCTGCCTCGACTGGAACAAATAGTCCGCCACAAACTGCAACAACATCGGGTGGTGGGCTTTGTGGTGCCAATGCGCTTGCATGTATTTTTTGCTGTACCAGTGTGCCTGGCTTTCCAAGTGGCAGCCAACCAGACCGACCGAGCCTTGCACGATAGCCATGGGGTCGCCGTTGGCGTAGGTGGCTACCGTGTCAAAACTGCCACCGGTGAAAGTAGGCCCGTCGTAAAAATACATGCGTTGTGACTGGCCACGCCAGTTCACCGGGGCGGTGGTGCCGTAAGAGGAACGGATATCGGCTTTGGGGCGTTTGATGTATTGCACGCAGCGCGTGGTTTTAAGCAAGTTGAAGTAATACGCGTCTGCCCAGTAAGCACCCATGCAAATGCCCAAGTATTTCCCGCCGCGCTGCATGAAAGCGCGCACGTCCGGTAAATTGGGTTTGAGTACCGTGCGAAACGCCGTGGCCTCACCGTCGCCGCCGGGGAACACCACCAGGTCCACGTCATCAAAAAAATCAAGGGCTACCTTATGCTTGGTGAACAGTTTGATACGGGCCATGGGTGACAAAGCGGCAATCACGCCGTTCACCGAATCGGTGGAGCACGTCGGGTGATGTAAAAAAACGGCTATGGTTTTTTTCATGACAAAAAATACGTCGTCCGATCCAACCCGGCGCCTTGCTGTCTGTGCGTGGCGCCTGCCAGTGCTCAGTGCACGATGTTGATCACCATATTGCCAATCGTCTTGCCGGCTTCCACGGTTTCGTGCGCGTGAACTACCTGATCCAGCGTGAACTCAGCACCTATGCTGTGAACCAGTTGATGGTTTTTCAACATGTCATTCAACGTAAGGACACAGGGTTCGCGCTGATCCTCAGGAATGTCGTAAATCAGAAAAAAACTCAAGGTGAACGAGTTAAACAGCATGACGCGGAAATTGACCGGGATGTCCAACGGGGGATTAGAGCCGTAGCAAATCAAATGTCCGTGCGGGCGCAACACGCCTTGTGCCATCCATTGAACCGTGGTGGAGAAATCCATGTCAATGATGGCATCCACGCCTGTGCCGCCGGTCAATGCCTTGACCCGGGCAACCACATCTTCAGTTTTGTAAAACAGGCAATGGTCGGCACCGGCTGCCTTGGCGTGCGCGGCTTTGGCTTCGGAGCCCACCGTGCCAATAACAGTGGCACCGAGTTGCTTGAGCATTTGTGTCACATAGTGACCGACCGCTGACGAAGCCCCGGTGACCAACACCGATTTCCCTTTGACATCCCCGGCTATGTGCACCGCCCGCAATGCGGTCAAGCCGGGTATGCCCATGCAGGCACCGGTTTGAAACGACACTGCATCGGGCAAATGCGCGGCTTGAGCAGAAGGCAAACACACAAATTCAGCAGCCGTACCCATGGGTCTTTGCCATTGCGCGTTCCAGGTCCAGACACGTTCACCTATGCGCGATGCGTCCACTCCTTCACCGACGGCATCGATGATGCCGGCCCCGTCACTGTGCGGAATGATGAGCGGGCCGCCCAAGGGCCGCGCCATGCGTGACTTCACATCAGAGGGATTGACACCGCTGCAATGCAAAGCCACCCGCACTTCTCCAGCAGCTGGCTGCGGTGTGGGATGTTCGCCGACGATCATGACCTCACGGGCAGTACCGTTTTTTTCGTACCAAGCCGCTTTCATGTGCATCAGCCCATGTGCAAGCCGCCGTTGCAGGAAAAGTCTGCACCGGTGGTAAAGCCTGATTCGTCGCCAGCCAGCCAGCCGACGATAGAGCCGATTTCTTCGGGTGTGCCCAGACGCTTGACCGGGATGGTGGCAACGATTTTTTCCAATATTTCAGGCTTGATGGCCTTGACCATGTCGGTACCGATGTAGCCAGGGCTGACGGTGTTCACTGTCACGCCCTTGTTGGCCATTTCCTGCGCCAGCGCCATGGTGAAGCCGTGCATACCGGCTTTGGCCGCCGAGTAATTGGTTTGACCGGACTGGCCTTTTTCGCCGTTCACCGATGAAATTTGGATGATGCGACCCCAGCCTTTGTCGACCATGCCGGGCACCACTTGCTTGGTCACGTTGAACATGGCGTTCAAGTTGGTGTCAATCACCGCCTTCCAATCTTCAGGGGTCATTTTCAGGAACATGCGGTCGCGCGTGATACCGGCGTTGTTCACCAGCACATCGATGACACCATGTTCCTGCACTGCCTTGGTGAACGCGGCAGTGGTGGATTCCCAGTCGGCCACATTGCCAACTGACGCATAAAAGCTGTAGCCCAAGGCTTTTTGCTCGCCCAGCCATTTGTCAAAGTCACGGCTGGGGCCGCAGCCGGCAATGACTTTGTAGCCCATTTTGTGCAGGCGCTGGCAAATGGCGGTTCCGATGCCGCCCATGCCGCCGGTGACGTATGCGATTTTTTGACTCATGGTTTGTCTTCCTTTGATGGTTTTTTTGTGGGTGAAGGTTCAGGCCTTGATTTTGACGTAGCTGCCAGGCGCTGGCTCTATGGCTTTGTGTTTGCCTCTGCCGTAGTTTTTGGGCGCAGCAATCTGCTGCCCCGCGTGTTTTTTCAGCCAGGCGTACCAGTCGGTCCACCAGCTGCCAGGTTTTTCTTCTGCTTTGGCAATCCATTCATCCACCGACTTCGGAAAGTCAGCGGTTTTGGCCAGCCAATGGCTGCGTTTGCCGGATGCTGGCGGATTGATGACACCAGCGATATGACCCGAGGCACCCATGACAAAGCGCTTGGGTCCGGGCAACACTTGCGTGGACGCGTAAGCAGCGGTGATGGGCACGATATGGTCTTCGCGCGAACCGTAGATATAGACGGGCAAATCGACTTTGCGTAAATCAATTTTTTCACCGCAAATCACGGCTTTGCCGGGCTTGACCAGTTTGTTTTCCAAATAGGTGTTGCGCAAATACCAGGCGTACAACGGGCCGGGCAAATTGGTGGCATCGCTGTTCCAGTAGAGCAAATCGAAGGGCGGCGGCGTTTCGCCTTTGAGGTAATTGCCAACCACATAGTTCCACACCAAATCGTTGGGACGCAGAAAACTGAAGGTGGAAGCCATGTCGCGCCCGGCCATCAAACCGCCTTGCGAGAACTGGGCTTCGCGGTATTGCACAAAAGGCTCGTCAATGAACACATCGAGCACGCCGACATCGGTGAAATCGACAAGTGTGGTGAGCAAGGTGGCACTGGCCACCGGGTCTTCGCCGCGTGCGGCCAACACAGCCAGCGCACTGGTGAGCAAGGTACCGCCTACGCAAAAACCCAGTGCGTTAATTTGCGGCATGTTGGCGATTTGGCGCGCCACTTCAATGGCTTGCATCACGCCTTTTTCAACGTAATCGTCCCAAGTGACATTCGCCATTGATTCATCTGGATTGCGCCAACTGACCACGAACGTGCGGTGGCCTTGCGCGACCACATGGCGTATGAATGAATTGGCCGGTTGCAAATCGAGGATGTAAAACTTGTTGATGCAAGGCGGCACCAGCAAAAACGGACGCTGATAGACCTTGGGGGTCAGCGGCTTGTATTCGATGAGTTGGAAAATTTCGTTCTCGAACACCACCGCACCTTCGGATGTGGCCACGTTTTTACCAACCTCGAATTTGCTTTCGTCGGTCATGGACACATGGCCTTGGCGCATGTCGTGCAACATGTTTTGCAGGCCTTGCACAATGCTTTCGCCTTTGGTATCGATGGCTTTTTGCTGTGCTTCGGCGTTGAACGCCAAAAAGTTGCTCGGCGATGAAGCTGCCACCCATTGCTCGACGGAGAAACGAATACGGGCGCGGGTTTTTTCGTCAGTATCGACCATGTCGCTCATGGCCATGAGCGTGCGGGCATTCAGCAAATACATGGCGGCATTGAAACCGGCCACCGGGTTGTGTTGCCAAGCCTCAGCGGCAAAACGCCTGTCCTTGAGCTGGGGGTTGGACTGCAAGCCTTGTTGCCACAACTGCTGCATGTCTTGTGCATATTGTGCTTGCAGCTTGGCCAGTTGATCCGGCGGAAAACTCAAGACAGGTAGTGACTTCATAGAGGTTGTGTGTGAGGGTTTCAATCCATCTTAAGCGATCAAACCCGACAAATCACTGACAAAACTCAAACTAAAGCAATGCCTGCGGCGAATCTTCCGCTGCGCCCGTCTCTGCGGTGGGAAAAATACAGTTCGGGGTTCGAATATGTGCACCATGTCATGCTGCTGTCATTGCCAACGATGTGTGTCAGGCCCTGCAGCTGAAGTCGCTGGCGGGCCAATGCGGCCAAATCCGCCCAATATTTGCCCTGTCTGGCCGTCGCTTGAAATGCTTGAGCCGCCTGCGGGTCTGACTCCACAAAGGCCTGGCGCACCTCTTCGCCAACCTCGAAAGCTTGCGGCCCTATGCACGGCCCCAGCCAAACCCTTGAATCGCTTAGGTCACCATAGTCAGACAGTGTGTTGCATAGGTTTTCCAGCACCCCGCCAGCCAAACCACGCCAACCGGCGTGCGCGGCGGCCACCACTCTGGCCTGAGGCAGGTAAAACAGCACCGGCAAACAGTCGGCCACCATGATGGTGCATGCACGTCCGGCCCGCGTGCTCCAGCAGGCATCGGCGACAGGAACAGCATTTTCTGTAGGCAAGGCATCCAAAGTAACGGAGTCAATGCACACCACATTCTTACCATGCACTTGTTGCATAAATACGGGGGGCACTCCCCAAGCGTACGCCAATCGCCGCCGGTTCTCTGCCACCTTGGCCGGGTCGTCGCCCACATGCTCACCGAGGTTCAAACTGTCATACGGCGACTCAGACACGCCACCGTGGCGCGTTGAACAAAACAAGCGCGCGCCGGGCCAATCGGGTAAATCAGGCTTCAAAGTCTGGGCAAGCGCTGGGCTGGGCTTGCTGAAATCCGGGCAATGCCATACAGGCATTGAACACTGCCATGGTTTTGTCCAAGCCTGTGAAATCAACTTTGAACCGCTGGGCGTTGAAGATTTGCGGCACCAGCGCGCAATCGGCCATGCTTGGGGTGTCACCGTGGCAATAAGTGCCCGTTGCTGCATTCGCCAGTTGTTGCTCGAATGCCAGCAAACCCAGCCTCACCCAATGCCGGTACCAAGTGTTTTTTGCGTCTTCGTCCAGTTTGAGGGTGTTGCTCAGGTATTTCAACACCCGCAAATTGTTCAATGGGTGAATTTCGCAAGCGATGGACTGGGCCAGCGCCCGCACCCGGGCGCGACCCGGCGCATCAGCAGGTAACAAAGCGGGGGTGGGACGGGTCTCCTCCAAGTATTCAATGATGGCCATGGACTGGGTCAGGTGCAAACCATCAATTTCCAACAAAGGCACCAGGGCATCGGCATTCAATTGGGTGTAGCTGTCCTGGAATTGTTCGCCTTTGGCCAGGTGAACCGGGAGGTAGTCGTAACTCAATCCTTTGAGTGCTAACGCGATGCGCACGCGGAATGAGGCGGAAGAACGGAAGTAGTTGTGAAGTTTCATACCCCAGAGGATATCGCCAAATAAATCCGGGCCCGGCCCGCGCAGTGACCTAAACTTGTTTACCCGTAAGCAACGCCCTCAGCGACAAACCCTTTCTATGACACACCACGGCCCGGCGACTCTCAAACATTGCAAAAACTGCGGCACGGCCGTGGTTCAACGTCTGCCAGACGATGGAGATACACGCATACGCGCGGTTTGTCCGGCGTGTCATACGGTGCATTATGAAAATCCGCTGAACGTGGTTGGTACAGTTTCTTTCTGGGAAGACAAAGTGCTGCTGTGCAAACGCAATATCGAGCCGCGCAAAGGTTTTTGGACCCTCCCCGCAGGCTTCATGGAACTGCACGAAACCCTGGCCGAAGGCGCGGCGCGCGAAACCGACGAAGAAGCCGGTGCGCTCATAGAGATGTTGCCGCTGTTCACCTTGATCGATGTGCCGCGTGTCGGTCAAGTGCATTTTTTCTTTCGCGCTGCTTTGCAAAGTCCAGTGTTCAACCCGGGCCATGAAACGCAAGAGGCACGGCTATTCAGCGAAGCAGATATTCCCTGGGACGATTTGGCCTTTCGCACGGTGAAAGAAACCCTGCGTTGCTACTTCGCTGATCGCGCCAAAGGCGAATTTGAAATGCACAGCTTGACCATCAGCTGAAACACAGCGGCTTTATTTCACCCCCAAGCCCATGCTGCGGGTGATCACTTCCTTCATGATTTCATTGGTGCCGCCGTAAATGCGCTGCACCCGTGCATCGGCATAAGCGCGGGTGATGGGGTATTCCCACATGAAGCCACTGCCGCCGTGCAACTGCACACATTCGTCCATCACTTTGCATTGCAAGTCGGTCGTCCAGTATTTCGCCATGCTGGCCGTGGCGGTATCGAGTTTGTCTTGCAAAAGTAATTCAGTGCATTTGTCCACGAACACGCGGGCGATTTGCACCTCGGTTTGCATCTCAGCCAATTTGAAACGGGTGTTTTGAAAGGCCGCCACCGGCTGCCCGAAAACATGCCGCTCTTTCACAAAATCCAGCGTCCAACCGATGGCGGCTTGGGATGCAGCCACCGCACCAATGGCAATTTGCAAACGCTCCCAAGGCAGTTGTTCCATGAGGCAAATGAACCCCCGGTTCAAATAGTCTGCGCCGCCCAGCAGACTGTCAGCGGGCAAACGCACATTGTCAAAAAACAATTCGCAGGTGTCTTGCGCTTTCAAGCCGAGTTTGTGCAGCGGTTTGCCTTTGGTGAATCCGGGTGTGTCGGCTTCCACCAAAAACAGGCTGGTGCCTTTGGCACCCGCCGCCGGATTGGTTTTGGCCACCACAATCACCAAATCAGAATGCCAGCCGTTGGTGATGTAAGTCTTACTTCCGTTCAGTAGAAAACTGCCATCAGCTTGCATGGCTGCAGTGGTTTTAATGCCTTGCAAATCGCTGCCGGCCGATGGCTCGGTCATGGCAATCGCACCGACCATGTCGCCACTGGACAAGCGCGGCATGTATTTTTCTTTTTGCGCGTCTGTGCCGTAATGCAATAAGTAAGGCGAGACGATTTCTGAATGCAAAACAAAACCGATACCGGTGAATCCTGCTGCGCTGAGTTCTTCAATTTGCACCACCGAAAACAGCTTGTCGGCATCTGAGCCGCCAAGCTGTGCAGGCATGCTCATGTTTAAAAAGCCCAAAGCCCCGGCTTTGCGCCAGACAGCCTTGTCCACATGGCCTTGGTTTTCCCAATCTGCATGGTGGGGCGCGATTTCAGTTTGAACAAAACGGCGAAAACTGTCACGAAAGGCTTCGTGCTCGGCATTAAAAACAGTACGTTCGATCATGAATAACCTCTTGAAGTGATGACACGGGAAAACCCTTTGCTTAATCTTCCTATAATTTTTGATTTTGCGAGTGGAGAGCAACGATGACTTGGCAACAAATATACGATCCGATGGGAAGCATGGTTCTTTCCACTTTGCTGGCCGCCATTCCGGTGGTGGTCATGCTGGTCGGCTTGGGTTTTTTGCACATGAAAGCGCATATCGCCGCAGCCGCAGGTTTGATTGCTGCTTTAGCAGTTGCCATTCTTACCTACGGCATGCCAGTGGGCATGGCAGCCAACGCCGCCTTGTTCGGCGGATTGACCGGTTTGTTACCGATAGGTTGGATTGTTCTCAACATCATTTTTCTACACCAGCTGACCGAGCAAAACGGCAGTTTCAAGATTCTGCAAGATTCCATCGCCGGCATCACTGAAGACCGTCGGCTGCAATTGCTGTTGATTGCATTCGCATTCGGCGCTTTCTTTGAAGGTGCAGCCGGTTTCGGTACACCGGTAGCGGTCACTGCAGCCATCTTGATCGGTCTGGGTTTTTCACCTTTGGCTGCATCCGGTTTGTCTTTGATTGCCAATACCGCCCCGGTGGCTTTCGGCGCTTTGGGCACACCTATTCTGACATTGGCCAAGGTGCACGGTTATGACGCGATGGCCGTGTCTGCCATGGTCGGTCGCCAATTGCCTTTCTTCTCTTTGCTGGTGCCTTTCTGGTTGATCTGGGCATTTGCCGGTCGCCGCGCCATGATGCAAATCTGGCCTGCGATTTTGGTCACCGGTGCCAGCTTTGCCATCATGCAATTCTTGGTCTCCAACTACATAGGCCCTGAATTGGTCGACGTGATCGCAGCGGTGGTGTCCATGTCCTGCCTGGTCGGTTTCCTCAAAGTATGGCAACCCAAAGAAATCTGGACCTCTGTGTCTTTGAAAGGTCATGAAACCGATGGCGGCGAAGGCCATGTGGCACCTAAAGTGCATGCCACACATTCACGCGCAGATGTGATCCGCGCTTGGACACCGTGGGCTATTTTGACGGTGTTCATCTTCATCTGGGGCTTGCCACCGGTCAAAGAATTCTGGAACAGCATTTTTGCGCCCAAGTTCCCGCTGGAAGGTTTGCACAATCTGATTGAAAAAATGCCGCCTGTGGTACCTGCGCCCAAGACTGAGGCTGCAATCTACACACTCAATTTGCTCTCCTCCACTGGCACCGGCATTTTGTTGTCCGCCATCGTTGGCGGTCTGGTCATGAAATACAACCCGCTGCAACTGGTTCGCATCTTCTTCAATACCTTGTGGCTGGTGCGTTATTCACTGCTGACGATTGTGTTGATGCTGGCGCTGGGCTCCTTGACCCGCTACTCAGGAACAGACACCACGCTCGGACTGGCGTTTGCCAACACCGGCGTGCTCTACCCGTTCTTTGGCACCTTGATGGGCTGGCTGGGCGTGGCGCTGACCGGTTCTGACACTGCTTCCAACGTGTTGTTTGGCGGCATGCAAAAAGTGGCGGCCGAACAACTGGGCCTGTCGCCCAACCTGATGGGCGCGGCCAACAGCTCAGGCGGCGTGATGGGCAAGATGGTGGATGCCCAATCCATTGTGGTGGCTTCTACCGCCACACGTTGGTTCAACCACGAGGGAGACATCTTGCGTTACGTGTTCTTCCACTCTATCGCCTTGGCCTGTTTAGTCGGTATTTTGGTCACTTTGCAAGCTTATGTGTTCCCTTTCACTTTGATGGTGGTCCACTGACCATGACTCTTGCCTGCTTGCGCTGTTGGCGCAGGCAGGCCGGTTTACTCAAGTTTTCAGCGCCAGTGTCGACCAAGAAGAGGTCAATGAATTTTCAATCTTCTCAAGGTCAACCATGATGTCTCCCCTTCTACGATTGCTAGGCGTGTCGCTGTTGCTGGCATTGCTTGGCTGCGTCCATCCGCGTCAGGCCCAGAAGGAAGTCCCTTTTCATGTGGTTATGGGCTCTAACTCCTATGGCTACCCCGGTTCGCAAATGCAATTGGTTACTGCCATTCAAGGCGACTTGTTTCAAGCCAGACTCAGCCGTTTGAAATACCCCGACTGTGCCAGCGGCAGTCTGGACGTGGTCGAGTTTTCAGGCACTATCAACAGTACTAGCCTGTCTAGCCTCAACAGCATCCTGCAATCTCTACAGCCTTGCTTGCGCAGAGACGGCAGCCGGGTAGTGAGTCCGGTTTACCTCAATTCGGCACAAGGCGATTTGTTGCTGGGCATTCAATTGGGCCAGTGGTTTCAGACCCAGGCGGTAGAAGTCATTGTGAGCGAGGGTCAAATCTGCGAATCTGCTTGTGCAGTGGCTTACTTAGGAGCTGTCTACAAAAGAGTGCAAGCAACCGGCAGAGTCGTTCTTCATTTAAGCGGCGAATACGGTCGCGGCTTTGATTGCGCCAGAAGCGTGGATATGTTGCCGCTTAAAAATTACTTGCTGAACACGAACAGTAGACAATCAGGCCAGTCTTTGTATAACCAGGCTCTCTCTCATTGCCGCAGCGGAAAAGGTTGGGATTTATCTTGATATGCCAGTGATTGTGATCGCCAACCCCAAAGGGGGTTCAGGAAAATCCACCCTGTCAACCAATGTGGCAGGGTTTTTTGCTTCGCGCGGCCATGCGGTCATGCTAGGGGACGCCGATGTGCAACAGTCCTCTCGTCTATGGCTAGATTTACGACCAGCAGAATGTGCGCACATCTCCACTTGGGAATTGCAAGCCGACTTGGTATTGACTGCCAAGCCCCCCAAAGGTACCACCCATGTGGTCATCGACACCCCCGGTGGTCTCGGTGGCTGGCGCTTCAAAGAAGTGGTCTCCCGGGCTGATAAGTTGCTGATTCCCATCATGCCGTCTATTTTCGACATGTTTGCTTCTCAAGCCTTTATTTCTCAATTGCGCGAAGTCACCAAAAACAGCAAAACCAAACTAGGCATCATTGGTATGCGGGTGGATGAACGCACGGTTGCAGCCAGCAAATTGCGCGAATTCATGGACAAACTCGATGTGCCCATCGTCGGTTATATAAGGGATACCCAGTATTACTTGCACATGGCCGCGCACGGCCTCAGTCTGTTTGATCTCACCCCTGCCAAAGTACAAAAAGACCTGCAGCAATGGCAGGTCATTTGTGAATGGCTGGAAAGCTGATTACTTTAAAAAATCCAATATAGCTTGCGCCACCTTAAGTGGTGCCTCTCGCTGAGGGAAATGACCGACGCCGTTGATCAATTGCCGTTCATAACGCCCGCTGAAAAACTTCTCTTTATTGGCCGAGGTGGCAGGCAAGCTGACACCATCTACCGCCCCGTGCAACATCAAAGTAGGTACGTCAAGCACAGGCGCCGGGATCAATTTTTGTTCATCTGCGTCATAGTACGGATCACTGGGTGCATGGCCCCATCTGTGCTGGTAAGAGTGCAGAGTGACTTCAGCCCAATCACCGGTATTGAACGCCATAGCAGTTTGCTCGAACTCATCCGGCAAATACCATCCTGTCGGCGCCCAAGTGTCCCACATACGCTGAGAAAACGCCTTTCCCTCGGCTTTTACAGTGCGCTGTCCGCGTTCGGTGGCCATGAACCAGTGATACCAGTAAAGCTGTGTTTGCTCCATGCTCAAAGACTGCGCCGGATCGTTGGTGCCATAGCCAACGGAGATCATCACCATGTGGCTGGCAATACCGGGTTGCAAACCACAGGCATTAGCGACAGCGCGTGCGCCCCAGTCATGTCCGACCAGTACCGGCTTATTCAAGCCCAAGGCTTGCACAAATTCCACCATGTCACGGCCCAGTGCCGCCAACTGGCCGGTGCGCGGTGTGTCTTCACGCAAAAAAGTGGTGGGCAAAAAACCTCTGAGCGCAGGCGCTAATACGCGGTAACCAGCCTGCACCAATGGGGGCACCACGTTGTGCCAGCAACGGATGCTGTCAGGCCAGCCATGGGTCAGCACAATGGTTTGCCGACCCTCGGGGTTCCATTCTCTGTAACCTATGCGAAGCAGCCGGGTTTCAACGAATTGCATGTGAGCTGGTTGATTCATAACTTTGAATGAGTAGTTGTTTATCTGAGCAATGGCCCGCGCAGGCAAGCCACCAGTTGAAGGTTTTTAAGTACCGTACCGTATTTGGTTTTGTCCCACAGAGAGGGTGTCGTTATGTTGATGAGTTTGGCGCCGGTTTGCATTTGACCCTCGTAACCGTAAACAGCCAGGTAGCGGAATTTGTTGTGGTCGCAATCAAACTCCACCCATTTGCTGACAGACAGCACATCTTGTAAGGTAGGCGTGCCGAAATTGGTCAGCATCCAAATCGTGGAGTTACGGTTTTTGTTTTGTACCAGCGTGGTTCTGTCTATCAAAACAGTATCGCCGTCTAAGCTTGAAAAAAATGTCCATTCAGCCTTCGCGGTCAGCGGTATAAATACCAGCAGCACTGCGAAAAAGGTGCTTGGACGAAGTACCTGGCTGACTTTCGCACGGATCATTCAATACTCAGTTCGGTGCCACAGGCAATTGGGGGACTTTGGCGAAATCGGCAGGCACGGCGCCTGTCAGACTTTCCAGAAAACTGACTATATGGCTGACGTCTTCGTCAGACAGTTGTTTACCGAGTTGCAACTGGGCCATGACGCGCACAGCCTGTGGCAAAGTGGCTACAGATCCGTCATGGAAATAAGGCGGTGTCACAGCCACATTGCGCAACTGAGGAACTTTAAAAATGAAAGCATCGGCTTCGTCCTTGGTGTCATGAAATCGCCCTTTGTCATAGCCCTTGAAGGCCTCTTTAGGGGTGCTGCCTGTGACCAGCCAATAGTCTTGTGTAATGCCGAATTTCTGGTAAGACTGACCGCCCACTGTCACACCATTGTGGCAACCGGCACAACCTGTGTTGATGAATTTCTCCAATCCTAATTTGGCTATTTTGGACAAAGCTTGAGCATCACCTTTTAAAAATTTATCGAAAGGCGCCGGTGTCAGCAGCGTTCGTTCGAACGCGCCTATGGCTTTACTCCAATTTTCTACACTGACAGGTTTTTCATCTGCCGGATAAGCCGCTTTGAACAAAGGCAAATAACCCAATTTCGTGAGCTTGGTTTCAACTTGTTCATTGCTGGTATTGCCATAGGCCAATGGGCTGAGCACCGCTTTATATGCTTGCTCCTCGACCGTGGAGCGGTTACCGCCGTAATGCTGAGCAATCAACAAAGATGTATTGAAGATGGTGTGTGCGTTGCGAGGAAGTTGTTTGCCGTTTATGCCCACAGTCAATGCCAGCGTGTCAGCGCCATAGTAAGCAGGGTTGTGACAAGTGGCACAGCCCACTCGCCCGTCAGCGGAGACCCGGGTTTCAAAAAACAAGGCCTTACCTAAAGACACGCGCAAGGGCGTGAGTTCGGTGTTTTCCAAGGCTGAGGAAGCAGGTAGCGGCTTGAACAAGCCGTTGGCTTTGGCAATCAATGCCTGATCAGCGTTGTCAGACAGAGCGACAGAGGGAAAAAGCAGGAATGCGCCTGCGGACAATGACAATGCACCGACCAAATAAATCCAGAACTGATGGTTTTTTTTCATGAGAGACTTTCAGAATAAACCGACGATATTTCCACTGTCATCAACATCGATGGCGTGGGCAGAAGGAATTTTGGGCAAGCCCGGCATGGTCATCACATCGCCGCATACCATGACAATGAACTCTGCACCGGCGGCCAATCGCACTTCACGGATGTGCAAGGTATGACCGCTGGGTGCACCCAATGCCTTGGCATCGGTTGAAAATGAGTACTGCGTTTTGGCAATACAAATCGGATAGTGCCCGTAGCCCTGCTCTTGTAATTTATCGATCAAGGTTTTGGCTTTAGCATCGGCAGAAATACCTTGGGCTCCATAAATTTTGCGGGCCAGGGTTTCGGCTTTTTCCCACAGGCTTTGCTTTTCGTCGTACACGAATTGAAATTGATTGGGTTGGTCGCACAAAGCCACCACAGCATTGGCCAGATCAACCGCACCGGCACCACCATGCGCCCAATGTCTGGCCACTACCACTTGCGCCCCGTAAACCGCACAGGCTTTCTCAAGCATGGCGATTTCGGCAGCCGTGTCTTCCGTGCGGTGGTTGATGGCAACCACACAGGGCAAACCATAGTGGTTACGGATGTTGTGTAAATGCCGCTCCAAATTCACCATGCCTTTTTCAAGCGCAGATAAATTTTCAGCACCTAAATCTTTAACTGCAACGCCACCGTGGTACTTGAGCGCACGAACAGTCGCGACCAGCACCACCGCCGAGGGCTGCAAACCCGCTTTGCGGCATTTGATGTCTATGAATTTTTCAGCGCCCAGATCGGCGCCGAAGCCTGCCTCTGTCACCACATAGTCGGCCAATTTGGCGGCTGTACTGGTGGCGATCACCGAGTTGCAGCCGTGAGCAATGTTGGCAAAGGGCCCGCCGTGGATAAAAGCGAGGTTATTTTCCAAGGTTTGTGCAATGTTCGGGGCCAGCGCGTCTTTCAATAAGGCGGTCATGGCGCCATGCGCTTGCAAATCAGATGCCAGCACAGGCGCACCATCAGTGTTGTAAGCCACCACTATGCGCCCTAAGCGCTGCTTCAAGTCGGCCAGACTGGTGGCCAGACAGAATATAGCCATCACTTCTGAAGCCACCACAATATCAAAGCCGTCTTCACGCGGTACACCATTGGCAGTTCCGCCCAGACCGACCACCATTTGTCTCAAGGCCCGGTCGTTCATGTCCATGACGCGCTTCCAAGCAATGCGACGGGTGTCTATCTTCAATGTGTTGCCGTGGTGGATATGGTTATCCAACATGGCTGCAAGTAGATTGTGAGCCAGACCGATGGCACCAAAGTCGCCGGTGAAATGCAGGTTGATATCTTCCATGGGCACAATTTGGGCCATGCCGCCGCCGGTGGCGCCGCCCTTCATGCCGAACACAGGGCCCAATGATGGTTCACGCAGACAAATCAAACTTTTCTTGCCGATTTTGCATAACGCGTCACCCAGACCTACAGTGGTAGTGGTTTTGCCTTCACCGGCCGGGGTTGGCGAAATCGCCGTGACCAGAATGAGTTTGCTGTCTTTTTTGGCAGGCAGTCCTGCAATGTATTTCAAAGACAACTTGGCTTTGTGATGTCCATAGGCATACAAATGCTCATCAGAAATACCTAAATAGCTGTCTACCAAACCGGGAATGCGCTTGAGGCTGGCTTGCTGAGCAATCTCAATATCACTTTTCATTTTGTTTTAAGAGAAAGATAAAAAACCCAAGTTTACGTCAGGCGAATAGCATCAAGGCCTTGTGTTGATCTGTCTCAAGCCTTTGAAATAAGGCTCGCCTCGGGACCAAGCTGTAGGTGATAAAGTTGATTTTGAATGTCCATCCAAGGAGACCGCCATGACAATGAAATGGTTTATCAGTGCATTGCTCGCCGGCCTGGCAAGTACGGCTTGGTCACAAAGCAATTTGCAAGTCGACTTTAAGTGGCTGATGTCTAACCATTGCAATAACAACTCGCCTGCCTTGAAACTGCAAAACATCCCGCCGGGCACCACTAGCCTCAAAATACAAATGATTGATCTTGATAATCACAAGCACGACCACGGCGGCGGTGTTGTGGTGCGCGCAGAAGGGTTTCCAACTGATGTACAAATTGAACCCGGGGCGTTAGACAAATACACCGGTCCTTGCCCTGAAAATTTCACCACACTTGGCCACGAATATCAGTTCAATGTCACCGCGTTAAGCAGCGAAAATAAAACCCTGGCAAACGGTTCTGCCAAAGCCCCCTTCTCTGCTAAATTCGTGATACTTCAAGGTGTCATTGGCAACAAATAACCCCCTATTCTCATGAAAACAAACTCAGTGACTTTAGTGACTGGCGGCGCAAGCGGCATTGGTGCGGCTTGCGTCAAGCATTTGATTGAAATCGGCCACCAAGTCGTGGTCATGGACTTAGCAAATGCGAAAAATGTGCACCCTGATGTGCTCGGTTTCATTAGCTGCGATGTCACCGATGAATCAGCCGTCAAAGACAGTCTGGTCAAAATACAAGAGCAATTCGGACCGGTAGACGCGCTGGTTAACAGCGCCGGCATATTGCAAAACCGTTTGCCGCCGGACAAGTTAAGCATGAATGAATGGGAGCGCGTGCTGAACGTCGACTTTAGAGGCACCTATTTATGCTGCGCAGTGTTTGGTTCAGCGATGGTTAAGCGCAAACATGGCGCTATTGTGAATATTGCCTCTATTGCTGGCATGCGCTCCAACCCGCTTCATGCTTACGCACCTGCCAAAGCAGCGGTCATCTCTATGACTGCTGGCCTGGCTGCGGAATGGGGGCGCACCGGTGTCAGAGTGAACGCAGTTTCGCCGGGTTACACCCGTACAGAGGCATTACAGGCGGCCATTGATCGCGGCGACCGCGACCCCAGCGATCTGATGTCCCAAGCGGCCATGGGTCGTTTGGTCGAACCTCATGAAGTCGCTGTCGGCGTCGCTTTCTTGCTTTCGCCTCAAGCCACTGCCATCACTGGCATCAATCTGCCAGTGGATGCAGGCTGGCTCGCAGGATCTACATGGCAAACCTATGGCGGTGTACCAGATCTTCAATGAAATAAATCGCCGGATAAGTCTTGTACCAAGGACTGGTACAAGCCGTCGAACTCATGGTCAGTCATTAATGGTTGGTCAGCCATGAGGGTCTCTTCGGACATGCTCAAAGGACGTGTCAAGTGGCCCTCCACATGCAAGTTTTGAGCGACTGCAAACTTCATGCATGCTCTGAAAGTCACCAGGTAAGTATCGATTTTTTTGACCTGCCATCCTTGGTCTTGCATTTGATAGGCAAACTTTTTGACGGATTGAGAGCTGATATCTGCAATCGGATAATCACCAAAAAAATCCAACAATGCACAGCCCAGATGATCAATACGGGTGTGCAACTGGCTGGTATTAGGCTGCACAGAAGCATAAGCGACATAGCGCAATGCAAGCTGAGTGAATGACGGATTCAAAGAGGATTTGTGCCAAAGCTCGGCATTTTTATGTTGGGTAACCGGCTTGGACACTGATTTCATGTACGCCTCTTATTTTCAAATAATAATCATTTCGCGTAATCCCTCTACCCGCTTCATCACAGTTTGAATATCCGGCTTGGATACTCCAGCCATTGTCAGAGTGTCTTTCAAAACATCTGCAACCTCATCAAAATGCATGCCGTGGATGTGGTACTTGGCATGCGCAGTGTACATGTCACGTCCGGTATAAATTTCCGCAGGCTTGCCCATGACATAGGCAATGTATTTAACTGTATGTTCTGCCAGATGTTCCAAATCAATACCGACAAAATAAGCCGCCAGGTGTGGCCTCAACATGATTTCTTTGTGAAAAGCGCGAACCAATTTGGCAATGGTGGGAACGCCGCCATATTTGTCGAATAAAGTCACAACTGCAGGAGATTGCGCTTGTCCGTTGTCCTGTTTTTGAACAGCAAGCGCCGCGTTGTCACCGCTGGGGCCGGAATCAAGAAATTCTTTACCGCCGCATTTGCCACAAATCAAAGGCTTAGGACTGTTGTCCGGTAAACCGCATTTTTGACAAACCATTAAATCCATAGAACAACACCTTTTATTTCTTTGACTGCGCCCTTAAGGCCGAGAAATCTCAAAGTACAGATTATTTGTTAGAGGCACAAACTTTTTTCATGATTTTTTCATCCAAGGTACCACTGTCCGGTTGTATCCAGTTACCGTTACCGTGGCCTCTGGCCAGGATTTCACCGCTGGCCATCTCACCTGTAAAAGCAGCAATTTGCATGACTCTGCCCTTAGATTGAATGCAATCGTATTCCTCTACAGAGCGGAATGATTTGGTACCTTGGGAATTGGCCTGTGCCAGATCGTTGAGAACCCAAATCCGTTTGTACGTATCCACCACAGTGATGGTTTCAAGGTCAATATAAAAGCGAGAATTTTCTTTGTCGGTTTCAATCAATTGCCATTCTGCATGCGCAGTTAAAGAAACAAAGAAAAGAATAAACAGAATTTTTTTCATGATGAGGCACACAATCCAAAGAACGGTTGATACAAAAAAGGGTTAGTTCTTTGAGAGAACTAACCCTGAATGTTTGGTCGGCGTGGCGGGATTCGAACTCGCGACCCCTTGCACCCCATGCAAGTGCGCTACCAGGCTGCGCTACACGCCGAAGCGCTAATTATAGCCGTGCTTGGATGAGCTTAATCGAGCAAACCACGTATCTCGAACAATTCCTGCCTGAGCAATTGCAATTTGTTGGCGTCATTACCAGACAAACTACCGACCCAGGGGTCTTCAGGCTTGACGTCGTCCAAAGGCAGGTTTTCTTCCAGATCCTCAAACCCGGCCAACATGACTTCTCCGGATCGTTTTTTATCGCGTTCGTATTGAACCAGTTCCTGCAATTTATTGCGCGCACCAATGATGGTGAAACCTTGCTCGTAAAGCAGATCCCTTATACGACGGATCATCAATACTTCGTGGTGCTGGTAATAGCGACGATTGCCTCGCCTTTTCATAGGCCGCAATTGCGTAAATTCCTGCTCCCAATAGCGCAAAACGTGCGGCTTGACGCCACACAACTCGCTGACTTCACCAATGGTGAAGTAGCGTTTTGCGGGAATGGAAGGGAGAGAATTCTCCATGAAAACAATCAGTTAGAAGCGGGTTACAGAGGTTACACGAAGAGCCGTGTCATTCAAAGCATATCGACACAAAAACAGAAAAAAATAGTTAAATCAAAGGCAATTCACACACATTTAAACCACTACAACTCCGTCTGGCACCACAGTCTTAGGAAAAATGAAAAATTAAGTGTTCTTATTCCGGCGAAGCTGAAGACAGCCCTTGGATTTGCTCTTTCAATTTCTGACTCGCGTGAAATGTCACCACACGTCTGGCTTGGATTGGTATGGTTTCACCTGTGCGGGGGTTGCGGCCGGGTCTGGGTGCCTTGGTACGAATCTGAAAATTACCGAAGCCGGAAATCTTCACATCTTCTCCGGCCACCAATCTTTGTGCGATCAAATCAAAAAAAGCATCGATCATGTCCTTAGATTCACGCTTATTCAAACCTATTTGCTGAAATAGCAATTCAGCCAATTGAGCCTTGGTGAGTGCCGGTGTTTCGAGGCTTTCAAATGACAGTGTCATGGATCAGTCTTTCACGTTCGCAGTCTGGCCTGCAGTTGATGGGTCAATTGCTCAACAATGGCTTGTATGACTTCTTCAATTTGAGATTCTGTCATCGTGTTTTCATTTTTGCTTTGCAAATACAAACGCACCGCCATGCTTTTCTCTCCAGCCGCAACAGTGGAGTCGGGTTTTTGCGGTCGGTACACATCAAACAATACGGCCTCATGTAATACGCCCTCGCAGGCCGTGCTGTGGATGCATTTCATCAGCTCGTCATGAGACACCGCTTCTTTCAAAACAATGGCTAAATCGCGTTCTACAGGGTGCAATCGTGAGACAGCTTGCGAGTGAGGCAACGGATGCTCTAACAATGCATCAAGCGTTAACTCGAACAACACCGGGGCTTGGGCGAAATTCCATTGCTGCCGCCATTGAGGATGTAATTCACCGAGCCAGCCAATTGTTTGGCCCAGATGCTCTATACGTGCGCATCGCCCCGGATGTAGAGCGGGATGTACGCCTGCGTGAAATTCTGGTTTCAAACCTTGAAGCAAATTGCAAACATCGGTCTTAATATCAAAAAATCCTACTGACGCAGTTTCAGAGTTCCAACCCAATGGTTGTCGAGGACCATAAGCAAGCCCGGCCACATGCATAGGCTGATAAATGCCAGCAACGCTTTGCAGGCTGTCCTGCACAGAGGCGTCTCTTTTGAAAACACGACCGGTTTCAAACACCTTGATACGCGCGGCTTTGCGGTCCAGATTAAATTTGGCCACTTGGAGCAAAGAAGCCATCAATGAAGAACGCATGACGTTCATCTGACTGGCGATAGGATTGAGTAACTGAATCGGAGACGAGTTGCCAGCCAGTGTGTGCTCCCAAGCGGCATCAACAAAACTGAAATTAATCGTTTCCTGGTAACCCAAAGCCGCCAAATGACGGCGAACCGCAAATACCGGGCGGCGGTTTTCTGGATTCAATTTGGCAGTGATAGGAGCAGTTGGAGGCGTTGACGGTAAGCTGTCAAAGCCCACCATGCGGGCCACCTCTTCGATCAAGTCTTCTTCTATTTTCAAATCAAAGCGATAGCTGGGCGGTATCACCTCAATCACGCCCGGGCTATCGTTGACTTGCAGGCCAAGACCTTTGAGGGCATCCGCCATGGCCTGCTGACTCAGGTCAGTGCCGAGGACTTTGTTAACGCGGGACACACGCATGCGTACTGCCTCGGCTGAGGGCATGTGACTGACATGGTCATCTACGGGACTTACCAGCGTCGATGGTGTCGCACAAACAGACAGTATCAGCGAAGTAATGTGTTCAATATGCTCGACAGTGGTAGCCGGATCAACACCGCGTTCAAATCTGTGACCTGCGTCGGTTGCAAAGTTAAAACGACGAGATCTCCCTGCAATCGAAGTTGGCCACCAGAAAGCTGCTTCAACATAAATATCAGTGGTAATGTCTGAAACTGCGGTGGCGGCACCACCCATAATGCCGGCCAAAGACTCCACCTGCCGCTCATCAGCGATCACGCCTACTTTCTCGTCAAGCTTGACTGTTTGACCGTTCAAAAGTTCCAAGCTTTCACCGCTTTGACCCCAACGGACTGTCAAACCACCATGGATTTTCTTTAAATCAAAAATATGCGTCGGTCTGCCGAACTCAAACATCACGTAGTTGGAAATATCCACCAAAGGACTGACACTGCGTTGACCGCAACGCAATAATCGCTGAACCATCCATTCAGGCGTTTTGATACGGGTGTTCAAGCCTCGAATGATGCGACCGCTGAAACGCCCGCACAAATCCGGGGCCATCACTTTGACTGGCAATACATCCGTGGAACTGGGTGCGACTGGGTTGATGGCTGGGGTTTTAAGCGGCGCGCCTGTTAAAGCTGAAAGCTCACGAGCCACACCATAAACACTCAAACAGTGAGCCAGATTTGGCGTCAATTTCAATGTGAACAGTGTGTCGTCCAAATTCAAATGCTCACGGATATTCACCCCTGTTTGAGCATGCGGCGAAAGCTCCATCAAACCTTGACTGTCCTCTGAAATTTTCAATTCACGCGCAGAACACAACATTCCCTGGCTTTCAACGCCACGCAACTTGCCCAGCTTGATCTTGAAAGGTTGACCGTCTTCACCGGGAGGAAGTTCTGCACCAACCAATGCACACGGCACCTTGATACCAACACGGGCATTAGGCGCGCCGCACACAATGGTTAACGCTTGATCTTGGCCCACATTCACTTGACACACACGTAACCGGTCTGCATCCGGATGCTGAACCACAGCAGTGATTTCACCAACCACCACATGGCTGAAAGGTGGAGCGACAGTTTGCAGCTCTTCCACCTCCAGACCCGCCATGGTCAAGGTGTCGGCCAGTTGCTGTGTTGTGAGAGATGGGTTGCAGAACTCGCGCAACCAGGATTCAGGAAACTGCATGCATTCGCCTTGAAGATATCATTGAAATTGGCTGAGAAAACGAATATCGCCGTCAAAGAACAAGCGTAGGTCGTTCACGCCATAGCGCAACATGGTGAGGCGATCCGGGCCCATGCCAAATGCAAAACCGATGAATCTTTCTGGGTCTAGACCCATATTGCGTACCACGTTCGGGTGCACTTGGCCGGATCCCGCCACCTCCAACCACCGCCCTGCCAGCGGACCGCTGGGAAATTGAATATCGATTTCAGCGCCGGGCTCAGTGAAAGGGAAAAAACTCGGTCTAAAGCGCAACACCAAATCTTCGTTTTCAAAAAAGGTTTTGCAAAAATCGGTAAACACAACTTTCAAGTCTTTGAAGCTGATGTTCTCGCCAATCCACAAGCCCTCACACTGGTGAAACATGGGCGAGTGTGTCGCATCGCTATCAACACGGTAGGTACGTCCGGGAGCGATCACACGTATTTCTGGCATGGCTTGCCCCGCATCTATTCGGGCCTGGTACTTTTGCACATGTGCCATGGCGTAGCGGATTTGCATGGGGCTGGTGTGGGTGCGCAACAAGTAGCCACCTTCGACATAAAACGTGTCGTGCATGGAGCGCGCAGGATGATCCTCTGGGGTATTGAGCGCCGTGAAATTGAACCAGTCGGTTTCGATTTCTGGTCCTTGCGCCACTTCAAAACCCATGGAGTTGAATATCTGTTCGATGCGTTCCAGGCTCAAGCTGACGGGATGCAATCCGCCTTGGCTGTGTAAGCTCCCCGGTAGAGTCACGTCGTAGGTTTCGGCCTTTAGCAGAGCATTCAATTCAGCGAGTGCAAGTTGTTCACGGCAATGGTTCAAGGCCGCTTCGATCGCTTGCTTGGCTGCATTGATCAATGCGCCTTGGCTTTTCTTGGCTTCGATATCGAGTTTGGCCAAGCCCTTCATGCGCTCGGTCAAATGCCCTGCTTTTCCCAGGTACTGCGCTTTGGCATTTTCCAGCTCAACAGGAGTGGTGCAAGCGGCGAACAGTTCCTGCGCCTGTTTCACCAAGGAATCGAGCTCGTTCATGGCTTGTCTTTGCTACAAATGAAGAAGGGATTGAAGCTTGGAAACCTCAACCCCTAGGGATCAACAAACTGTCCGTGGTCAGACGGACAATTCAAAGGCCGGATCAGGCCGCCAACTTGGCTTTCACTTGGTCAACGATATGACCGAATGCAGCTTTGTCATGCACCGCCAGATCAGCCAGCATTTTGCGGTCGATCTCGATAGCGGCTTTTCGCAAGCCATTGGCGAATTGACTGTAAGTGATACCGAATTCACGTGCAGCTGCATTGATACGGGCGATCCACAATTGGCGGAACACACGTTTTTTGGCGCGACGGTCACGGTAGGCGTATTGCCCGGCCTTCATCACCGCTTCTTTGGCGATGCGATAGACGTTACCGCGGCGACCACGGAAACCTTTTGCAAGGGCTAAAACTTTTTTGTGTCTGGCGCGAGCCGTCACACCACGTTTTACGCGAGGCATATTAAATTCTCCTTGTTCGTCCGTTGATCACAGGCCAGCCATGGGCAGCATTTGCGCCATGTGACCCATATTGGTTTCATGCACACCGGTAGGACCGCGCAAGTGACGTTTGTTCTTGGTGGTCTTTTTGGT
>CANGPN010000022.1 GCA_947456305.1 Comamonadaceae bacterium | reverse complement strand
TCTTGACCGCAGTGCGGTATTTGGAGCGCAACGAGCTGTTGGCTTCGTTGAGTTTCACGTCCTGGCGGGCGCGTTTGCGGCCTGATGCCAGGCGCGGGTTCTTTTTCTTGGGTTTGGCTGAAGCCATGGTTTATTTCCTTTGAGTGTCTGAGGATGATGCTGGCAAAGCCTGCGATTGTAGCAAACAGCCCGGACCGACTGTCGCCATCGGCGGCTACACTCCGGCGGGTGAGCCTGTTCAAGTCCGCCTCTACTGTTTCCCTGTTGACCCTGGTGTCGCGTATCACCGGGTTCGCCCGTGAGACCCTGATTGCCTCGGTTTTCGGTGCCAGCGCCTTGACCGACGCGTTCAACGTGGCTTTCCGCATTCCCAATCTGTTTCGCCGCCTGTTTGCCGAGGGCGCGTTCAGCCAGGCATTTGTGCCGGTGCTGGCAGCCACCCGGGCAGAAAAAGGCGACGAGGCCACCCGCATATTGATAGACAAAGTGGCCACTTTGCTGGCTTGGGCCGTGTTGCTCACCAGTGTGATGGGCGTGTTGGGTGCGCCTTGGTTGGTGTGGGTGATGGCCAGCGGCTTGCGCCAATCGCCCCAAGGTTTGCAAACTGCGGTCAACCTGACCGTCTATATGTTTCCCTATATCGCCTTCATGTCCTTGGTCGCTTTGTCAGCCGGCATTTTGAACACTTGGCGGCGTTTTGCAGTGCCTGCGGCCACGCCGGTGTTGCTCAATGTGTGCATGATTGGCAGCGCCTGGCTGGGTGCGCCTTGGTTGCGCGCTCAGGGCATAGAGCCGATTTACAGCTTGGCCCTTGGTGTGATGCTGGGCGGTGTGTTGCAACTGGCGGTGCAAATCCCGGCTTTGTTGAAACTCGGCTTACTACCGCATATCAGTCTGTCGCCTTCGCAAATCAAAGCAGCGTGGAATGACGAAGGCACACGAAAAATACTGGCCATGATGGGCCCGGCGCTGCTTGGCGTGGGCGTGGCGCAGTTGTCGTTGGTGATCAATACGCAAATCGCGTCTCACTTGACCCCGGGCAGCGTGAGTTGGATCAGCTATGCCGACCGCTTGATGGAGTTTCCTATTGCCTTGCTAGGCGTGGCGTTGGGCGTGGTGCTGATGCCGCAACTGGCCGCCGCCAAAGCCGCTGCCGACAGCGAGCGTTACAGCGCCATGCTGGATTGGGGCTTGCGACTGGTCTTTGTGCTGGCACTCCCTTGCGCCGTTGCTTTGCTGGTGTTTGCTGCGCCGCTGGTGTCGGTGCTTTACCACTACGGTGCGTTTTCCAGCCGGGATGTGCAGCAAACCAGTCTGGCCTTGACCGGCTATGGCGTGGGCTTGCTTGGGCTGGTGGCCATCAAAGTGCTGGCGCCAGGGTTTTATGCCAACCAGGACACCCGCACGCCAGTACGCATCGCGGTGGCGGTGCTGGTGTTCACACAGTTCATGAACTGGTTGTTGGTGCCTTATCTGGCGCATGCCGCGCTGACCTTGTCGATTGCCTTGGGGGCCTTGGTCAACGCCTTGGCTTTGCTCATCGGTTTACGTAGACAAGGGCAATTCAGGCCATTGCCCGGTTGGCCACGCTTGGTGCTGCAGGTGCTGCTGGCCAGCGGCTTGATGGCCGGCGGTTTGTACTGGGCTGCTGCGCACTGGGACTGGACCGGTTTACAGGCGCAGGCATGGCAACGCATTGGCCTAATGGTCAGTGTGCTGGCAGTCTCAACTGTGGTGTATTTGGCGACGCTTAGGGTTATTGGTGTCGATATGCGTGCGCTTTTGCGTCGCTGAAGGCATGATTGAGTGATGGATTACAAGTTGCAACTCCCTTCTGCGCTGGATTACTTCACGACGCTGGTGCAAAGCGATGATGAATTCCCCCTTTTAGAAACTGCCATCAGTCTGGCGCAGGATGAGTTCCCGGCATTGGACATACAGCAGGTGCTGGGCGAAGTAGATGTGATGGCCGCCAAACTCAAACGCCGTTTGATGCCGAATGCAGACGCGCTGGATGCTTTGCGAGAGCTGAACCGGTTTTTTTACGAGGACATGCGGTTTGCAGGCAATGTCAACCATTACGATGATCCGCTCAACAGCTATTTGAATGTGGTGCTCAGCAAACGTTTGGGAATTCCTATCAGCCTGGCTGTGTTGTGGCTGGAATTGGGGCAAAGCTTGGGTTTGAACGTCAGCGGTGTGAGTTTTCCGGGCCATTTTTTGGTCAAGCTGGATTTGAGTTTTCCGCAGGAAGGCCATGTGGTGATTGACCCGTTTACCGGCGAATCTCTCAGCCGCGAAGATTTGGCCGAGCGACTGATACCTTGGCTGCCCGGTGCGAAATTGGGCAAACCGCAGGCTATTTCAGACGATGCTCTTTCATTTCATTTGCAAGCCGCAGAACCGCGCCAAATCATCGCCCGCATGCTGCGCAATCTGCACGAAATTTACCGTCGCCAGGACGATCAGGAACGTTTATTGAAAGTCAGGGCTAGGCTGGCCGTCTTGTTGCCGGCGTAAGTCATTGCAAAACCTGCGCTTGGTTAAAGGCAGGCGGTTTGACCGGTCTAAGTGTTGGTGGAAATCAATTAATCACCACCGCCGCGCCATCGCCCTTGTCGGCAATCACACCGATGCGGTAAACCTGCTCACCTGAAGCCGCCAAAGTTTGGGTGCAGGCAGCTGCGTGCTCAGCTGCAATCACCACCACCATGCCTATGCCGTTGTTGAAGGTTCGGCACATTTCAACTTCATCGATACCAGCGGTTTGTTGCAACCAGTTGAACAACTCGGTGCGCGGCCAACTGGCGCGTTGCAGGTGAGCGGCGCATGAGTCGGGCAGCACGCGCGGAATGTTTTCGGTCAAACCGCCGCCGGTGATGTGCGCCAACGCTTTGATCGGATGCGCCTTCAATGCCGCCAATACAGATTTCACATACAAGCGGGTAGGGGCCATCAGCGCATCTTTGAACGGCTGGCCGTCTAAAGTGGCAGGCAGTTTGGAGAACGCGCGTTCTATGCATTTGCGCACCAGACTGAAACCGTTGGAATGCACGCCGCTTGAAGCCAGCCCCAGCACCACATCGCCGGGCGACACGTTTTTGCCGCTGAGGATCAGCGACTTTTCCACCACGCCCACCGCAAAACCCGCCAAATCGTATTCACCTGCCGGGTACATGCCAGGCATCTCAGCGGTTTCACCACCAATCAAGGCGCAACCGGACAACTCGCAGCCTTTGGCGATGCCGCCGACCACGGCCGCAGCAGTGTCCACGTCCAATTTGCCGCAGGCGAAGTAGTCCAGAAAAAACAGCGGTTCCGCACCTTGCACCAGCACGTCGTTGACGCTCATGGCCACCAAGTCGATGCCGACTGTGTCGTGCATGTTCCATTCAAACGCCAGTTTCAGCTTGGTGCCGACGCCGTCGGTGCCGCTGACCAGCACCGGTTCTTTGTAGTTTTTGGGAACTTCAAACAGCGCGCCGAAGCCGCCAATACCTGCCAGCACGCCATCGCGCATGGTTTTTTTGGCAAGGGGTTTGATGCGTTCAACCAGTGCATCGCCTGCGTCGATATCGACGCCTGCATCTTTGTAGGAAAGTGGTGTGTTCATAAGCGAAGAGCGCGGGAATCGCGCCCGAGGGTCGGGTCTATAGAATCGCTTCATTCTAAATGCGGGAATTTCTTTACCGATGTCCTTATCTCCCGACTACCGTTTTTACGCCGCCTGGCTGTTGATCGTCAGCCTGTTGGCCGGCTTGCTCTGGTGGTTAACGCCTGTACTCACGCCGTTTTTGATTGCCTCGGTCATTGCTTATGTGTTGTCGCCGCTGGTTCAGCGTTTGCAAACACTGCTTGGTCCTGGGGCACCCAGGTTTGTTGTCGTGCTGGTGTGTGAAATTGCTTTTTTGCTGTTGTTATTGGCTTTTGCCGGCTTGATTTTGCCGGTGCTGTTCAAGGAAGCAGCCCGTTTGCAAACCCGCTTGCCGGGCGTGCTGGCGGATTTGCAGACTTCTGTCATGCCTTGGTTGCAATCCTTGGGTATTGACTTTCAACTCGATCCTCAAGGTATCAAGGACTTTGTGTCTGCCCAACTCCAGTCCATTTTGCACAACAGCATGGACTCGGTGCTGTCCTCTTTGCGCATAGGCGGCAGTGTGGCCTTGGCTGTGATTGGTAATCTGATTCTGGTGCCGGTCGCCTTGTTTTATCTGCTGATGGACGGTCACCGGATGCTGGCGCAACTGCGTGAGTGGCTGCCGCGCAAGGCTGAGCCCGGAGTGATTGACTTTGTGGCCGAAGCCGATGCGGTGCTGGGCGAATACGTGCGCGGGCAATTGCTGGTGATGTTGAGCCTGTCGGTGTATTACGTGGCAGGGTTGTCGCTGTTCGGTCTGTCAGTCGCCTGGCCTATCGGCATACTCACCGGCATGGCGGTGTTCGTGCCTTATGTCGGCTTTGGTGTGGGCTTGCTGCTGGCGGCCTTGTCGGGTTTTCTGGAAATGGCGCCGCTGCAAGCCGCGGTCATGCTGGCGGTGGTGTTTGGTTTCGGCCAATTGCTCGAAGGTTTTGTGCTCACGCCGCGTCTGGTGGGCGAGCGCATCGGTCTGCACCCGTTGGCGGTGATTTTTGCTTTGCTGGCTTTCGGTCAGTTGTTGGGTTTTGTGGGCGTGTTGATTGCCTTGCCGGCCAGTGCCGTGTTGCTGGTGGCTTTACGTCGCTTACACCAAAGGTATGTGGGCAGCCGTTTGTATGCGGGCTGAAGCTGGATGAAACAAATGGCTTTGGACATCGGCGTGTCGGTCGGTCCCAGTCTGGGTAATTTCTACCCCGGGCATAACGCCGCTGCACTGGCGCATCTGGAGTTATGGATGGCTGGCAGCACCCGTTCTCCGGTACCTACGTATGTGTGGGGAGACCATGGCAGTGGCAAAACCCATTTGCTCACGGCAGTTGCCGACCATATAGAGGGGCAGGGCGGTCAAGTCGGTTGGCTGGACAAAACCACATTGCATCCGGCAGAGTTCAACCCGGCGTGGGAAGTGCTGCTATTGGATGACGTGCAGCATTTTTCCGCTGTGCTGCAACACATGGCTTTCAACTGGTTTGTCAACGCCGCTACGCCGGGTGCGGCTCGCCAGCCTTGGGTGCTGGCCGCAGGCAGCCTGCCGCCCCAGGATTTACCGCTGCGGGAAGATTTGCGCACCCGCTTGGGCTGGGGCCATGTGTTTCATTTGCAACTGCTAGACGACGACCAGCGCCGTGAGGTGCTGCTCAAACACGCTCAGGCTCTGGGTATGCACTTAGGACCAGAACTGCTTGACTACTTGCTCAGCCGGTTCAGCCGTGATTTAGGGCATTTGATGGATTTGCTACAGCAACTCGACAACTACGCGCTGCAAACCCAGCGTCCTTTGACCATACCTTTATTGAGAGCCATGTTGGATGAAACCTGAACCGCAGTTGAAGCTTGCCCTGTTTGACCTGGACCATACCTTGTTGCCCCTGGACTCCGACCAGTCCTGGGGTGAGTTCACTTTGCAACTCGGTTGGGTGGACGAGGACACATTCCGTCAGCGCAACAACGCTTTTTATGCCGATTACAACGCTGGCTGTCTGGATATTCACGAGTACGTGCGTTTCGCCACTAAAAGCATGCGCGAGCGCAGCTTGCAAGAGGCCCAAGCCGCGCATCGCCAATTCATGCGCCAAGTGATTCAACCCGCCATCAAGCCCGTTGCACTGGAACTGGTGGCGCACCACCGCGCATTAGGCGAAAAGCTGGTGATGGTCACAGCCACCAATGAGTTTGTCACCACACCCATAGCTGAGGCGTTTGGCATGGATGTGTTGCTGGCGGTGGAATTGGAGCGCAACGAAGACGGCCATTTCACCGGTGAGATTGCCGGTGTGCCAAGTTTGCGAGAAGGCAAAGTCACCCGAGTCTCCCAGTGGTTGGCGCAGCAAGGTTTGGACTGGGCGGATGTGCATGCGACTTTTTACAGCGACTCCACCAACGACTTGCCGTTGCTGGAAAAAGTGCAGCAACCGGTAGTGACCAACCCCGGCCCCGCATTGCGGCAAGTCGCCCAAGAACGCTCATGGCGTATCCTCGACCTTTTCGAGAACCCATGATCAAAAAAATCATTCAAAACCTGTTCGGTAAATCAGACAAAAGCGCCGCCGCACGTTTCGGCAAACGCCGGGTGATTCCCGCTTCTACCCACGGCATAGACCCCGAACTGGTCGATGAACGCGCCTGGAATGTAGTGCGCACCTTGCAAGAGCGCGGTTTTGAAGCCTACATCGTCGGCGGCGCTGTGCGCGATTTGCTGGTCGGTTTAAAGCCCAAAGATTTTGACGTGGCCACAGACGCGACGCCCGAAGAAGTCAAAGCCTGTTTCCGGCGCGCTTTCATCATTGGCAGACGTTTTCGCATCGTGCACGTGGTGTACGGGCGCGGGCGCGACCACGAGGTGATTGAAGTCTCCACTTTCAGAGCGCATCTCGACAGCAACGATGCCGAACAAGTCAGCGGCAACGAGCGCACCAGCAAAAAAGCCTTGTCCGACATGACACATGCGGTGGATGCCAGCGGCCGCGTGTTGCGCGACAACGTCTGGGGCCCGCAGGACGAAGATGCCACCCGACGCGATTTCACCGTCAACGCCATGTATTACGACCCCAGTGTGGGTGAAGTGATTGATTACCACCACGGTTTTGAAGATGCGGCCAAGCGCGTGATTCGCATGATCGGCGAGCCGGCAGCGCGTTACCGCGAAGACCCGGTGCGCATCATCCGTGCGGTGCGTTTTTCCGCCAAGCTCAGTGCGCTCGGGTTCAAGCTCGAACCGCGCACCGCCAAGCCTTTGAAATCCATGCTGAATTTGCTGGCTGATGTGCCGCAAAGCCGTTTGTTCGATGAAATGTTGAAGCTGCTGCAAACCGGTCATTCCATCGCCAGCATTGCGCAGTTGAAACAGCTCGGTTTGGCGCGCGGCATTTACCCGCTGCTGGATGTGGTGGTCGAGCGCGCTGACACCCCGTTTGTGCAAGCCGCGCTGATAGACACCGACAGGCGTGTCGGCGAAGGCAAACCGGTGGCACCCAGCTTTTTGCTGGCCTGTGTGCTGTGGGCAGATGTGCGCGAAGGTTGGCAGGCACGCATGGCGGACATGCCGGTGTTTCCTGCGTTGCAGGAGGCGATGGAAGAAGTGTTTAACGCACGCATTGGAGACGTCTCCGGACGCGGCAAACTGGCTGGCGACATGCGTGAGATTTGGAGCATGCAACCCCGGTTCGAGAAACGCACTGGCAGCGCACCATTCGGCCTGGTCGAGCAAGCGCGTTTTCGCGCCGGGTTCGATTTCATGTGCTTGCGAGCCGAGGTC
This sequence comes from Comamonadaceae bacterium, assembly GCA_947456305.1. Lineage (GTDB taxonomy): Bacteria > Pseudomonadota > Gammaproteobacteria > Burkholderiales > Burkholderiaceae_C > Limnohabitans. The sequence continues at coordinate 31,220 of CANGPN010000022.1, read as the reverse complement.
GGCGAAGTCGATGTGGAATTGGCCGACTGGTGGGAAGACTTCAGTCTGGCGGACGACGATAGCCGTATCGCTTTGTTGCAAGCGGTCAAACCCGCACCTCGCGCTGTCCGTGCCGAGGGCGAAGCTAAGAAACGTCCGCGTCGCCGCCGCAAACCAGCGGGTGCCAAACCTGATGCCGGTGGCAACCCAAGCGCGTGAACCGGTCAGCGCTTATGTCGCTGTCGGTGCCAATTTGGGCGACGCTGTCGTGTCGGTTCAACAAGCTTTAAGCGGCTTGGGTGGCTTACCGCAGACAGAGCTTGCGTCGGTGTCCAGCCTGTACCGCAGCGCGCCCTACCAAGCAGAAGGTCCGCCGTTTATCAACGCTGTGGCGCATATTCAAACCCGTTTGACAGCACCTGATTTGCTGACTGCGTTGCAAGCCATGGAGCAACAAGCCGGGCGGGTACGCAGCCATGTGAACGCGCCGCGCACGCTGGACTTAGACATTCTTTTTTATGGCGACGCGCGGATTCGCAGTCCCCGCTTGAGCGTGCCGCATCCGCGCTGGATGGAGCGGGCATTCGTGTTGCTGCCTCTACAAGAAGTCGCGCCGCATAAAGTGGTGCAGGTGATGCTGCACGCGGTGGCCTACCAAGAGATTGAAAAAATCAGCTGACTTGGGAATACCTGAGTTGTATGTGTGAAACGCTGAAACGACCGCGCATTCGGTTTATTGCGACAGTTTTTGCGCTTCTTCAATTTGCGACTCAAAGTAGCGCTGAAACCCATAAGCCAAGCTGGAAAGCAGGGCGGTGGTGCCCAGCATCAGCGACAGCACCAGCGCGATCACAGTTAGCCAACTGGTGTTGCCGCTGGCGGACGAAGCGTCTGCCGCCGCGTTGTAGCGGCTGTTCCATTTGTCGCCAGACATCAGTCCCCAGTAAAGCGTGTGCAATGCGCTGATGGCGATGGACAGCCCAAGCAAGGGCACTAACCACCAGCTCAAAGGGTCGTCCAAACCAAAAGATTGTGCGCGTTCAAACCCATATAGGCCAGTCAATGTCATGAACAAAAGCGCCCAGCCGACGGAATCGCGCAGCCCGAACACATAAAAACGGCCAAAGCCGAAAGGGCCGCCCAGCAGACTGAGCCAACACACAAGCGTTTTGTTTTTCATGGATGGGATTATCTGCTTGGCCGGTGTCATTGCTCGCCGCAGCTTGCAAAAACCTGTCTCGGAAAATGCAAACTGGCGGTTTGTGAATTAGTTCAGTCCAGCGTCAGCCTTGGAATGAACTGAAACGCGGTTTGGCGGTATTGATTTGTCAATGGTTATTCCGGATTACAACTTTGGCCGAGACCCAGCGATCTTTGCATCAGCACGGTGTCCAGCCAACGCCCGTGTTTCCAGCCGCTGGCCTGCAACACCCCGGCGTGCCTGAAGCCAAAACGGGTGTGCAAAGCGATAGAGCCGATATTCGCCGAGTCTCCGATCACCGCCAGCATTTGCCGCTTGCCTGCTTGCTCGCACAAGCGGATCAACTCGGCCAGCAGCGCTACGCCCAGCCCTTGACCGATATGCAAGGGGTGAACGTAAACCGAGTCTTCCACCAGATAGCGAAAGCCCGGGCGCGGCCTGAACTGACCTGCGTAGGCAAAGCCTCGCACCTCGTTGCCCAGACACGCCACCAACCAGGGAAGCCCCAGTTGCGCAATGTTGGCGTGGCGTTGGGTCATGTCCGGCAAGGTTGGTGGATCTAGCTCAAAACTGCCGCTGCCGTGCGTCACATGGTGGGCGTAAATGGCGGTCACTGCGCTTAAATCGGCGGTCTGACAGGGGCGGATGAGGGTGTTAGTCGGGGGCATGTTGGCGGCAGTCTATAATGGCAGGCTTTTCAGCGAGCGCTGGCCGGGTGGTCAAGTCGCGTGTCTCATCGCTGAATCAAAGACTGCACCCAAGGATAAACCATGGTCGTCATCCGACTTTCCCGAGGCGGCGCAAAAGCCCGTCCTTTCTTCAATATCGTCGTTGCTGACAAGCGCGTTCGCCGTGATGGCCGTTTCATCGAACGCATCGGGTTTTACAACCCCATCGCGTCCGGCGGTGAAGAAGGTCTGCGTATCGCGCAAGACCGCTTGAGCTACTGGGTCGGCGTCGGTGCACAAACATCACCTACTGTCGACCGCCTGATCAAGCAAGCCGGCAAAAAAGCCGCCTGATTCATCCCATGTTGCCCGCCTGGGAGCCTGCTGAATTACCAGCGGACGCTGTCGAAGTCGGGCGCATTCTGGATGCTTGGGGACTCAAAGGCTGGTTCAAGGTTTTGCCCCACAGCGCCTCTCCCGAGGCGCTTTTTTCTTCTAAACGCTGGTTTTTGCAACCGAATGAACGCGGGGCTTCGCCTTTCAAAGGCACGGTACTCATGGCTATTCGCGAAGCCAAAGAGCATGGCGATTCGGTGGTCGCCTGCCCTGCAGAAACCATAGATCGTGATGTGGCTGAAAGCCTCAAAGGCGCGCGTATTTTCGTACCGCGTTCCTCATTCCCTTCCACCAAAGAAGACGAGTTTTACTGGGTCGATTTGATCGGCCTGAGTGTGCTTAACCGCGAAGGTTTGGCTTTGGGCACCGTGAGTGAATTGATGTCCACCGGTCCGCAAACTGTGCTGGTACTCAGCCAAGACAATCCCGATGAACCTGCTAAGCCGATTGAGCGCATGATCCCGTTTGTCAGCGCCTACGTAGATAAGGTGGATATGGCCGCCCGGCAGATTCTGGTCGACTGGCAAGCGGATTATTAAAGTCCACGTTATGCGCATCGATGTCATCACGCTGTTTCCCGAGATGATCGAATCCTTTGTAGCTCAAGGCGTGACCCGCCGCGCTTACGACAGCGGCCACATGGTTTTGAAATGCTGGAACCCGCGTGATTTTGCCGACGGCAACTACCGCCGGGTAGACGACCGGCCATTCGGCGGCGGCCCAGGCATGGTGATGCTGGCCGAGCCGCTGGCGGCCTGTCTGGCGGCGATTCGAAGCGAGCGCCAAGACGACAGACACAGCGCGCCCTTGATTTACTTTTCCCCCATAGGCGAGACGCTGAACCAGCGGTTGGTTGGAGAAGCAGCCGCTTGCGTCCATGGTGCTGTGCTGTTGTGCGGACGCTATGAAGGCGTGGATCAACGCTTCATCGATACCTATGTGGACCGGCAAATCAGCTTGGGCGACTTTGTGTTGTCTGGCGGCGAATTGCCAGCCATGGCCTGGCTGGACGCAGTGGCACGGCTGCAACCCGGCGTATTGAACGACAGCGACAGCCACGCCCAGGACAGTTTTTCGCCCGATTTGAGCGGCTTGCTCGACAGCCCGCATTACACCCGCCCCGAGGTGTGGCAGGATTTGCCGGTGCCGCCCGAACTGCTGTCCGGCCACCACGCACAAATTGCCGACTGGCGGCGTGGGCAAAGCCTGCGGCTCACAGCTGCAAACCGTCCAGATTTGATCGCCGAAGCCAGAAACGCCGGGCTGCTCAGCGCCAAAGACGAGCGGGGGCTGAAGAGCGGGGAGTGATTCCGGCAGCTGGTTATAATGTTTGGCTCCGATCCTCTGGATGGCCGCCAGGTGTTCAGCCTTTGTGCAATCACCGGCCTTTTGTGTAGCGCATCCAAGATCGAACAGAGGACCTTATGAATCTCATCCAAATCCTGGAACAGGAAGAAATCGCCCGCATGGGCAAAACCATTCCCGCATTCGCTCCCGGCGATACCGTGGTGGTCAGCGTGAACGTGGTTGAAGGTAGCCGCAAACGTGTGCAGGCCTTCGAAGGCGTGGTGATTGCCAAGCGCAACCGCGGCATCAACAGTAACTTCATCGTTCGCAAAATCTCCAGCGGCGAAGGCGTGGAACGTACCTTCCAAACCTACAGCCCCTTGATCGCAGGTATTGAAATCAAACGCCGCGGTGATGTACGCCGTGCCAAGTTGTACTACCTGCGTGAGCGCAGTGGCAAATCCGCTCGTATCAAGGAAAAACTCACCGCCAAAGCCATACCGGCTTCCAAGGCTGCAGCCGCACAGTAATTATTCATTCACAAGTGACTGCCCAACCGCCCCGGCCACAAGCTGCGGCGGTTTTTTATCGACCATGAGTACCAGCCCGCCGTTTTCTTTCATGCAAATCCCGAAGTTTTCACCGCACAGCGCCGAGGTGCTGGGTACCGACGGGCATTTGCCGGCTTTGTCGCCAGCCAAGTTGGAGCCCGGGGCTTTGCGTGCGCATTTCAATCACCCGATGGCAGGCCGGCCTGAAGCAGTTCACGAGCCCTCCTGGTCTGGTAAACCGCCCAAACCTGCTTCGGTCTTACTGGGCATAGTTACGCGCCCCGAGCCTACGGTGTTGCTGACCGTGCGCACCGCGCATTTGACTTCGCATTCCGGTCAGGTGGCTTTGCCCGGCGGGCGTCAGGACGAGCATGACGCGAATGAGGTGGCCACGGCATTGCGCGAAGCGCAGGAAGAGGTGGGTTTGCAGTCGCAGTTCGTCTCTGTGCTGGGCTGCTTGCCTTTGTACATCACCGGCACCGGGTACAAGGTGACTCCGGTGGTGGCATTGATCGATCCGGCCATGCAACTGACAGCGAATCCGCACGAAGTCGCCGATGTGTTTGAAGTGCCGCTGTCGCATTTGATGAACCCGGCCAACCACCGCCGGCACGCGCTGGAATGGCAAGGCGTGCGGCGCCAATGGATTTCCATGCCTTATGACACCAGTCAGAGCGAACGGCTGATCTGGGGGGCGACGGCCGGCATATTGCGGCATTTGTATGACTTTTTGCAAGCCCCGCTCTGACGCTACTCGCAGAGCTTCTATCATCGGGGTATGAGTTTTATTGCATTACTGTTTGCCTTGCTGCTGGAGCAGGTCAGGCCGCTGGCCTCCGGTCACGGGCTCGAGCGGGTGTTCAGCCATTGGGCGGACATGCTCAAAAACAATCTCGATACCGGCGATATGCGCCACGGCTGGACCCTGTGGGGGATTGCCGTCGGACTGCCGTGCCTGGCGGTTGTAGCGGTTCACTGGTGGCTGGTGTGGTCCATAGGCTGGATGTTCGCCATGTTGTGGAGTCTTGGCGTGGTTTACATCACCCTGGGTTTCAGGCGCTTCAGCCACCATTTCACCGGCATACGGGACGCTTTGGCGGCAGGCGATGACATATTGGCCAGAGAGTTATTGCGCGATTGGCAGGGCGGCGGCGACGCGACCCTGACCCGTTCGGAAATTGTCCGCCACGTCATCGAATTCTCCGCCATCGCGGCACACCGCCATGTGTTCGGCGTGGTGGTCTGGTTTTCTTTGTTGGCTGCATTGGGCCTGGGGCCCGTGGGCGCATTGTTGTTTCGCTTGTCGGCTTTGTTATTTAAAGCCTGGGGTGAGGCTCCTGTTGCGGCAGAAGGTGACATCACCCACACCAGCGATGCTTTGCATGCGGTATCTGCCCGGGCGTGGTTCTTGGTGGACTGGTTACCCGCCCGCTTGACGGCGCTGTCGTTTGCCGCAGTGGGTAATTTCGAAGATGCGGTAGATGCCTGGCGCCAGGAAGCCGGTCATTTCCCGGGTGCCAATGACGGCGTGGTGTTGGCCGCTACGGCCGGTGCCATCAATGTTCGTCTGGGTGGTCAGGGTTTATCACCATCGGCGGACATCGGCGAGCAGGAGCCCGTGTTGCAGACCACGGCAGGCCGTGAGCCGCAATTCACCCATTTGCGCAGCATGGTCGGGCTGGTCTGGCGTGCGGTGGTGATGTGGATGGTGTTGCTGGCGTTGATGACCTTGGCACGTTTGCTAGGCTAAGTTTCCAGCTTTCAATAGCTTTTAGGTGCTGACAGTTCAGCGAACAACTCGGTGTAAATGGCATACCTGCCTGCATCAATCGCACCGTCTTTCGCCGCCTGGCGTACGCCGCAGTCTGGCTCGTGCACATGCGTACAGTTGTAAAACTTGCAATGGTCGGTATGACTTTTGATGTCAGGCATGCTGGCGGCGAGTTCGCCGGGTGCAATATGGTGAATGCCGAATGCCTGAAAGCCCGGTGAGTCCATCAAGGCTGTGGTTTTGAGTTCGTCCACCCAATACCAGGTGGTGCTGGTTGTTGTGTGCTTGCCGCTGTGCAAGGCTTTGGAAATGATATTGGTGGCGGCATTGGCCTGCGGAACCAGCCTGTTGATCAAAGTGCTTTTACCTGCACCTGAGGGACCCAACACCAGAGTAATTCGGCCTTGAAGTGCTTCTCGCAAAGGAAGTAATTCATCCGCCTCGTTGCGCAAACCCAGCGGCAATACCTGACAGCCGAAATCACGGTAGGGCTTGAGCCGGGTCCAGGCTTTGTCAAAGGCTTGGGTCAAATCTTGTTTATTCAAAGCGATCAGGCTGCGGATACCGGCTTGCTCGGCGGCAATCAGCGCGCGCGCCACCTGGCTTTGTGAGAACTCGGGGTCGGCGGCGACCAGCACCAGCACCTGATCCAAATTGGCTGCAAATGACTTGGTGCGTACATCGTCTTGGCGGTAAAACAGGTTGCGCCTGGGTTCGATCGCTTCAATGCTGCCCTCGTCTTCGCTGGCCAGCCATTGCACCATGTCACCGACCACGGCCTGGTTTTTTTTTCCGCGCGGATGACAGATGCGGCGGTTACCTGCACTGTCTTCTACCCAAACATGCCGGCCATGGCTGGCAACAACACGACCGCTTTGTGTCATGCAGTCAAACGAGCCAAGCGCTGCGAGGCAGGCGGGTGTGAATGGTAGAAAGTCACATACAGCGGATCCGGGGTCAGCGTGGACGCGTTGTCCTGGTAGAGCTTGATCAGCGCTTGTTTCAAATCGGCAGCGTTCGCATGCTGACTGGCAAATGCGTCGGCTTCAAATTCATGCTGGCGCGAGCGGGCCGCGCGCAATGGCGTGGTGATGAAGGTGAGCAAAGGAACGACTTGCATAAACAACAGCAAAGCCAGTGCGTCGTTGGCAGACAGGGCGTGCGGCCTGACACCCAGTCCTTCAAAAAACCACAACTGGCTGCTGAGCCAGCCCAAAGCCGCCATGCCTACCAGTGTGACCAGAAAACTGCGCAGCAAAGACTTCGGGATGTGGTTGAGCTTAGCGTGCCCGAGTTCGTGTGCGAGCACGGCTTCCATTTCGCTGGGGCTCAAGGTTTTGAGCAAGGTATCGAAAAACACCACCCGCTTTTGCTTGCCCAGGCCGGTGAAAAACGCATTGGAATGGGCCGAGCGGCGGCTGCCGTCCATGACAAAAAAACCGTCTGATTTGAAGCCAGTGCGTTGCATCAAACCATCTACCCGGTCTTTGAGTTCGGCATCTTCCAGGGGCTGGAATTTGTTGAACAGCGGCATGATGAAATTTGGCGCAATCCACATGACAAACAACTGGTAAGCCACTAGCAAAGCCCAGGCCATCAACCACCACAGGCTGCCGCCGGATTGCATGAGTTGCAGCACAGCCCAAATAAGAGGCAGGCCTAGCACTGCGCCGACCAAAGTACTTTTGAATAAGTCGCTGATCCACAAACCGACAGTCATATTGTTGAAACCGAAACGTTGTTCCAAATGAAAGGTTTGGTAATAAGACACCGGCAGATTCAAAGCGCCGGTGACCAGCATAAAGCCACTGACCAGCAGCAGTTGCTGCAGCATGCCGGGACCTGTTATGTCCATTAGCCAGCTGTCCAACAGGCTCAAGCCACCGAGCAAGGTCCAGCCCAGCAGCACCAAGGCATCTAACGCCAGATCCCAATGACCCAAGCGCAGTTTGGCCAGTGTGTAGTCGGCGGCTTTTTGGTGGGTGGGCAGGCTGATGGATTGGGCGAAATCAGCAGGCACTTCTTCACGGTGTTTGGCTACGTGACGGATCTGGCGATTGGCCAGCCAGAGTTTGAGCAACAAATTAACCAGCAGCAATGTTGCGAACAGCAAAGTGAAATTCATAGGTGGGTTCATTTTGATGAGTGTAGAGGCTTTGACCGGAAGGACAGCAAAACTGTTTGCCATCTGGCGGGGTGATGTGTATTTTCCTTCAGACGGGTTTTCAGCAGATGCTTGAGGGACAATGTCCGTATGACTTCAGAAAATACGAATGCTGCAATCGCCGCCGCTAGCCTGGCCAAAAATGACAATAACCTGGTGTGGCTGGACTGCGAAATGTCCGGTCTGGACCCTGACAAGGAGCGATTGTTGGAAATCGCCATTGTGATCACCGGTCCAGATTTAACTCCACGCATCGAAGGGCCGGTGCTTGTGATTCACCAAAGCGATGCATTGCTGGCCGGAATGGATGCTTGGAACAAAGGCACGCACGGCAAAAGCGGTTTGATAGACAAAGTCAAAGCCTCAACCCTCACCGAATCGCAAGCTGAGGAGCAATTGATCGCGTTTATGAAGCAATACGTCAGCAAAGGCGTGGCACCCATGTGCGGCAACACCATCGGGCAGGACAGACGGTTTTTGCTCAAGTACCTGCCTAAGCTGGAGGGCTGGTTTCACTACCGGAACCTCGATGTCAGCACTTTGAAGGAATTGTCCAAACGCTGGAAGCCAGAGGTGTATGCATCATTCAAAAAACAGCAAAGCCATACGGCCCTAGCCGATGTGCATGAGTCCATAGACGAACTTGCGCATTACCGCGAGCATTTCCTGAACCTGTAAGTAGTCTTAAATAAGCGCAACAGTATCCGCTTTTCGTGCGAGAATACCCTGAGTTGCACTTGACGGTGCGACATTGCTACATCCTCCTCACACCTTGGGCTCTTTTGGAGCCGCGTTGCAAATCATTTGCAGCATGCTTTGTTTGAAGGTTGATGTTTTTTCCAACCTTTGAACGGAGCCGCCTCACCTTTTCTGGTGCGGGCTAAAACACAATGGACGATTTGAATTTGCATTCCCCGGCTGACGCTATGAACGATCACGCCCCTGATACAACCACACCTATGGTTACCGAGAACAAACCCGCAGTGCCTAACGCTTTCGCACAAATGGGTTTAGCCGCCGAGTTGCTCGCCGCAGTTCGTGACCTGAATTTCACAGAACCCACCAATGTGCAATTGAAAGCCATCCCCCTGGCTTTGCAAGACAACGCCGACAAACCGGCCAACGATTTGCTGGTTTCCAGTCAAACCGGCAGCGGCAAAACAGCCGCATTTTTATTGCCTGTGTTGCACACCATTCTGATTGAGCGCCAGGCGCTTGAGAAGGAAGAAGCCAAAGAATGGGCTTTGAAAGTGGAGCAGGCAAAAGCCAATGGCGAAGAACTGCCGAAAAAACCGCGTCGTAAAAACCCGACCGACACCCGCCATGTGAAGCCGGCTTTCCCCAGTGCCTTGGTGCTGTGCCCAACCCGTGAACTGGCCCAGCAAGTGGCCAAGGACGCGATTGACCTGGTGAAGCATTGCAAAGGTTTGCGCGTGGCATGTGTGGTCGGCGGCATGCCTTACCCCTTGCAGATTGCGCGTTTGCACAATGCCGATTTGGTGGTTGCTACCCCAGGTCGCTTGCTGGATTTGCAGCGCTCCAAGCAACTGCATTTGAGTAAGGTGCAGTTTTTGGTGGTCGACGAAGCCGACCGCATGTTGGACTTGGGATTTGCCGAAGATTTGGCTGACATTCATAAGCTGACCGAATCGCGCCGCCAAACCATGATGTTCAGCGCCACCATCGCGCCGCGCATTCAACAGCTGGCAGCCCGCATCATGCGCACGCCCCAGCGTTTGCAAATCGAATCCACCCAGGCGCAAAAAAGCAATATCAAACAGATCTTGTTTTGGGCCGACAACCAACAACACAAACGCAAATTGCTCGACCACTGGTTGCGCGACACCACCATTGACCAAGCCATTGTGTTTGCCAGCACGCAAATTGAATGCGATGCTTTGGCCGAAGACCTGCAACAAGTTGGGTTTTCCGCTGTTGCTTTGCACGGTGCCTTGAGTCAGGGTTTACGCAACCGCCGTTTGCAAGCTTTGCGTGACGGACGTGTACAAATTCTGGTCGCTACCGATGTCGCAGCACGCGGTATCGACGTGCCCAGCATCAGCCATGTGTTCAATTTCGGCTTGCCCATGAAGCAGGAAGACTATGTGCACCGTATCGGCCGCACCGGTCGTGCAGGGCGTGATGGCTTGGCTGTCACTTTTGCCGAATTCCGCGACCGTCGCAAAATCATGGACATTGAGCACTACATTCAGGCAAATTTCAATGCAGAAGTGATCCCCGGCCTGGAACCGACCCAGCGTCCAGCACGCGCGCCTTCCCACGAACCGCGTCGCGGCAAGCCGGGGGGCGGCAAGTCTTTCGCCGGTGCAAAGCGCGGCAATGGCTTCAAACCCCGCAGCGCTGCAAGAAGTTAAAGTTAACCAATCACGCCAGCCTTTGCAGTTTCCCTACTGCTTAGGCTGCTTGTGTTGTTGAATTACAAAAGATGAATGATTTTTCTGAATTTTCCCGAATTTGATATAAATGTTTACTTTTTGTTTATCTACAAATAGAAAATTGTTCATTAATACGCATTCAATCTTTTGAAATTGTTTTTGAAACCAAGCTGAAGAATTAATTTTTTTCAATTAAATCAAGAGCTTCAAGAAAACAGTTAATTTATATTGGAACTTTGTTAAGATCGAGCCAAGGAGCATGTATGGCCAACCCAGCAGATTCATTAGAAAGTGTCGTTATAGGCGACGGCGTGGTAGTGAAAGGTGCTTTCACTGTACCGTCTAAAGCAGTCATAAACGGCGTGATTGAAGGTGATTTGACCGCAGAAGAGGTGTTGATCGGCCCGACCGGTCGCATTACCGGCCGCGTTTCTGCCAAGCTGATTGACGTACGCGGTCAATTGCACAACACCATCGTCAGCGAGAAAAGCCTGATTGTGCGAGCTACCGGCAAAATTGTCGGAAAAATACATTACTCCGAAATCGAAATTGAAAAGGGAGGCGAAATTGAAGGCGCATTGCATCAAGGCAGTGAGCCCGCTACAGGCGCAGCTTCTTCCGGCGCCGTGCCACCACAGGCAAAGCCTATTGGCAATTGATGTTTTTTCAACGGTGAGTTCATGCGTTCAGTCCATTCCTATTTAACGTACGCTCGCCGTTTGCCGGAGTTGGTCAAGCGTACTTGGACGCGCGATTACCAGGACGTGCGGCTCATACTTGAGCAAAGCGGAGACCTGAAATATTTCAATATTCCCGCCACAGTACAGCGTTATTTTGCGCGTGGTTTTATTGTCACCGGTCTGGTATTGACCGGACTGATTTTTGTATTATCTATGTCAACGCTTTGGTTGGGCTTGAGTCGCGCCCGTCTGGAGCATTCACACAAAGAGGTATACCGCGCTTTGCTCAGCAGTGCGTCTGAAAACAACGGTGGCGAAGCCGTTTCTTTGAACGACGAGCAAATGGTGGCCTTGGCCCAGACCATTCGCGATCGCGATATGAGCATACGTCGCTTTGTGGAAACCTCCATGGTCACGGTTTCCGAAGAAAACGATACCTTGAAGGCGCAGCTCGAAACATCGGGCCTGACTGAAAAAATCATCAAAATCATTCAGCAAAACTCTTCCAGCGGTGGTTTTTCTATGGATACGGACATTCAGTCCAATCCGTTGCTGCGCGGCAAAGTGGCTGATGAACTGTCTACCAACCGCAGTTTGCGCGAGGTTTTGTACGCCTTGCCGAACCATATGCCGGTGGCTAACTTCAGCGTCTCATCCGATTTCGGTATTCGCAAACACCCTCTCACAGGCAAATCGCATTTCCACACCGGACTCGATTTAATGAGTGAAACCGGAGACGACAAAGTCTTAGCCGTCAAGCCCGGTATCGTAGTGATGGCAGAATATCATCCACAATACGGAAATACAGTGGTCATCCGGCACTCTAACGGTGTAGAGTCGCTGTATGCGCACTTGGCAAAATTAACGGTCAAAGTGAGTGACAAAGTCACCACCGAAAGCCTGTTGGGATATATCGGAAACACGGGAGAATCCTCCACCGGAAAGCATCTTCACTTTGAGATACTGGTGGGCGGTTATCCGGTCAATCCACAAAAAGTGATTCGGACTGCTCAATATGTTCAACAAATCCAAAACAGCAACAAGTAATACCAACCCGCCCCCAGCTGAAGCAGTCGTGGCTAATCCGGTCGTCGAAACGCCTACGCAAGCCCAGCCAGTTGCCCAACCTCAGAGAGCCCAAATGATGGACATGATTTCTTCCAACGCTGCCAAACCCTCCATCTTGAGCGAGGGTTTTTCTTTCCGCGGGGAAATCTCCGCCAAAGGCGCTATCCATGTGGAGGGTTCGCTCAACGGCCAGGTTCAGGTGGACGAACTCACTATAGGCTCGCGCGGTCAAGTGGAAGGCGTGGTCACTTGTTCCAGCCTGCATATTAAAGGCAAATTTTCCGGTACGGCTACATGCAGCGAATTGATTGTGACTTCCTCCGCATCCGTAGACGGGCACGTGGTTTACCAGACCTTGTCTGTACAAAAAGGCGCTTCTATCAAAGGCGAGTTGTTACTCGTCAAATAATTTCCTGTTCAAAGGCTTTGAATGTCGGACATCTCGCATATTGACGGTCAGTCAGTTCGACTCAAGCGTGAAACCATGGGCTGGGCCATGACCGATCTGGCCACTTTGGCCTGTTTGTCAGTCAAGCAAATCAAACAGATTGAAGAAGGCGGAACCAGCGCCTTTTACAGTGAAAACGTCAAGTTGACAGCTGCCCGCAAAGTGGCTGCGCTGTTACAAATGTCCGAGGATCAGTTATTCGGGCAGGTTCCTCCCGTGATAGCTCAGCCCACTTCAGCGTCTGATGCCCCCTTCGAACCGGTGGAAAACGCTTCGCAGGCCGGTGTGCTGACTGCCCCGGACGCAACCCCGGAAACTGCGCATGCTCCGCTGATGCGCAGTGAGGCGCTGCACTTTCTGGCACAGCCGCCTGAAGACTTGGAAGTCTCCCAGGCTGCTGCAGAACAAGATGTCGCGGCAAATGCCCATGAGCAGCCAGTTCAGCCAGCTGCCGTGGAAGCCGTGCTGATACCGGTGGATGAATCAACGGATATGCAGTCACCAGCTTCCGAGGTTGACAACGCAACGCCCGGCGCCGGCAGCAATTACGTACTCAAAATAGCAGTCCTGTTTATCCTGGCCATTGCGGTAGCGGCTTGGATGCGCCCCAAGGCGTTGGATGACAAAGCCGACGCAGCCAATCAAGAAAGTGCGTCGCCTGTACCTACGCCCATGCCTGTACCCGGCGCCGCCAACGATAGCCCGACCGGCGGCCCAGCCGCTGAGATTCAGCCTGCGGCACCTAACACTGCCGCTGCGGCTGCGAACACCGCCCCGGTGGCCAATAGTCCTGTGTTACCTGCTGCAGCGAGCTCAGAAAAGCCGGCAGCAGAAAAGCCGGCACCAGCGGTAACTGGCAGTCCCACTTCCGGCGAAGCTGCAACTTCAACCAGCGGCAAATAAGACCGCCCGCTGTCAGTCGCTGGCGCCCATGTTCAGCGCAGCTTGTCGGGACCGGGCCAGTTCTTCAGCTGGGCTTGCGCCCTGCGGCCATCCTGATAAATGCATGCGGGCAATATCTTGTAAGCCTTGTATCCAGAATGGGTTGTCATTCAGACAGGGGATGTAACTGAATGCAGAGCCGCCTTCTTCCAGAAAAGCGGCTTTGACCTCCATGGCGATCTCTTCCAGAGTTTCCAGGCAATCACACACAAAGCCGGGACAGACGATATCTATGGATTTGCAGCCTTGCTTGCCTAACTCGCGCACCGTCGGTTCAGTGTAGGGCTCCAGCCATTTGGCTTTGCCGAACCTGGACTGAAAACACACTTTGTACTCGTCTTTGTTCAATGCCAGGGCTTGCGCCAACAAGCGGGCGGTCTTGTGACATTCGCAGTGGTAAGGGTCGCCGAGTTTCAAGGTTCTCTCGGGTACGCCGTGAAAACTCATTACCAGTTGTTCGGCGCGGCCATGCGCCGCCCAATGGGCACGGATGCTTTCAGCCAGCGCGTTGATGTAGCCCGGGTGGTCGTGGTAATGGTTGACGAAACGGAACTCAGGCAAATAACGGGTGCGCAAACCCCAAGTGTAGACCGCATCAAAAACACTGGCCGTGGTAGTGGCCGAGTACTGGGGGTAAGCCGGCATGACCAAGACCCGGTTGACACCTTGTGTTTTCAAATCATCCAGTACCTGAGAGACTGATGGCGAACCGTAACGCATGGAATAACGCACCTGAATCTGCTGCGGATCAAACAAGGCCTGTAAATGCTGGCTTTGTTTTTCTGTCCAGACTTTGAGCGGTGAGCCCTCGTTGGTCCAGATGCTGGCGTACTTGTGTGCAGATTTGGCCGGACGGACCCGCAAAATAATGCCGTGCAGTATCAGCAACCATAAAAAACGCGGAATTTCCACCACTCGGGGATCGCTTAAAAACTCAGCCAGGTAACGGCGCAAAGCCGAGGCGGTAGGCGCTTGCGGGGTACCCAGATTGCAGTAAATGATGGCTGTTTTGGCAGGCTGGCCGTGGCTGTAAGCCGGTTCGGCGGAAAAACGGGGTGTCGAGGTCATACGGTATTTTCCCTCAAGGCATGGCTTGTAACAAAGTCACGGCTTGAATCCCGGATTTCACTGCCCCTTCCAAGGTAGACGGGTAGGGGCCCGCGACATAGTCACCGCAAGCCAACAACCGTGAATCAATGCGCATAGATGGCCTGACCAGCGCGGGTGTGCAGGCGAACGCGGCGCGTTTCTCCAGCACAGTGAACAGCAACGACGCTTGTGGCAAAGCCAGTTGTTCGCGGGCTTGCTGCAACACCGCCGTGCTGATGCTGTCGCGGTCGGCTTCGCAGGCACTCACCACCAGCGCCAGCACGCCTTGCAGCGACGGATCTTGACTCAAGCGGCCTTTGTCAAACGCAAACTGGGCAGGGGCTTGTGCGTTGCTGTGAAGCGCCATCACAGGGGCTGGCCAGCGCAGATCGGCATTTGCGTGCAGGTATACCGTGGCAATTGAGGTGTGTTGCAACCCTGCCGCTTTAGCTGACCAGGCGGGATACAGCGACTGTGTCAAACGCGCCGCTTCCCAACTGGGACAGGCCAGCAAGACGGGTGAAGTCAAGTGAGGCAATAAATTTTCCACTCTGTGGCCGGTCACAACTTCTGCCCCATGCTGCTTTAACCACTGAACGGCTGCATCCGGCAGCAAGCTGCTTTGATCGACTCGCGGTATCAACATGTCGCTGCTGCCGTCGCCGTCCAGCAATGCATCCTGCAACACCCGCAAAAAAACTTGGCCACTGGCTTGTGTGGCAGTCATATTCAGCGCCGATACACACAAAGGCTCAATCAACAAAGCCATCACAGCAGGCGGCAGACCTGCGCATAAATCGGCCACGGTCAGATCGGGCGGGCAAACAAATTGTTGTTGCTGCCACCGGATGGCACGGCGGATAAAAGCCCATTTGTCGCTCCAGCCCCAACCACTCGCCCCCGCAATACCGGCAATGACGTTGAAAGGGGCAGGCAGGTCAGGCAGTCGCACACCCGAGCCATCCGGGGTTTTCAAGTTCAGCGGCAGGCGCAGCAAACAGGTGTCGGGGTTGACGCCTACCCTGCGCATCAAGGCCAGGGTGTCGTGGTAGGCGCCTATCAAAATATGCTGTCCGTTGTCCAGGGCCAGTCCCTGGTGCATGACACGTCTGGCCCGCCCGCCGGTGTGAGGCGCTGCTTCGAGCAAACGCACGCGCCATCCTGCTTGCACCGCGTGAGCCGCCGCCGACAACCCGGCCCAACCGCCGCCGATGATGGTCAATGAGGTCAAAAACGCCCCAACGCTTGCATCTTCCAGGCCAGCCAGAGTTTGCGCAGCGGCGTGAGCGACACCCTTTGTGTTAGCACAGGAAACTGAGAGGCTTCGATTTCTTTGAGCAAGGTACGGTAGATGCTGGCCATCATCAGGCCGGGCTTTTGGCTGCGCCGGTCCTGCGGCGGCAGCATCACCAAGGCCCGTTCATAAAAGTCCTGCGCGCGGGCTGTCTGAAAGCGCATAAGCGCTTGGAAAGCAGGCGAATCGCGGCGCTGCAACAAATCAGCGGCTTTGACATCAAAGCGCTGTAAATCCTCCATGGGCAGGTAAATCCGCCCGCGTAAGGCGTCTTCGCCGACGTCACGAATGATGTTGGTCAATTGAAATGCCAGCCCTAGCGTGTGCGCGTAAACAGTGGTTTGCGGCTCGGTCTGCCCGAAGATGAGTGCTGCCACTTCGCCGACCACACCGGCCACCAAATGGCAGTAGCTTTGCAAACCGGCGAAGTCCAGGTAGCGCGTCTGGCGCAAATCCATGTCGCAGCCTTGAATGACTTGCTGCAAATGGTCTTGGGTGATGCCGAATTCTGCGGTCAGCGGCATCAGGGCTTGCATCACCGGATGCTGGGCATCGCCGGCAAAACTGCGCGCCACTTCAAGCCGCCACCATTGCAATGTTTGGGCAGCCACACTGGCGTCTTGTATCTCGTCGACCACATCATCTACTTCACGGCAAAACGCATAAAAAGCCGTGATGGCCGCACGTTTGCGCGGCGGTAAAAACAAAAAAGCGTAATAAAAGCTGCTGCCCGAGCCAGCCGCTTTATCCTGCACATATTGCTGAGGTGTCATGGGTGGAATTGTGACATTGACCAAATCTATGGCTTGTAAGCGGTGGGGGTATTCACATCCACAGACTGCGCCACAGCATCAGTAGCGTGTCCGCTGCGTTGAGGTGGGGTCGCTGCCGTGTGGTGTCTGTGCGTTCTATTTTGTCGAGGATACGCAGTCCGCCTTGCACCACCAGCCGCAGTTCCCAACCGGCGCGCCCGGGCACCTGATGCACAAGCGCCGCACCTTGGTTCATCATGTGGCGCGCAAAAGCGATTTCTTCATGAAATTGACTGTCGCTTGGCAAGTAAAACCGGCCTCTGGGCAGATCGACGCTGATGTCCTGCCAGAAATTGATCAACTGCAGCGCTGTGCAAACTGCATCGCTGTAGCCTAATGCCTGCGGCGAAGTGATGCCGTACAAGTGAAGTAACAAGCGCCCAATCGGGTTAGCCGAGCGGGCGCAGTAGGCCAGCAGTTCGGCGCGGTCGGCGTAGCGGCGCTGGTCGCGGGTGTACACCACATCTTGCTCGAATGCGTCGAGCAAAGCCAACAGCAAAGGCACGGGCAGGTCAAAAGCCCTTATTTGCGTGCAGACCGAAGACAACACGTCAGGCCATTTCAGGCTTTGAAACTGCGGGTCTTGTAACTGCTTGTGCAGGTCATGCCGCAGGCTTTGCAGCAAATGCAAACGTTGTTCTGCCTGGGCCGCGCCTTCGTCAGCGATATCGTCTGCTGTACGCGCAAAGTGGTAAATCGCGACGATGGGGGCACGCAAACGGGGCGGGCAGAGCAGCGAAGCCACCGGAAAGTTCTCGTAGTGGCTGACGGACGACATGGCAGAAGCGGGCATAACCGCTATTGTCACTTGACATCTGGTGTGTTCAGAATTAGATTACTAACCGGTCAGTCATTAATAATCACAACCCTAGGTGTTTCTATGTTTTCAGCCCCTCGTCTTCTATGTATAGCCGCAGCCACCGGTTTGCTGGCTTGCTCACCGGCTCCGAATGTGCAGGCGCCTGTCAGGGCTGTCAAGGTCATAGAGGTTGGCAAATCCTCACTTTCATCACGTTCTGAATTCGCTGGTGAAGTACGCGCCAGGGTGGAGTCTAAAGTGGGCTTTCGCGTGGCCGGCAAGCTGATCGCCAGACATGTGGAGATGGGCCAGCGGGTCAAGGCCGGGCAGTTGCTGGCCGAAATCGATGCCCAGGACTACCGTTTGTCCCAGGACAGTGCCCGGGCCCAAGTGCAATCAGCTCAGTCCAGCCGGGATTTGGCCGCCGCCGATTACAAGCGTTACAAAGAGTTGCGCGACAAAGAATTCATCAGCGGGGCAGAGCTTCAGCACAAAGAAACCCTGCTCAAGACGGCGCAAGCACAGCTAGACCAGGCGCAAGCCCAGCTTGCCGCACAGGGCAACCAGTTGAGCTACAGCAAGTTGTTTGCCGACAAAGCCGGTGTGATCACCGGCCTGGATGCAGAAGTCGGTCAGGTGGTCAGCCCCGGGATGCCCGTCATGCGCCTGGCTCAGGACGGACCGCGCGATGTGGTGTTCGCAGTACCTGAGGACAAGGTGACTAGCTTGAAACTTGGCCAATCGGTGAAAGTCAAAGCATGGGGCGGCGAGCAGCTTGCGAGTGCCAAGCTGAATGAAATCTCAGCCAGCGCCGACCCGGTGACCCGCACGTTTGCCGTCAAGGCGGCGTTGCAAGACATGCGGGTGCCGCTGGGCAGCACAGCCACGGTGATTCTGGACGGCGAGCCGGTCGCTACCGCCATGCTGCTGCCTACGTCAGCGGTTCGACAAGAAGCTGGCAAGACCAGTGTCTGGTTGCTTGACCCGGCCAGCATGACCGTGCGATCTCAAGTTATTGAAGTCAGCGGTGTACAGGACAACGCAGTGACCGTCAGCGGCGGGCTGCAGCCCGGTCAGCAAGTGGTGGCTGCCGGTGTTCACGTGCTGTCTCCCGGCCAAAAAGTGACTTACTTTAAAACCGCCGGTGGCTTGCAATGAAACCGGACAACAGTCAAGCTGCAGGCTTTAATCTGTCCGCATGGGCGCTGAACCACCGCGCCTTCACCCGTTACCTGATGGTGGTGCTTTTGTTTTTGGGAGTGGTGGCTTATTTCCAGCTGGGTCAGGATGAAGACCCGCCGTTCACCTTCCGAGTCATGGTGGTGCGCACCTATTGGCCGGGCGCGACTGCCCAGCAGGTGGCCGAGCAGGTCACAGACAAGCTGGAGCGCACGTTGCAAGAGGCTCCATATGCCGACAAGATACGCAGCTATTCCAAACCCGGCGAGTCGCAAATCATTTTTGAGATCAAGGACTATTCCAAACCCAGCGAAGTTGCTGATGTTTGGTATTCGGTACGTAAAAAAATAGGCGATATGCGCTATACCTTGCCGCAAGGCGTGCAGGGGCCGTTCTTTAACGACGAATTCGGTGATGTGTTCGGCGTGATTTACGCCCTGCAAGCCGATGGCTTCAGCCCGGCGGAAGTGAAAGACATTGCCGATGATGTGCGCCAGCAATTGTTGCGCGTCAAAGATGTCGCCAAGGTGGAACTCTTCGGTGTGCAGGAAGAAAAAATCTACATCGATATTTCCCGGAAAAAATTCACCCAGCTAGGTCTTGACTGGAACGCGGTGCTGGCGCAACTCGGCCAGCAAAACGCGGTAGAGAGCGCAGGCGCTTTGCAAACACCGCAGGATGTGGTGCAGATCCGGGTGGCCGGACAGTTCGATGCGGTGTCGCGGGTGCGTGCCATGCCAGTGCGCGGATCGTCGGGGCAGCAATTCCGTTTAGGTGACATCGCCAACATCACCCGGGGTTATATGGATCCTGCCAATGTGAAAGTGCGCTTTCAAGGCCAGCAAGTCATTGCCTTGGGTGTGTCTATGACCAAGGGCGGCGACATCATCCGCCTGGGGCAGTCGCTGGAACAGACGGTCGCCGGCTTGCAGACCTCATTACCTGCAGGCGTCAAGCTCAGCAATTTGCAAAACCAGCCGCAGGCCGTCAGCCGTTCGGTCGGCGAGTTCATCAGTGTGCTGATTGAAGCGGTGGTGATTGTGCTGATCGTCAGCTTTGTTTCTTTGGGCTGGCACAAAGGCGGGCGTTTCGGCTGGTATGTGGATATACGTCCTGGCCTGGTTGTCGGCATCACCATTCCGCTGGTCTTGTCCATGACGTTTCTCGCCATGTATTACTGGGGCATTGGGCTGCACAAAATTTCGCTGGGCTCGCTGATTATTTCGCTGGGATTGCTCGTAGACGACGCCATCATTGCAGTGGAAATGATGGTGCGCAAAATGGAAGAAGGTTTTGACAAAGTGCGCGCTGCCACCTTCGCCTATGAGGTCACCGCCATGCCCATGTTGACCGGCACATTGATCACCGCTGCCGGTTTTTTGCCTATCGGCCTGGCCAAATCGGTCACCGGTGAATACACCTTTGCCATTTTTGCGGTGACGGTTCTGGCCTTGCTGTTGAGTTGGTGGGTGTCAGTGTTTTTCGTGCCCTTGTTAGGCACATGGTTGTTGAAGATAAAGCCGCAACAACCTGGCGTTAAGCACGAGGAATTGTTTGACTCGGCGTTTTACCGGGCGTTCAGACGACTGGTGAACGCTTGTGTTCAACACCGCTGGCTGACCATTGCCGCCACGCTGTTGATTTTTGCGGCCGGTATTTTCGGCATGGGCAAAGTGCAGCAACAGTTTTTCCCGGACTCCAGCCGACCTGAAATCATGATGGAAATCTGGTTTCCTGAAGGCACTTCCATGCAAGCCAATGAGGCGTTGAGCAAGCAAGTGGAAAAGCGCATGATGGGGCTCAAAGGGGTGGACACGGTCAGCCTGTGGGTCGGCTCCGGTGTACCTCGTTTTTACCTGCCGCTGGACCAGGTGTTGCCACAGACCAATGTGTCTCAATTCATCATCATGCCGGTGGATTTGCCCAACCGCGAAACCTTGCGCCTGGCCCTGCCCGCACTCATGGCCAGCGAGTTCCCAGAGGTCAGCGCCCGTGTCAAGCTGTTGCCTAACGGCCCGCCCGTGCCTTTTCCCGTGCAGTTTCGGGTGGAAGGCCCGGACCCGCTGGTGTTGCGCCAGCGTGCCGACGAGGTCAAAGCGGTGATGCGTCAAAACAGCAACACCCGTCAGGTCAACGACAACTGGAATGAATCCGTCAAGGTCTTGCGTTTTGAGGTGGACCAGGACAAAGCCCGGGTGCTGGGCGTGACCAGTCAGTCGATTGCACAGGCATTGCGCGTGTTGCTCAGCGGCAGCACGGTCGGCCAATACCGCGAAGGCGATAAGTTGATTGACTTGGTGTTGCGCCATCCTTTGAGCGAACGCCAGACCATGTCTGATCTGGGTAATGCCTATGTGCCCTCGGTCGACGGCAAAGCCGTGCCTTTGTTGCAAATCGCCAAGCCGGTGTTTGAGTGGGAGCCGGGTGTGATGTGGCGCAATAACCGCGATTACGCCATCACCGCCCAGTGCGACATCACCGAAGGGCTGCAAGGCGCCACCGTCACCAACCAGTTATTGCCGGCTTTGAAAGCTTTGGAGGCCCAATGGGCCGAAAAAGGCATGTCGGCTTACACCATCAGCGTGGCCGGTGCGGTGGAAGAAAGCGCCAAGGGCTCGGCCTCGATTGCTGCCGGGGTGCCGTTGATGTTGTTTGTGACCTTCACCTTGCTGATGATTCAGTTGCAAAGTTTCAGCCGGGCCGTGCTGGTATTTCTGACCGGCCCCATGGGCATCGCCGGGGTGGCCATGTCGCTGCTGGTACTGAACCGGCCGTTCGGCTTTGTGGCTTTGCTCGGCGTGATTGCCCTCATGGGCATGATTCAGCGCAATTCGGTGATTCTGATTGACCAAATCGAGCAGGACCGTGCCCGGGGCGTGCCGACCTGGGATGCGATTGTGGAATCCGCTGTGCGCCGCTTGCGCCCGATTGTGCTGACGGCCGCTGCTGCCGTACTGGCCATGATTCCTTTGTCACGCAGCGTTTTCTGGGGGCCTATGGCCGTCGCCATCATGGGCGGCCTGATTGTGGCAACTGTGCTGACTTTGCTGGCCTTGCCCGCCATGTACGCCGCCTGGTTCAGGGTTAAGCGTTGAGGGTGGGATGACCGAGTGAAGCGGGTTAGAATTTCGGTTTGACCGATTTTGAACGGGCGGTCTGTTGACACAGACCGCCTTTTGCTTTTTTTTGGCCCGCGCGGGTGGCGAAATTGGTAGACGCACCAGGTTTAGGTCCTGACGCCAGCAATGGTGTGGGGGTTCGAGTCCCCCCCCGCGCACCAAAGCGTTCACTGTCTGACGCGTATTGATTCATTTTGGAGAAGCCTGATGGCCGTGACTGTAGAAACCCTTGAAAAGCTCGAGCGCAAAATCACTTTGACTTTGCCGACCTCCGTTATTCAAAACGAGGTCAACACCCGTCTTAAGCGCTTGGCGCGCCAAGTCAAAGTGGATGGTTTCCGTCCCGGCAAAGTCCCTATGAACATCGTTGCACAGCGCTACGGTTATTCAGTTCACTACGAAGTGATGAACGACAAAGTCGGTGAAGCTTTCAGCGTAGCTGCCAATGAAGCCCAATTGCGTGTTGCCGGTCAACCGCGCATCAGCGAGAAAGAACCCGTCTCAGAGACAGAAATGGCTTTCGATGCGGTCTTTGAGGTGTACCCTGAAGTAGTTATCAAAGACATGAGCCAGATCGAAGTTGAGATTCTCAAGGCCGACGTCACTGACGCCGCCATCGACAAGACCATCGATATTTTGCGCAAACAAAAACGCACTTTTGCACAACGTTCTGCCGATTCAATGGCCGCGACAGGCGACCGCGTCAGCGTTGACTTCATCGGCAAGATTGACGGCGAGCCGTTTGACGGCGGCCGCGCTGAAGACTTCCAGTTCATCGTCGGCGAAGGCCAGATGCTCAAGGAATTTGAAGAAGCCGTGGTCGGCATGAAGCCGGGCGAAAGCAAAACATTCCCCTTGTCGTTCCCCGAGGATTACCAAGGCCGCGATGTGGCCGGTAAAACTGCTGACTTCATGGTCACGCTGAAAAAACTCGAAGCCGGTCATTTGCCCGAAGTCACCGATGAGCTGGCCAAGTCACTGGGCGTGGCTACCGCAACGGTGGAAGGTTTGCGCGCTGACATCCGCCAAAACCTGGAGCGCGAAGTTAAATTCCGTTTGCTTGGCCGCAACAAGCAAGCCGCATTGGACGCCTTGGTCGCCCACGCCGAACTGGACCTGCCTAACGCTATCGTGCAATCCGAGTTGGACCGCATGGCTGACAGCGCCCGCGAAGATTTGAAACAGCGCGGTATCAAAGACGCTGATAAAGCCCCTATTCCTGAAGAAGTCTTCCGTCCGCAAGCCGAGCGTCGCGTGCGCATGGGTTTGGTGGTCGGCGAGGTGGTGCGTATCCACAATTTGCATGCCACCCCCGAGCAAATCCAGGCGCATATCGAAGAACTGGCTGCCAGTTACGAAAAACCCGCCGAGGTGACCCGCTGGTATTACAGCGACAACCGCCGCATGGCCGAGGTCGAGGCCATTGTGATTGAGAACAATGTCACCAACTATGTGTTGTCACTGGTCAAGGCCAAAGACAAACATATCAGCTTCGACGAATTGATGGGCCAGGCCTGAACCTGGACAGGAGAGATTTCATGAGCGCACAAGATATTCAAGCCCTGGGCATGGTCCCGGTCGTCATCGAACAAAGCGGCCGTGGCGAACGCGCTTATGACATTTACTCGCGCCTGTTGCGCGAGCGCGTCATTTTTCTGGTTGGCCCAGTCAATGACCACACCGCCAATCTGGTGGTCGCCCAGCTGTTGTTTTTAGAGAGCGAAAACCCGGACAAAGACATTTCGCTTTATATCAACTCACCCGGCGGCTCGGTCAGCGCCGGTATGGCGATTTTCGACACCATGAACTTCATCAAGCCTCAGGTGTCTACTTTGTGTACCGGTATGGCTGCCAGCATGGGCGCATTTTTGTTGGCCGCCGGTGCCAAAGGCAAGCGTTTCAGCCTGCCTAATTCCAAGGTCATGATCCACCAGCCGCTGGGCGGCACCCAGGGCCAGGCCACAGAAATTGAAATTGCTGCGCGCGAAATCCTCAAAACCCGCGAACGGCTGAACCAGATGCTCGCTGAGGCCACCGGTCAACCGCTGTCGCGCATCGAGCAGGACACTGAGCGGGATTACTACCTGACCGCCGAAGAGGCCAAAGCGTACGGCCTGGTCGACGACGTGATCTCCAAGCGCCCTTGATCCGGCGCGCCAGCTTCCCCCTCAAAACCGGCAGCGCCGAAAAGCCTATCGGTTTTGAGTATCATTCGAGCGTTACCACCTTCTGAGCACTGAATGGCCGAAAAAAAAGGTACCTCCAGCGAAAAGACCTTGTATTGCTCTTTTTGCGGCAAAAGCCAGCATGAAGTCAAAAAACTGATTGCCGGACCTTCCGTCTTCATTTGCGATGAATGCATAGACCTGTGCAACGACATCATCCGCGACGAACTGCCGGCCAGTACGGTGCGCGAAGGGCGCGGCGATTTGCCAACCCCCATAGAAATCAAAACCAATTTAGACAATTACGTCATCGGCCAGGAGCCAGCCAAGCGGGCTTTGTCGGTGGCGGTTTACAACCACTACAAGCGCTTACAGCACAAGCTCGAATCCAAAAAAGACGATGTCGAGCTGTCCAAAAGCAATATTTTGCTCATCGGCCCGACGGGCTCCGGCAAAACGCTGCTGGCGCAAACGCTGGCGCGCATGCTGAATGTGCCTTTCGTCATGGCCGACGCCACCACACTTACCGAAGCTGGTTATGTGGGCGAGGATGTCGAAAACATCATCCAAAAACTGCTGCAGAACTGCAATTACGATGTGGAACGCGCCCAGCGCGGCATTGTGTATATTGACGAAATCGACAAGATTTCCCGCAAGTCTGACAACCCTTCCATCACCCGCGACGTGTCGGGCGAAGGTGTGCAACAGGCCTTGTTGAAGTTGATCGAAGGCACCATGGCCAGCGTGCCACCGCAAGGTGGGCGCAAGCACCCGAACCAAGATTTCTTACAGGTTGACACGACCAATATTTTGTTTATTTGCGGCGGTGCGTTTGCCGGACTGGAAAAAGTCATTGAAAACCGCACCGAGCGATCCGGCATCGGCTTTAGCGCCGTGGTCAAAACCAAGCAAGAGCGCAGCCTGACGGAAATGTTTGGCCAGGTCGAGCCTGAAGATTTGATCAAGTTTGGGTTGATTCCCGAGTTGGTCGGCCGCCTGCCCGTGGTCACCACGCTCAGCGAATTGACCGAAGACGCGCTGGTGCAAATCCTGACCGAGCCGAAAAACGCGCTGATCAAGCAATACGGCAAATTGTTCGCCATGGAAGGCGTTGAGCTGGAAATCCGGCCTTCCGCCCTCAAAGCCATTGCCAAAAAGGCGCTGGACCGCAAAACAGGCGCCCGCGGCTTGCGTTCCATCATTGAACAATCGCTGATTGACACCATGTTCGAATTACCCAACTCCAGCAATGTGGAAAAAGTCGTGGTGGAGGAATCCACGGTAGACGAAAACAAACCCCCCTTGCTGGTGTACCGAGAGGCCGCTAAAAAGGCTTGATTCCCTAACGGGCTGGTCAGTATCCAGCCCATTTTTTTGATTGGAAGTTTGACCATGTCCGGACAAACCCATTTGCCTTCAGAACCTATCGACCTGCCCATGCTGCCTCTGCGCGACGTGGTGGTGTTTCCGCACATGGTCATTCCCTTGTTCGTCGGCAGACCTAAAAGCATCAAAGCGCTGGAAACCGCCATGGGCGCAGACCGCAGCATCATGCTGGTCGCGCAAAAAACAGCTGCCAAGGACGAGCCAGCGGTCGGCGATATGTTTGAAATGGGTTGCGTCTCCACCATTTTGCAAATGCTCAAACTGCCTGACGGCACAGTCAAAGTGCTGGTCGAAGGCCAGCAACGCGCTAAGGTCAATCAAATTGAAGACGGCCCGCTGCACTTTGTGTGTAATCTGACCCCCGTGAGTTTGCCTGCTTCCACGGATGCAGACACTGAAGTGGAAGCCCTCAGACGCGCGGTCATGCAGCAGTTTGACCAGTATGTAAAGCTGAATAAAAAAATCCCGCCTGAAATACTGACATCGATTTCCAGCATCGACGACCCGGGTCGCCTGGCAGACACGATTGCCGCACATCTGCCGCTGAAACTGGAAAACAAACAAGCTGTGTTGGACTTGCCTGAAGTCAAAGCGCGCTTGGACAATTTGTTCATGCAACTCGAGCGCGAAGTCGATATTTTGAATGTGGACAAACGCATTCGCGGTCGCGTCAAGCGCCAGATGGAAAAAAACCAGCGCGATTTTTATTTGAACGAACAGGTCAAAGCGATTCAAAAAGAACTCGGCGAAGGCGAAGAGGGTGCGGATATTGAAGAGATCGAGAAAAAGATCAAAGCTGCCCGCATGCCGCCCGAGGCTCGCAAAAAAGCCGAGGCTGAATTGAAGAAATTGAAATTGATGTCACCCATGTCGGCCGAGGCCACGGTGGTGCGCAATTACATCGATGTCATGGTGAACCTGCCGTGGAGCAAAAAAACCAAGATCAAACACGACTTGATGAATGCTGAAGCCGTGTTGAACGAAGACCACTTCGGCCTGGAAAAAGTCAAAGACCGCATCCTGGAATATTTGGCGGTGCAACAACGTGTCGACAAGGTCAAAGCGCCTATTCTGTGCCTGGTCGGCCCGCCCGGCGTCGGTAAGACTTCGCTGGGCCAATCGATTGCCAAAGCCACAGGTCGCAAATACGTGCGCATGGCTTTGGGCGGCATGCGTGACGAGGCGGAAATCCGCGGTCACCGCCGCACCTACATCGGTGCTTTGCCGGGCAAGGTCATGCAAAATCTGACCAAGGTGAACACGCGCAATCCTTTGTTCCTGCTGGATGAAATTGACAAGCTCGGCTCGGATTTTCGTGGCGACCCGTCCAGTGCTTTGCTCGAGGTCTTGGACCCTGAGCAAAACAACACGTTCAACGATCACTACGTTGAAGTGGACTTTGATTTGAGCGACGTGATGTTTGTGGCGACTTCCAACTCCATGAATATCCCGCCGGCGTTGCTGGACCGCATGGAAGTCATTCGTTTGTCGGGCTATACCGAGGATGAAAAAATCAATATAGCCCTGCGCTACCTCATCCCCAAGCAGTTGAAAAACAACGGCATCAAGGAAGAAGAACTGCTGATTGAAGAATCAGCCGTGCGTGACATCGTGCGTTACTACACGCGTGAAGCAGGCGTGCGTTCGCTGGAGCGCGAAATCTCCAAGATCTGCCGCAAGGTAGTCAAAGCCTTGCTGCTGAAGTCGCTCAAGCCACTGGTCAAGGTCAATGCAGACAACCTGAACGATTTCTTGAGCGTGCGCAAATACACCTACGGACGCGCTGAGCAACAAAACCAGGTGGGTCAAGTGGTCGGTCTGGCGTGGACCGAGGTAGGTGGTGACTTGCTCACCATCGAAGCCGCCACCATGCCGGGAAAAGGCACCATCACGCGTACCGGTTCGCTGGGCGATGTGATGAAAGAGTCTGTCGAAGCTGCACGCACCGTGGTTCGCAGTCGGGCGCTGGCGTTGGGCATTAAGCCATCATCGTTTGAAAAGACCGACATACACATTCACGTGCCGGATGGCGCTACACCTAAGGACGGTCCAAGCGCTGGCGCTGCTATGACGCTGGCTATCGTGTCTGCGCTCACCGGTATACCGGTACGCAGTGATGTGGCCATGACAGGTGAAATCACTTTGCGTGGCGAGGTCACTGCCATCGGTGGCTTAAAAGAAAAGCTGCTGGCGGCATTGCGCGGCGGCATCAAAACTGTGTTGATCCCTGAGGAGAACATCAAGGATTTGCAGGAAATACCGGACAACGTCAAAGCCAATCTGGAAATCGTGCCTGTGCGCTGGCTGGACAAAGTGCTGGAAATTGCACTGGAACACATGCCGACGCCATTGCCTGAAGAAGAGCCCGAAGTGCCTGTGCCTGCCAAGGTGGAAGACGTGCCGACGGTGGCGGTAAAACATTGATGGCATAGGCTGGCAAAGCAGGTCTTTTTAGGCTATACTTTGCCCCTCAAGCGGGAGTAGCTCAGTTGGTAGAGCGCAACCTTGCCAAGGTTGAGGTCGCGAGTTCGAGCCTCGTCTCCCGCTCCATATATAAAGGGAAGCATATGCTTCCCTTTTTTCTCGATAACGGCGCGATAGCAAAGCGGTTATGCACCGGATTGCAAATCCGTGTAGGTCGGTTCGACTCCGGCTCGCGCCTCCACATAACATTGCAAACTGTTCCGCACAGTTTGCAATTCTGTTCTGCAACTGCAACACACACACCAGTTGCACACAATTTGCACAGTTGCGTACATAAACAACGCTGTGCACTTTGCAAAACGCTGTGCAATGTAAAAAGATTGCACAACACCGTTGCACAGCAATGAAGCAAACACAAGTTGACTACGCACAACTTGCACAACAACTGCTGTCTGCTGACAAAAACAATAACCGAAGGGAAATAAGCGCACTGGTGCAGACATTTGCAGATGTTGTTGCACGTACCACAGTTGCACAAATACATTACTTGCGTGACGGCGAACTTGTGGTGTACAGACGTGCTCGCAGTCGCGTGTGGCAATGTCGCTTCAAGTTGTATTCAAACGCTTGGTATCGTGTGAGCACACGTAAAACAGATTTAGATTACGCAAAACAACACGCTGGCGAGTTGTATGACGAAGCGCGATACAGAGAGCGATTGGGAATTGCAGTCACGCAACGCAAGTTCAGCGAAATTGCACGTGCAACTGTTGCAGAATTGAATGCAGATTTAGCGGCTGGCACTGGAAAAAAGATTTATGTTGATTACATCGGCATTATTAACAAGTACTTCGTGCCATTTTTCGGTGAACGCTATTTGCAAAACATCAAGCACACAGATGTTGCAGAGTTTGAACGCTGGCGAAATGAACGCATGGGCAAACGACCCAAGAGCAGTACGCTGATGAACTTTGCATCAGCATTTAATCGTGTTGTGCAAACAGCAGTGGCTCGTGCTTGGATTAGTGAACGTGTTGCAATACCCAAGTTGTCACGCAAGGGTGAACGCGGACAAACACGTCCAGCATTTAGTGCAGAAGATATCGAACGACTGCGCGGCAAATACTCAGCATTTGTTACACAAGCACCGACTGCAAATGAAATTGCACGTCGCGAATTACTTTGTGACTACGTGGAAGTACTGTTGTTGACTGGCATGCGACACGGAACAGAAAGCAAGGGCATACAGTGGCGGCATTGTGAATGGCACGAGGCACTTGGTGTGCGCTACATGCGTATCTACGTCAGCGGAAAAACTGGTCCGCGTTACTTAATTGGCAAGCATGAACTGGCGGCGGTACTGCAAAGACGGCACCAAGCGCAAGTAGTACTAAAAGATTGCGAATTTGACAGCATACTTGGTAGGGAAAGCCACAACATATTTCAAATGCAGAAAGATTTGCCAGTTCGCTTCTTTAACGATACATTTAGTCGATTGCTGAAATTTGCTAAATTGACTGAAGATAGAGCGGGACAGTCACGCACTCTCTACAGTCTGCGGCACACTTATGCAACACAGGCGCTGTTGTCGGGCACTGACATACACACACTTGCCAAACAAATGGGCACCAGTGTGCGAATGTTGGAACTGCACTACAGCAAGTTGACAGCAACAATGGCGGCTGAAAGACTGGCTTAGGAACAAAACTAAATGTTTATAGATTGGGTATTGGCAACTGTTGGGAGAATATTAGGATACTCCTCGCTTGCAATAGTAGTGTTTGCGATAGCATTTGTCGTATCAAAGTCATTTAATGTCAAATGGCCGTATAAAATTGCAATTGTATTCTGTGTAATTGCATACGCACTAATCATACAAGGAAATATGTATGTTAATAGTAATGGATATTAACAAATGACATTCAGCACCAAATACGCTGTTCTCTTTATTCTTGCAGGATTTTCTGCTGGTGTTTATTTGATAAAAAATGGTAAAAAAGTAAAACCAATTCCAATTGTTGGAATGGGTATATGCGTTTTTTACACATTGGCAGAATACGGATTTGAATATGCAATGTTGACTGCAATCGAATATGCAGTTGGATTTGGTATTTCGTATGCGATAGTTGATGGCGTGAAAAAAGAAGATGATGAAGAAACTGAAAAAAATAAATGAACAAACTTCATAAATTTATAGTAATCAGCGCCGCAATGTGTTCATTTGCAAGTACGGCACTTGAAAAAGACCAAAGTGCAGAGCAATTAGAGAAAGAATTAACAATTACTGCACGAGAAAATAACATTGAAACTGTTAAAAATTTCTGCATTGGCAAATGGAGTGAGAAACAAAGCATAGAAATACTTTCAAAGTTTTCAACACTCGCTGAATTTTGTACATGTACACAAGAGGAAATGAAATACTTAGTACCCGATGTGCTGTCTGTTAATTTATTAAAACTACAAGTTCAAACAAATAATAAAAATGCGAACCAATATTTAACAGAAGAAGAAATGTCAGAAACTACGAAACAATGGTATGCAAGTTGGACAATTGCAAATAAAACTTGTGGAGAAAAATTCATGCGTAGGAAAAAATAAATTATTCGAATCATTGAATTAGTTATTTTTTAACAAAGAAACAAGTTAATTGGTAACAACTCGCGTAAATCCTATTCAAGGAAATAAAATGAATAAAATTGCCACTCTAATAGTAATGCTTGTTTTAACTGGATGTTCTACGCCAGAATATCGAAGTGCAAAAAACGAATGTTCGTACGATGCTTTTCAAAAGTATCCAGTTAATAACGTATCCACTGTAATAACTTTAACTCGTGCAGTTCAAGTTCCTACTGGGCAAACTAACTGCACAACTCAATACATTGGAAACTACGCAGATACACAATGCACTCAAATAATGAGAACTGAGTACGTACCATATCAACAAAATGTTGTGACTGACACTAATGCAAGTAGCAGGGAGGGTGCAATTAGTAGTTGTGCCGCTCAACTTTGTTACAGTAGATATGGCAATGCTGATTGCAAATCAAAGTAAAATTTCAACATCACAGGAGTAAACAACATGGCATCAACAATTGACTTAGCCGCAAAGAAAAAAGCCGCAGATGATGCAATGGCTGAATACGAAGCGGCTGTGAAGTTGACACATGCAGAAGATTTGAAAACTGTAAAAGAATTGATTGCACGTCACAGTTTTACTGTGACTGATTTGAAGCCAGAGTTGAAAGTAGGGCGCGGTCCTGCAAAGAAAGCGGCAACTCCCCGCAAAAGTACTCGCCGCAAAACCAAGTAATGTAGACACATACTCTGCGTTGGTGTGTCAGCACACAACGCAGATGTTGTTACCGCAAGTCGATGAACGTATTGATGATTTGCAATACGAGA
>CANGPN010000021.1 GCA_947456305.1 Comamonadaceae bacterium | reverse complement strand
TACCAATTATTTTCAATTTTTTTGCCTAAAGTTACCTGAGTCACACCGTTTATTTGGCCGTAGTTTTTGGAAGTAACTGTTCCATCTGGATATACCTTTTCTTTGCTATCGTACTGAACGCTACCGTACCAGCCTTCAGCACTGGCAATACCGTGAATAAGCGCGAGAATCAGCGCAGGCATCACAGAGCTTGTATGATTTTTCTTAGTTGAAAATTGCGCTATATGCGTGCCTGTGGAATTAGCAATTAAATCTGTTGTTGCACGGGTGTGAAGTTTTTTCATGATGAGTCCTTGTTGAAATGAAAATCAGCGTTTGATGGATTGAGAAATCTGGTCGTAAATAGCGCCATCGGCGAAATGCTCTTTGGAGGCTTTGTCCCAACCGCCGAAGGCTTGATCAATCGTGAACAGTGGCAGTTTGGGTAAAGTCTTTTCAAACTTAGCTTTGATTTTTTCGTTGATGGGCCGGTAAAAATTCCTGGCAGCAATTTCCTGTCCTTCATCTGAATACAGGTATTGCAAATAAGCCTCAGCCACTTTTCGAGTGCCTTTACGGTCTACGTTTTTATCCACCACGGTCACAGGTGGTTCAGCCAGAATGCTGATAGACGGATAAACGATGTCTACCTTGGAGCCGAATTCTTTTTCCAGCAAGTGAGCTTCGTTTTCCCAAGAGATAAACACATCACCTTGGTTACGCTGTGCGAATGTCACTGAAGAACCACGGGCACCTGAATCCAACACCGGCACGTTGGTATACAGCTTGGTGACAAAGTCTTGGGCTTTGGCTTCGCCTCCATATTTGCGCTTGGCAAACTCCCAAGCTGCCAGATAGTTCCAACGTGCACCACCCGATGTTTTGGGGTTGGGCGTGATGACACTGATGCCAGGCTTGACCAAATCATCCCAATCCTTGATGCCTTTGGGATTGCCTTGGCGCACCACCAACACAATGGTGGAGGTGTAAGGCGAAGAGTTGTGAGGTAAACGTTTTTGCCAGTTGGCGGGTATCAGTTGCGCTTGTTTGCTAAGTGCATCCACGTCACCTGCAAGTGCCAGAGTGACCACATCCGCATCCAAACCGTCAATCACTGAACGCGCTTGTTTGCCAGAGCCGCCGTGCGATTGCTTGACAGTCACATCCTGACCGGCTGTTGCTTTCCAATGTTTAGCGAAAGCAGCATTGAACTCGACATACAACTCACGTGTCGGATCGTAAGAAACGTTCAACAGCGTGACCGAGCTTTGGGCTTGGCTGATGCCTAAGACTGAGAATAAAAAAAGAGCTGTCAAAGATTTCACAGCAAAACGACGGCTGAACATGGAACTCCTTCGAAACAATGCAATATTGCAATGAAGGAATTGTGAAATTTATGCGGTGAAAAGGGAACAACTGATTTTTCAGTTGCTTATTCAAATACCTGCTAAGGTATAAAAGTAATTTGCTTATGCTTTGACAGCGCCGTTGTCCGCAATCGCTTTTTCAACCACTTCTTTGGTCAACGTCGGAGCGAAATTCTCAATAAAACTGTAGGCAAAGCCGCGCAACCAGTTTCCCTGTCGTATAGCCAGGCGTGTTTGATTGATCGCAAATAAATGCCCGGCATCAAGAATTTTCAAACCCAAATCGCGCTCTTCATCCAGCGCAATCGAAGCCACAATACCCACACCCATGCCTAATTCGACATAGGTCTTAATCACATCTGCATCCATGGCGGTCAACACCACATCCGGATTTAAATCGGCTTGCTTAAAGGCCTGATCGATATGTGATCGTCCTGTATAGCCCTGCTCATAGGTAATGATCGGATAAGCACTGAGTTGCTCCAGGCTGACCAAACCCTCCACTGACAACAAGGGGTGCTTGGGCGGCACGATGATGCTGTGCGTCCAGCGATAGCAAGGCAATGTCACCAATTGAGGGTAATGCGCCAATGCCTCAGTGGCGACACCTATATCAGCTTCTCCGTGCAACAACATTTCCGCCACTTGTTTGGGCGAACCTTGGTGCAAATGCAATGAAACTTGGGGAAACATGGCTCGAAAATCGCGCACAGCATGCGGCAACGCGTATCGCGCCTGTGAATGCGTTGCCGCCACAGACAATTTGCCATCCAACCGGTTGCTGTAATCGTCACCGATGCGTTTTAAATTGTCTGCATCATGCAAGATGCGATCGACAAACGGCAACAAGGATTCACCCAGAGGTGTCAGTCCTGTCAAGCGTTTGCCGCTTCGGACAAAAATATCCACGCCTAATTCACTCTCCAATTCCCCAATCTGACGGCTGACACCAGGTTGAGAAGTGTGGAGATTGGCGGCGACCTCGGTTAGATTGAATCGATTTCGAACAGCCTCACGGATGAAACGCAGTTGCTGAAAATTCATGGAAAACCTGTTTTAGATATTTTTAAATCCGGCCCGAACTCAAACGCCGAATCACCGCTATAAACCGGTCTACCTCTTCGCAAGTGTTGTAAAAAGCCAGTGAAGGACGTACTGTGGTCTCCAGTCCAAAGCGCCGCAAAATAGGTTGCGCGCAATGATGGCCCGTGCGCACTGCAATCCCCTCTTGATTCAATGCTTGACCTACCTCGTCTGTGGTGTAGCCTTTGAGTACAAATGACAAAACGCTTGCTTTGTCGCTTGCCGTACCCACCAGACGAACACCAGGTATGGGTTTCAAGTGATGCGTGGCATAAGCCAACAAATCATGTTCATAGCGGGCAATGTTTTCAAGACCGACACGCTGTACGTAATCAATAGCTGCGCCTAATCCGACAGCGTCAGCAATATTGCCTGTACCCGCTTCGAATTTGTTGGGCGGTGGTTGGTAAATGGTTTTTTCAAATGTGACATCAGCAATCATGTTGCCGCCGCCTTGCCAGGGCGGCATGTTGTCCAACAAGTCACGCTTGCCATACACCACACCAATACCTGTAGGCCCAAAGACTTTGTGCCCTGAGAATACAAAAAAATCAGCGTCTATGTCTTGGACATTCACTCGCATGTGACTGACAGATTGCGCACCGTCCACCAAAGCAACCGCACCTGCCCTGTGAGCCAATGCAACGATTTCTTTGACCGGCACCACAGTTCCCAACGCGTTAGAGACTTGTGTGACAGCCACAATCTTGGTGCGATCAGACAATAATTTTTTGTATTCGTCTAACAGCACTTGGCCAGTGTCATCTACCGGTATCACACGCAGATTGGCACCTTTGAGTGCAGCCAATTGCTGCCACGGCACGATATTGGCATGATGCTCTAAGTGAGAAACAATGATGTCGTCACCCGCTTGCACATGCTGTACGCCCCAAGTTTTGGCCACCAAGTTGATGGCTTCAGTGGCACCGCGCACAAAAATAATTTCCTCAACCGATCCGGCACCTAAAAAATCCTTGACCTTGGTGCGAGCCGCTTCATAGGCATCGGTGGCACGGGCTGCTAATTCATGCGCTGCCCGGTGAATGTTTGAATTTTCATGCGCATAAAAATACGACAACCTGTCAATCACAGCTTGCGGCTTGTGCGTGGTGGCCGCGTTATCAAACCAGACCAGTTGCTTGCCGTTTATACGTTCTTGCAGAATGGGGAAATCGCGACGAACCGCATTCACATCAAACGCGGGATGGCGGGATTCATCAGCTTGAGGCACGCGCTCAGAAAATCCGTGCGTCTGCCGATCGGGAGAGGCGAAGTAGTAAGTGCTTTGGTTGTTCACTGGTACCTGACTGCCCTTGTGATCAACAGCTGCAGCAGGTTGACGGTGATCTATACCTTGCAACAAAGCTTTGATGTCATCCAATCCAGGAAATCCCAGGTTTGATGCATTAACTGGCACGTCTTGCGAAGCGCCATAAGCCTGCGGCGCTCCCAAGACTGCGCCACCTAGTCTTCCATCAACTGCTGGCGGCACGGTGGCGACGTTGTCAGGCAAACCGTTAGGGGCAGAAGCATGAGGCACCAGCGAAGGCGTAGAAGCCACCATAGAAACAGCGCTTTGAGGCGATTGAGGCACCATGTTGCTGCCTGGTACAAATGCTCCCGGTGTTTGCGGTCCATTGGCGATGGGGCCCATGGAACTGCCTGCGGGCAATACATCGGCAGGCGCGGTCACACCACCGAGAGCACTGGTGCCGGGCACAGTGCTGTGGGGCAAATGGCTGGCCCCGTTGGGAACCTCGCCCGGCAATGCCGCAAAAAATTCATTGGCTAAGCTGGCAAGCGTGCGAATGTCCAAGGGACTTTGCGCTTCACTTGTAGGTGTCGGGATAGTCATGGAATTTTCCAATTTCAACATCTTCTAACACTGCCAAGGCATCATCTGATTGCACTACCAAAGAGCAATACAGGCTGATGAGATATGAAGCAATCGCGCTGCGGTTGATTCCCATGAAACGCACGGACAAACCGGGGCTTTGCTCACCGGCCAGACCGGGTTGATACACACCGACCACGCCTTGGCGTTTCTCGCCTACGCGCAAAAGCAGAATTTTGGTTTTACCGTCAGCCACAGGCACTTTGTCGCTAGGGATCAGCGGTACGCCGCGCCAAGTTAAAAATTGTGAACCAAACAAACTGACAGTGGGAGGAGGAACGCCGCGTCGTGTGCACTCACGGCCAAAAGCAGCAATGGCTAAAGGGTGAGTCAAAAAGAAAGCAGGCTCTTTCCAAACTTTGGTGAGCAATTCGTCTAAATCGTCAGGCGTTGGTGCGCCGGTCAAAGGGTAAATGATTTGATCTGGTGAAACGCTGGCCAACAAGCCATAGTCAGCGTTATTGATCAATTCACTTTCTTGCTTTTCTTTGATGGTTTCAATGGTCAAGCGCAATTGTTCTTTGATTTGATCATGCGGGCTGCTGTACAAATCACTGACCCGGGTGTGCACATCCAAAACCGTCGACACTGCATTCAGAAAATATTCGCGCGGTTGATCTTCGTAATCCACAAAGGTTTGCGGCAGCTCAGATTCATCGCGCTTAGCGCAAGTCACAGACACGTTTTGCGGATTTTTGACTTTATTCAACCGGTAGATACCGGCTTCCACAGGCGACCATTGCAGCAAATGCACCAGCCAGCGCGGTGAAATGGTGGATAAGACCGGTACCGTTTTGGTGGCATTGGCAAGCTGCCTTGCCGCGTTGTCGCTGAGTGCAAGTTGGGCATTGTGTGTGTCTGACATGTATTTCTCCGATCAATGAAATTAAGAAACAGTTAAAGATTTTTCGTCGCGTTGTGACCTGGCTTGCGTCAGGTGTGCGCCAGGTGGAACGTCATGGGTCACCCAGACATTTCCGCCTATCGTGGCCCCTTGGCCAATGGTCACGCACCCAAGTACGGTGGCTCCGGCATAAATCACCACATCGTCTTGCAATGTCGGGTGTCTTTGCAAGCCTTTGAGAGGATTGCCGTTGGCATCCAAGGGAAAACTTTTTGCCCCCAATGTGACAGCTTGGTACAGACGTACCCGTTTGCCTATCACAGCGGTTTCGCCAATCACTACACCTGTGCCGTGATCGATAAAGAAACCAGCGCCAATACGTGCACCGGGATGAATATCAATGCCTGTTTGCGCATGCGCCAATTCGGCCACGAGTCGAGCCAATAAAGGCAAACCCAGTAAATACAAACGGTGAGCCAAGCGGTGGTGAATCATGGCTTCAATGCCTGGATAACAAAGCAGCACTTCGTCCACACTGCGCGCTGCCGGGTCACCCTCAAAAGAGGCAATGACATCGCTGTCAAGCAAGGCGCGTACCTCGGGCAATGAACGGCTGAAAGCATCTACCAATGCATGGGCGCGTTGTTCAAAGCTTGGTTCAGTTGCTGCGACATCTTCGTGACGACTCGCATATCGCAACTCCAACACCACTTGTTGCCACAGCGAATGCAACACCGTGTCCAAGGTGTGTCCCACATAAAAGTCTTCACTTTCTTGACGCAAGTCAGGCGGACCTAAACGCATGGGAAACAAGGCGCCGCGCAATCCGCCGATGATGTGGGTCAAAGCCTCGCGGGATGGCAACTCTCGCCCGCCAGGTTCAGTGGTTCGCTGCTGCGACGCCCTCCACCGCTGACGCTCTTGCGCCAAGGCCGACACCACTGACTGAACATCAAACGAAGGTTTCATCAGTCCTGTACCCAAGGTAAATCGTGGAAGCGCCAACCGTCTGACAATCCTCTGTGCTGATTCGAATCAATCTCACCCTCAAAACCTTCTAAAACATTAAACACTTGCGTAAACCCCGCTTTGGTTGCTGCTTGCGCTGCCAAGACAGAGCGCTTACCGCTGCGGCATAAAAGCAAAATCACCTGGTCTTTGGCAGCTTTGGCTTCGAGCTCACGGGCAAACCTAGGGTTGCGAGTCAGACTGGTGCCCGTGGCCCA
Source organism: Comamonadaceae bacterium (assembly GCA_947456305.1). Lineage (GTDB taxonomy): Bacteria > Pseudomonadota > Gammaproteobacteria > Burkholderiales > Burkholderiaceae_C > Limnohabitans. Next base: position 36,147 of record CANGPN010000021.1, on the reverse strand, counting down.
AGGCACATGCAAACTCTCAGGCACATGACCGACAAATTTGCGTTCTTCACCCGATCTGACATCCACCAATAGCGCATCTCCACGGTTGAAAAGTTGCCAAGCGTGAACGGGTGACACTCCGCCAGCGTAGCCAAGATTATCAACTTGAGCTTGTGCAGAAATTGCGTTCAAGTCCTCCAAATTGCCTTCGAGAAGTAGTTCAACAGTCATGATCTGCCTTTGTATCCAATTTAAATCTGTCTTCATGCAAACATCGCATTAAGAAAGACTGTATGGGGCATTAGTCAAAAATCAAACTACTGTTTAACTGTTTGTTTATGCGAAATTGATCTATAGATTCATCAGTGCGAAATCAGACCAATGCCAGTGCTTGGTCCAGATCCTGAAGCAAGTCATCAATATGCTCAATGCCTACGCACAAACGCACCGTGTCCTCGGTAACACCTGATTTAGCCAACTCCTGCGGGGATAACTGCCTGTGTGTCGTCGATGCAGGATGGGTGGCCAATGAGCGCACGTCGCCAATGTTGACCAAACGGGTGAACAAGCCCAACGCATCCAGAAAACGGGCCCCGCCCTCACGCCCGCCTTGAACGCCAAAGGTCAACAGTCCAGAAGCTTTGCCATCACGTAAATACTTTTTAACCAGCGCGTGGTCTGGATGGTCGCTGAGTCCGGCGTAATTGACCCATTTGACTTTGGCATGCTTCTTCAAATGTTGGGCCACTGCCAGAGCGTTGTCGCTGATGCGGTCCATGCGCAATGCCAAAGTCTCTATGCCTTGCAGTATGAGAAACGCATTAAACGGTGATATGGCTGCGCCTGTATTGCGCAAAGGAACCACTCTTGCACGCCCAATAAATGCCGCCGGACCCAATGCGTCGGTGTAGACCACACCGTGGTAGCTGACATCAGGCTCATTCAAGCGCTTGAATCGGGTCTTGTGTTCGGTCCAAGGAAATTTGCCTGAATCAATGATGGCACCGCCTATGCTGTTGCCGTGACCGCCCAGGTATTTGGTGAGCGACTGAACCACGATATCAGCACCGTGCTCAATCGGGCGCCACAAGTAAGGGCTGGGGACTGTGTTGTCCACAATCAAAGGCAGGCCATGCTTATGTGCAACAGCAGCTATGGCGGCAATATCTGTGATGTTGCCCTGCGGGTTACCTAAAGATTCCACGTAAATAGCTTTGGTTTTGCTATCGATCAAAGGCTCAAAACTGGCCGGGTTTTTATAGTCAGCAAAACGGGTTTCAATGCCGAATTGAGGAAAGGTGTGCGCAAACAAGTTGTAAGTTCCACCGTAAAGCGCACTGGAGGAAACGATGTTGTCCCCGGCTTCAGCAATGGTTTGAATGGCGTAAGTGATTGCGGCTTGACCCGAAGCTAAGGCCAAAGCTGCAATACCGCCTTCCAGTGCAGCAACCCGCTCTTCCAATACCGACTGGGTGGGATTCATGATGCGGGTGTAAATATTGCCTTGCACCTTTAAATCAAACAAATCGGCTCCGTGCTGGGCGCTGTCAAAAGCATAGGCCACTGTCTGATAAATGGGCGGCACCACTGCTTTGGTCACAGGATCAGGTTTATACCCGGCATGGACTGCAATCGTTTCAATCTTCATCGTTGGCTCCTTTGTTTGAGAGAAAGTACAACGATAAACATTCGGATGGAATATGTCGAAGAACCAATTTATATAAGTACATGCGCCGCGCATATAAGCAGCCATGCGTATAAAAAATACGGATATGGATATGAGTAATCAATGGTTGCCTCAGCCCAAACATACCCCTAGCATGAAATTTTTTTAAGGAGTTTTTCATGTCTACACTTCGCCTGGGTGACACAGCACCCGATTTTGAACAAACATCCAGCTTGGGCACTGTTCGCTTTCATGAATGGCTGGGAGACAGCTGGGGAATATTGTTTTCACATCCCGCCGATTTCACCCCTGTTTGCACCACTGAATTAGGACTGACAGCCAAGCTCAAAGATGAGTTTGCTAAACGCAATGTGAAAGTCATTGCTTTATCTGTGGACCCTGTGGACTCACACCACCAATGGATCGAAGACATCAACCGCACGCAAAAAACAGTAGTGGGCTTTCCAATCATTGCCGATGCAGACAAAAAAGTGAGTAAGCTCTACGATTTGATTCACCCCAATGCCAGCACCACAGCCACAGTGCGTTCAGTATTTGTCATCGATCCGGCTAAAAAAATTCGCCTGACATTGACTTACCCTGCCAGCACAGGTAGAAACTTTGATGAACTGATTCGAGTGATTGATTCACTTCAACTCACCGAATACCACAGCGTGGCAACGCCTGGCAACTGGAAACAAGGCGATGATGTTGTCATCGTTCCTTCATTGCAAGACCCGGAGATCATCAAACAGAAATTCCCGAAAGGCTATACAGCTGTGACACCTTATCTGCGGCTGACGCCGCAACCGCAAGATACAGTGCGTTGATCTGTAGGTCAGATTGATACTGACAACGAGGGCCAGAGATTTACTTTTTCTCTGGCCTTTTTTATTGCTGCATTTCTCTCTTCTTCAAGTTCATGCATTTTGATGGTGGTCATCAAAAACAAGATTCGTCGCTGCAAAGCTTGTCGCTCAACATGCCTATCCAAACTCAGACGATCATGCTCTTGTAACAGCTGTTGTATGAGTGGATTGTTTTTTTCACGGATAAATGACATGCCAAACTCCCTTAAACGAATTCATACCTGAATTTACTGAAGTTTGTAGAAATTTAAAACAAAGAAATTGGCATACGTATATTCGATTGGCTACTTAGCCATTCAAAATAACGGCGTGATTAACCTCACTTCAATAGACGAACCAGTGAACTCAACAAGCTTGGCATCAACTGACTGCAGAAGGTGATACAAACACCTGCGACTTACGCGGCGTCAACACCAGCAACTCGCCTTCAACATAATGTTGATCTCTGAATTCATTGGCGGGTATTTCAGCTTCGATGATGTCCGGTGTTGAACTGTCGTCGTTGGACACCAACTCAAGTCTTGCCACAGAGCCCACCACCAAGGCACGCTCCAACCGGGCAATGATGCCCGTGTCGCCGGTGGAATAGCGACGGACATCCAAATCATGGGGGCGGATGTACGTGTGGGTTTCACCATCGGCGCTACGACCTTTGAACAAGTTCACATCGCCCAAAAAACCATACACAAACGGATTGGCCGGGTTGTCCCAGACTTGTTGGGGCGATCCCACCTGCTCCACCCGACCGCTGTTCATCAGCACCACGCGATCAGCCACTTCCAAGGCTTCTTCTTGATCGTGCGTGACAAAAATGCTAGTGACATCCAAGTCTTCATGCAAGCGACGCAACCAACGGCGCAAGTCTTTACGCACCTTGGCATCCAACGCGCCAAAAGGCTCATCCAACAACAACACGCGGGGCTCAACAGCCAGCGCGCGGGCCAGCGCAATGCGTTGACGCTGACCGCCTGAGAGCTGTGACGGGTAGCGGTCGCCCAACCAATCGAGTTGAACCAGATTCAACAGGTCATGAACTTTCTTTTGAATAGCGGCTTCTGTGGGACGCGTGTGCTTGGGGCGAACGCGCAAACCAAACGCCACGTTCTCAAACACCGTCATGTGCCTGAATAAGGCGTAGTGTTGAAACACAAATCCCACATGTCTGTCGCGCACATGCACATGCGTGGTGTCCTCTCCGCTGAAGGCAATCGTGCCTTGGTCTGCGGTTTCCAAACCCGCAATGATGCGAAGCAAGGTGGTTTTGCCGCAGCCCGATGGTCCGAGCAAGGCCACCAGTTCACCGGAAGCGATATCCAGGTTAACTTGGCGCAAGGCTTGGAAATCGCCAAATTGTTTGCTGATATTTCGAATTTCAATGCTCATACGTTTCTCAGTTAACAGGTCGTTCAGGTGAAAGTGCGGCCAATTCAGCCATGAGTTTTTGTTGCTGCCACTCAATAAAAGTTTTGATGACCAGCGTGATCAGTGCCAATAATGCGAGCAATGATGCAACTGCGAACGCAGCCACAGACTGGTACTCGTTGTACAAAATTTCTACATGCAAAGGCATGGTGTTGGTCTGGCCGCGAATATGACCAGACACCACTGAAACTGCACCGAATTCACCCATGGCACGTGCGTTGCACAAAATCACGCCGTACAGCAAACCCCATTTGATATTGGGCAAAGTCACACGCCAGAAGATTTGCCAACCGCTTGCACCCAACACCATCGCAGCTTGTTCCTCTTCATTGCCTTGCGCTTGCATGAGAGGAATTAATTCTCTGGCAATGAAAGGGAAAGTCACAAACACCGTGGCCAACACAATACCGGGAACCGCAAAAATGATTTTGATGTCATGCGCTTGCAACCAAGGCCCAAACCAACCTTGCGCACCGAATACCAACACATATATCAATCCTGCCACTACAGGAGAGACTGAAAAAGGCAAATCCACCAAGGTGGTCAACAAGGCCTTACCCTTGAATTCGAACTTGGCAATCGCCCAGGCCGCACTGACACCAAACACCAGATTCAACGGCACCGCAATCGCGGTAATCAACAAAGTGAGTTTGATGGCAGACCAGGCATCCGGTTCTTTGAAAGATTCGATAAACGCTTCAAAACCTTTACGCAATGCTTCGGTGAATACGGCGGCTAAAGGCAGAATCAAAAAAGTAGCCACAAACAACAATGCCACCGTGATCAGCGTTCGTCTTACCCAAGCCGGTTCAGCGGTGCTCAGCGCTGTGTGTGTGGGTACGCCGTGTTGAACTGAACTCATGATGAGGCTCCGGAACGTGAACGTTGCCATGCCTGCAAGCCATTGATCAACAGCAGCAAAACAAACGCTGCGCACAGCATCACCAGTGCCACTGCAGTCGCACCGGCATAGTCGTATTGTTCAAGTTTGCTGATGATGATGAGTGGTGTGATTTCAGACACCATAGGCATGTTGCCTGCAATAAAAATGACCGAGCCGTATTCGCCGATGGCTCGTGCAAATGCCATTGCAAATCCAGTGAGCAATGCAGGTGCCAGTGCAGGAAAAATCACGCGGCTGAAGGTTTGCCAACGTGTGGCCCCTAAGCAAGTGGCTGCCTCTTCAAGCTCTTTTTCCACATCTTCCAAAATCGGTTGCACTGTGCGCACCACAAAAGGCAAACCGATAAATATCAATGCAATCAACACACCGTTTCGATTGAATGCCAATTGAATACCCAATGGCTCCAGGTACTGGCCCACCCAGCCATTGCCGGCCAACAGCGCCGTCAATGAAATACCTGCAACCGCCGTCGGCAGCGCAAACGGCAAGTCAATCAGTGCATCAATGACCTTTTTACCGAAAAACTGGTAGCGCACCAATACCCAAGCCAGCAGCATGCCGAAAAACGCATTCACCAGTGCGGCGATGAATGAAGCGCCGAATGTGAGTTTGTAAGAGGCCACCACGCGCGGCGCAGTCACGGCTTGCCAAAACTGTTCCCAAGTCAAATTCAGTGTTTTAAACACCAAAGCAGACAACGGGATCAGAACAATCAAACTCAGATAAGCGATTGTGAAACCCAATGTGATGTGAAAACCGGGCAATACCCGGGCGGGTTGATGCCTGGGTGTAAAGAATGTGGATGTCAAAGTAGTCATTCAATGTGGTGAGTAAATTTTGTCAAACAAGCCGCCATCATTGAAATGGATTTTTTGAGCTTCCGTCAATGAACCAAAGTAATCCGACACTTGGAACAAAGTGATGGGTTTGAACACTTGGGCATATTTTTTCAAGAGAATGGAATTGCGCGGGCGCAGTGCATGCTTAGCAGCTATTTCCTGTGCATCATCGCTGTAGAGGTAATCCAAATACGCTTTGGCCAATTCGCCATTGCCTTTTTTTGCCGTTGTGCGCTCGACCACAGCCACCGGGTTTTCCGTCAATATGCTGATCGATGGATGCACCGCATCGACCTTGCCTTCGCCGAATTCACGGTCCACTGAAATCACTTCGGATTCAAACGTGATCAACACATCACCAATGTTTCTTTGTAAAAACACATTGGTGGCATCCCGACCGCCTTTGGCCAACACGGGCACATTGGCATACAACTTTTTCACATAGGCTTGCGCATCTGCATCAGAACCACCTCTTTTTTTCACCTGCCCCCATGCAGCCAGGTAAGCCATGCGACCATTGCCACCGGTTTTTGGATTGACAACAATCACTTGTACACCGGGCTTGATCAAATCGTCCCAATCTTTGATGCCCTTGGGATTGCCGTTACGCGTCAAAAAAAGCATGGTGGAACTTGTAGGCGAGGCGTTGTGCGGGAATTTTTTAACCCAATCTTTGGCCACCACACCAGTGCCTGCTAAGAAATCAATATCTGAAGCCGTGTTCATGGTCACCACATCGGCATCTAAACCGTCGTTCACCGCTCTGGCTTGTGCGCTGGAGCCGCCGTGAGACTGATCAATCTTGATGTCCAGTCCCTTGGTTTTTTTGTAATGCGCCACAAAAGCAGCGTTGTAGTCTTTGTAAAACTCGCGCGATACGTCATAAGAAACGTTCAACAAGGTTTGAGCGGACAGCAGGCCTGTGGAAGCAGCCAACGCCCATCCCAAGACTAAAAGCTTGGACAATTTTTCAAGTCTCATAAAAAACCTACGCCGATCAAATCAAAAAGGCGATTGTCACCAGGAGGTATTCAAATTCAAACGATTGATTCGTAGTTTGCTTATGCCATTTCACGCGGTAAGAAGGTAGTCTCTTTGTTTTCAGTGACAAACGCCCCAAAGACACAATGCGAATGTGCTTATATTGAAATTGCATATAGCCCAAACTAAAAAATAGTTGGCCCGCCTAGGGTCGACCCTTATAGTCCTGCACTTATGGAAAATTTTTCGTTTGCTTTTGTGTTCGCAGGCTTTGTTGTCGGCACCATTGTGGGGCTGACCGGCGTAGGCGGCGGTTCATTGATGACACCTTTGCTGATTTTCGGCTTTGGTATCAAGCCAGCGCTGGCAGTCGGCACCGATTTGCTTTTTGCAGCTGGCACCAAATTCGGCGGGCTGCTTAATTTCGCGCGTCAACGCATCATCCCTTGGCGCGTGGTGTTCAGTCTAAGCTTGGGCAGTGTGCCAGCCGCTGTGGTGACTCTTTTGGTGTTAAACCATTTCGGTACATCCAATCCCACGGTGCAACACGCCATCACGTTCACTTTAGGTATTGCTTTGCTGTTAACAGCTGCCGCCACACTTTACAAAGCCATACGCGGACCTTTGCGTCGCCAAGAAGTTGAAGAGGATATCGAGCCACTCCCTGCTGACCAAACCACTCATCCTTGGATGCCTGTGGTCTTCGGCGCAGTGATCGGCATGCTGGTCACACTCACTTCGGTGGGCGCAGGTGCGATTGGTGTCACTGTGTTGATGCTGTTGTACCCGCAACTCCCCCTTCCCCGTATCGTTGCGGCGGACATTGCTTACGCCGTACCACTCACACTCGTCGCCGGTTTGGGGCACGCCTCCCTCGGCACGGTGGACTGGATCCTGCTAGGTATGTTGCTCGCTGGTTCTTTGCCCGGCATTTGGCTGGGCTCTCATCTGGTCACCAAAGTACCTGAGCGCTTCATCCGCTCTGCCTTGTCTGTTTTGCTGGCTTGGGCCGGCACCAAATTGATTTTGATTTAAACCACCATGTACCAATACACCGACTTCGATAAACGATTTGTCAAAGAACGCGCGGCCCAATACCGCGACCAGTTAGAGCGCAACCTCAGCGGCCGCTTGAGTGACGATGAGTTCCGTCCCCTGCGTTTGCAAAACGGTTGGTATGTGCAACGTTATGCGCCCATGTTGCGCGTGGCTGTGCCCTATGGCGAACTCAACAGCGCGCAACTGCGTGTGCTGGCCACGATTGCTCGCGATTACGACACTCCCGAGCCCGGTTTGTTTGAGCGCGCACAAACCACGCAAGACGCGATCGGCGGTATTCCTGCGCCTGCGCTGACAAAAAGTTATGCGCACTTCACCACCCGCCAAAACCTGCAATACAACTGGATTCCGCTGCACAAAAGCGCGGATGTGATGGACTTGCTGGCCAGTGTGAATATGCATGGCATTCAAACCAGTGGTAACTGCATTCGCAACATCACCAGTGACGAACGCGCCGGTGTGGCGGCAGATGAAATCGTCGACCCGCGCCCGTTTGCAGAAATCCTGCGTCAATGGAGCACGCTGCACCCAGAGTTCGCGTTTCTGCCGCGCAAATTCAAAATTGCCATCAGCGGTGCTTTGGAAGACCGCGCTGCCACCGCTTGGCACGATGTGGGTTTGCATGTGCAACGCAACGCGGCTGGCGAAGTCGGGTTTCGCGTCATGGCAGGTGGCGGCATGGGTCGCACACCCATCACCGGCACAGTGATTTGCGAATTCCTGCCTTGGAACCAGATACTCAATTATTTAGAAGCGGTGGTGCGTGTCTATAACCGCTGGGGCCGTCGTGACAATATTTACAAAGCGCGTATCAAAATTTTGGTGAAAGCCGAAGGCCCGCGCTACAAAGAAGAAGTGCAAGCCGAATATCAGCGCATACTCACGCAAGACGGTGCGCCACACACCATCACGCAGGCTGAATTTGACCGGGTGCAAGCGTGTTTTGCGCCGCCTGTGCTGGCTGCTCACACTGGTGTTTCTGCTGAAGTGATTCATTCGCAATTGACCAAAGCAGCAGATGAAGACAAAGACTTTGCGCGTTGGTTGCAACAAAACGTGGCCTCACACCGTGACCCGCATTTGCGCGTAGTAACACTGTCATTCAAGCGATTGGGCCAAGCGCCGGGGGATGCCACTGCCGATCAATTGGATGCAGCGGCAGTGTTGGCAGACCGCTTTTCTGCCGGTGAAGCCCGTGTCAGCCACGACCAAAACCTGGTGCTGCCTTGGGTGTCTGCACAAGACTTGCCTGCGCTTTATGAGCAAGCCAAAGCCTTAGGACTGGCAAAACCCAACATCCGCATGCTGACCGACATGATTGCCTGCCCCGGCGGCGACTATTGCGCTCTGGCCAATGCACGTTCACTGCCTGTTTCAGCTGCCATCAGCGAACGCTACCAAGACTTGGACGAATTGTTTGACCTGGGTGAAATTGATTTGCACATCAGCGGTTGCATCAATTCTTGCGGTCACCACCACAGCGGCCACATCGGCATTTTGGGTGTGGATAAAGATGGCAAGGAGTGGTATCAGGTCACATTGGGCGGGTCAGACGGCTCCACGCTCAGCGGTGCACCCAAGGCCGGCAAAGTCGTCGGTCCTTCGTTTTCCTCTGCCGAAGTGGTGGACGTGATTGAAGCGGTGTTGCAGGTCTATACCGATCATCGCCAACACGGAGAAAGCTTTATCGATGCAGTCAACCGCATCGGTTTCGACCCCTTCAAACTCGCTGCCAATGCTGCACGCCATCCTAGCGATGACGAAGCCTTGAGCACCGCCGCCTGAAAGCCGAACATGCAACTGATTTCACACACTGAATACACGTCGTTGGCGAATAGCCAACTGCTGGCATTGCCCAATGACGCAGACCCAATGCAGCAAGCATTGCAAGACATTCACACCATCGAATTGCATTTCCCCAAATTCACCGATGGTCGCGCCTTCAGCCAAGCGCTGATGTTGCGCCGCCGCTGTGGCTTCAAAGGTGAGATTCGCGCCACCGGCGATGTGCTGATTGACCAACTCAGCCAAATGCAACGCTGCGGCTTTTCAAGTGCGGTATTGCGCGCCGACCAGGACATCGCCAAAGGGCGAGAATTACTTTCTCACTTCAGCGCTTTTTACCAAGGCGATGTGACCCAACCCCAGCCCTTGTTTGCAAGATGAAACCCTTACCCAAAGCCACCGAACTGCACGCCAAAGCCAGCGCCACCTTCGCTGACAAACTGGCCGCCACACAAGCCCAACTCAAAGCCGCTGCCATTGAGTTGCAGCCACTGAAACAAGCCTCCAGTCTGGGCGCGGAAGACGTGGTCATCACCCACATCATCAACAGCTTGCAGCTGGATATTCCCGTGTTTGTGCTGGAAACCGGCGCTTTGCACAGCGACACACTGGCGTTGCTCGAGCGTTTGCAAGCCCATTCGCGCGCACCTGTGCAGGTTTACCGCCCGCAACATGAAGCTGTGATTGCATTTGTCAAACAACCCGGCCAGCAAGCCATCTACGAGAGCATGGCCAATCGCAAAGCGTGTTGCGGCATACGCAAACTCGAACCTCTGGGTCGCGCTTTGCAAGCTCAAAAAGCTTGGATCACCGGTTTGCGCCGTGAACAATCGCAAGCGCGTGCCGAAGTGTCTGCGCAAGAAGCCGATGTGACCAACGGTGTGCCTATCGTCAAGCTCAATCCGCTGGTCGACTGGACCTGGGGCGACGTGTGGCATTACATCGCGTCAAACCATGTGGACTACAACCCGCTGCATGACCAGTTTTTCCCAAGCATCGGTTGCGCACCTTGCACCCGCGCCATCAGCTTGGGCGAAGACTTCCGCGCCGGTCGCTGGTGGTGGGAAGATGAAACCGCCAAAGAATGCGGCTTGCATGTCAAGGCTTGATGGCCTGTACAAAATTTGAACGAGAAGAACATGAACGCCAGAGCTCATAACGAAATTCACACGCTTAGCAACTCGCACCTAGACGCGCTGGAAGAAGAAACCATCTTTATCTTGCGCGAAGTTGCAGCGGCTTTTGAACGCCCCACTTTGCTTTTCTCCGGCGGCAAAGATTCATTGGTGATGCTGAAATGCGCCGAGAAAGCCTTTGGCATTGGACGCATCCCTTATCCGCTGTTAATGATTGACACCGGCCACAACTTTCCCGAAGTCACCGACTTTCGTGACATGCGCGCCAAAGAGCTAGGCGCTGAATTGATTGTTCGCAGTGTTGAAGACTCCATGAAACGCGGCACCGTTCGATTGGCGCGTCCTGATGAATCGCGCAATGTGCACCAATCGGTCACGCTGCTGGAAGCGATTGACGAATTCCGTTTTGATGCCCTCATTGGCGGTGCGCGCCGCGACGAAGAAAAAGCCCGCGCCAAAGAACGCATCTTCAGCCACCGCGACAGCTTTGGCCAATGGCAACCCAAGTCGCAACGCCCGGAGTTGTGGAATTTGTTCAATACCCGCTTGCACCCGGGCGAACATTTCCGTGTGTTCCCCATCTCCAACTGGACCGAGCTCGATGTGTGGCAATACATTGCGCGTGAACATATCGCTCTGCCTTCGCTTTACTACACGCACACGCGCGACGTGATCGAGCGCAAAGGCTTGCTGGTGCCCGTCACACACATGACGCCACCGAAAGACGGCGAAACCGTGCAACATCGCCAGGTGCGTTTTCGCACTGTCGGAGACATCACTTGCACCTGCCCGGTGGAGAGCACCGCCGCCACACCGGACGATATCGTCATAGAAACATTGGCCGCCGATGTCAGCGAACGCGGTGCCACACGCATGGACGATCAGACTTCTGATGCCTCCATGGAAAAACGCAAAAAAGAGGGCTATTTCTAATGAACACCCAAACCTCCACCCGACCTGCGCTGAAATTCATTACCTGCGGTTCTGTGGACGACGGCAAATCCACGCTCATTGGCCGTTTGCTGGTCGACTCCAAATCGGTACTGCAAGACCATTTGGCCGGTGTGCAACGCCAAGGCGAAACCGATCTGGCCTTGCTGACCGACGGCTTGTCTGCCGAGCGCGAACAAGGCATCACCATTGATGTGGCCTACCGCTATTTCAGCACCGAGTCACGCAAATTCATCATTGGCGACTCGCCGGGTCACGAGCAATACACACGCAACATGGTCACTGCGGCTTCAAGTGCAGACGCGGCCGTGGTGTTGGTGGACGCAACTAAACTCGATTGGTCTACCCAAGGCTTCAACTTACTGCCGCAAACCCGCAGACACAGTTTGTTGCTCAAACTTTTGCGTGTGCCATCCGTCGTGTTCGCCATCAACAAACTCGATGCAGTGGAAGATGCTGCCACCGCTTTTGTGAACATTGCCCAGGCATTGCAAAGCTTTGCTGACGAGGCCGGTATTGACATCACCGCCATCGTGCCGGTGTCAGCCCTCAAAGGTTGGAACGTGGTCAACCCGCAACCTGACTGGTGCAACTACAGCGGCCCAAGTCTGTTGCAATTGCTGGAAAGCTTGCCAGTCACCGCATTTGAAGAAGACGCTGAATTGGCGTTTGCGGTGCAATGGGTAGAAAAATTTCACGACAGCGCCGACACATCCAAAGGCCGTCGTGTGTACTGGGGACGCGTGGGAACGGGCGTGGCCCGCCCGGGCGACAGCATTCGTGTGTTTCCCAGCGGCCAGACTGCCATCGTCAAAGAAGTGCTCAGCAGCGTACGTCAGCCCGGCGAGATTGCCGCCGGTCACAGCGCAGGACTGGTGCTGGACCGTGAAGTCGATGTGTCGCGCGGCGACTGGGTGTTGGCGCAAACCCATACCGCACAAGCTCACAACCAATTGAACGTGACACTTGCCTGGTTGGACGATGAGCCATTGGTGGCGGGTCGTGTTTATTGGGCTTTGCATGGCCATCGCTGGGTCAAAGCCAAAGTGGTTCGTATCGTTCACCGATTGGATGTCAACACCTTGCAGGAAATGGACGCGAGCGAGTTGCCGCCCAATGCCATCGGCCATGTGCAACTGAGTTTGCAGCAGCCCTTGGTGACCATGCCTTTCGACTTGTCGCGGGCCATGGGCTCAATGGTGCTGGTAGACACGGCAAGCCACAAAACATCTGCCGCTGCCATGGTTCAGGCCTGATCCATCCGTTCCTCCCCTAAAATGCCTAGTTGTTTGGCCATCCTGCCTCATCGATCAATCATTTATTCATCATGACCCACGTTGTTACTGAAGCCTGTATCCGTTGCAAATACACTGACTGCGTAGATGTTTGCCCTGTCGACTGCTTCCGCGAAGGCCCGAACTTCCTCACCATCGACCCGGATGAGTGCATTGACTGCGCCGTTTGTATCCCCGAATGTCCGGTGAACGCCATTTACGCCGAAGAAGATGTACCCGCCGACCAACAACACATGGTGGCTTTGAACGTCGAATTGGCCCGCATCGGCTGGCCCAGCATCACCAAACGCAAGGCACCTTTGCCCGACGCGGATGACTGGAAAGACAAAACAGGCAAATTGTCAGAACTCAGCCGCTGACATCCACGGGCTCAGCCAGATTGACATGAGCTCAACTTCCACACCCATACAAACAGATGCGCTGGTCATAGGCGCCGGGCCTGTGGGCTTGTTCCAGGTATTTCAGCTTGGCTTACAAGACATCCATGCCCATGTGATTGATGTGTTGCCCTATGTTGGCGGTCAATGCATGGCGCTCTATGCAGACAAACCGATTTACGACATACCCGGACTGCCGCGCTGCACTGGACGCGAACTGATTGAACGCCTGCAACAGCAAGCCTCCCCGTTCAAACCGGTGTTTCACCTGCAACAGTTGGTTTGCACACTACAACAACTCGCAGACTCATCTTGGCAAGCCGAGACTTCTGACGGCACAGTTTTTTTGGCCAAAACCATTTTTATTGCTGCGGGTGTGGGTGCGTTCATGCCGCGCAAACTGGCATTGCCCGAGTTAGACGCGTTCGAGGGCAAGCAGTTGTTTTACAACTTCGAAGAAATGCCGGACCTTCAAGCCAAAGATGTGGTGGTGGTCGGCGGCGATGATGAGGCTTTGCAGTCAGCGCTTGACGCGGTGAATTTGCAAGCCCGTAGCGTGACATTGGTTCACAGGCGCAGCACATTGGATGCCAGTGAAGCGTTGCTAAAGCAGTTTCACTCATGCGTGAGCGAGCAAAAAATCCAATTCATCACTGCGCAAATTACCCACGCCCTAACTTCAGAGCATCAACTCACCGGTTTGCAAATTCAATTGATTGACGGCAACTCCCGGCAAATTCCTTGCGATCAAATACGGGTTCAACTCGGACTCTCCCCACAACTCGGCCCGCTGGCCGATTGGGGCTTGGACATGTCGCGCAAACAACTGAGTGTCAACACCGAAGACTTCAGCACCAACGCGCCCGGTATTTTTGCGGTTGGTGATATCAACACTTACCCGGGCAAGCGCAAACTCATCGTCAGCGGTTTTCATGAAGCCACGCTGGCCGCATACGGTGCAGCCGCTTATTTGCGCCCTGGTCAAAAAATTCCGCTGGAATACACCACGGCTTCACCGCGCTTGCACCGTTTACTGGGTGTTTAACCAAAGCGCATGGGCCTGAAGGCATAATGCAGTCACTTGTCAACTGACAAGTCCGCTGGGGGTGCTGAGGTTTTCACAAACCAAGGCTGAGAAAGTCCCTTTGAACCTGATTGAGGTAATCCTCGCGCAGGGAAGCACGGTCCGCTGTCACACCTACTGCTGATGCGGGCCTCGCCGAACTGCCATTCTTTTGGAAAACAGATGGCACACACAAACGAATCTTTAACACCCGTGAGCGACGAGCAACGGGTCTTTGGCTGGTACGCGCACGCATCCCTTTGGTTCAGCCTAGGCGTTGGTCTGCTGGTCATGCAAATCGGCGCTTATTTGGTGCCTGCCGTTGGCACACACGATGCCATGCTGGCCATTGTCATCGGCTCGGTAATTGGCGCCGGACTGCTGGCATGGGTGGCCAAAATCGGCTGCGACACCGGTTTATCAAGCGCAGGTTTGATGCACCAGGTGTTTGGCAGCGCGTTTGCGCGTTTGCCTGTGCTGCTCAATATTGTTCAATTGATTGGCTGGACCACGTTTGAGTTGGTGGTCATGCGCGACGGCACACTGGCCATGGCAGCCGACAGCGCTTGGGCATCGCCCGTGCTCACCACGTTGTTGTGGGGCGGCGTGCTGACACTGCTGATGATGAGTTCCATGTTGGGATTGGTGCGCAGTTTTGTCAGCCGCTTCGGTTTGCCGCTGGTGGTTCTGTCATTGATCTGGCTGACTTGGCAATTTCTGGGTTTGTTACAAGTTCAGGGCTTGCAAGCTTTTTGGGACCGGCCCGGCACCGGAGAAATGGGCTTTCTGTCTGCGGTTGATCTGGTCATCGCCATGCCTGTGTCCTGGTTGCCATTGATTGCAGACTATGCGAGGCATGGAAAAAACAGTCGCAGCGCATTGAGCGGCAGTTGGATCGGCTACGCAATGGCGAATATCTGGTGCTATGCATTGGGCGTGATGGTCATCAGCGTGTCAGCACAGGATGCCAATTTGGTCAACACCTTGTTGCTGGCACAAGGCGGGTTGATTGCGTTGGGTTTGGTCTTGCTGGATGAAATCGATAACGCTTACGGAGACGTGTACTCTGCAGCGGTGAACAGCCACAGTGTGTGGTCAACATTCAGTTCACGTCAATTCGGCATTGGCATTTCAGTGCTTTGCACCCTGCTGGCTTTGTTTTTGCCCATGCACAGCCTGGAGCCTTTTTTGTTGATACTGAGCTCTGTGTTCGTGCCGCTGTTCGGCGTGATTTTGGGCAGACTCGGTTTTGGTTCAACACAAAGTCACACACACAAAATTGATATCCCAGCTGCACTCGCATGGTTAGCAGGTGTGGCGGTATTTCACGCGTTTGCACAACTGCTGCCGCAATGGGGTTCGGCCTTACCCAGTCTGGCGTTGACTTTTGCAATCGGCTGGGTGACACGACCTGCTACGGTAACGGTTTCACATGCGTAACCTGAGGCGCAAAACCATGGTTAAGCGGTCCGTGACCTTCACCGGTTTTGATGGCGGCACCTTGCGCAATCGCGTGACGAATGAATTCACGGGCTTGCTTGACGGCTTGCTCCAAACCAAGTCCCAGCGCGAGGTAAGCCGCGATTGCCGACGACAAACTGCATCCCGTGCCGTGCACGTTGCGACTGGGGATGCGCGCGGCTTCAAACACCACCGCATCTCTGCCTTGAACTTGCAGCACATCGCTCAACATATCGCCGGGCAAATGCCCTCCTTTGAGCAACACTGCTTTGGCACCCATATTCAACAAAGCAAGCGCAGCGTTTTGCAGTTCATCTACTTTGCTCAGATTTTTTTGCAAAAGCAACCCGGCCTCATCCAAATTCGGCGTGACCAGTTGCACGCGAGTAAACAACTCACTGACCAACACAGCCACAGTTTCTTGTGCAATCAAACGGTCGCCACTGGTCGCCACCATCACCGGGTCGAGCACCACTTGTTTCAAACCGTAATGGTCAATGGCCCAAGCCACGACTTCAACCACCTCGGGCGAATGCAGCATGCCGATCTTGACCGCATTCACCCCGATATCGTCCAACACCGATTGCAATTGGGTTTTCAAAAATGCCGCAGGTACGCCATGAATCGCCTGCACGCCAACGGTGTTTTGCGCCGTCAAAGCGGTGATGGCCGTCATGCCGTAACAACCCAGCGCAGAAAAAGTTTTCAAGTCGGCTTGAATACCCGCACCGCCGCCGCTGTCCGATCCTGCGATGCTGAGGACGCGGGCATATTGCCCGTTAAAAGTAGTGTGTTGCATGGCAGCGATTATCAACAAACCCAATACACGTGGTTTCACGCTCAAGGGATTGCACATGGCTGATCAATTGAATTGCACTGTGCTCGGTGCCGGGCTGATGGGACGTTTGCTTGCCCATTCACTCGCTACACAAGGTCACCGTGTTCAGGTGCATGAAGCCAGTGGCCCTGACGGTACGGGTGCTGCAGCCAGAGTAGCCGCCTCCATGTTGGCACCGTTGGCAGAGTCCGCCATCACAGAAACACCCGTGGTCAACATGGGCCACTACAGCCTGAGCCGTTGGCCTGAATTGATCGCGCAACTGCCCGAACCTGTTTTTTTTCAACAGTTGGGAACTTTGATGCTTTGGCACAGACAGGATGCGCAACAAGCACGCATGCTGGTGGATAAATTACATATCAACAGCCAAAGCATGCCGTCTCAAACGCGGCCACAAACGGTGGACGGCGAATTGCTGCAAACGCTGGAACCCGAGCTCCTGGGCAAATTTCAGCAAGGCCTTTTTCTTCCGGGTGAAGGGCAACTGGACAACCGTCAACTGCTTGCCGGATTACTGGCTTCACTGCAACAACAACATGCGCGCATCCACTGGAATAGCCCCATGTCAATGGAAGAATTGACCAGACAAACCTCATCCGACACAGACTGGGTGTTTGACTGTCGTGGCTTGGGTGCGCGTGAAGACTGGTCACATTTACGTGGCGTGCGCGGCGAAGTCATTCGACTGCACGCACCCGAGGTGCACATCACGCGGCCTGTGCGTTTGGTCCATCCCCGATACCCTTTGTACATCGCCCCCAAGCCCGATCATGTGTACGTGATTGGCGCCACCGAGATCGAAAGCGATGACAAAACTGAGGCCAGTGTCCGCTCTACTTTGGAATTGTTGAGTGCTGCTTACAGCCTGCACAGCGGGTTTGCTGAAGCGCGCATTTTGGAAATTAACACCCAGTTGCGGCCTACCTTGAAAAACAACCTGCCGGGGATTCGCCGCTTAGCAACGCGTTGCTTGCAAATCAACGGTTTGTACCGGCATGGGTTTTTGATTGCTCCGGCCATGCTCGATGCGATCTTGGGTCTAATGAATGACGACACCTCACTTTCAGACAGATTTACTTTGATACAAGCCAACTGATATGTCTGAACAACGTATAAAAGTACGAATCAATCAAATCAGCACTGAGCTGACAATACCTGCGTTTTTGTCAGACGCCATCGAAGCTGCCGGTGTGAAACCGCCTTTTGCAGCGGCTGTGAATATGCAATTCGTCCCCAAGAAAAACTACTCCAGCCACTCATTGGAAGCGGGCGACAATGTTGAATTGATTGTGCCGGTCACAGGAGGATGAATTGAACACGCATGCCGATCCGCTGGTTTTATATGGCGAAACTTTCAACAGCCGTTTATTGCTTGGCACCTCCCGATACCCTTCGCCGCAGGTGCTGGAGGACGCTGTGCAATTGGCGCAACCTGCCATGTTGACCGCATCACTGCGTCGCCAGACGGCTCATGCAGAAACTTCTCCGGCATTTTGGAATTTGCTGCGCGATATGAAAGTGCCGGTGCTGCCCAACACAGCCGGGTGCCACAGCATTCAAGAAGTCATCACTACGGCAGAGATGGCGCGGGAGCTGTTTGAAACAAATTGGCTGAAACTGGAATTGATCGGCGACGACTACAGCTTACAACCGGACACGGTCAATCTGCCGTCTGCCGCAGAACAACTGATCAAAACAGGATTCAAGGTGCTGCCCTACTGCACAGAAGACCTGGTTCTTTGCCAACGATTGGTAGATGTCGGGTGCCAAGCAGTGATGCCCTGGGCCGCCCCCATAGGCACTGGCAAAGGCCCTGTCAATCCCTACGCCATGCGCATGTTGCGCGATAGGCTGCATGTCCCTTTGATTGTGGACGCGGGATTAGGATTGCCTTCACACGCTTGTCAGGTAATGGAATGGGGTTATGACGCTATATTGCTTAACACCGCTGTGGCATTGGCACACAACCCGGTGAACATGGCGCGTGCGTTTGCCATGGCCGTCCAAGCCGGCAGAGATGCGTTTTTAGGCGGCGTTATGCAGCCACAAGAAAATGCACAGGCCAGCACTCCTTTGATAGGCACGCCGTTCTGGCACCAAAACTGAAACTAAGCCATGAACGTACAAGCCTTCGCCAGAGACATTGCGCATCAACACCAGCATTTATTGGCTGGCGAGACACCTTCACTTGAATTACTAACGGTTCAACTTCCTGCAAATACACCACCTGTGTTTGCCTCTGCATGGCTTGGCGCTCGCTTGCTGGGTTTTGTACCGGAAGATGCAGACTGCGTCGCAAGTGCATGGCAAGCCCAAACTGAACGCACCGGTGCTTTTATTGTGACTGACTGGCCAATTGATCCACAAGACTTTTTCCTGACCACCCTGGATCTCTCGCATGCATTCGCTGCCTGCCCTTCTGCACTTGGTTTGTATGCGGTGCTGCCTGACGCAGAATGGGTAGCCCGTATGGTGGAACTCGAAGTGCCCACTGTGCAATTGCGTTTCAAGTCCAGTGACGAAAAAGCCATAGCGCAACAGGTGAAAGCCGCGGTCAAAGCGGTTCAAGGCAGTAACACGCTTTTATTTATCAATGACTATTGGCAACATGCGATTGATGCAGGGGGCTACGGGGTCCATTTAGGACAAGAAGACATGTCGGAAGCGCCACTGCAAACCATACGAGCTGCCGGTTTGCGCCTAGGTCTAAGTTCTCACGGTTATGTAGAAATGCTTAGGGCTTATTCAGTGCAACCAAGTTATTTGGCATTGGGCGCGGTATTTCCAACCACACTCAAACGTATGGCCACCGCACCTCAGGGCTTGGGACGACTTGCCATGTACGCACGATTGATGCAATCTCAATCTCTGGTGGCTATTGGCGGGATAGATTTAGCGAGACTGCCTGCGGTCATGCAAACGGGAGTTGGATCAGCAGCCTTTGTTCGTGCTATTACAGCTGCTGACGATTTGCCTCGCGCGGTTGCTCAATTGCGCGAATGCATGCAAAACCATGAAAAAAATAGCCTAAAACAAGTATAAAAATAATCTCGCGACACATTTTTTTATCAAATTAGGACGGAATTTAAAATCTACAGAAGAATCAAGCGATATCATCGTCATGATGGAAGGTCTCAAGCCTTTAGCTTTATTGAGATGCATTCCACAAAAATAAATCAACGGGAGCCAATTTCATGAGAAGTTACATCAATTTCATTGTGCGTTTTCGATGGGCGGTTCTCGCCATCGTTTTGATTGCCACAGTTTTACTGCATTTCAAAGGTCAGGCGCTGACGGTCATCATCGATCCGAACAATATTGTTCCGCGCTCTCACCCGTTTGTGGCCACCACACTCAAAGTAGAAGAAGTGTTCGGCTCACGCTATGTAGGAGTTATTGGTATCACGCCAAAAGAAGGCGATGTATTTAACGCCAAAGTGCTGGAGAAAGTGCAGCGCATCACCGCCAAATTGCGCGAAACACCTCGTGTGGTGAAAGCCAACTTATTGTCTGTGGCGGCCAGACGAGCCAAAGACATTCGCGGCACCGATGAAGGCATGGAGGTCAAACAAATGATGACCGATGTGCCCACCACGCCGGAACAAATGGCTATTTTGAAAGATGCGCTTCAACGCAACACGGCTTACATGAATTCCGTAGTTTCGGAAGACTTTAAAACCATCACCATTTTGGCCGAGGTTCGCGACGCTACACCGGCGGAACTGAAAGAAGGCAAAGGCGGTTTTTCTTATGTCAACAACAAAATTGTTGAAATTGTTGATGCAGAGCGTGACGACAGCGTGGACATTGTGGTTACCGGTTACCCTGCGTTTTTAGCTTTGCTGGAGAAATTTTCCAGTCGCGGAGGTATGTTGCTGCTGATCGCCATTGGAATCATCGGCGTGATTCATTACGAAGCTTTTCGCACCATGCAAGGTCTGATACTGCCCTTGGTCACACCTATTGTTGCGGTAACCTGGGGTAAGGGATTCATGGGTTTGGCCAATGTGCCTTTGGATATTTTCAACATGACCACGCCGATTCTTATTTTGGCGGTGGGTGCCGGACACGCGGTGCAGATGTTGAAACGCTATTACGAGGAATACAACATACTTCGTCAAAACCCGGACTTAACCCCTAAGCAAGCCAACCAACAAGCAGTCATTGAATCAATTGTCAAGATCGGGCCGGTCATGTTGACCGCCGGTCTGGTGGCAGCGGCTGGCTTTTTATCGCTCATGATTTTTGACATCGTGTCTATCCGCGTGTTCGGTATTTTTGCCGGTGTCGGTATTCTCAGCGTGTTGGTCATTGAGATGACATTCATTCCCGCCTTGCGTGCAGTCTTACCCGCTCCCGGTGAAAAAGAAGCACGCATGGAACGCGAAGAGCGGTTTTGGGATCGCATCACCAACTTCTATGCCAACACATTGGTCGGCCCTAACCGTAACAAAATTTTCATGATTGCAGGTGTATTGATTGCTTTGGCTCTGGCCGGCATGACGCAGTTGCGCATTGAAAGCGCATTGAAAAAATACTTCGACCCTGATTTGCCCTTGCTGGTGGCCGATAAGAAACTCAATGAGCGCATGGCAGGTACCAACAACATCTACTTGCTGATTGAAGGCGACAAACCTGATGCCATCAAAGATCCAGCGGTGCTCAAAGCGATTGATGAATTGCAGGTGTATTTGACGACCCGCCCGAATATTGGCAAGGTCATGTCGATTGCAGAGTTCATCAAACGCATGAACCAATCCATGAACGCAGATAAGCCGGAATTCTTCAAGATTCCCGATAAACAGGAAACCATCGCTGAATACCTGTTGCTGTATTCCATGTCCGGCGAACCGGGTGACTTTGACCCCTACGTGGACTACGACTATCGGTTAGCCAATATGGTGGTGTTCACGCACAGCGACAGCACCGCAGACATGCATGTGCTTTGGGGTGAAGTGCAAGCCTTTGTCAAAGACAAATTTCCACCGAACATCAAAGTCAATATCGGTGGCAGTGTGGCGCAAAGCGCCGCCATCACCGATGTGATTGTGAAAGACAAAATCCTGAACGTGATTCAGATCGCCAGTGTGGTGTTGTTGGCTACCGCTTTTGTGTTTCGCTCATTCATTGCCGGCGTGCTGGTGGTCACTCCTTTGTTGCTCTCAGTGCTGGTCAATATGGGATTGATGGGATGGTTGGGCATGCGCTTGAATGTGCCAACCGCTTTGACCTCTGCCTTGGCCATAGGCATCGGTGCTGACTATGCGATTTACATGCTGTTCCGTTTGCGCGAGGAAGTGGCCAAAGGTACAGAGCTTGAACTCGCTGTGCACAAAGTATTGAACACTGCGGGTAAAGCCTGTTTGTTTGTCGCCTCAGCTGTCGCTGGGGGATATGCAGTTCAAGCAGGTTCTCGCGGTTATTACCCACACACGTGGACCGCCATTTTGATCGGCACTGCGATGTTGGTCAGTGTGACTGCCGCATTGACTGTGATGCCAGCTTTGGTGCTGAAATTCCGTCCTTCATTTATCTTTAAAGGAGTCAAAAAATGATCACGTCAAAAATGACTTTGTCCAAATCTTCTGTTCTGCTGATGTCCGGCTTGGTGCTGCTTGCCGGTATGGCCTTGCCCAAGGCTGGCTGGGCGCTGACTGCCGTGGAAATCATGGAGAAGAATTTTGTGGTTGGCAAATACCCGGACTCCACCTCTGAATCCACCATGACTTTGACCAATAAATCCGGCCAGCAACGCGTGCGTAAAACCTTCGGCACCAGCAAGCTCGATGCCAACGGCATAGACAACAAGCGAATGACACGCTTTCTGGAGCCTACCGACGTCAAAGGTACCGTCTCGCTGCTGGTCGAGCATTCAGACAAAGACGACGACATCTGGATTTACTTGCCTAGCGTGAAGAAAGTCCGGCGCCTGATTTCCAGCAATAAAAAAGACAGTTTTGTAGGCACTGACTTTTCTTATGGTGACGTCATCGGCCACAAGGTCAACGAGTGGAACCACACCTTGACCAAGGAGGAAGAAGTCGACGGCGCAGCCTGCTACGTCATCGAATCTATCCCTAAAGATGCCACTGTCAAAGCCAACACCGGCTATGCCAAACGTATCAGTTGGATTCAAAAGGACAATTTCGTGACCCTGAAAACGGTGGCTTATGACGAAGCCAACGAATTATTGAAAGAAGCCACCTACAAGCGCTGGAAAGAAGTCGAGCCTGTGAAGCACAGATGGCAAGCCGGTATTTTGGAAGCCAAAAACTTACAAACCGGTCACCACACGGTGATCACCATTGATCAATCCAAGTACAACACCGGCGTCAAAGACGACTTCTTCACCACCCGGTACATGGAACAACAGTGATGCTTAAGGAGAAAATGCCGCAAGTTTTGAGAGCAGCCGTGCCGTCAGGTTCTGACGGCATTTTTTCCATCAGCAGTTTGTTTTCAGCTTCTCTCTTCCTCTTCCTTTTATCGCCCTTGGCCCAAGCTGCCGGCCTGGACAACGACATGGCTTCGCCCCTGTTAACGGAGGAACCTGCAGCGACAACTGTCAATCCCATCAAGGCCCAACTCAGCCGGTTGGGTGTCACCGGCTCTTTCCGTACCGGCTACTGGTCATCCAACCGCTTGTATGACGATGTGGAAGGTGTTGGCACTGCCTCTGCCTGGCTCAAACTCGAGAAAAAGCTGGACAACGGCATAGGCTTGTTTGCTGAAGCTTATTCAGCCCGGGAAGATTTGCGCAGCGACGGCAATACGCGTTCCAGTATGCGGGAGATGTATATAGAAACCCGCCAAGGTGATTTTGATTTTCGTATAGGCCGCCAAATCATTGCTTGGGGACGGACTGACCGGCTTAACCCCACGGACAATCTGACCCCCAGAGACGCCCGGCTCATGGCAGCCGATATTGACGAAGACCGTTTTGGCTCCCTTGCTGCTAAGGCCTCATGGAACCTGACTGCGAATGACAGTTTGACGCTGGTACTGCTTCCTGAGTTTCAAGCGAATAAAAGTTACAGTAAATATACTGAAGTCACACCCACAGCCAATAACCAATGGGCTATCAAATACGACCAATCAGGTAAAGCCATTGATTGGTCTATATCTTATTACGATGGCTACGATATCAGCTCAGATTTATCTTCTACTGGCCTATATCAACATTACCGCATCAAAGTCTTCGGTATGGACATAGCAACCACTGTGGGCAGCAATCGTTTTGCCATGGAATCTGCCTATACGCAAACCCAAGACATGAACGGTACGGATGAAAACATCAAAAATCCTTTTTTGTACACCGTGTTCGGGGTCGAACATGATTTCGGCAACAACACCAGCGGTATTATTCAAATATTCAACCGCCACGTCTTCAACTACACCACAGCTATTAGTGACACCGGTCGCTTACATGACATCTTCAGTTCCCAGCTAGACCGCAACCAGGACGGCATCAGCATTAGGATTGCTAAGAAATGGATGAACGAAACTCTGGAAACCGAACTGGCCGGCTCTACTTTGCTTGAACGCAACGGCTATTCTTTGCGCCCTCGGGTCACGTATTTGTGGAGCGACAGCATCAAGTTATTGGCTGGTTATGAATACTATGAAGGCAATTCAAATACCTACTATGGTTACTTGAAAAAGAACAACACCCTTTTCATGGAACTCAGGTATTTTTATTGAGCCCGCCTACACCGGCTTATCTCGGCAGCCGGATGAATTATCAAGGTTTGACTGAATTGCCTTGCAGCATTTCTTCAACGGCCGTCTTGGATTGAAAAAGTTTTGCTGTTGACGAAATAAAGCCTCTGTCCTCATGCCCAGTGCAAAATTCAAAGGACTCTTCAAACAGTGCCTCTGCCCGCTCCGGGTAGTTTGAAATACCTTCGGTAGCCAACTTGTTACTTACCACCACCGCCGCGCAACGGCAAATCATGCGCGCCCTGCCCTGACCACGAACCAGGCATGCGGTGTTCACGCTTTGCTGAATCTGCAGTAATTCACTCAGCTTAGGCGATTGCGGCTGAGCTGAGGTTGCCATACAAAGTGAGGCAAGCATAGCGGTAGAACAAATCAATTTTCTCATCGCACGTTCATTCCAAAAAACTTTTTATCTTTATCAACACACAAGAAAAGTCTGTTCAGACTGGAGCCTGCTGCAGACTGGAAACTTCATTGGTCAAGGTGGTACGTCGCATATCTCTGACTTCGCGAGCGTCATAGCGACGCGCACGATGCATGGTGACCCGGTTATCCCATATCAGTAAATCGCATGGTCGCCAGACGTGTACGTAAACGAATTCACGCCGTGTGGCGTGTTCTGTCAGATCACGCAGAAACGAACGTGCCTCGGGAACCGGCCAGCCCTCTATGCCTCCCGCATGGCTCGAAAGATACAGCGAAAGTCTCCCTGTCATCGGATGCCGCCGAACTAGTCGTTGACGCACTGGTGCCCACTTTGCACGCTCATCGTCAGTGAAATCATCAAAGCCCAGAATGCCGCGAGAAAAGATCTGGCTGTGTAAGCAAATTAAATCGCGTACCTCTTTCTTCGTCTCCTCGTCCAAAGCATCGTAAGCTGCGCGCATATCGGCAAATTCCGTATTGCCGCCTGTAACGGGAATATGACGCGCAGACAACAATGAATATTTTGCAGGAATTTCTTTGAACGAACTGTCAGAATGCCACAGCTGGTTTCCAAGGCCGAATAAACGCCTGCGGTCATCGCGCGCTAGCAACTCGCCGTTCTTATCCAGGTTGGAGATGTCGTTCAAGCCCATGCTTAATCTACGGTCTTTGTCTGACATGATGTCTCCGGTCGCTTGCTCCAGCTGGCCGAGTTGACGGCTGAATGCTATTTGTTGTTCGTCATTCAAATGTTGGTTGTGAACTACCAGAACTCCAAAACGATCCAGACCCGCGTGTATTGCATCGACTTGGGCATCAGTCAGGCGCTGACTCAAGTCCATACCGGACAACTCACCGGCGAAGCCGGGCTTGATAGATTCAATAGCTTTGATCAGATGTGACATAACAACTTCTGCCTGTTAATAGACTGACTGCATTTATTAGCTAAGACCGCTGAAAAAGGCCGTTATCTCAGCGGCCAATGCCTCAGGTTGCTCCATAGCTGCGAAATGCCCCCCCTTCGGCATCTCGCTCCAGCGCCGGATATCGCCAAATACTTTCTCAGCAAGCACACGAGGAGGCCGCAGAATTTCACAAGGGAATTGGGCGTAACCCATCGGCACATCAATCGTCTTGCCATCCGGCACTATCCAGGGGCTATGCAAGCGATCGTAATAAGGCCAGAAAGAAGAACCTATGCAACCCGTGAACCAGTAAAAACAAATATCTGCCAACATTTGATCCCGGCTCAAGGCTGACTCAGGATGCCCGCCACAATCAGTCCAGGATCTGAATTTTTCAACAAACCAGGCCGCTAAGCCGACAGGTGAATCAGTCAGTGCAAAAGCCAGTGTCTGAGGCTTGGTACCTTGAATCATCTGATAACCGGTTTCTTCAGCTAAGAAATGTTTGAGCTGAGCGGCAAATGTTTGCACCTCGGGAGACGAGTCTGTATAAAGCGACGGGTCGCGTTTGATGGCTATCAAAAAGTTGAGGTGCATACCAGTCAAGCGATGCGGATGGTGCAAGCCAAGTGCGGTGCAAACAGCTGATCCCCAATCGCCACCTTGAACGCCAAACTTGGCATAGCCCAATGCTGTCATCAGCTCTGCGGCCGCGTCAGCCATTTGCCTGATACTGAAACGATTTTGCCCTTGGCTGAAAGACAAGCCATAGCCAGGCAGTGAGGGCGCGATGACAGTGAAGGCGTCGGCAGGGTCCCCGCCAAACGCCGCCGGATCGGTCAATCTCGGAATAATGTCAAGAAACTCAAACACAGAGCCCGGCCAACCGTGCAGCAACAGCAGTGGTCTGGGGTTGGGGCCTTTACCCTTCAGGTGCAACGCGTGAATATTTATGCCCGCAACCGGTACCATCAATTGCGGGAATGCGTTCAGCCTGACCTCTTGAGCGCGCCAGTCAAATGCATGTTGCCAATAGTCCATCAGGTCGCGCATGTAGCCGGTATCTGTGCCATAGGCCCAAGGGATACCAGGCGCCTGGTCAGGCCAACGTGTCAGAGCCAGCCTTTGCTTGAGTTCTGAAATATCCTGATCGCTGACACGGTAAGAAAAGTGGTCCATTGAATTTCCGCCATCAATCAGCCAAGTGTTTAAACCCCGGAATTTCAGAGGCGGATAAAACAAGGCTTGAGTTAATAATTTTCATTCGTCTAAAAACATTTTGATTTCTTTGAAGAATTGCATGCGATTTTTCTCGAGCATGATTGTGTGGGTACCCTGCCCCAGCTCTACATAGCGCTTGTAGGCAGTGTTTTTAAGCTCACTGAAAATGCCTTGGGCTTGGTAGACTGGCAAATCTGCATCCCATTCAGCGTGAATCAAAAAGGTAGGTACGGTGATTTTTCCAGGGTCATACATAGGTTTACCGGCCTGCCAATGATTCATCACATCCTCTATCACACCATTGGGCGCACGTAAATTGCCGCTGGCTCCCTTGGGATCAGTGGCCCAAGTGGCGTCGGCCCACGCTTCAAAGACACCGGGAGGGATCAAACCTTGCGCCTGCTGAGGATTCAGTCCTTTGAGCCATCTGGCTTTGGCGCTGTCTTTGGATACGGTACGGTATGCGCCAAGCTTGACTGCGGCAGGACCAGTCGGCAAGGCCGTGTCTTTGGCGAATACCCATAACGGGGCATACAAAATGAGTCGATTGACTTTTTGGTTGTTCAGACTTGTATACATGCCAACGGTCGAAGAACCCCAGGACCAACCCATGACGTTGATTTTGGAGACGTGGTGTCTTTTCAGGATCGCATCCACTGCTGATCCGAAATCACTGACAGCATCGGCTGTATGAACAATTGGCGGATTGTCTTGTGCTTGCATTTCCATTTCTGGCGGACGGCTAGAGAGGCCGTAGCCGCGAATATCCACCAGGTATACGTCGTAGCCGGCAGCAGCCAACAAATCCATCATAGATATGCCGTCTATAGGCAGGTCGAATGCTGTTTCTGACGGGTAGGTAGCGCCGTGAACGTACAACAGAATTTTGTCCGGTGTAGTTGCTTTAGCACCTGCCAGATGTTTGTAGCGCATAAACAATTGGATATTCGGCGCTTCGCAAGGTATATAAAAATCCTCAGACGCTATACCGTTAGCTGCAGCATAAGCATTGAAATTTTGCGATACAAATAAGAATAGGGAAAACACATATTTATAAAAGCTTTTCAATCTCATCTCCAGGCTATTGCTATAGGGTTTGAAACCCATTCTAAGGACACAAAGCACAGTCTATAGGACTGAGAAATTGAGATAAAGTGCAAATTTATAAAACCAAGGAGACGACCATGTCAAACACCGTCAGTTATGCAGCGCAGTCACCTACTACACCATTGGCTCATCACCTGATTTCCCGTCGCAGTGTTGGTCCAACTGATGTACAGATAGCGGTTGAATTTTGCGGCGTTTGCCATACGGACATACATCACTCACGAAATGACTGGGGCAGAGCCAACTACCCCATGGTGCCCGGACACGAAATCATCGGCAAGGTGACTGGACTGGGTTCAAATGTCAGCCACTTGAAACTAGGTCAGCAAGTCGCTGTGGGATGTTTTGTGAATTCGTGCAGAACCTGCTCTTCCTGTGAAGCCCATATGGAGCAATATTGCTTGAATGGTTTCACTGCTACCTACAACAGCCCCAGCAAAGATCCCGGCGGATTTACCTATGGCGGCTATTCCAAAAGCATTGTTGTCAATGAACACTTTGTATTGAAAGTCCCCGATGGTCTGGATCCCGCAGGGACTGCACCGTTACTTTGTGCAGGTATCACCACTTATTCGCCACTCATGCATTGGAGTGTGAAGCCCGGAATGACAGTTGGAGTTATAGGATTGGGTGGCTTAGGACATATGGGTGTCAAGCTTTCCCATGCCTTGGGCGCTCAAACGATCATGATCACCACCTCCTCAGGTAAAGCGGCTGATGCCAAGCGGCTTGGCGCTGATGCAGTGCTGATTTCCAATGATGCGGCAGCCATGCAGGCCATGGCCAATAAGTTCGATTTTTTACTCAATACCATACCAGTGGCACATGACTTCAATCAATACATGCCTTTGCTGAAAGTAGACGGCAGCATGTGTATCGTCGGCGCCATCGGTCCCAATGCTGAACTGAATTCAGGACCGCTGATTTTCGGTCGCAGAAGTGTGGCCGGGTCTCTGGTGGGGGGGATCAAAGAAACCCAGGAAATGCTTGATTTCTGTGGGAGGCACAACATCACAGCTGACATTGAGTTGATCAGAATGGATGAAATCAACCAAGCTTATGAAAGAATGATCAAAAGCGATGTGAAATACCGTTTTGTGATTGATATGAGCAGCTTGAATTAATCAGAGTCACTCAGTAAAAAAACAAGCTAGAAACTTCAAAAACATCGACCTCTGCGATTGCAAAAGGCGATGTTCCAAAAAACAAGTAGTTAACCCGGTGAGGATTTTTGACGCCGCATCAATACATAGAAAACCGGCGTTAAGAAAATACCAAACAAGGTCACTCCGACCATACCAGAGAACACCGCTATACCCATGGCTCGACGCATTTCACTGCCTGCGCCAGTGCTGAGTATCAACGGAATCACGCCGGCACAAAATGCAATAGACGTCATCAAAATGGGGCGCAATCGCATGCGGCAGGCATGTGTGACAGCGTCTATGGTGCGCTCACCGTGTTTTTCTAATTCCTGAGCAAACTCAACAATCAAAATAGCATTTTTACAAGCCAGTCCAACCAATACCACCAATGCGACCTGGGTGAAGATATTCAAATCGCCTGGTTGCATGAAAGGCGGGAAACTGGATAGCCAGACACCAAATAAAGCCGAAAGTATCCCCATGGGCACAATCAGCACGATGACCAGCGGAAGCGACCAGCTTTCGTATTGCGCTGCAAGAACAAGTATCACAAACAGCACTGAAATGGCCAACACCGCAGCCATGGTGGGAATAGCGATCTGTGTGCCTGGAATTACTATGTCGCGTGTTAACCGGTCCTGGTAACTGAGCTCGGTCCATTCGTACGTCATACCGCGCGGCAAAGTACGTTGCAACAGGGTTTCAATTTCGCTTTCGGCCTGGCTGCTAGAAAAACCGAAATTCGGCGCACCGTTGATGTCGGCTGACGGGTATCCGTTGTAGCGAGTGACGCGCGTGGGCCCGAAGGTAGGTGTGACTGACATCAACGCACCCAACGGAACCATTTCACCTGCTGCATTGCGCGTTTTCAAAGCGGTGATAGAACTGGCATCGGCACGAAAAGGCGCATCTGCCTGAACCACCACTTGGTAGGTTTTGCCGAATCGGGTGAAGTCATTCACATACAAAGAGCCCAGATTCACTTGCATGGTGTCGTAAATATCCGAGAGACGAACACCCATTTGTTTAGCCCGGGTGCGATCCACATCCGCAAACAGCTGCGGAACATTAATGTCATAGGTCGAGAACGGTGTACCAATGCTGGACTTGGGGTTGGTGTAGACCTGCCCCAGAGTACCCCAAACGCCGCCGTACAAAGCTTGTTCGCCCAGACTGCCTCGGTCTTGCACTTGAATTTTGAATCCGCCGGCGTTACCCAAACCGTCCACCGCCGGTGGCGGCACAACGAACATGCGAGCGCCCTGAATTTGTTGAATCGCACCATTGATGCGACCCAAAATAGCGCCTTTGCTGAGATCCGGCGTTGTACGCTGCTCAAAATTGTCCAGTCCGAAGAAAACAATACCTTCATTGGGTGAAGCAGAAAACCCTGCGATCGACAAGCCCGGAAAAGCAATTGAGTTAGCAATACCGGGCACCTTAAGTGCGATATCACTCATCTTTCGAATAACTTCCTCTGTACGATCAATCGATGCGCCTGCGGGTAACTGCGCGATACCAATCAGGTACTGTTTGTCAGGTGCAGGTACAAAGCCGGCTGGAATGCGAGTAAACAATAAGGCGGCCAGACCCAGCAGCACAGCATAGACCAGCAGCGAAACCGACTTGCGCGTCACCACTCCTGAAACGCGTCGACCGTATGCGGCACTTGAACTGCCGAAAAAGCGGTTGAAAACTTTAAAAAAGCCACCGAACAGCGCATCTATCACCTTGGTCAATTTATCCTTGGGCTCATCATGTGAGCGCAAAAGCAAGGCACTCAAAGCCGGGCTTAAGGTGAGTGAGTTAAAGGCGGAAATCACAGTACTGATGGCAATAGTCACAGCAAATTGTTTGTAAAACTGTCCGGTCAGTCCGGGCACGAATGCCAACGGCACAAATACTGCACACAACACAAGGGCAATCGCGATGATGGGGCCGGAGACTTCCTGCATAGCCTTGATGGTGGCATCGCGGGCACTGAGTCCGGCCTCGATATTTCTCTCGACATTTTCAACCACAACAATGGCATCGTCGACAACAATACCAATGGCTAACACCAGACCAAACAAGGTGAGCGTGTTGATCGAATAGCCAAGTAACAACAGAATGGCGAAAGTGCCCACAATAGAAACGGGCACAGCCAGCAGCGGAATAATAGAAGCGCGCCAGGTCTGCAAAAACACAATCACCACCAACACCACCAGCAGCACTGCTTCGAGTAGCGTGACAACAACCTTTTCAATCGAAGTCTTCACAAATCGTGTGGGGTCGTAAACGATGCTGTATTCAACGCCGGGCGGAAAGCTGGCTTTTAACTTTTCCATTTTTTCGCGGACATTGTTGGACAAGGCCAGCGCATTGGCTGTAGGCGATTGAAAAATAGCAATGGCAATTGCTTCTTTGTTATTCAGAAGGCTGCGCAATGAATAAGAGCCTGATGACAATTCCACGCGACCAATGTCGCGGATACGGACCAGACCACCTGAGGATTTGTCTGCACGCACAATGATGTCTGCAAACTCCTGTTCGGTACTTAACCGTCCTTGTGCATTGACGGCGAGTTGAAATTCGGTACCTTTGGGGGAAGGCGGTGCACCGACAGTTCCGGCTGCCACTTGTACATTTTGCTCGCGAATGGCATTCACCACTTCATCGGTCGTCAGCTTGCGGGTAGCTAATTTAACCGGATCTAGCCAAACGCGCATGGCGTAATCGCCGGAGCCGAAAACAAACACAGAACCAGCGCCTTGCAGGCGCAATAAATCGTCACGTACATTGATTTGAGCGTAATTACGCAGATACAAAGCATCCCGGCTGTTATCAGGACTGACCAGGTGAACCACCATGGTCAAGTTGGGGCTGGACTTTTCAGTAGTCACACCGATCTGGCGCACGATTTCAGGCAGTCTGGGCAAAGCGCGATTGATGCGGTTTTGCACAGCTGTCTCGGCAGCTTCTGGACTGGTGCCGATTTTGAAAGTGACGGTCAGCGTCAGTCCGCCATCTGCTGTAGCCTGAGAGGCGTAATAGAGCATGTTTTCAATGCCATTGACCTGTTCTTCAAGAGGAATGGCAACAGCTTCACTGATCACGCGCGGATTGGCGCCGGGAAATTGCGCCCGCACGACAACCTGAGGCGGTGCTACTTCCGGATACTCTGAAATTGGTAACCGGAAGATAGCAAGAACACCGATGAGGAAAATAAATATAGATAGAACGCCAGCAAAACGCGGCCTGTCAATGAAAAAGCTGGAGATATTCATGGTGTCGTCCTCAGCTCTTTTTGGCTTCAGGAGCAGCAGGAGGCGCAGGTGGAACAGGGATTCCGTTCTCGTCCACCTTTAAAACCTGAGGGGCGACAGGCACACCGGGAATAATTCGCTGTAAACCGTCGACCACCACGTTTTCGCCGGGTTTGACAGAGCCGCCTCCGATCACACGCATACCACCTTGCAATGCGCCTAACTGCACGGGCCTGAATTGAGGTTGACCGTCTGCGCTTACAACCACCACAAATTTGCGAGCCTGGTCTGTGCCAATAGCACGTTCAGGTACCAGCACAGCGCTGTACGCAGCGCTAGTCGCCATGACAATGCGGACAGCCAGACCGGGCACAAACTGTCCCTT
Organism: Comamonadaceae bacterium; assembly: GCA_947456305.1. Classification (GTDB taxonomy): domain Bacteria; phylum Pseudomonadota; class Gammaproteobacteria; order Burkholderiales; family Burkholderiaceae_C; genus Limnohabitans. The sequence goes on along the minus strand of CANGPN010000021.1, from coordinate 3,369 downwards.
TGAATTATCAAAGTTGGCCCTCATGCGCACAGCACCGGTTTGAGGATTCAACCGGTTATCTACGAAATCCAGTTTGCCTGTGTGCGGATAACCCTGTTCGTTAGCCAGGCCCATGTGAACCACGGGCGCTTTGTCACCGGAAGCACGAATCCGTAGAAATGTTTGTTCACTGCCGTCGAAATAAGCATAAACACGCGAGAGGCCTGCAACGCTTGTAAGCACGGTTTTATCGTCTACCAGGTTACCCGCAGTCACATTGGCACGCGAAACACGGCCACTGATTGGCGCGCGAACCGTGGTGAACTCGAGATTCAATCTGGCGCTGCGCAATGCAGCCTCGGCAGCTTGTATATCGCTGGTGCTGGTTTTAGAAACAGCGCTGAGCTGACTCAATTCTTGTTTGGAAATAAAGTTAGCTTCAACCAGTTTCTGACCGCTGATCAATCGGGTATCGGCTAACTCAGAACGAGCCTTGGCAGCTGCAAGCTGGGATTCAAGCCGGGCAACCTCTGCAGCGAACGGACGCGGATCAATCGTGAACAATGTCTGACCCCGCGATACCAATGCACCATCCGTAAAGTGCACCTGATCAATCACACCGCCAACACGCGAACGCAGCTCAACATACTCAGATGCCTCCAATTGGCCGCTGAATTCTTCGCGATCGGTAAAACTTTTCTCAACAGCGGGAACCACACTGACAGGAGCAGGTCCCGGTGCTCCTGCCGCCGGGGGAGTTGCCGGCTTACCTCCGCAGCCAATCAATGCGGCCAGAGAACACAGAATTAGGCTTGAAAACAATAATGAAAGCTTGCTCATATCAGTGATGCCTTTAAGAATGGGAGCTTGAAAATCGGTGCAATGACATAGTGTAGTTGCATGGATTTTCAATCTATTCTTTCTGTGTTGTGTGTACAGAAGGGGGGGCATTCAGGGTTGGATAAATTATTTGCTAGAATATTCCGATCAAGAGTCTAGACGTTGACAGCCTACGCAGGTTTCGCCTAACGTGCGGGATTTTTGACAAAAAACCGAACACATTCCTCGATAGCTCAGTCGGTAGAGCGCCGGACTGTTAACTCCGCAGAAACAGTTCCTTACTAAAAAACACCCCTAAAAAATCCATATAAATCAATGATTTATAGCATTTATTTGATCTAAAGTATTAATTACACGGTTATTACACGAATAGTTCACAGGTCTCTCATATTGTGAGAAGTTGCACATTGCAACTGACAATTTAAAAAACTGTTTTCTGCGGTTGGCACCCTCTTCTTAACGACTCAAAACAAAATGGGCTTTCATTGCCCAAAACTTTGATTTGAGTTCTTATTGAAATTCTGTTTTTTCAAACTGCTTGAGAGTCCGTCCAATTCTTCGGGACACTAACTGAAGCGGTTGCCCAAGCCGTGATGCTGAAACTAAATTTATGTGATTTCCACTGAACTGCTGCATTTGCTTAGGCTGTGCAACTTTTAAGAATCACATGACACATGAAATTCAAATTGCACCGCGCACCTTTCTCAACACTCGGACCACAAGGCGCATCAACGTCAGCGGTATTGATGTTGATGAAGACTTGATCAAGGAGTTGCTGATCAAACATCTTCAAGGCTTCAACAGCAGACAACGTCCCAAGTTGTCGGATGCGTTTGAAATCTATATGACTGAGAACACCTCAGCCCACCGACGAAAATTCAAACTCAATGCCAATCAGTACTTCAAACGTTTTGTGACGCAGTTTGGCGACATGTATTTGGATGAACTCAGACATTGGCACATCACCCAGTACCGTGATCACCGGCTGGCCGAAGGACTGCATCCCAACAGCGTTCGAAAGCACAACAACATTCTCAACGCAATGATCAACATGGCATTCAAACATTTGGATATCGACAGGCTAAGCCCATTCAGAGGTCTGCAAATTAGAGGCGAAGGTGAAAACACCAGACCTATCCCCAACATCACCAAAGAGCTGATGCATGAGGTCAAGGCGTTTCTGATTGCTCACCCTACCCCGGCCAGTATGGTGGGGCTAATTCAACTCAATACAGGTTTTCGCATTTCAGAGCCAACACTCGCAAGAGTTGAAGACTTGGTTTTGGACCATGACATTCCGCACCTGTGGATCAGAAAGAACGAGTTGTCGGACCGAAAGACCAGAGCCAGCATAAGGGCAGTACCTCTCTTGGGTATATCGCTTGAAGCCGCCAAAGAGCTTCACAGCCGTGCAAAGCGCAAAAACTCACCCTGGCTGTTGCCACAATACGCCAAGGAATTTGGTGGTTGTTCATGCTCAGCCATCCTGAACAAGAACCTAAGGTCACTCAATTTCAGAAGCCACATGTTCAGGCATGCATTCATTGATCGGCTCAAGGCTTGCAATGACATTCCACTGCCCTTGGCTGAAAGCATCACAGGACACGGGCGCGGTCAATCTGACTTTGCTGTGTATGGAACAGTTGGCTATTCTTTGGAGCAAAAGCTTGAGGTGATTCGCAAGGTTCTGATCTAGGAATCTTGCAAATAGCCCCGACAAAAGCTTTTGGGGCTATTCAAAAATTAGATACGGACTCAGGAGTCGAACCCTTTATTCACCGAAGATTACATAGGAAATTGGGTCAAAATTTATGTTGCTTTTTGCGCTGAAAACTGAACAAATTCAAGGCTCCATAAATTATTTGCTACAATGTCCAATCAATGAAATATGCGGGAGTCAACCCATACAGGTGACACCACTCAAGCACGTTTCTTGCTAGAAAAAACCGAATACATTCCTCGATAGCTCAGTCGGTAGAGCGCCGGACTGTTAATCCGTAGGTCCCTGGTTCGAGCCCAGGTCGAGGAGCCATAAAAAGCCAATGAAATCAAGCACTTAGCCCTAACAGGCTGGTGCTTTTTTCTTGATTTTTACGTTACACGGTGGTTACACGTTTTGATTGGGGTTGCTATTTTTAAGCAATTAAATTACAATGCACACATGCCCAACAAAGTTGCTGAAACTATTGTCGTTCGTGAAAATTACATACGCTTGGTTCGTAGGCCTGACAGCGATCGTTGGCAAGCGCATTACAAAATTGAATCATTCAACAATTGGATTCGCAAAGCCACAGGCACCAGCGACGAAAGCACGGCCCGCGAAATTGCTGAGGATTTATGGCACGAAGCAAGGATATTGGCCAAAAATGGACAACCTGTCTTGTCCAAGCGTTTCAAAGCTGTTGCTGAACTTGTTCAGCAAGACTTGGAGAAGAAAGTTGATGCTGACAAGACCAAGCGCGGCAGCAACAACGATTACTTGGGTGCACTCAAAACCTACCTTATCCCCTTTTTCGGTGCCTACAACATCAACCGCGTTTCGCAGGAAGT
>CANGPN010000020.1 GCA_947456305.1 Comamonadaceae bacterium | reverse complement strand
CTGCCGGGGCCTTGAGCCCCCTAAAGAGTCGTTCAAGACCAGGACGTTGATAGGTCAGGTGTGGAAGCGCAGTAATGCGTTAAGCTAACTGATACTAATTGCTCGTGCGGCTTGACCCTATAACTTTGATTCAGCAATGATCAAGGTTGTTATGCCAAGTGACGCATTCAAAATACAGCTGATTCGCTCTATAAATTCCTTGTATTGACTTTGTCAGTATGAGAACCAGTTATGCCTGATGACCATAGCGACGTGGTACCACTCCTTCCCATCCCGAACAGGACAGTGAAACGCGTCAGCGCCGATGATAGTGCGGATCCCCGTGTGAAAGTAGGACATTGTCAGGCTATTACAGCCTCAGAAAGCCCGATTCGAAAGAATCGGGCTTTTTGTTTTGGTGCCTATAAATTGATAATCCAACCGTCTTGTAGCTTTATAGATTTTTTGCGGTGAAAATCTTCAAGCAGGGTTTGTACCCAATTGTTTACTTGAATTGATGCGAAAAATAATTCGTGTATTCTCAAGAGTAAACTCGACTGCAAACACCAAAATATAAATTCAGTAACCTGGACTTGACGAAATTCCATAAGTTTAAATTTTATTAAAACCTTGGCAGAATACATAGCGTGTGAGTAAGGATCGGCCTTGAAAAACTTCAATCTTTCTCTGGAAATAGCCAATGCAGAATTAACATCTGTAAACATATTTCCATGGCCTGGTATTACTACTGCAGGATTGAGTTGTTCAATTTGATCAAATGTTTCGAACATATGATCGAAACCATTTCTTTCGTCAAATTCCGGGAAAACAACAGATACAGAGCTTTCCCATAAAGCATCTGCAGAAACCAGAATTCGGTAATCTGGTTGAAAAAACATCAATGAATCGTCATCGTGCCCAGGAGAGGCTATAACAGCCCAAGGTAAATTAATCAATGTCAAATAACTTCCAGCAGTTAAACCGCGGCTAGGCTTGAAAGATTCACATGATTGCCCTGTTTTCTCGTAACTAAGCTTGTCCTTATCCCAAAGTATCACTGATTCGAGTTGAGTGATGGGTACGGCTATTTGCACTTTAGGATAAAGAGTTTGCAATAAAAAATTACCTCCACAGTGATCACTGTGTAAATGTGTATTTAAAATAAAGTCAAGGGATCGTCCTTTTAACAATACATCTATAACACTGACTGTCATCTCAGCATGAGTGGAATAACCTGTATCGATCAATACAGATTGATCTCGGTTGAGCAAAAGTAAACTATTACTGGATAACCAGTCACGTTGTAAAAAAATAAAACCGTCAGGCAGCATAACTAAGACTTAAAATCGGGTTGTTGCTAGCATAACGGCTAAATTTATTTGTGTGAATTAATTGAATCAATCTAATCAATCAAAAAAAAGCGCCAAAAAATGGTTGTTACGTTTTCTGGAAAAACGTTTGTCGCCTGTCAAATCGCGAGATAACCTTCTATCACTAATAGAAGTAGCGGAAAGTAAAAATTTAATTGGTACAGAAAGCAGAATTATGCTTGAAGGGGTCATGAAAATAAGCCAGATGCACGTGGCAGAGATCATGATTCCAGCCCCAAAAATGGATCTGATCGACATAGACATGGATATGGAAGACATGATTGCCATGATCATAGATATTGGCCATTCTCGTTATCCTGTGTATGAAAAGAAAAAAGAGAACATCATAGGTGTCTTAATGACAAAAGATGTTTTGAAGTGGCAAAGAGCACCAGAAATCAACTTAAAAGTATTATTACGCACGGCTATTTTCGTACCAGAATCCAAAAATTTGACAGATTTACTAAGAGAGTTCAAGAAAAATCGTAACCACATGGCTATGGTTGTGGACGAATTCGGACGTATCTCAGGTTTAGTAACCTTCGAAGATTTGCTGGAAGAAATCGTGGGTGAAATACAAGATGAATTTGATACAGATACAGGAGAAGGAGAAATCTACAGTCTTGTCGACAAGTCATTCAGAGTGGCTGGACACACTGATGTAGCCAAAATCAACCAGGCATTTAATATTGAATTAAAAACAGGTGACGAAGAGCAGTTTGAAACTATTGGCGGATTAATCGCTCACGTCATGGGGCATGTTCCACAAAAAGGGGAACACTATGATGCTCAAGGTCTGCGTTTTGAAGTGATGCATTCAAAAAGCGGAGTTGTCAAGTGGTATCGAGTCAAAAGAATAAGTAATTAATATTTTGGTGATCATAAATGCAAATTCACGTTTGACAGGAGCTGTTGTAGCAGTGCTCGCAGGGGCCAGCATGTCACTGGTTGGTTTAAATATAAACAATGGAATTATAAACAGTGTGTTGCAGGTTGGCGGAATGTGTCTTTATCTGCTTTGCTTAAAGAGAAATTCAAAAAAACCATTTTTTATTTCATGGGTTTTTGCGCTTGCTTGGATAAGTATGTCAGTATGGTGGTTGTATATAGCATTACATGATGTAGGTGGAATGCCATGGTTGATAGCGCTAATAGCGATAGTAATCTTAGCTGGAGGCTTAGCGCTTTATTACTCTGTAGCGCTCAGTATATACAATTTATGTCAAGAAAGAATGCACACATATGGTAAGTGTTTGCTTTTTGCAGCCTGTTGGACGGCAGCAGAACTTGCACGAGCTCAGTGGTTCACAGGCTTCCCGTGGAGTGCTGTTGGATATGCCCATATCAATGGTCTTTTATCTTATGCAGCACCCTGGGTGGGCGTTTACGGTATTGGCTTTTTATCGGCAATGTGCGCTTGCTGGTTATATTTACAACTAATTCAAGCCAGTAATAGCAGTGCAGCGAGAGTTCAAATATTGTTTTTAATTGTATTGCTTTGTATACCGGCTTTCAGGGTATGCAGTTCAGAATTTCAGACGATAACAGTGAATTTGCTTCAGGGTAATATTAGTCAAACCACAAAATACAACAGCGGAAGACAACAATCTTTAGACTGGTATGCAGCTCAAGCAATGTCAAGTGATGCAGATTTAACTGTCATGCCTGAAATTGCAATTCCCTATTTCAAAGAAGAATTGCCTAGCGGATACTGGGAAAAACTAGAAGAAAAATTCAAAAATGGGAACCAAACTTTGATCATGGGTATCCCAACATTAGACAAAGAAAAAGGCTATGGAAACTCGGCAGTTGGTATTGGATTTGAATCTGAGCAACAGTACGATAAGTACCACTTGGTGCCATTTGGTGAATTTACACCAGATAGCCTTAAATGGTTCACTCGGTTAATGGTTAATGAGTTAGGAGACTTCAACAGGGGATCACTGACGCAGGAGCCATTTATTTGGAAAAACATCAAGCTAAGTTTAACTATTTGTTATGAAGATTTATTCGGAGAAGAATTAGCTGCACGATTTGTAAAAGAAGAACTAACTCCATCTCTTTTTGTCAATATCAGCAACATAGCTTGGTTCGGTGACACCATGGTGGTCAATCAGCACCTCGATATTGCAAGAATGCGCAGTCTTGAATTTGAAAGGCCGACTGTAAGAGCGACCAATACGGGAGGAACTGCTGTTATCTCCGCAGATGGAGAGATCCTCAAAAAGTTAGCCGCATACACGCAGGGCAACTTAACAACAGAAGTGAACATTACAAAAAAACCCGGCATCACTCTTTATGCATATTGGGCTGGACATTGGGGGCTAAAGCCCCTTTGGATTCTGTGTTTGTCTATTATGGCGATGGCGATATTCAAGCAATACAGATTTCAAAAGCTAAGACATCGTCTGTAAAATGTTCATATGTTGACATTTCAAAAAATCATCCTGCAATTACAAAAATACTGGGACGCACAGGGTTGTGCTTTGCTTCAACCATATGACATGGAAGTAGGTGCGGGCACTTCACATACAGCTACTTTTTTGCGCGCCATCGGTCCCGAGCCTTGGAAAGCCGCTTATGTGCAGCCCTCGCGAAGACCCAAAGACGGTAGATATGGTCAAAACCCCAACCGATTGCAACACTATTACCAATATCAGGTGGTATTAAAACCTGCACCTTCAAATATTCTTGATTTATACCTGGGTTCACTGAAAGCACTGGGATTTGATCTGCAGAACAACGATATCCGTTTTGTGGAAGATGACTGGGAAAATCCCACGCTGGGTGCTTGGGGTTTAGGTTGGGAAGTCTGGCTCAATGGAATGGAAGTTACTCAATTCACTTATTTTCAGCAAGTAGGCGGCATAGATTGCAAGCCTATCACTGGCGAAATCACTTACGGACTTGAGCGCCTTGCGATGTATTTGCAGGGTGTAAACAATGTTTACGACTTGAATTGGACTGATACCTTAAGTTATGGCGATGTCTATTTGCAAAACGAAAAAGAACAATCGGCTTATAACTTCGAACACAGTGATGCAGAATTTCTGTTTAATGCATTCAGTTCACACGAAAAACAAGCCAAATACCTGATGTCAGCGGAACTAGCCTTGCCTGCGTATGAGCAGGTATTGAAAGCTGCACATTCGTTTAATTTATTAGATGCTCGAGGCGCCATCAGTGTGACAGAACGAGCGGCCTATATCGGTCGAATCAGAAACATGGCCCGCAGCGTTGCACAAAGTTATCTGGATAGTAGAAAGCGTCTGGGCTTTCCTATGGCGCCTGCGGCTTGGGTGGCTGATTACATGGCCAAGGAAGCAACAGTATGAGTGCACAAAATTTATTGGTTGAACTGCTGGTCGAAGAGTTGCCTCCTAAAGCTTTAAAGAAGTTAGGGGATGCATTTGCTAATGATCTTTGGATGGCTCTAACTTCATACAATTTAACAACTATTAACCCTGTTAAGTATGGTGAAGACCTGCTTGCTTTTGCATCACCGCGTCGCTTAGGTGTATGGATAAAAGCAGTTAAGTCACAAGCAGATGACAAAGACGTACTGCAAAAACTAATGCCAGTCAGTGTCGGAATAGATGCGCAAGGTAACCCCACTCCTGCTTTGGTGAAAAAAATGCAATCACTTGGCGTAGTCTGCGAATCAGCCAGCGATTTACTCAATCTTATTCATCGTGCTGTAGACGGGAAAGCCGAAGCTTTGTTCTACAGTAGCACAGTCAAGGGTGAAAGTTTGCAGCACGGTTTGCAAAAAGCCATAGAAGAGACTTTGCAGAAATTACCTATCCCTAAAGTCATGCAATACCAGTTGCATCAGGACTGCGACATGCCTGGTTGGAGTACCGTGAGTTTTGTACGCCCAGCTCATGGCTTGATTGCCTTGCACGCAGACCAGGTAGTACCTGTCACTGTATTGGGTTTGAAGGCAGGGCAAATCACCTCAGGCCATCGCTTTGAGGCTGCTGTATCGCCTGTACATATCTCACATGCAGATGCTTACACGCAAACCATGGAAAAAGATGGAGCGGTAATCCCTGGCTTCGAAGACAGAAGTAGGGTTATGGTGAAAGCTCTGAGAGAAGAAGCCAAAAAACTTGGCACACGACTTGAAGTTGAGCAGGCTGGCTTAACTGATGAGCAAGCTGAGGCAGAGTTGATGAGTAATGAATTGGTGCAAGAGGTCACATCTTTGGTTGAGCGTCCAACCGTGATGGTCTGCCAGTTTGAAGAGGCGTTTTTACAGGTGCCGCAGGAATGTTTGATTTTGACAATGAAGGCCAATCAAAAGTACTTTCCTCTATTGGCAGGCGACGGTCAACTGAGCAACAGGTTTTTGATCGTTAGCAACATCAATCCCGAAGACCCTAGCGCTGTGATCACAGGCAATGAGCGGGTCGTACGTCCTCGCTTATCTGATGCTCAGTTCTTTTTCGATCAGGATCGTAAAAAAACACTGGAATCGCGCGTAGCAAGACTTGACAAAGTGGTTTATCACAACCAACTTGGGACCCAAGGCGAACGCATGATTAGAGTATGCAACATCGCGCAAGACATTGTGACCGCTTTGGCAGCATCGGGCGCAGAGCCTTGGATAAGTCAAGAGACACAGTTGATTCAATCGGTTGTGTTGGCTGCACGACTTGCCAAAACAGATTTGTTGACTGACATGGTCGGCGAGTTTCCAGAGCTGCAAGGCATCATGGGTCAGTATTACGCTTTGCATGACGGTCACGACACTTTGGTGGCGCAAGCCATTGCAGATCACTATCAACCGCGTTTTGCCGGAGATGACTTACCGCGCAGTAACGTCGGATGGGTGGTAGCCATGGCGGATAAAATTGAAACCTTGGTGGGTATGTTTGGTATTGGCAATTTACCGACAGGCGACAAAGATCCATTTGCACTCAGGCGCCATGCTTTAGGCGTTACGCGTATTCTGGTTGATAAAGAACTCCCTATCGGTATCAAGTCGCTAATAGATCACACACAAGCTGCGTTTGCGCATAAAGCCTTACCTTCTTTCGATAAAACTAAACTGGAATTGTTTTTTCAAGAAAGACTCACCGGTTTATTGGAGGCACAAGGATATCCACAAAGCCATATCACTGCCGTATTGGAGGCGCCAGACCTGAAGGATTGGTGTCAACTCCGTCAGCGACTACAGGCGGTAGCCGGGTTCTCCTCTTTACCGGAGAGCCAGTCGCTGGCTTCTGCAAACAAACGCATATCGAATATTTTGAAAAAAACCCAAGAGCCCGTGGACGCAGTGGTTAACCCATCATTGTTCATCGAGCCCGCAGAGCACGTGTTGCATACGCAATTAGAGTCAATTTCAGCAAAGGCACTCAGTCTATATATGAAGCAAGACTACACAGGCTCATTGCTTGCGTTGGCAGGTTTGCGTCAGTCAGTAGACGATTTTTTCACTGACGTTATGGTGAACACTGAAGATATAGCAATCAAGAAGAATCGACTGGGTTTATTGAAACTGCTGCATACACACATGAACCGCGTGGCTGACCTGTCCCGGCTGGCTCAGTAAGTAAGGTATGAATAATAAAATCATCATTCTCGACCGGGACGGCACTATCAACCGGGACAGTGACGATTACATCAAGTCTCCTGAAGAATGGCAGCCCTTGCCCGGTGCCTTGGAAGCGATTGCCAGACTTAGTCAGGCTGGATGGCATTTGGTGATAGCGAGTAACCAGTCTGGTTTGGGGCGCGGCTTGTTTGACGTGGCAACACTTAATCAGATACACGACAAAATGAACAAAATGCTGGCTTCGGCTGGCGGGCGTATAGATGCAATTTTTTACTGCCCGCATGTGCCGCAAGACCAGTGCAATTGCAGAAAACCATTGTCAGGTTTGTTTGAACAAATCGGCGACAGATTTGGCGCTCAGCTTGACCAAGTCAACGCGGTTGGAGATACATTGCGAGATGCACAAGCCGCTGCAGCTATGGGTTGTCGAACACATCTGGTGTGCACTGGTAAAAGCGAAGATTGGAAGGGGCCAGGGCTGCCTGAAGGTTTTCCCCCGGATACCGTCCTGCATGATGACCTTGCTGCTTTTGCCGAGTGGTTGTTGAACCGACCCATCGCGTCCAGTGTAGTTCTAGATAGTAAGAGTCATTGATGCCTGTTCTACGCTCATTGCTGCATATGGTGTGGATGTTGTTGACAGTCATACCCGTTGCCTTGGTATTGCTGTGTGCCGCAGGCTTGCGAATCAATGGCAAGCGTTTGTACCGTATCGCTGTGTTCTGGCTTGGATTGGCCATTAGTGGTGCAAGATACATATTGGGTATTCGTTATGTGGTTGAAGGCAGGGAAAATCTCCCTGCGCCTGGGCAGCCAGCAGTATTGCTAGTTAAGCACCAATCCACTTACGAAACTTTTTTGATGCCAGTCATCATGCCCAACGATCTGGCCTACGTATTCAAACGTGAGTTGCTGTATGTACCTTTTTTCGGTTGGGCCATTGGTTGCCTAGACATGGTTCACATCGATAGAAAATTGAAGTCACAGGCCTTTAACAAGGTGGTGCAGCAAGGTCGGGAGTTGCTGGCTCGTGGAATCTGGGTCATTATGTTTCCCGAAGGAACTCGCATAGCACGTGGTCAGTCGGGCAAATATAAATCCGGCGGTGCCCGATTGGCGATTGAAACCGGTGTGCCGGTCATACCTGTGGCTGTGAATTCAGGCGTTTGCTGGCCGCGCAAAGCCTTTGTCAAATACCCAGGTACAGTGACCGTATCGATTGGCCCCATGATCAGTAGCCAAGGGCGTCAGGCGGATGAACTCATGGGTGAAGTTCAGTGCTGGATAGAACACGAGATGCGCCGTCTAGACCCGACTGCATATGCGCAGGAAGTAAACAGGGCATGAAGACCTTTGTTCAACTGGCATTGGACTGGTTGGATTTGCCGGTGCAAGAGCCGGCTGCTAAATCTCAAGACATAAAGAGTATGTTGCCAACGCAAACGCTGTCTCAAATCAGTGGCGTCGCCCGGTTTCACCATCCACGCGCCAATCGGCATATCCATTTAGGCATAGGCAGTGCAGATTACCGGCTGACCCGAAGTCGACGCAAAACCATAGGCATGAGCGTCGGACCCGATGGCTTGGATGTGCGTGCACCGCGTTGGACCGGCATAGGCGCGATTGAAAATGCTTTGCAAGAAAAGGGCGAATGGATTTTGCGCAAATTGCAGGAAATGCAAGAGCGACAAAAACACATGCATTCCAGCATGATTGAGTGGCGGGATGGCATCAACTTGCCATTTTTAGGTGAGCAAGTGGTGTTGCAATTAGACGCATGTCATTTGTTCAAGGATGCAGGTGCCCGGCTGGAACGGTCTGTCAATGCGCAAGGTACTGAAACGCTTTCATGCTTGAAAGTGTCTGTGGCCCAGTCGGCCAGTGCTGCGCAAATTCGAGACGCGGTACAGGCTTGGATGATGCAACAGGCTAAGCAGTTATTTGTGCAGCGCTTGAACCATTTCGCGCCAGTACTTGGCGTTGAATGGAAAAAACTGTCGCTCAGCAATGCCAGCACGCGTTGGGGCAGTGCGACTTCCGATGGCAATATCCGTTTGAACTGGCGTTTGATCCATTTCAAGCTCGACATCATCGACTATGTGGTGGTGCATGAACTCAGCCACTTGCGAGTCATGGACCACAGCCCTTTGTTTTGGGAAACAGTGCGTCATGTGGTGCCGGACTATGCGCATCGTCGCGCACAACTCAAGGATGAGACGTTGCCTCAATGGAAGTGAATCGATAAACACCTGATGCATCTCGATGGCGTTTCACTTCACCGTTGTACCAAAGGTAATGCAAATGCGCCAAAGCTTCACCAATAGCGAAAGTAGTCTGGTGCGCATCCAGTTGACGAGTGAACAATATGCCCATTGCATCCAGTGCTGACAAACCTTTGGGTGTCATCGCTTGCCTGAGTTCTTGTAATCGCTTGTGGTGATGATCAATCAATTGGGAAATCCGCTGGTGTACACCGGTGAACGGCTTGCCATGCGAGGGCAGCGTCAAACAATCGGCCGGTATGTGTGCGTATTTGGTGAGTGAGCTTAAAAACAGCTGCACCGGATCGGCCAGAGGCTCGGTGTCATACACACTGATGTTGCTTGAAATACGCGGCAACACCATGTCGCCGCTGATCAAAACATTCAATGCGGGGCTATGCAAAGCGATATGTTCAGGTGTGTGGCCATAGCCGCTGATGCAATGCCAATCGTTGTCGCCGATCCGTAAAACCTGCGTGTCCATCAGTCTGACAAATTGTTTGGGCAGCGCTGGCACCATGTGACCATACTGTAGATGCCGGTCTGTCAATGACTCGAAAACCGCCGCTTCAACAAGTCCATGTGAACGGAAAAAAGACTGTGCTTGAGTGCTGTGTCGCTCATCGGGCGTAGCCACCAAGGTGCGCGCTGTGTGGTAGTCGGTAGCGCTGATGAACAAAGGCACTTGCCAACGTTCGCATAACCAATGAGCCAGCCCCAAGTGGTCAGGGTGCATGTGGGTGGCAAGTACCCGGACAACGGGCAGACCTTCCAAGCCGGTGGCAAAAACCTGTTCCCAATGTGAACGCGACTCGGGGCTGTCCAGGCAGCAATCGACTATGCACCAACCGTCAACGCCGTCATAGTGGTCTCGCAGCAACCACAAATTGATGTGATTCAGTGCAAAGGGCAGCGCCATGCGCAACCAAAACACGCCGGGGGCCACTTGCAACTTTTGACCTGTCTCAGGCAAAGTGTCTGCAAGCGGGTAATTCAATTCTTTTTCTAAAGGGTTCATCCGGCGGTATTTTGCTTGATAATTGACGTTTACGTAAACGTTAATCAATTTCACCTGTCCTCATGGCGACGCAATTCACGATCCGAGACTTGGCCAAAGAATTTGATTTGACCACCCGCGCCATTCGTTTTTACGAAGACATGGGGTTGTTACGCCCGGAAAGACGCGGCCCTGGCGGCAGAAACCGTGTTTACAGCGCCAGAGAACGCGCCCGCTTACGCCTGACATTGCGAGCCAAACGACTGGGTTTGTCGTTGATGGAGGCCAAAGACATTATTGACATGTACGACAGCCCGAGGGACACCGTACCGCAGTTAGAAAAATTCATCACGGTGCTGGCAGAGCACCGCCAGCAACTTGAAAACCAGATGCGAGAAATTCAAGCGAATTTAGATGAAGTTAAGCAACACGAAAAAGAAGCCAGACAATTGATGGCCAAGCATTCTTCGAAAGTCAAAACCTGATCTATGCCACAAACACTCGATTCCTTGTTTGACAACAACCGCGCCTGGGCTGATCGCATGAGTCGCGAGCGACCCGGATTTTTTGAAAAGCTGGCCAAACAACAGTCGCCCAAATACCTGTGGATTGGTTGCTCGGACAGCCGGGTGCCTGCGAATGAAATCATTGGTCTCGATCCTGGCGAGGTATTTGTACACCGCAACGTGGCCAATTTGGTGGTGCATTCCGACTTGAATGCTTTGTCAGTGATTCAGTTTGCCGTCGAGCATTTGCGGGTTGAGCACATCATGGTGGTGGGACATTACGGTTGTGGCGGTGTGCTTGCGGCGGCGCGCGGCTTGCGCATCGGGCTGGCCGACAACTGGTTACGTCATGTGCAAGACGTGCATTTGAGGCACAGGCAAAGGCTTAACCATTTGCCGCAACAAGACATGGAAGCGGTGTTGTGCGAAATGAATGTGATTGAGCAAGTGGGTAATGTGGCTTTGTCCAATGTGTTGCAGGATGCGTGGGCGAGAGGACAAAAACTCAGCGTGCATGGCTGGGTATACGGTTTGAAAGATGGACTGGTCAAGGATTTGCAAGTGACCATGAGCCATTCTGAAGAAGTGGTGGAAGTATTTCGCAACGGATTCAAAAGATATCCGCGCGGCAACACTTAACAAGAGAAAGCCATGTTCCCACAACGACTTGACTCAACCATTGCGTATGGCATCGCTCAGGCCATGATGGACGGATTTAACCGCCATTACCAATTGTTTCGCCAGGAGTCCGCCAAAGCCAAGCAGCGGTTTGAAAACCAGGATTGGCATGGCCAACAACGTGCGCAACGCGAACGCATTGAGTTTTATGACTTGCGTGTCAAAGAATGTTCCGCCAGATTAGAAACAGAGTTTGAGGCGGCCATACAACCGCCCGACATTTGGCAGCAGGTCAAGTTGCATTACATAGGATTGCTGGTCGACCACTTTCAGCCGGAATTGGCAGAGACTTTTTTCAATTCAGTGACGACCAAAATTCTGGATCGCAGTTATTTTCAAAATGAATTTATTTTTGTGCGGCCAGCCGTCAGTACCGAATACATAGAAAGCGATGAACCGGATGCACAGCCTACCTACCAAGCCTGGTATCCGAATGCGGACAATTTGGCAGACACCATTGTTCGCATCGTCAATCACTTTCAGTTAGCCTGTCCGTTTGCCGATTTGGATCGGGATGCGGCGGATGTTTTGCGCAATGTTCGCAGGCGACTAGACCAAACCAAATTGCGTGCCAATTTCCAGATACAGGTATTGAACAACCTTTTCTACCGTAACAAGGCCGCATACATTGTGGGCAAGGTCATCAACGGTTTTGTGGAAATTCCATTTGCGCTGCCCATTTTGCACAACGCACGCGGCCAACTGGTGATTGATGCAGCCTTGTTCGGCGAAGATGATTTTTTGATGTTGTTCAGTTTTGCGCGCGCGTATTTTCTGGTCGACATGGACATACCTTCAGCCTATGTGCAGTTTTTGCGCAGTCTGATGCCGCGCAAGCCGCGTGCAGAAATTTACAACGCACTCGGTTTGGCCAAGCAAGGTAAAACACTTTTTTATCGTGACTTGCTTTATCACCAGCGCCATAGCACGGACAAATTCCGCATCGCGCCGGGCATCAAAGGCATGGTCATGCTGGTGTTTGACCAGCCTTCATTTCCCTTTGTGTTCAAAGTCATCAAAGACTTTTACCCGCCGCCGAAAGACACATCGCGCGAACAAATCCAAGGCAAGTATTTGTTGGTGAAGCAACATGACCGGGTGGGGCGCATGGCTGACACTTTGGAATACAGCAATGTGGCGTTTCCGCGTGAACGGTTTGAAGACGAGTTGATTGAAGAAATTCAAAAATTTGCGCCCAGCCAAATCGAGATCAACACCCGGCCGGACAACGGCAAGCAAGAAGTCGTGATCAAGCATGCCTATATTGAACGCCGCATGATTCCGCTGAATATTTATTTGCAAGAAGCATTTGACACAGGTTTGCAGGATCCGCGAGCCAAAGAACAAATGGAGCGAGCAGTGCTTGAGTACGGTAACGCCATCAAAGATTTGGTGGCTGCCAATATTTTTCCGGGCGACATGTTGTGGAAAAACTTTGGCATCACGCGACACGGCAAAGTGGTGTTTTATGACTACGATGAAATTGAATACATCACCGATTGCAACTTCCGCCGTGTGCCCGCGCCGCGCAATGAGGAAGATGAAATGTCAGGCGAGATTTGGTACCACGTCGGCCCGCGCGATGTGTTCCCTGAAACCTTCGGTCCGTTTTTATTAGGCAACCCGGCGGTACGCGAAGTGTTCATGAAGCACCATGCAGATTTATTAGATGCCAGTTTTTGGCAGGGGCACAAAGAAAAAATCAGCCAAGGCCATGTGCACGATGTGTTCCCCTACGAAGCCGACAAACGTTTTGTGGTTCAGCGCGCCGCATTGAACCCATCAGTATGAATTTTTTTTGAAGGAGTAAGTCATGTCAGATCCCGTTGTTATCGTCAGTGCTGCACGTACACCCATGGGCAGTTTTCAGGGCGATTTCTCGCCTTTATCCGCCCATGATTTAGGTGGCGTCGCTATCGCTGCTGCCGTGGCGCGTGCAGGTATTTCGCCCGATGCGGTCACAGAAGTTTTATTTGGTAACTGCTTGATGGCCGGTCAAGGCCAAGCACCTGCAAGGCAAGCGGCTTTCAAAGGCGGTTTGCCCAAAAGTTCAGGCGCGGTCACGTTGTCAAAAATGTGTGGCTCAGGCATGCGCGCCGCCATGTTTGCCCACGATATTTTGAGTGCCGGTTCGCAAGATGTGATGATTGCCGGTGGCATGGAAAGCATGACGAATGCGCCTTACCTGATGTTGAAAGGTCGCGGCGGTTACCGCATGGGCCACGACAAAATTTACGACCACATGATGCTCGATGGTTTGGAAGATGCATATGAGGCCGGGCGTTCCATGGGCACGTTCGGTGAAGATTGCGCGGCCAAATACCAATTCACGCGCGAAGCGCAAGACCATTTCGCCATGACCAGTGTGCAGCGCGCGAAAGACGCCACCGCCAACGGCGCGTTCAGCAAAGAAATCGCACCTGTGACAGTGAAAGACCGCAGCGGTGAGCGCGTGGTGTCTGTGGATGAAGGTCCTGGCAAGGTCAAGCTCGACAAAGTCACCAGTTTGAAACCGGCGTTCAAAAAAGACGGCACCATCACCGCAGCTTCCAGCTCATCCATCAACGACGGCGCTGCTGCACTGGTGATGATGCGCGAGAGCACAGCGAAAAAATTGGGTTGCACACCTTTGGCGCGTGTGGTGAGTCACGCCACGTTTGCGCAAGAGCCTGAGTGGTTCACCACAGCACCGGTGGGTGCCACGCAGCAGGCTTTGGCCAGAGCCGGTTGGAAAGTCAGCGATGTGCAGTTGTGGGAAGTGAACGAAGCATTTGCCGTGGTGCCCATGGCATTGATGCACGAGCTCAAAGTGCCGCATGAAATCGTCAACGTGAATGGCGGTGCGTGTGCCTTGGGCCACCCTATCGGTGCGTCAGGTGCTCGCATCATCGTCACATTGCTGCACGCCTTGCAAGCCAGAGGATTGAAAAAAGGCTTGGCCACTTTGTGTATCGGCGGTGGCGAAGGCACGGCCATGGCACTTGAATTGATGTGATCTGACACAGCATGGGCATTCTCACCTCACAACTTTCTACCCGCTCCGCCGGTTTCATCGCCAACGCGCAAGCCATGCAAGCAGCGGTGGAAGATTTGCGCGTTCAAATGTCTTTGAGCGCCCAAGGCGGTGGTGAGGCGGCGCGTGCCAAGCATGTGGCGCGCGGCAAATTACCGCCGCGCGAACGCGTGGCCATGTTGCTGGACCCGGGCACGCCGTTTCTGGAATTCAGTCCGCTGGCGGCGCACGGCATGTACAACGGTGACGCGCCGGGCGCAGGCGTGATCGCCGGTATCGGGCGTGTCAGCGGTGTCGATTGCGTCATCGTGTGCAACGATGCCACGGTCAAGGGCGGCACTTACTACCCGATGACGGTGAAAAAACATTTACGCGCACAAGAAATTGCGCAACAAAACCATTTGCCGTGTATTTATTTGGTCGATTCCGGTGGCGCCAATTTGCCCAACCAGGACGATGTGTTTCCTGACCGCGAACATTTCGGTCGTATTTTTTACAACCAGGCCAATATGAGCGCGCAAGGCATTGCGCAAATTGCCGTGGTCATGGGCAGTTGCACAGCAGGCGGCGCGTATGTGCCTGCGATGAGCGATGAAACCATCATTGTGAAAAACCAGGGCACCATTTTTTTAGGCGGCCCGCCTTTGGTCAAAGCCGCCATCGGTGAAATAGTCAGCGCTGAAGATTTGGGCGGCGGCGATGTGCACACGCGCTTGTCCGGTGTGGCAGACCATTTGGCAGACAACGATGCACATGCATTGGCATTAGCGCGTCAAGCAGTCTCACGTTTGAACCATCGCAAAACATTTGACACAGCAGTCATTCCTGCACGTGCGCCCTTGTACGACCCGAAAGAAATTTACGGTGTCATTCCTGTGGACACGCGCAAGCCCTACGACGTGCGGGACATCATTGCCCGTGTGGTCGACGGCTCAGAATTTCACGAATTCAAAGCGCGTTTCGGCAGCACCTTGGTATGTGGCTTTGCGCATATTGAGGGCATGCCGGTCGGCATCGTGGCCAACAACGGCGTCTTGTTTTCAGAGTCAGCACAAAAGGGCGCGCACTTTATTGAACTGTGTTGCCAGCGAAAAATACCTCTCGTTTTTTTGCAGAACATCACCGGCTTTATGGTCGGTCGCAAATACGAAAACGAAGGCATTGCACGGCATGGCGCAAAAATGGTCACCGCAGTGGCGACGGCGCAAGTGCCTAAATTCACCATCATCATCGGCGGCAGTTACGGCGCAGGCAACTACGGCATGTGTGGCCGTGCGTTCAATCCGCGCTTTTTGTGGATGTGGCCGAACGCGCGCATTTGCGTCATGGGTGGCGAGCAAGCGGCCAGTGTGTTGGCCACTGTGCGCCGCGATGGCATTGAAGCCAAAGGTGGCAGTTGGAGCGCTGAAGAAGAAGCCAAATTCAAACAACCGCTGCTCGATCAATTCGCGCACCAGTCACACCCGTATTACGCCAGTGCCCGCTTGTGGGACGACGGCGTGATCGACCCCGCAGACACGCGGCAGGTGCTGGCATTGGCTTTGTCTGCTGCACTGAATGCCCCGATTCCCGACACCCGTTTCGGTGTCTTCCGTATGTGATTTTTTGAGACTTAAACCATGAACCATATCTACCATTTACCCGAACACCAAACCCTGCGCGATCAGATGGCGCGTTTTCTAGAACGTGAAGTTGAGCCCTATGGCTTGGAGTGGGAGAAAACGGGCAAAGTGCCGCGTGAGGTGTTGCGCAAAATGGGCGAGGCCGGATTTTTCGGCTTGATGTATGACAGCGAATACGGCGGCGCTGAAGCAGATGCATTGACCAATTTGGTGTTTGCAGAAGCTTTGTCCCAGTCCACGTTTGCCGGATTCATCGTCAGTGTGTTGGTGCACACCGACATGGCCAGTCCGCATTTGCACCACGCAGGTACGGCAGCGCAAAAAGCCAAGTACATGCCACGCATCATCGCGGGCGAAACCATCAGCGCCGTGGCCATGACCGAGCCGGGCGCGGGATCGGATTTGTCCGGCATGCGCAGCACCGCCAAACGCGACGGTGACGCTTGGGTGCTCAACGGCACCAAGATGTTCATCACCAATGGCGTGCATGCTGACGTGTATTTCGTCGCCGCCAAAACCGGACCCGGCAAACACCAAATGTCCATGTTCATTTTGGAAAAAGGCACGCCCGGTTTCAGCGTCGGGCGTTCTTTGGACAAAACCGGCTGGCTTTGTTCGGACACCGCAGAGTTGGTGTTGGACAACGTGCGTCTAGGCCCCGAAGCATTGCTGGGCGAGCAAGACAAAGGCTTTTACGCCTTGATGAAAAATTTGCAAACCGAGCGTATTGCCTTGGCCGCCATGGCCATCGGTCATTGCCAGCGTGCCATTGAGTTGACATTGGACTATGTGCGTCAGCGTCAGGCCTTCGGTAAAAGCTTATGGGAGATGCAACACATCCGTCAGCGTATAGCCATGTTGGATGCGAAAACCCGCGCTGCTCGCCAACTCATGTACCACTGTGCCTGGTCGGTCACGCAAGAACGCGATATCGTGCAAGAAGTCTCCATGCTCAAAGCGCTGACCGGTGATTTGGTGAACGAAGTGGTCGGTGGTTGTTTGCAGTTCTGGGGCGGCATGGGCTATATGCGCGAAGCACCCATCGAGCGTTTGTGGCGCGATGCACGCGTGCTGGCCATCGGCGGCGGTGCCACCGAGGTCATGCTTGAAGAAGTTGCCAAACGTTATTGATGCCATGTTCCAAAAAATACTGATTGCCAACCGGGGCGAAATCGCCTGCCGCGTCGCGGCGACCGCAGCGCGTTTAGGTGTGCGCACTGTGGCTGTGTATTCCGATGCGGATGCACAAGCCGCGCATGTGCAAGCCTGTGATGAAGCGGTGCACATAGGTGGCGCTGCGGTGCAAGACAGTTATTTGCAATGGCAACGCATTTTGGATGCGGCCATTAACACCGGCGCGCAAGCGGTTCACCCTGGTTATGGTTTCTTGAGCGAAAACGCTGACTTCGCCAAAGCCTGTGCCGCTGCGGGATTGGTGTTCATCGGCCCCGGGGTCGATGCGATTCAAGCCATGGGTTTGAAAGCGGCCTCTAAACAATTGATGGAAAAAGCCGGTGTGCCTTTGGTGCCGGGCTACCACGGCGCAGACCAATCACCTGCATTGCTGGCCAGTGAAGCAAGGCGCATTGGTTTCCCTGTGTTGATCAAGGCCAGCGCAGGTGGAGGTGGCAAAGGCATGCGCATCGTGCAGCAGGCGGCGGACTTTGATGAAGCCTTGGCCTCGTGCCAGCGCGAAGCCAAAAACAGCTTTGGTGATGACGCGGTGTTGATTGAAAAATATGTGCAACGCCCGCGCCACATTGAGATACAGGTGTTTGGTGACACACACGGCAGCGTGATTCATTTGCATGAACGCGATTGCTCGGTGCAGCGCCGGCACCAAAAAGTGTTGGAAGAATCTCCTGCCCCGGGGTTGACCGATGACATGCGCGAACGCATGGGTGCAGCCGCAGTGGCGGCGGCCAAAGCGGTGAATTATGTGGGTGCGGGTACGGTGGAATTCATCGTCGAGCAGTCTGAGCGCGGCATGGATTTTTTCTTCATGGAAATGAACACCCGCTTACAGGTCGAGCATCCGGTTACCGAAGCGGTAACAGGCTTGGACTTAGTGGAATGGCAGTTGCGGATTGGATGCGGCGAGCCCTTGCCATTGACGCAAGCGCAAGTGAAGGTGCAAGGCCACGCCATCGAAGCGCGCATTTGCGCTGAATCGCCGGACAACGATTTTCTCCCTGCCATCGGCCGGTTGCAGGTGATGCGCACGCCGACCGCCAGCCGCTTTGAGGTGTCGCCAGTACGCTTGGACAGTGGTGTGAGTGAGGGCGACGAAATCAGTCCTTATTACGACTCCATGATTGCCAAATTGATCGTGCATGCCGACACGCGCGAACAGGCGCTGGCCCGGTTGGATCAAGCCTTGGCACAGTTACATATTGTGGGCGTGCAAAACAATGTGGCGTTTGTGCGGCATGTGATTCGCACGGACTCATTTGCCCAAGCGCATCTGGACACCGCGTTGATTGAGCGTGAGAAAGCCGCGCTGTTCCATCAACAAGACCTGACTGCGCATCAGACGGTAGCCTCAGTGATTGCGGCCCAATTGCGCTTGGAACAAACCCGTCAAACAGCATGGGCCGATCCTTGGTCGGTGCGCAACAACTGGTTGATGCAAGGTGTGTCACACCGATCATTTGAATTCAAATTGAACGGCGCATTCGTCACAGCCATGTTGATCAGCCAAGTGCGCGGCGGCATGCGTTTGCGCATTGCCGATACAGAAGCTGCGTTCAGTTGGCGCGATGAAGCAGGCCAGCTTCAATTGCATTGGCATGCACACAATTGGCGCTGCCATGTGTATGCGCACACTGATGACTGGCATGTGTTTGCTGATGCCGGACAAAGCAGCCTGAGTTGGGTGGACCCGCTGGCGCATACCGCGCAAGATGCTGCTGCGGGCGGCAAGCTCACCGCACCCATGCCCGGCAAACTGCTGGCCTTCAATGTCAGCGTCGGTGACAAAGTAGTTGCGGGACAGGCATTGGCTGTGATGGAAGCCATGAAAATGGAACACACGGTGGCCGCACCTACCAACGGGACGGTAGAAGAATTGTTGTATGCCCCGGGCGATCAAGTGACAGAAGGCGCGCCTTTGTTGCGCTTGTCGGTTGAATGACATGACCCCTGATCAAACGCCTTGGCAAAGTCTGCGACAACGCTGGCTGCAGATACAACGAGTCCCAGACAACCAAGCCTTGGTTTCTCCCTGTATGTCGGTGTGCATCATGAAAAGCAATGCGGATGAATGCCACGGTTGTTTACGCAGTATCGAAGAAATCGCCCGTTGGGGTATGAGTACACCGCAACAACAACGCGATATTTGGCAGCGCCTGGGTCAGAAGATAGAACAACATTTCAAAGCTACCTGATATGCACCAATTAACTTTTTATTTTGATGTGATCAGTCCTTATGCCTATTTGGCTTTTGACAATCTTCCGAAAGTGTTGCAAGGCTTGAGTTACCAGGTGCGTTACCAGCCGGTTCTGTTCGGCGCCGTGTTGCAGCACCACGGGCAGCTGGGTCCGGCTGAGATTCCCGGTAAACGCGATTGGACCTACCGTCAATCACTGTGGCTGGCCAGGCAGCAAGGTCTGGCAATGCAACTGCCCGCGTCACATCCTTTCAACCCCTTGGGCTTGATGCGACTGGCCACTGCTTGTGATTTAAATGGCCAACCCAGTCGTTTTGTCTGTGAAGCTTTATTCAGACATGTCTGGGACAGCGGACTCGACGCTGCTGATGCCGAACGCTTAAAAACACTTACACACTTGCTTCAACCATCGCGCGAGCCCGATGCTCAAGTTGTCAAAGACCAGCTGCGCGCGGCCACTGAACAGGCTATTGTCAAAGGAGTTTTTGGCGTGCCCACCATAGAAGCCCGAGGGGAATTGTTTTGGGGGCAGGATGCGTTGCCTATGTTGCGACAATTTTTGGAAGACGAGACATGGTTTCAAAGTAATGAATGGAGAGATGCAAGCACGCTGCCCGTAGGTATTCAGCGCAAGCGCTGATCAATTCATATGGTGAAACATTGCCCAAGGGTTTGCCCTAGGGTTGTCAGCCCTTGTTCAGTTTAGTGTCAGTCGCTGGCAAGTAGTGCCAACCAAAATACACACAGACCCTCTATTCTGCGGGCAATCCAAAGGAGACACCATGTCCATCGTGCATGAAAACCGACCCATGTCGTCGGAAGAAAAGAAAGTAATTTTTGCCTCATCGCTCGGAACGGTGTTCGAGTGGTATGACTTTTATCTTTTGATTTATTTGACCGGTGTGATCGGGATTAATTTTTTCCCCGCTTCCATGGACCCGGGCACTAAAACTATTTTTGTTCTTTTGTTGTTCGCTGCAGGATTCATTGTCAGGCCTTTCGGGGCTTTGGTATTCGGCAGATTAGGCGACATGATCGGGCGTAAATATACTTTTTTGGTGACTATTTTGATCATGGGTCTTTCTACTTTTGTGGTTGGCGTACTACCCACCTACGAAAAAATTGGACTTGCGGCACCTATTATTTTGGTGGCTTTGCGATTGCTGCAAGGTCTCGCACTGGGCGGCGAATATGGTGGTGCAGCCACTTATGTCGCTGAGCATGCGCCTACAGGAAAAAGAGGTGCATACACCGCTTGGATTCAAACTACAGCAACGCTTGGTTTATTTCTTGCACTGATTGTGATCATGTCCATCCGCACAAATATCAGTAAAGAAGCATTTGTGGACTGGGGATGGCGCCTGCCTTTTCTGATTTCCATCATTTTGCTCGGTATCTCGGTCTGGATTCGACTTTCAATGAATGAGTCACCCGCCTTCAAGAAAATGAAAGCTGAAGGCAAGACGTCAAAAGCACCGCTATCTGATGCATTTGGTGAATGGAAGAATTTGAAAATCGTGATTTTGGCTTTGCTGGGTCTGACGGCTGGTCAAGCGGTTGTTTGGTACACCGGCCAGTTTTATGCACGTATTTTCATGACCACAGCTTTGATGGTGGATGAAACAACAACAGACATCTTGTTAGGAATTGCCTTGTTAATCGGCACACCTTTCTTTATTGTGTTCGGCGCACTGTCGGACAAGCTCGGACGCAAGCCCATCATCATGCTGGGGTGCTTTTTGGCTGTATTTACTTTCCGCCCGGTTTTTGAACAACTGACGATCGCAGCCAACCCTGATTTATACGAGGCTCAGCAGATCAGCCAGGTTGTTTTGATTGCAGACCCAAGTGAATGTTCGATTCAATTCAATCCTACGGGCACTGCAAAATTCACGTCCTCCTGTGACGTCGCTAAGCAAAAGTTGTCTGCACGCTCTGTCAGTTCAAATTTTGAAGCTGGATCTGCCGGTGTGCCCGCCATCATCAAAGTCGGTGAAATGGTTGTGAATGTCAAACCAACGCCGGAAGAAATCACCGCTGCCAAAGAAGACGCACAAAAAGCACTTGCAGATCTGAATGCGCAGACTCCCGTTGATGAAAAAGCCGTCAAAGCTGCTGAAGAAAAAGTACAGTTACTTTCGAATGAAGCTAAGAACAGTGAAGCTGTATTTGTTGGCAACTTGTCTAAGGCTTTGAAATCGGCCAATTACCCCCCTAAAGCAGACCCTTCCAAAATCAACAAACCTAAGGTGGTCATTATTCTCACTTACCTGGTGCTGTTGGTGACCATGGTTTACGGCCCGATTGCCGCCATGTTGGTAGAGATGTTCCCGACACGTATTCGTTACACCTCCATGTCTTTGCCGTATCACATCGGTAATGGTTGGTTCGGCGGTTTACTACCCGCATCGGCGGTGGCCATCGTGGCGCAAACCGGTAATATGTACAACGGCTTGTGGTATCCCATCATCATTGCAGGTGCGACTTTCATCATTGGAACTTTGTTCATCAAGGAAACTAAAGATGTCGACATCTATGCTGATGATTGATCATTAAAGTCTGTGATATACCTAGCCCTCCCATAGCGGAGGGCTTTTTTTTACCTACAATCGCCCACCTCTTGGGAGAGTCGTCATCGATATCCTGTTGCAACAAATCATCAACGGCCTGGTACTTGGCAGCATGTATGCCTTGGTAGCCCTTGGTTACACAATGGTCTACGGCATCATCAATCTGATCAACTTTGCCCATGGTGAAGTGTTGATGGTGGGTGCGCTCACCAGTTGGACAGTGATTGGTGTTTTGCAGGAATACGCCCCCGGCATGCCCGGCTGGCTGATATTGTTGGCCTCACTCATTTGTGCCTGCGTGGTTGCTGCATCACTTAACTTTGCGATTGAAAAAATTGCCTACAAGCCTTTGCGTGGCGCTCCTAAATTGGCCCCTTTGATTACCGCGATTGGCATGTCCATACTCTTGCAAACATTGGCTATGGTGATTTGGAAGCCAAACTACAAATCTTTCCCCACCTTGCTGCCCAGTGAACCCATTCCTTTCAGTGGTGCGGTTATCACTCCGACACAAATATTGATTCTTGCTGTCACAGCTTTGGCCTTGGTTGTTTTGATGTGGCTGGTAAACGGCACGCGTTTGGGTCGCGCTATGCGGGCCACCGCAGAAAACCCGCGTGTGGCTACCCTCATGGGTGTCAAGCCTGACATGGTCATCTCTGCCACCTTCGTCATTGGTGCAGTGCTGGCGGCGTTGGCCGGTGTCATGTGGGCATCGAATTACGGCACGGTGCAGCACGGCATGGGCTTTTTGCCAGGCCTCAAAGCGTTCACCGCCGCAGTGTTTGGTGGCATTGGCAATCTGGCCGGGGCAGTGGTCGGCGGCATATTGCTCGGGCTGATCGAGGCGATTGCCTCAGGCTACATAGGCGACTTGACTGGCGGTGTGCTCGGCAGCCATTACGCAGATATTTTTGCTTTTGTGGTGTTGATCATCATGCTCACCTTACGGCCTTCGGGTTTGTTAGGCGAGCGTTTGGCGGACAGAGCTTGAATCTCATGCACACAACAGTTCAAACTCCATACAAACGCTATGTCATTTGGGCCTTTGTGCTGCTGGGTTTGCCCTTGTTATTACAAACTGTCGGGAGCGGCTGGGTGCGCATTGCAGACATGGCTTTGTTGTATGTTTTGCTGGCGTTGGGCTTGAATATCGTGGTCGGTTACGCCGGCTTGCTTGATCTGGGCTTTGTCGCATTTTTTGCAGTCGGTGCGTATATGTTCGGCTTGCTGGCTTCGCCGCATTTGACCGACACCTTTCCCGCCATTGCTGCCATGTTCCCTGAAGGTTTGCACACCCCCTTATGGGCTGTCATTCCGCTGGGCGCGGGCTTGGCCGGTTTGTTCGGCGTGGTGTTGGGCGCGCCCACGTTGAAACTGCGCGGCGACTATCTGGCCATCGTCACCTTGGGTTTTGGCGAAATCATCCGTGTGTTCATGAACAATTTGGACAACCCGGTCAACATCACCAACGGCCCCAAAGGCTTGGGTCAAATTGATGCCATGACAGTCATGGGTCATCCACTGTCGCGCAAGCTCGATTTAGGTTTTATCGAGTTGCCCGGAGTCACGCAGTATTACTATCTTTTTTTGCTTGTGGTCTTGGTCAGCGCGTTGATTTGTTATCGCTTAGAAACTTCACGCATCGGTCGTGCATGGATGGCGATCCGTGAAGATGAAATTGCAGCCAAGGCCATGGGATTGAACACCCGCAATCTCAAGCTCATGGCCTTCGGCATGGGTGCTGCATTCGGTGGTGTGGCCGGTGTGTTGTTCTCTTCGTTTCAGGGGTTTGTATCTCCTGAATCATTCAGTTTGATGGAGTCGGTCATGATCGTCGCCATGGTGGTGTTGGGCGGACTCGGTCATTTACCCGGCGTGATTTTGGGCGCGGTGCTGTTGTCGGCTCTGCCTGAAGTGTTGCGTTACGTGGCCGGACCCTTGCAAGCCATGACCGATGGCCGTTTGGATGCCGCCATATTGCGTCAGTTGCTGATTGCGCTGGCCATGATTCTCATCATGCTGTGGCGGCCGCGCGGACTGTGGCCTGCGCCTGAACATGGCAAGGCTTTACCCGCAGACAAGGGGCAAGCATGAGCACGCCTGTGTTGCATGTACAAGGCATATCCAAACGCTTCGGCGGTTTGCAAGCGCTCAGTGATGTCAGCATGCGCATCGAGCCAGCGCAGGTTTATGGTTTGATTGGCCCCAATGGCGCGGGCAAAACCACTTTCTTTAACGTCATCACTGGTTTGTATACGCCGGACAGTGGCAGCTTTGAATTGGCTGGCAAACCCTATCAGCCGACCGCAGTGCATGAAGTCGCGCAAGCAGGTATAGCGCGTACCTTTCAAAACATCCGTTTGTTTGCCGAGATGACTGCCTTAGAAAATGTCATGGTGGGCCGCCATGTACGCACCGGCTCCGGTTTGCTGGGCGCGATTTTTCGCACCTCTTCATTTGTGGCGGAAGAAAAAGCCATTGAGCAACGTGCGCGTGAATTGCTGGCCTATGTCGGCATTGGTGATTTGGCCGATTACAAAGCCCGCACCCTCAGCTATGGCGATCAGCGCCGCCTCGAAATTGCACGGGCATTGGCCACCGACCCGAAGTTGATTGCCCTGGATGAACCGGCGGCCGGCATGAACGCCACGGAAAAAGTGCAGTTGCGTGAATTGATTGACCGCATACGCAATGACGGCCGCACCATTTTGTTGATTGAGCATGATGTGAAGCTGGTCATGGGTTTGTGCGATGCGGTCACTGTGTTGGATTACGGCAAACAAATCGCGCAAGGCACACCGGCACAGGTGCAATCCGACCCCAAGGTCATCGAAGCCTATCTGGGTACAGGAGAGCACTGATGAACACTTTGCTGCAAGTCACAGATTTGCGCGTCGCCTACGGCGGCATACAAGCGGTCAAAGGTGTCAGCTTTCAGATCAATGAAGGCGAATTGGTGTCGCTCATAGGCTCCAACGGCGCTGGCAAAACCACCACCATGAAAGCTATCACCGGCTCGTTGTTGCCGTCGGCTGGACGTATCGAATACTTAGGCCGCGACATACGCGGCCAAGGCAGTTGGGATCTGGTCAAGCAGGGACTGGTCATGGTGCCTGAGGGGCGCGGTGTGTTCACCCGTATGAGCATTTTGGAAAATCTGCAAATGGGCGCGTATTTGCGCCGCGACAAAGCGGGTATCCAATCTGACATAGAACGCGTGTTTGCCTTGTTTCCACGTTTGAAAGAACGCAGCGCGCAATTGGCGGGCACCTTGTCCGGCGGCGAGCAACAAATGCTGGCCATGGGCCGCGCCCTGCTGAGTCGCCCGCGTTTGTTGTTGCTGGATGAGCCATCCATGGGCTTATCGCCCATTATGGTGGACAAAATTTTCGAAGTGATTACCGAAGTTGCTTCGCTGGGTGTGACGCTGTTATTGGTCGAGCAAAACGCCAGCCGCGCTTTGAAAATGGCTCAGCGCGCCTATGTCATGGAGTCCGGTGAAATCAGCATGCAAGGCGAGGCGAAAACCCTGTTCCATGATCCGAAAGTGCGAGCAGCCTACCTCGGTGAATAATGGCGGCATGAGCCAAGGTTTTATACGCATACGTGGTGCCCGTCAGCACAATCTCAAAAATATCGACATCGACATCCGTACCAATGAGTTGACGGTGTTTACCGGCCCCAGCGGTTCGGGCAAATCCAGCCTGGTGTTTGACACCTTATACGCCGAAGGACAGCGGCGCTATGTCGAAACTTTCAGTGCTTACGCGCGTCAATTTTTGGACCGCATGGACCGCCCGGCGGTAGACAAAGTCGAGGGTGTGCCGCCTGCTATCGCCATCGATCAGACCAACCCGGTGCGCAGTTCGCGTTCAACCGTCGGCACCATGACGGAGTTGAACGACCATTTGAAATTGCTGTTTGCACGCACCGGGCAATTGTTTGACAAGCAAACTGCGCAAGCGGTGGAACATGACAGCGCAGAAAGTATTTTCAAAAAGCTCATGGCCTTGAGCGATGCCGACCGGCGCTGGGTGATTACCTTTCCTGTCGAGTTGCCCGCCAATACCAGCGCAGAAGAATTGCAAGCCTGGTTGAGTGCCAGCGGTTTCACCCGCATACATACCCAACGCGAAGTCGCATACACAGCCGACACAGCAACCACCCCCGTCAAAAAATCCGCAGCGAAAAAAACTGTTGCCGCGAAAAAAAGCACCAAAGCCAAAGCAGAAGTTGACAGCCATCGGCAAGTATTGGATGTGGTGGCCGATCGCTTCCGTTTGCAAAATGTCGAGCATGTGCGCGCCATGGAAGCCATAGAACTGGCGCTGCAACGCGGCAATGGCCGCATGACGGCGTACCGCATGCCTGCAGATTCAGACGCTGACAGTCTGGGGGAAGCCTTTCGTTTTTCCACCGGCTTGCATTGCCCGGACAGTGATTTGCGCTACAGCGAACCCACGCCGTCCATGTTTTCATTCAATTCACCGGCGGGTGCATGTCCGACTTGCAAAGGTTTTGGCCGCGTCATCGGTGTCGACTATGGCTTGGTGGTGCCGAACGACAAACTCACTTTACGCATGGGTGCTATCAAACCCATGCAAACACCGGCCTGGCAAGAGTGCCAAGACGATTTGATGCGGCACGCCGAGTCCGCAGGCATTCCGCGCGACACGGCTTGGTACAAGCTCACCGACGAGCAAAAAAATTGGGTGATACAAGGTTCACCCAACTGGAACGGCAAATGGAATCAGCAGTGGTATGGCGTGAAGCGGTTCTTTGAGTATTTGGAAACCAAGTCCTACAAAATGCACATCCGTGTGCTGCTCTCCAAATACCGCTCTTACACCTTGTGCGGCGAATGCAATGGCGCACGTTTGCAAACTGAAAGTTTGTTGTGGCGCATAGGCAGTTTGGCGGGTGCAGAACTTGCCATACCGGCGGCCAAACGTTTTTTGCCAAGCCATGTGTCTTGGTCCCGCGCGCAGTTAGAGACATTGCCCGGCCTGTGTTTGCACGACATGATGTTGTTGCCCATAGACCGCCTGCGCTTGTTCTTTGACCACATGGCATCTGATGCCTCATTGACCGCGCATGCCCAAGCTGAACAACAAGCTCTGCATTTGTTGTTGGAAGAAATCCGCACGCGTTTGAAATATTTGTGCGATGTCGGTATCGGTTATCTCAGTCTGGACAGACAAAGCCGCACCTTGAGCGGCGGCGAGGTGCAGCGCATCAACCTGACCACGGCTTTAGGTACATCGCTGGTCAACACCTTGTTTGTGTTGGACGAGCCCAGCATCGGTTTGCATCCGCGTGACATGCACCGCATCACGCAAGCCATGTTGCGTTTACGGGATGCAGGCAACACGCTGGTTGTGGTTGAGCATGACCCGGCAGTGATGTTGGCGGCAGACCGCATAGTAGACATGGGGCCGGGCCCCGGCGAACGCGGCGGCCAAGTGGTGTTTGACGGCACGCCCGCTGCATTGAAGCACGCAGACACATTGACAGGCGCTTACCTGGGCGCGCGCAAACAAGTGGGTATTGGCTTGAAGCGTTTGGTCAGCGATGCCACGCCGCGCCTCATATTGGAAGGTGCGCGTGAACACAATTTGCACAACCTGAACATCGAATTCCCCTTGCAACGCTGGGTCACGGTCACCGGTGTCAGCGGCTCAGGCAAATCCACATTGATACAAGACATACTCGCGCCTGCTTTGCTGCGGCATTTCGGCAAAAGCACCGAGGGTGCAGGCGCACACGATCGATTGCTCGGAGCCGATCATTTGAGCGATGTGGTGTTTGTAGACCAATCGCCGATAGGCAAAACCGCGCGTTCCAACCCAGTCAGTTACGTCGGCGCGTGGGACGCAGTGCGTGAGATATTTGCCAATACGGCCATGTCTCGCCAGCGCAGTTACACCGCTTCTAAATTCAGTTTCAACGGCGGCGATGGCCGTTGCCCCACCTGTGGCGGCTCCGGTTTTGAGCATGTGGAAATGCAGTTTTTGAGCGATGTGTATTTGCGTTGCCCTGATTGCGACGGTCAGCGTTACCGGCCGGAGATTCTCGAAGTCAAGATTGAACGCAAACACCCTGTCTCTGGTCAGGCGCAGTTTTTGAATGTGGCTGATGTGTTGAACCTCACCGTCAGCGAAGCCGCGCAATTATTTGCCAATGACCGTGATGTGATCCGCGCTTTGCAACCGATAGTCGATGTGGGTTTGGAGTATGTGCGTTTAGGTCAGCCTGTGCCCACGCTCAGCGGCGGTGAGGCTCAGCGTTTGAAGCTGGCCGGTTTTCTGGCGGAAGCGGCGAAGACCGCATCCTCAAGCCGTCAACCTGCTGCCCGCAAAGGTGTGCTGTTTTTGTTTGATGAACCGACCACGGGTTTACATTTCGATGACATTGCCAAGCTGATGCGCGCTTTGCGGCGTTTGTTGGATGCCGGTCATTCGCTGATCGTGATTGAGCACAACCTGGATGTGATTCGCGCCAGTGATTGGTTGATAGACCTCGGGCCCGAAGGCGGCGAGGGCGGTGGTTTGCTGGTGGCTGAAGGCACACCGGAAACGGTGATGCAGCATGCGAGTTCGCACACTGGTTTGGCATTGCGGGAGTATGTGGAGGCGATGGGCCAGTTGTTTGTTTCCTCCGTTTTGGGTGAGGACGCAATTGGTGCTTTAGGTTCTGGTGAGGACATGCTTGGTGCATCTGGTTCCGGCACGAAATTTGAATCTAAAGCGGCGGGGTTGGCGCCCGGCGTCAACCCCGTCGCTAAAGGTCAAACCCATTCGAAGAGGGTAATTGCAGCCGAGCCCTCAGCCAAATACCTCGGCCAAGTGTTGAACAACAACATCCGCATCGTCAACGCCAAAGAACACAACCTCAAAAACTTAAGCGTAGATATTCCGCGCGGCCAGTTCAACGTCGTCACCGGTGTCAGCGGTTCAGGCAAATCGACATTGGCGTTTGATATTTTGTTCAACGAAGGCCAACGTCGCTATCTGGAGAGCTTGAACGCCTACGCACGCAGCATCGTGCAACCCGCAGGCCGACCAGAAGTCGATGCGGTGTATGGCATTCCGCCCACAGTAGCAATTGAACAGCGGCTCAGCCGGGGCGGGCGCAAATCGACCGTCGGCACCACCACCGAGGTTTGGCATTTCTTGCGTTTGCTGTATGTGAAGTTAGGCACACAACATTGCATACATGACAACGCCGCGTTGCAACCGCAAACCCCGGACCGCCTGGCCGCTTTGTTGATGAAGCAGTTTCGCGGTCAGCACATTGGTTTGCTGAGCCCCTTGGTGATGAACCGCAAAGGCGTGTACACCGAACTCGCCGATTGGGCGCGTCCGCGTGGCTTCACGCATTTGCGGGTGGACGGTCAGTTTTTACCGACCACCGGTTTTCCTCGATTAGATAGATTCAAAGAGCACACGATTGAATTGCCTGTGGCGAGTTTGACAGTGCAGCCTGCGAAAGAAGCTGAACTCAGGCAGGCGTTGATGACAGCCTTAGAGCACGGCAAAGGTGTGTTGCACGTACTGAGTGAACTTGACGGTTTGCAACAAGCCATGGAGCAAGGCGAAGACACCACACACATTGGGCGACTGCAAGCGTTTTCCACACGACGCGCCTGCCCGGTGTGCGACACCTCTTACGCCGAACTCGATCCGCGTTTGTTCTCTTACAACAGCAAGCACGGTTGGTGCACAGAGTGTGTCGGCACCGGCACAGCATTGACCCGGGAACAACGCGCTGCACTCGACGACTCCGTGCAAGACCCGCAAGAACGCGGGCGTGAAAAAAGTTTTGCCGAACCTGAGTTGGAAGATGTGGCGGATCAGTCTTGCAGCGCATGCCACGGCACACGTTTGAACGCGACAGCGCGAGCGGTCAAGTTCGCTGGAGTTTCCATCACTGAGTTGGCACGCATGAGCGTGGTTCTCATTCGTGCCTGGGCGAATGGACTGAGATTGAGCGGCCGTGAAGCGGA
This sequence comes from Comamonadaceae bacterium, assembly GCA_947456305.1. Taxonomy (GTDB): domain Bacteria; phylum Pseudomonadota; class Gammaproteobacteria; order Burkholderiales; family Burkholderiaceae_C; genus Limnohabitans. The sequence continues at coordinate 14,797 of CANGPN010000020.1, read as the reverse complement.
TATTGCCCGCGACCTGTTGCCCGAAATTCAAAGCCGACTGGAGTTTTTGGAAAGTGTGGGTCTGGGTTATTTGACCTTGGACCGTGGCGCTCCCACGCTCAGCGGCGGTGAAGCGCAACGCATACGATTGGCCGCGCAACTCGGCAGCCATTTGCAAGGCGTGTGCTATGTGTTGGATGAACCCACCATAGGCTTGCATGCCAGAGACAACCAGATTTTGCTCAACGCGCTGAAAGTGCTGAGCGACAAAGGCAATACGCTGGTGGTGGTCGAGCACGACGAAGACACCATACGCCGTGCAGACCACATCATTGATATCGGACCCAGCGCCGGTAAACGCGGCGGTCATCTGGTGGCGCAAGGATCGGTGGCCGATCTGATGGCTGCCCCCGATTCGCAAACCGGACGGTATTTGAAACACGCCATGCAGCACCCTATGCAATTGCGTCGATTGGTGATACCGAAAAAAGGCATGTTGCGTGTTTCAGGTGCTTATTTGCATAACCTGAACAAGGTCACCATCGATGTGCCTTTGCAGCGACTGGTTGCAGTGACTGGGGTCAGCGGTTCGGGCAAGTCCACCATTGCGCGTGATGTGTTGCTGACCAATGTGCAAGCCGTGGTGAACCAACGCTCGACCCAAGCCGGCCGCAAAGCCGATGAATCAGGCAAACACCCTGCCTGGGTAGGTTGCACAGCAGTCAGCGGTTATGAAAGCGTAGACCGTGTATTGGAAGTCGATCAAACACCGATAGGCAAAACGCCGCGCAGTTGCCCGGCCACCTACATTGGTTTCTGGGACACGATACGCAAATTGTTTGCAGACACCTTGGAAGCCAGAGCGCGTGGCTATGGTCCCGGGCGTTTCAGTTTCAATACCGGCGAAGGCCGTTGCCCGGGTTGCGAAGGCCAAGGCATGCGCACCATTGAAATGAGTTTTCTGCCGGATGTGAAAGTCTTGTGCGAGGTGTGCAAAGGCGCACGTTTCAATCCGGAAACCTTGGCAGTGCGCTGGCGCGGCAAAAGCATTGGTGATGTGTTGCAAATGGAAGTCGATGAAGCGGTGGAGTTTTTTGCGGCCATGACGCAAATCAGCCATCCTTTGCAATTGCTCAAAGACGTGGGTTTGGGCTATTTGACGCTGGGCCAACCATCGCCCACATTGAGTGGCGGCGAAGCGCAGCGCATCAAGCTGGTGACCGAGTTGTCCAAGGTGCGCGACGACATCACACGGCGCGGTCAGCAGGCACCGCACACCTTGTATGTATTGGACGAACCGACGGTGGGTTTGCACATGGCCGATGTGGACAAGCTGATACGCGTGTTGCACCGGTTGGTTGATGGCGGCCACAGCGTGGTGGTGATCGAGCATGATTTGGATGTGATCGCCGAAGCCGATTGGGTGATTGATTTAGGCCCTGAAGGCGGTGACGGCGGCGGTCGGGTGGTGGCGGCTGACACGCCCGAGGCGCTGGTGAAACTGGGCACGCATACCGGGCGCGCTTTGCAACCGGTGTTGGCCAGACAGTGAGCCACAGCGGGCTGACTACAATCCCCGCTGTTTACTATGAATATACACACGCAACGCCGCATCGACGCTTGGGTCGGCCCTTTCTTATGTGCTTTGGTGTCTCTGTGGCATAAGTGCTTTGGCCAACGCACCGTCACCGGTCAGCCCATTCAAAAAGTTTTGGTCATCATGTTGTCCGAAATGGGCAGCATGGTGTTGGCCGGACCGATGTTCACCCGCATCAGGCATAACCACCCGGGCGCAGAGATTCACATACTGCAACTCAAGAAAAACCAATCGGTAGCGCGTTTATTGGGGCTGGCACCGGAAACACATTTGCATGGCATTGACGACAGCGGTTTGTTCAGCTTGTTGCTTGACTTGGTCAAAGTGCTGTGGCGTTTACGCAGATTGAAACTGGACGCGGTGATTGACTGCGAATTGTTTTCACGCATCAGCGCTTTGCTGGCTTATGGTTGCGGTGCACGCATGCGCGCCGGGTTCACGCCACATACACAAGAAGGTTTGTACCGGGGTTCGTTTTTCAATGCGGCCATTCCCTACAACCCGTACCGTCACATCACTTTGCAATTCATGGCGCTGGTTGATGGCTTACAAAGCAACAGCATGCCGCGCACCAAGGCCATGCCCTTGGTCATCAAGCCGCAGGATTGCGGTTTGCAAGTGCAATTCAGCCAAGGCCCAATGGCGGACTTCACCCGTGACTTAAAGCGTGATCACCCTTTGTTCATGGCTGCTGAGAAACGCATTTTGTTTTACGCCGGTGGCGGTTTGTTGCCGATACGCGCCTGGCCTGCCGCGCATTACGCCGAACTCGCCAAGGGCTTGTGCGCGCAAGGCTACGCGGTCGGCATCATCGGCTTGCCGGAAGACCAGGCGCTGGCGCAAACCATTCAAGCAGATTGCGGCCACGCCCTGTGCCTGAACTTTGTGGGTTACACCAAAAACCTGGAAGCCTTGATACGCTTGTTCTCCCACAGCGATCTGCTGGTTACCAATGATGGCGGCCCCGGCCATTTCGCCAGCCTCACACCGATACGCACGCTGATGTTTTTCGGCCCTGAAACCAGCGCCTTGTATGGCCCGTTGACACCGCGCGCGTTGGCCTTAGAGAGCCATGCCGCATGTTCGCCTTGCTTGACGGCATACAACCACCGGGCTACACCTTGTGATGGTGATAACCAGTGTTTGAAGCAGATTCAACCCGATCAGGTGCTGGCACTGGCTTTGACTCAATTGGCATTGTGTGAGCCGCGAGACCCTGCGTATGCCTGAGTTCAAGCAAACACCGTTGCCGTTTCGCCTGCCCGCGCGATGGGCTTGGGCCGAACCTTGGTTGCTGGGCATTTTTCGCTGGCGCTATATCCGCTTTGCCACGGTCGGTGCATCCGGCACTGCAGTGAATATTCTGGTGCTGTATGTGATGCAGGAATGGTTGCTGCCCTTGGTGCTGGTGGATCCCGCTTTGCGTTTATCGGTTGCACTGGGTTGTGCGATTGCCGTGGCTACGGTGAACAATTTCGCTTGGAACAGCTTGTGGACCTGGGCCGACCGGCTTACAGACCAACCGGATGCACGTTTAGCGGTTGATGCCGCCACCGCCAAGCGTTTTTTGAAATATGCACTCTCGTGTTGGTTGGGCATAGTCATTCAATATGGTTTGACTTTATTTTTGACGGCTTATATGTATTACCTGTTGGCCAATGTCGTGTCTATTTTGATGGCCAGTGTCAGCAATTACCTCACTAATGACTGGTGGACGTTCCGTCACAAGCCGGTCGTGCCCCGGGAATGAGTAACCCGGCATCAGACACTGAGCTGCCTTCCACCCGGCTGCTGTGGTTGACGGTATGTCTGTTAGCTGTGCTTTATGTCTGGGGCATGGATAACCTCTACATGCCAACTAACGGCGATGAAATGGTCTATAACCATATTGCCCGTTTGACCGCAGCCAGCAGGCAATGGCTACCACTGGTTTCCGATTTGAATGACATGCGCAATACCAAGCCGCCTTTGCTGTTTTGGCAAAGCATGGTGATCAGCGGATGGGGGCAGCATTGGAATTTGTGGTTGTTGCGGCTGCCCAGTTTGATTTACCTGGCCTTGGTGTGTATCGGCATGAGTGTGTTGCTGCGCCGTTGGTCGGGCGAATGGCGCACAGCGGCTTGGTCAGTGTTGTGCTTGCTTCTGTCCTGGGGCACGTTTCGTTATGGCAGACCTTATCTGACCACAGCGCCTGAATTGTTTTGGTACAGCCTGGCACCCGCGTATGTGTTGTGGCAGTCGGCAGATAACAAACTCTCGGCCGTTCACAACACGTCCCGTGAATGGTTGATCTGGTCATTGCTGGGTTTGTTGACGGGTATCGGGCTGGCCTACAAATCCTTTGCGTTGATCCTACCGGTCGCGGCGGGCGTGTGGACCATGCGTTTGATATTGCCGACTCAACTCAACCGCCGGGATGTGCTGGTTTGCACCGCCCAAATTGTCTGGATGTCGATTCTGGCCGTCGGTGTGTTTGCCTGCTGGTTGTTGATTGATCCGCAACCGCAGGAAGTCTGGCGCGAATTTGTGCAGCGTGAAAACGCGGGCAAGCTCAACGACAGCCAAGGCTACTGGGCTTGGCTTGTCAGCTGGAAAGGTTCGGGCGATTACATCACTGCGCCTTTGCAAAATACAGGTTTGCTGTTTCCCTGGGTGGTGGTTTTATGCAGTGCAGTGTGGCGCCAACTGCGGTTGCCAGACTGGCGTCACACATCGGGCCAGCTGAGCCTGGCTCTGGTGGTTTGGATTCTGGTCTGGTGCATCGTGTTTGTCTTGCCCAGCCAGCGTTCCAGCCGTTACCTGTTGCCGCTGATGCCTGCACTTGCCATGCTCATGGGTTTGCATGTGCATTCGATAACCAAAACTGCTTCTATGGCCGTTGGCATTTTGTCTTGGCTGATGTTGTCTGTGCTGGTCTGGCTGGGTTGGCATGCCGGGTCGTTAGGTTTGATGCCCGGTGTCTGGTTCGGGTGTCTTTGCGCCTGTATTGTTGCGGTGACGGCACTGTGTATTTACATACCCCGGGCTGCTCAAGCGCATGCCTGGCTGGGTTTGTTGTCTGCGTTTCTGGCGCTCACAGGTTTGAATGTTTTGCTGCAAGGTATGTCAGGCGAGCGCACCGCATTTAAAGGAAACGCCACGCAGCGTCCAATCTCGCAAACGGTGTGGGTACCCGAAGGTTTTAATGGTGAGTTTGAGCGCTTCCAGTTTTTGCTGCCGGGTCAAAACACATTTGTTCCCGATCAAGTCAAAGTGGATGCTTTAAGTGCCGGTAACGGCACAGAGCCAGGCACCTGGTTTATTGTGGCGCGCACACCGGGTTCGACTGAACTGCCTTGTGAAACTCAGCAACTGTGTGAACGTATTGCTGTACGCTGGGACATAGAGCAGCGCTTGAAACCCGGTCAGGTGAATACAGAGAACATCGCCAGGCCCGCAGAATGGCTATGGCGTCAAGAATGGTTGTTGCGCCTGCGTTGAACCCAAGCTATGCGCGCCAGTTTTGCATGCGCAAACAACCACAGCCAAGGGTCCAGCAAGGCATCCCAGGCATTACCGCTGGGAGCGCGCGTGAACACAAATAAGCAACAAGCCAGCAGCCAGCAACCAGCTGCTTGTACTTGCCAGTTCTCGGTGTCCAGCAAATAGGCCGTAATCAGCCACAGCATTCCGGCCAGCCAGGCGAGCCAGACCAGGGTTTGGGAGAAACCCATGGGGTAAAGCGAAACCGGTAGTTGACCGAAAGCATCCATTACCAGTAGCCAGCCTGTGCCGGCAATGCATATCCACAATACGGGGCTAACTTCGGCCGGTCGGGTAGTGTAGAAAAGCCGGCTTGGTGTGCCGCGCATATCCTGCCAAGCTGCCGTCACACACAAACAGAGCGTCAACAAGCTGGGTGTTTGAAATGCCAGTCCCAGCCCGGACAAGATCGCGTCCCAGACAAACAGCAATGCAGCCCAGCTCACACTGCAAACCAGCCAGCGCCAGCGCCGGTCTTGCACCGGCACAAAGGCCACGCTGCACCAGGTCAGCAGCGCTAACCAGCCTGCAGCATGAAACAATTGTTGAACCTGGAGCCCAGGCAGAGGCGAGGTATTGGATAACCAAGGCAACCAGTTATTCATGGTTGTCCTTGAGAACTGGTGCGAATCCGCCAGCGTTGCCAGGCGATGCCTTGGCGCAAATATGTGTAACTCAGCCACAAATGATCATCTGCCCAACTCAGCGCGGGGTAGGAGTATTCGCTGCCGACGACACCGCTTTCCAGCACTTGTGGCTCAGACCAATTCAGCCCGTCAACGCTGACATGCATAAGCAATTGGCTGCGGCCGCGTTCGGCAGGGTTGCGCAGCATTACAAACCGGCCGTCCGGCAAACGCATGGCGGCGACGGCAGAGTCATCATTGCTCAAAGGTAAATCGGCTTGCTGCTGCCAATGCATGCCTGCCAGGCTAGCTTTGAGTACGCCGATGTGACCGGCGCTGGCTTGCGTGCGCAGCAAGGCCAGCCAGTCGTCTCCGTTCAATGCCAGCAGTGCCGGTTGCAATGTTTGGGTCATGCCAGTGAATGTGCGCATGCCTTGAAACTCACCGTCAGCGTCAAACCAGGCAAACACCGGGTATTTAGTACCCATTTCAAAGTACATGGGTAAGACCATGCCGCCGTGTTCTAGCGACAACGGGGCGTGTCTGACGAGATGGCTCAGATTCCATAACCAGCCCAGAGGTAATTGACCGACCACTTCCAGGCCGGGTTGCCGCGGGTTCAATGGCACCGCGGCCAGCGACTGGCGCAAATGCAGCACACGCGAAGCCGCCCAGCCACCCAGCCCGGTTCCGACCACAAAAAGATGCAAGCGCTGATGTCGGTCCAGCCAAGCCACAGGGTTGCCAATACGCAAAATACCTTTGCCCAAAGCTGCGCCGATCGCGTCCCGATCAACCACCCGCACGGCCGGTGTCCAAGCGTTTTGCGACCGTGACCACAAGGACATGGCTATGCCTACGTCCGGCGCGGCCTCTTTGGTGCCGGCAAACCAGAAAGCCGCCAGTGCGTAGTCAGGGTCATGCGGCAGGGCCAGCAAATTGCTGGCATGTGCCGCAGGGGCATCCGCAGGTTGCGGTATGCGGCCACTGGCCTCGGGTTCCATCGTTGCAATGGCCGTATTCGAAGATGCAGAACTGTATCCGTTGGATGGCAGGGCCGCTGAGCTGAGCGGTAAATGTGTTTGCGCGGACATCAACAAACCGATGGCTGTCAACGCTCCGGTTGCTAGCCAAAGCAGCGGTGCAAGAGACGCCGGCAACAAGGTCTTGCGCATGTGCCGTTCTCAGCCGGCAGAATCCAGCGCAAGCCCGGCGTGTTCGCGCAAAGGATGGAAGTGGATATGTGGAAAACGCTCTTGCGCCAGTCGCACGTCATAAGGAGAAGTGCATAAATAGGCGAGTGTATTGGCCGCGTCCAGCGCCATGCGTTGCGGGTAGGCGTTGCTGAATTCACGTAATTGCGCAGGTGTGTCAGCGGTGATCCAGCGAGCGCCTGTGTATTGACAGGATTCCAGTCGAACATCACAGTCGTATTCAGCTTTGAGCCTGTGTTGCACCACTTCAAATTGCAGTTGTCCGATGGCACCGAGCAACATGGGCCCGCCTATTTCCGGCTTGAACACTTGAATCGCGCCTTCTTCGCCGAGTTGCTCTAAACCGGTTTGCAGTTGCTTGGTGCGCAGCGGGTTTTTCAGCAGCACCGTCATGAACAACTCGGGCGCGAAAAAAGGCAAGCCTGTGAATTGCAGGTTGCTGCCGTCGGTGATGGTGTCGCCCAGTTGCACCCCGCCGTGTGTGGTGAAGCCGATGATGTCCCCGGCATACGCTTCTTCAACGGCTTCGCGCCGCTGGCTGAGAAAAGTAACCACAGAGGTGGGGCGCAATTCTTTGGCGCTGCGTTGCACTTTGAGTTTCATGCCGGGTGAATATTTGCCCGAAGCCACCCGCACAAAGGCGATGCGGTCACGGTGATTGGCATCCATATTGGCTTGCACTTTGAACACCACGCCGGAAAACCCGCTGTCATCAGGTTCAACCGTTTTTTCCACCATTTGTTTGTTGACCAGCAATGAGCTTTGTCGAGACTGCGGAAAAGGCGCGAGATCGACCAACGCGTCCAGCACTTCCATCACGCCGAAATTGTTTACACCCGAACCGAAGAACACCGGCGTTTGTTTGCCTTGTAAAAAGGCTTCGCGGTCAAATGCGGGAGAAGCGCCGGTGGCCAGTTCCATGCTGTCCATGGCGGCGGCCCATTCCAAGCCGAAGCGACCAGATAAATCGGCTTGTTCGGTCAGGGCAACCGTTTCAAAGTCTTGCGGCAAGCGTTCGCTGCCGGACTCAAACACGGTCATAGCTTGGGTGCGTAAATTGATGATGCCGCCGAAACTTTTGCCTTGGCCGACCGGCCAAGTCATAGGCACGCATGGCATGCCGAGTTCACGTTCGACCTCGTCCAAAATATCCAATGGATCGCGCACTTCGCGGTCCATCTTGTTGACAAAGGTGATGATGGGCGTGTCGCGTTGACGGCAAACTTCAATCAAGCGGCGGGTTTGCGCTTCCACACCATTGGCCGCATCAATCACCATCAGCGCCGAGTCCACAGCAGTCAGCACACGGTATGTGTCTTCCGAGAAATCTTTGTGTCCCGGTGTATCCAGCAAATTGATGACATGCTCGCGATACAGCATTTGCATCACCGATGAAGCCACCGAAATGCCGCGTTGCTTTTCAATCTCCATCCAATCGCTGGTGGCATGACGCGAAGCTTTGCGCGCTTTGACCGAACCGGCAATTTGGATCGCGCCGGAGAACAACAGCAATTTTTCAGTCAGTGTGGTTTTACCCGCGTCCGGGTGGGAAATGATGGCAAAAGTGCGACGTCGGCGCACTTCCTCTAAGGCAGTGGTCATGGTGTTTAAAGGGGATAAGTACTGATCATAGCCGCACGCCTGCATGCAATCAGAGTTCGCCTTGTTGGTTGTCGACTGTGTAAAAGCGAACAGTGCGTATCAAGGTATTTCGGTCAAACGGCTTGGCCAAAACTTTGTTTATACCTGCCTGCTGGCAGCGTTCAAGTGCCTCTTGCGCCACATTCGCAGTGAGTGCCACAGCGGGCACATCGCAAAAAGGTTTAACAGCTTGTTGCCTGATGGTTTGCACCACACTGGCGCCGTCTATATCGGGCATGACCAGATCAATCAACACCAGGTCATACACATGGCTGCGCATTTTCTCCAGCGCCTGTTGACCGTTTTCCGCCTGTTCAATCGTGGCTTTGGGAAAACTGCGCATCAAAGTGGCCGTCACGACCAGGCGGTTGACATCGTTGTCGTCCACCACCAGCAACCGAATGGGGCTCAGGTCTTGGCTGGCGGTGACATTGAAGCTTGGTCGAGTGTTGGCCGGTGCAGTTGCCAGTGTCAGCGGTAAACGCAGCGTGAAGGTTGAGCCTTCACCCGATTGACTTTGCAGATGCAATTCGCCTTGGTGGCTTTTCACCAGACTTTGTGTGATGGCCAAGCCCAAGCCATTGCCGCGCATAGGTTCGCTCAACCGCAGCGCGGCTTGGGCATCATGCACTTGGATAAAAGGTTGGTAAATGCGTTGTTGTTGTTCCTCGGTCATGCCTATGCCCGAGTCTTGCACCTCAACAATCAACCAGGTGTGATCTGGCGAGGCAGACAAGCTGACCTGCATTTGCACAAAACCGGCCGGTGTGAATTTGATGGCATTGCCCAGCAGGTTGATCAGCATTTGCGACAAGCGGTTTTGATCGATGCTGACCCAGGTGTTGACCTCGTCACTCAGGGTGAGCCGGTAATCGAGCTGCATTTCACGGGCCTGGTGCGCCAAGGTATGAAATGTCTGGTGTATGACGTGGCGCAAATTGACCACCTGCGGATTCAAAGTCAGCTGACCCAGTCTGATCTGTGAAAAGTCCAGCAGGTCATTAATTACCGTGAGTAAATGCGCCGCTGCATGTTGTGCGCTTTCTATATAGCTCATGTTCTCCGGGGCAATTTGCTTGTTGTCGTGCAACAAACCCAAATAGCCAATGACAGCGTTCAACGGTGTGCGCATGTCATGGCTGACCATGGCCAGAAATTTGTCTTTGTGCGAGTCGGCAATCTTCAATGCATCGCTGGTTTTGGCCAGCCGAATGTTTATCCGGTTAAGCGCGAGCAAATTTTGTGCATTGGCGGAGTCATAGACAAAGACCAAAATTACCTGCGTGATTTCAAGCACCATGATGCACATCAGGCTTTGGGCCAGGTAACGCCAATCCTGGTCGGCCCGCATGGGCAAATAGCCGTAGACCTGAGCGAAAAACATGGCCATTAAGCAGAAAAAGCTGAAGCCCACCCAGAAAAAAGCCCACCAGCGGGACATGCAAAAGACGGCCAACATGGGGACCAATCCCATGAACATCACATAAATCGATGTCAAGCCTTCCCCGCAAGCCGCGTTAAACAAAATCAGTGCAATCAATGTCAACTGGTAAACCGCATGCGCCCACAGCATTTTCAAACCCATGCGCCAGCACAATAAATTCAAGCTCAGCACCAGCCCGGCCCATAAGCAAGTCCAAGCAGCAATCGGATTGGAGAGAACAACCATCAATCCGGCGATAGGCAATAAAAACGCCACAGCAAACACCGAATTCAACAAGAAATAAAAGTTAGGCGAACTGCGTAGTTTGTTAGGCAGTTTTCTCAGCACCCACAGGTAAAAAAGGTAATTCCGGTCAATCATTGGAGTGCATAAGCATGCGGCGGGGTAATTGCTTCGAGTGTAGCCGCCATGGTCGGAGAATTGAAATAGAATGCGGCACCGAGGAGCGCTGCAGCATCTGGAAGATGCGAGGCTCGGAACCCTTTCCAACTGCGCTCACCCACTGACTACGTGAGGTGAGCACCTCGGTTTCCCTTGTGCTTCATTTTTCACGTCAGTGGCCCTGAACTTTTTTTGGAGCCTCTTCATGAACGCATCTCTCAAACCTACACAAACCACCGATTTCCATGTCGCCGACATGAGCCTGGCCGATTGGGGCCGCAAAGAAATCAAAATCGCCGAAACCGAAATGCCCGGCCTGATGGCGATTCGCCAAGAATTCGCCAAAGCTCAGCCGCTCAAAGGCGCACGCATCACCGGTTCACTGCACATGACGATTCAAACCGCGGTGCTGGTCGAAACTCTGCAAGCCTTGGGCGCACAAGTGCGTTGGGCTTCTTGCAATATTTTCTCCACCCAAGACCACGCTGCTGCTGCACTGGTCGCCAACGGCACGCCGGTGTTTGCTTACAAAGGCGAGACATTGGACGACTACTGGGACTACACCCACCGCATTTTTGAATTTGCCGCCAAAGGCGCAGACGGCGAAGGTCCGAACATGATTTTGGACGACGGCGGTGATGCCACCTTGCTCATGCACTTGGGCAAACGCGCTGAAAAAGACGCTTCATTGCTGAACAACCCCGGCAGCGAAGAAGAAGTCTGTTTGTTCAACGCCATCAAAGCCAAGCTGGCTATTGACAACAGCTGGTACAGCCGCAAATCTGCACACATCATCGGCGTGACCGAAGAAACCACCACCGGCGTATTGCGCTTGAACGAAATGGCCGCCAAAGGCACATTGATGTTCCGCGCTATCAACGTGAACGACTCGGTGACCAAGAGCAAATTCGACAACCTGTACGGTTGCCGCGAATCTTTGGTGGACTCCATCAAGCGCGCTACCGACGTGATGATCGCCGGTAAAGTGGCTTTGGTGGCCGGTTACGGCGACGTGGGCAAAGGTTCAGCCCAGGCCTTGCGCGCATTGAGCGCACAAGTGTGGGTGACAGAAATCGACCCGATCAACGCATTGCAAGCTGCCATGGAAGGCTACAAAGTCGTGACCATGGAATACGCGGCCGACAAAGCCGACATTTTTGTGTCTGCCACCGGCAACAAAAACGTCATCCGTTACGAGCACATGGCCGCCATGAAAGACGAAGCCATTGTCTGCAACATCGGTCATTTCGACAATGAAATCGATGTGGCATCGCTTGAAAAATTGCAATGGGACGAGATCAAGCCGCAAGTCGATCACATCATCTTCCCTGACGGCAAAAAAATCACTTTGCTGGCCAAAGGTCGCTTGGTCAATTTGGGTTGTGCCACCGGCCACCCCAGCTTCGTCATGTCCTCCAGCTTTGCCAACCAAACCATTGCGCAAATCGAGTTGTTCACCCGCCAGGACCATTACGAAAACGGCAAGGTCTATGTGTTGCCAAAACACTTGGACGAGAAAGTTGCACGTTTGCATTTGAAGAAAGTCGGCGCCATGCTGACTGAACTCACTGACGAACAAGCTTCTTACATCGGCGTGAGCAAAAACGGCCCATACAAAGCCGACACTTACCGCTATTGATCAGATGCGCGCCGACCAGTTGCTGGTCGAGCGCGGTCTGGCTGCATCGCGCTCGCAAGCCCAGCGTTTGATCGCCGCCGGTGTGCAATGGCGACACCCTTTGCACACTTGGCAGCGCGTTGACAAAAACGGTTTATCACTGCCAGAGGATTGCGAATTGCAATTGCTGGATGAAGCTGAATCGCGGTTTGTGTCTCGCGGCGGTTTGAAACTGGCTGGCGCTTTGCAATCAACCGGTGTTGTTGTGCAGGGTTTATGTTGTTTGGACATCGGCCAATCCACCGGCGGCTTCACCGATTGTTTGTTGCAACATGGTGCCGCCAAGGTGGTGGGTGTGGATGTCGGTCATGCGCAATTGCATTCTTCGCTGCGCGACGATCCGCGAGTGGTTTGCATCGAAAAATTCAATGCGCGCCATTTGGACGCGGTTGATTCGCCACTGCAAGCGCACACACCTCAAGGCGCTTTTGATCTGCTGGTGGCTGACCTCAGTTTTATCTCGCTCACCTTGGTGTTGCCTGTGTTGCCCGCACTGATGCATTCGCAAACGCAGGCGTTGTTGCTGGTCAAGCCGCAGTTTGAATTGCAACCAGCGGACATTGGCAAAGGCGGATTGGTCAAAGACCCTGCTTCATATACGCAGGTTCAACAGCGCTTGACCTTGGCGTGTGAACAAGCAGGATTTGAGGTTTTGAATTGGTCAGACAGCCCGGTGACAGGCGGCGACGGTAACCGGGAATTTTTTATACATGTACGCAGGAAATCGGCATGAGTTCTTCACAAACGACTCCCATCAGTTTCGAGTTTTTCCCTCCTAAAACAGCAGAAGGTGCGACCAAGTTATTGGCTGTGCGCCAAGAACTGTATGCCCTCAACCCACAGTTCTTCAGCGTCACCTATGGCGCGGGCGGCTCCACCCAGGACGGCACTTTGCAACAGGTGCAAAGCATTTTGCAAGACGGCTTTGATGCGGCTCCGCATTTCTCTTGCATAGGCACCACGCGCGACACAGTGCGTGAACAATTGGCGGCATTCAAAGCAGCAGGCATTAGCCGCATGGTGGCATTGCGTGGTGATTTGCCCAGCGGCCACGGCACCTTTGGTGAATTCCGTTACGCCAGTGAATTGGTGGAATGCATACGCCAAGAGTCGGGTGAGTATTTCCATATTGAAGTCGGTTGTTACCCCGAAGTGCACCCGCAGGCCAAATCGCCGCAAGCCGACGTGCAGGCTTATGTGACCAAAGTCAAAGCAGGCGCAAATTCAGCCATCACACAATATTTTTTCAACAGCGATGCTTACTTTCGCTTTGTCGATGAGGCTTACAAATTGGGAGCGGATATTCCTGTGGTGCCGGGCATCATGCCCATCATCAGTTCATCCCAGCTGATGCGTTTTTCTGATGCCTGCTGCGCGGAAATACCGCGTTGGATACGTTTGCGTTTGCAAGCGTTTGGTGACGACACCGCGTCTATCAAAGCCTTTGGTTTGGAGGTGGTCAGTGATTTGTGCGAGCAGTTGCGCAACGGTGGCGCACCCGGTTTGCATTTCTACACCATGAACCAGTCGACGGCAGTGACTGCGATTTGCCGCAACCTCAGTCTGGCTTAACCGCGCGTCAGACTGAAACCGGCCAGATGATCCTGGCCCATGAGTTGCACCATTTGCGGCAAGGCTTCTTGCAGTTGTTCATGCAGTGTAAAAGGCGGGTTGATGATGACCACGCCGCTGTCCACCAGGCCGACAGGCTTGCCTTTTTCCCCGGCCACCACATCGGTGCGCGCGCCGGTTTTGATGCGCAAGGTAGCGTGTAACCAAGGCTTGTCAGCCTGTCTGGCGAGGTTGGTCAAATGGCGTGGCAGGCTGTGTGCCTGAGGTCTGGGAATAATGGGATACCAAATTACATAAGTGCCGGTGGCAAAACGCTTCATGCCTATAGAAACCGCCACTACCACGCGCTCATAGTCAAGTTTGATTTCGTAGCTGGGGTCTATAAACACCAGCCCGCGTCGGGTGGACGGAGGCAAGTACTTGGGTAATCCGTTGAATCCATCTTCATGCATCACCATCACCTGGCGCCCGGCTTTGAGCGCTTCTACATTGCTTTGCAGTGTCCTTATGTCTGTAGGGTGCATCTCGAACAGTTTGAGTTTGTCTTGTTCCCGCAACAAATGGTGTGCCACCATGGGCGATCCCGGGTAGTTGAGCAGCCCGCCTTGCTGGTTGAAATGGTCTAAGACCTTGCGGTAATCCACCAAAGCTTCGGCCATAGGCCCCGATAACTTGGATTTGTTCCTCATCAAGGCCAGCAAACCCTCTTGCGCCTCGCCGCTTTGCCGCGAATCCGCACTGTCCAAGCGGTACATCCCGGCACCGGCATGGGTATCTATAGTGGTGAAACCCACATCTTTGAGTGCTAAATGTTTCATCACGGCGACCAACACCGTATGTTTGAGTACATCGGCATGGTTGCCGGCGTGAAAGGCGTGACGGTAACTGAACATTCCGCCATGGTAACCCGCCTGGCGGGCATTGCGTCAAAGGGTTTAAATTGAATTAGAATGGAAGGCTTCGCAGCGAACAAGGTCCCGCGGCGAAGTTATCACCCCACCTAAGAGGTTCTCAGCAGAAGAACACCGACCGTGGAAAAGGACCCCACAACCCACTCTAGGAAACACATGTCCACTTTCAGCGCAAAACCCGCTGACGTGACGCATGAGTGGTTTGTGATTGACGCCACCGATAAGGTGCTCG
>CANGPN010000019.1 GCA_947456305.1 Comamonadaceae bacterium | reverse complement strand
TGTTGCAAGGCTCGCGGGTTTAAGCCGCGAGTGCGAAACGTTCGTCGTTTGCAGTTAGTTTTTTTCTGCGGATTTACGAGGTGACAGAACCTCGACATGCCCTGCGCCGCGTCCGAACCCATGTCGAAACCAATGCAGCCCCAAGAAGCTCCATTCTACGCCTCATGCTATGAATTCACCAACTCAAGAAGGGGTGAATTACAAAGTCTACATACCAAAGCAATATCAACTTGCAGACTAGTTATCTTCGGCTATTAGGAGGAATACTAGATGTAATAAGGAGACTATCTGAACTATAAATAATCTCACGTGCATAAACGTGAAGACGGCAAATCAATACACAATAAATTAATAAACGAGACTTGGTAAGTCATGCAAACCAAGTCCCGTTGGTAATTGGTCGAATTACTTGAGAATGTATTCCCAATTTGCTGCGTCATTAGCTCTTGGCTTAACAACCTTCATGACTGGTCTTACGATTGGAGCGGACTCTTCGGTGATATAAACATATTCAGGACGGCTCATAACTTTGTAAATAATGCGGTTAGGCCACTGACTTCTGGGAGCATTAGAACGTGAATAAAAAATTGCTTCCGGTCCTGTTTCTTTGGCACGGGCATCGCAGTCAAACTTTACGTTGTCGCAATCCTTGATGGTATCCAATTGGGACTGAGTCAAATCTTGCGCAGAAGCAAAATTGAAAGCAGCAGCAGTTAAAAGAAGTGCAGCGAATTTTTTCATTTGTGAATTCCTTTAGTTGTCAAAGTAACTTTGTTTAGAAAATTAAACAGAATTAATCTTAGCGTGTGTTTGCAGCCATTTCACGGTATGTTGTTCAGATACATCAATTAATAGCGCTTGTTTATTTTATTAATCCAAAAGTTATTTCGGCTAGTATTATTAAATTACATTGAATAAATATCGAATAATAAAATATTATTTATATTTTATTATTATTAATTTAGATTAATTTAATTTAATTAAATCATTACTTTTGGACTGCAACTGGTTTTGCAAACACCAGCCTAAGGGAATAATGCTTCTTTGACATTTACTTTCAAACCCCCAATGAAACGTCCCTAAAGTAAAGTTGTGTATGATCAGTCATTCATATTTTGCAAGGGCGTTTAAATTGAAAAATAAAAAAAATGTTTTAGCCGCGTTATTATTTCTAACATTTATTGCTACGAATTTATATGCCCAAAACAATAAAACTAAGAATAATAATAACAATTCTACCAAATTCAATTCAAGCATAGATCTAAACAACGAAAAACCTAAAGCTAGCTATTCATCTTGTGTGGTTGAACTCAAGAAACAAATCAAAATATTTGAATCTTGTTTGAATACATCCTCTGAAGACATTGAAACAACCGCGCTGGCAGAACTACCAAAACAAGAGCCTGAAAAAAAGGACTTTAACTGTTCATTTGAAAACAGCACACCCTCCAAAGAGGGGAAAAATTATTACAGTGTTGGCATCTTCGAATTTGGTATGCCGTCTTTTTTAAATTCTGACCGATCCAGTACCAACGTTGCTATAGATATCCTCAAATCAGAAGAAGACTCTTACGGCAAGCCGGCCTTTGCGTTCAATGTTCCCAACGGCGGTTTGGTTTTTGGTTTGTGGATTCAAGAGGATGATGGCGATTTGGTCACATCTCGAGAGATAGTCAGTTGGCTTCCGCAACCATTCCCCAGCGAATGGCAAATCAAAAACATGAATGAATTTGCTGAAAGAAAATACAGCAAATACGGCTATTCATATGTTTCTATCGCCGCTGAGGGTAAGGGTGATGGAAAGTTTTTTGGTTCAACAAATCCAAGGCCTACCTTAGCTATTTGGTACCATATTCCAGTGTTTTATAAAGAAAACAACAAGCTCAAAACGGGCAGACTTAAACTCTATGCAAGAACAGCTGTCGAATGCAAGAAAAATGCAGAAGATTTACTCCAAGAAATAATGACTAAATTGGAACCACAACCTAATTTCACATTAATTTCTGAAGCTAATTACATTCAAAATTTACCCCCTAAAAAACGGCCATCCAAGTAACACGTTACACAACCGGAACTGCGCTGTATTGTCTCGTCCCTCGCCAATTTACCTGGCGATGGACCTGTATGCATTAATTGCTACTCGCCTGTCACTTGTATTTCCACACAAAATACCAAGACTTAATCCAAGCCGCTTAATTCATTCCGATTAGTGCTTGAAGCATTGGTATTGGGCTTTCATAAATTACTACTGGTTTAATAAAATTAATCAAATGGCAATAATTCAGAATTAGAATCTTATTTTTATATCTTTAAAAGGAATTTATTTGTGAGCACCGATAACAGCACCGAAGTCTTTTTCCTGAAAATATTCAAATTTGTGATTCTCGCCATCATGAGTCTTGCTTTAATCACCACTATTGGAGCTTTGATTTATGCAGCCATTGAATATTCACAAAAACCCAAAGAACCTGCGCCGGCCAAAACCGCACCCGCAGCGACGGTGAACGTTGAAGATTTCTTAAAGAAAATTCAACAATCTAAAAAAGTAGAACCACCACCTAAAGAAGAGCCAGAGGATGCACCGGCAGAAGAACCCAAGCAGGAAAAGCCCGTCGAAAAAAAATATTTAACTGAAGCCAGGCAACTTTTTGCTTGCACCAAAGAATTTGATGCCAAGACAAAACAAAATACATCTATAGATGAAGAAGGTGCCAGACAGTGGTTGCAACGCAATGCCGACGATCGCAAGCACGATAGAGGTCAAGCTTGGGTGACTGACAGCGTCAAATTCAATTGTGCAGTGCTTTCAAATCAACAAATCATTGAATTCGTTAAAAAGAAGCCTGAGATCAAGTTATTGATGGAATCCACCTTTTACCATCTTGAAATTTGGGATGAAATTAAAAACAATATTGCTGAATTCAATCAAAGTGAACAAGAAAGAATAGAGAGTGAACGTCGCGAAGAAGAAGCAAGGGTTTTTGCAGCAAAAACCCGTGCAGTTTTTGTATTAGCAGTTGCCGGTGGTGCATTTGGAATATTCATGCTGCTTGCTTTGTACTTGATCTTCTCGGCTGTTGAATCTAATTTAAGAAGAATCAGTGAAAGTATTGAAAGTTTTAAAAATAATCAAATGACAGCGGTTGATAAAACGGCTGAGCTGAGCTAAACACTCTAACTTATAAATTTAAAAAAATCTAACACATCAACTTCACCCCAAAGCTTGGACAAACGTCCGGTCTTTGGGGTGTTTTTATTGGTGGATTAAATCAGCATCGCGGTGAGAAGTTAAAGGTATAACAAATACAGTCATATTGACACATTGTCAGACAATCTGTATTCTCAACGCTTTATACGGATTTTTAATTCATGCATTACGACACGCGGACAAACAAGCATGGGCTCGCACACGATCCTTTCAAGGCTTTGATAGTACCTAGGCCGCTTGGCTGGATTTCTACGCTCAGTACAAAAGGCGCTCTGAACCTTGCACCCTACAGCTTTTTCAATGCTGTCAGTGACAGACCAAAGATGGTGATGTTTTCCTCAGTAGGCAAAAAAGATAGCTTAATCAATATAGAGGAAACCGGCGAATTCGTCTGCTCCATCGTAAGCAGCACACTGCGCGAGGCAATGAACATGAGTTCTGCGCCAGTCAATAGACACGTGGATGAATTTGCTCTCTCGGGGGTAACTCCCGCCGCCTCTTTTTATGTCAAACCTCCGAGAGTCGCAGAAGCCCCAGCAGCTCTTGAATGTCGTTGTTGGAAAATTGAACCTCTTCCCGTTCCAGAGGGTGCGACTGAGCCTTCATATTGGATGGTATTGGGGGAAGTGGTCGGCATTTATATAGACGAGGCTTACATCACCAACGGCATGTTCGATTTGGCCATGGTTCAACCTTTGGCTCGTTTGGGTTACATGGATTATTCAGTCGTCAATGCTGGTTCCATGTTCACGCTCAATCGCCCTAAATTAAAGGACGGCGGCGAATCAGCAAGTCTTATCCCGGGCCCATGGGATGGCAGTTACCGCTAACAACTTAAGAGATGAATAAATGACTGCAGATTTGAAAATTATCCGCTTTGACCCGCTTCGGATTCAAACCGAAAACCAGCTGCGCTCTGCGATCACGTCTGGGGTGCTTCTTCCCGGTCAAAAACTCATCGAGCGTGATTTATGTGAAAAACTGGGTGTCAGCCGTCCCTCACTAAGAGAAGCATTGCGCAGGCTGGAAGCAGAAAAGTTGATTGTCAACATTCCTCACCGCGGTCCGATGGTGGCTACTGTCACAGTGGAAGAAGCGCACGAGTTATACGCTGTACGTAAACTGCTTGAAGGTCATGCCGCCGCAGAATGCGCACGACATGCAAGTACTGAGCAAATAAGCCAACTGAAACAAGCGGTTGATGAACTCAGTCTTGGCATAAGTCATCAATCACACCCTGACATTCTTAAAGCTAAACAGCATTTTTACGCAGCACTTTTGGATGGGTGTGGAAATACGCTGGTGGCTGAGATTCTGGGGGGACTGCTTTCACGCATCAGTCTTTTACGGTCAACATCATTGCTCTTAGACAGTCGACTGCCTGCGAGTCTGCGCGAGATCAAGGCCATTTTCAATGCCATCAATAAACATGATGCTGTTAGCGCCCAAAGGCTTGCTGAGACGCATGTGGCTCATGCAGAACTTGCTGCGTTGGCTATTCTTAAATCACCCGCTGAAGAAGCACACATTCAACCCGACAAAACCCACAGGAGAAAACCATGAACAAAGAAGCATTCGACAAAGGCCTGGCCACGCGACGCGCCGTACTGGGCAGTGAATATGTCGATAACTCCATTAAGAATGCGGATGATTTCAATATGCCTATGCAGGAACTCGTTACCGAATACTGCTGGAATGAGATCTGGAATCGCCCCGGGCTGGATCGTAAAACCCGAAGCTTATTGAACCTGGCAATGCTCACCGCACTCAACCGGCCGCATGAACTCAAACTTCATGTGCGTGGTGCTATCAACAACGGTCTTAGCAAAGATGAGATCAAAGAAGTGTTCATGCAAACTGCGATTTATTGCGGCGTACCTGCAGCGATTGACTCCTTCCGCAATGCCAAAGAAGTATTCAAAGAAATGGGAGTCTGAGCGTGGACAAACCAATAATTGCCTTTATCGGCCTCGGTCAAATGGGTACGCCTATGGCACTTAATTTACTCAAAGCCGGGTATATTGTTCATGGTTACGACAAAGATACAAAGCTTGCTGAGCATTTCTCCGGCATCTCCCATTTCACTTGGTCTGCAACTGCAGTTGATGCTGTTCTGGCGGCTTCTGTGGTGGTACTCATGCTGCCCGACAGCCCCATTGTTGATGCATTACTTTGGGATGGAGATCAAGCGATTTCCAAAATATTAAAGCCTGGAAATCTTCTTATTGACATGGGCTCTTCCGATCCCATGCATTCTCGAAATAATGCGGCCAAACTTAAAGCATTAGGCATTGGATTTATCGACGCACCCGTATCCGGTGGCGTTAAGAGAGCTCAGGCCGGGACACTTGCCATCATGGTGGGAGGTGCGCAGGATTGGACCGAAGTGGCCCTCCCTGTGCTGACCGCGCTTGGTCAAACGCTGACCCATGTCGGCAGTGAAGGTGCCGGTCATGCGGTGAAAGCATTGAACAATTACGTGTCAGCTGCCGGTTTGCTTGCAGTGTCAGAAGCCCTTTCTTCTGCCGTTAAATTCGGTATTGATCCGCATTTGGTCAATCAAGTCTTTAATGCGTCTACCGCCAAAAACAATACCACTGAAAACAAGGTTGAAGCTTTTATGCTTTCAGCTGCATTCAATTCTGGTTTTGCTTTATCTCTCATGAAAAAGGATCTGGAAACCGCGCATAGATTTATGGAGCAAGTAGAGTCGGCATCTCAGTTTTCAGCAAAGTGTCTGGAAATTTGGCAAGCTGGCGATCAATCGCTTGGCAAGGGTGCTGATCACACTCAAATGTACGAATTTGTAAAAAATCAAAGTGCCGATTAACAGACAACATATACATATTTAAAAATTCAAATGGTTATTTTTTAAATGAAATCAAGGTGCTTGAATGCGTAATTCTGATTTACATGCCGATGGAGAACCATACGCAATAACGACTGAGCAACTACTGGCTGCATTTCGCGCGGCAGGACTGACTCCGCTAGAGCAACCCGACAAGATTGCAGAGGTGCTCAATGCGCAGTTAACGGCCTTAAGCCCCGTGTTTGAGAATTTATCTTTCTACAGCGAATCCGGTGACTTTATTGCCGCTCTGGTCGAAGAGGCGCATCGATGAATTTACATACCATGACACTGGCCGAGACCTCGGATGCATTGGCTGCCAAAAAAGTTTCCTCGGTAGAACTGGTCAGAGAATCGCTTAAACATATTGCCAAATTGAATCCAGTGCTGAATGCATTTTTACGCGTTGATGAGGATGCCTCACTCGCACAGGCATTGTCACTAGATCAAGAACAGGCGCGGGGCAGTGCTCGCAGTCCGTTGCACGGCATTCCGCTTGCACACAAAGATATGTTTTACCGCTCCGGCGTTTCGTCTTCTTGCGGCACCAAGTTACCACTGCCTGTGCCTACCCAAACATCTACAGCTCTCCAGCGTTTGGACACTGCTGGAGCTATTCAATTGGGTGTGCTGAATATGTCTGCGTTTGCAGTCGGCCCCACTGGACATAATTCTTTGGTTGGAGATTGCCTTAATCCGTGGAACACAGACCGGATCCCCGGTGGCTCGTCCAGTGGCTCAGCCAGTGCGGTTGCCGCACGATTTGTATTGGGGGCACTTGGTTCTGACACTGCAGGTTCTATTCGGCTTCCTGCTGCCATGTGCGGTATCACGGGACTTAAACCAACATACGGCAGGGTCAGCAGAACCGGCACCATGAGCCTGTCACCTTCACTTGATGTGGTCGGGCCTTTGGCACGCACTGCTTATGACTGTGCGCTTTTGATGCAAGCCATTGCCGGTCCGGATCCACAAGACCCCACGACAGTCCATCAACCACCAGCTGATTATTTATCAGCCATAAAAAAACCTGTGCGTGGCTGGCGTGTAGGCATTGCGCTTAATGATTTGAATGCAGACCTTGAACCGGAGGTTGAGCAAAAATTGGCGAGCAGTGCGCAATTACTGCGTGATTTAGGATGTGAACTGGTTCCAGTTGCTTTACCTGACTTACGCCCGCACGAAGCCGCTGTGAGCTTGATCACTGCCAGCGAAGGCACTGCCATACATCTTTCAAATTTGCGTCAATACGGCAATGATGTATTCACCCGACAAATGAGAATTCGTTTAGAACGCGGCGTCGTGATTCCCATATCCACTTACATCAACATTTTGCGAACTCGCAAAGCAGTCCTCTCTGCCTTTATGCGCAAAGTATTCGATAAAGTGGACGTGCTGTTGGCTCCCGCCATGCCTATTTGTACACCCCTGCGATCAGAAACTGCAACAGACGTTGCTCAAAATATTGAAGCAACCATCCATCAACTGTTGCGCTTTACAAGACCAATTTCATTTCTTGGACTTCCCACATTGGTTCTTCCTGCTGGCTTTGACACTCAAGGTATGCCATTAGGCCTACAGTTGATCGGACGTCCATTCGCTGAGCCGGATTTGCTGCGTTTGGGATATGCGTACCAGCAAGAAACTTTCTGGCATGCTCAATCACCGGAATGCGTGCAGCACTTTCATGACACTTAAGTTCAAGGCTTGGTATCTACACGCATACATAAAAGTCCGGTCAGCAATGCCAAAGCAACATGCAACAGGTAGAACGAATCAAAGTCTGCACGCGACAGGGATGCATGGCCGAGCAGTGCCACCGTGACCGCCACACCCAGTACCGAGCCGATTTGGCGCGTCGCCTGATTGACAGCACTGCCCACCGCGTAGTGGTCTACAGGCAAGCGACTCACAGCAGCTGCAGACAAAGACGGCAGCACCAAACCCACCGCAATCCCGCTCATCGCCAGACCTGGCAGCCAGTGCTGTAAATAGTTCGGTTCATTGCCCGGCACCAGAAAAAACCACAAGCTGCTGATGGCATACAGCAGCGAACCGCCCACCAAAAATCGTCTATGGCCTAAGCGTGAGGCGAGTCTGCCGGTGATGATAGCTGTTGGCATGACCAGCAAAGGGCCGGGGGTGACAGCCAAACCGGCCAGCGGCAAGCTGTAGTACCAGATATTCATCATGTAGAAAAAGAAGGCTAAAAACATCATGGAGAACGCAATGCCAAAAGTCAATGTGGCCAGGTTGACGTAACGGTAAGTCTGATGCTGAAACAATGACAGATCCACCAGCGGATGTTGTATGCGCCGCGCCCAAACCATGAATGCAACGGCGGCAATTACGCCGATAAAGCCCAAGATGGCCAGTTCTGTGCGGCTCCAATGAGGTGCACCAAACTCGACGATAGCCAAAGTGATCGAACCTACTGCCAGTATTAACAAGGCCATGCCGACGATATCCACAGGATGGCGCTGACTGGAAGTCACCGATTCACTCAACAGTAAAGTACCGCGCCACAAGGCATAACCACCTATCGGCAAGTTGATGTAAAACGCCCAAGACCAACCGAAATGATCAATGACGAAGCTGCCTGCACTGGGCCCTACTGCAGCAGCAAGTCCTCCCACAGCACCCCACAGACTC
Organism: Comamonadaceae bacterium; assembly: GCA_947456305.1. GTDB lineage: Bacteria > Pseudomonadota > Gammaproteobacteria > Burkholderiales > Burkholderiaceae_C > Limnohabitans. The sequence goes on along the minus strand of CANGPN010000019.1, from coordinate 37,130 downwards.
ACCACGACGGCGCGTTTATTTTGCGGAAAAGCCGCCAGAACAATGGACAGAGACGCTGGCGTCAGCAACGCCGCACCCATGGCTTGTAGCACACGGGCTGCTACCAACCAACCGACATGGCCTGCTAAGCCACAAGCTGCCGACGCAGCCAGAAACAAAGCCACACCTAATAGAAAGACTCGCTTGCGTCCATGTGTGTCTGCAAGACCTCCTGCAGGAATAAGCATCGTGGCGTAGACAACCGTGTAAGCATTGATGACCCAAGAGAGGTCGGCCGGCGAGGCTGAGGGAAAAGCATGTCGCAGAGGATCGAAGGCAGCGAACAACATCGTTGTGTCCAGTGATACCAGGAATGTGGCGATGCTGGCCACCCAGAATACCGGCCAAGGTGACATCTTGTCGGGTGGACTCGATGTGGTTTTTGCGGATGAAACTGCATTGATTGAAGTTGTAGGAGGTGTTTTCATGTTTTATATGATGATCGTAATATTTATGGTCAGAAAAAATTGAGGGTTATGTCAATTGAATGCTCAGGTGAGGGAGAAGGGTTGATATTGTTGTAACAAAGCTTCGCGGGTATGTGCAAGCAAGCTACGGCCGGCATGACCGCCAAGCGTGCGGGCTAATTGCAGTGCACCGACCATGGTTGCTGTGATGACCTCGGCTTGTCCGGCATCGACCCCATCGGGAAGCGTAGTCCGCACAAACGCAATCAGATCCTTTACCCGGCGGCGAGCCTCTTGTTGCACGTCATCGCCTTGTCGCATCATTTCCGAAGACAAGGCTGCAACGACACAACCGTGTTCAGCACTTTCCAGGTGTGAGTCATGGAGATAAGACCAAACGAATGCGGAAAACCGGGAGTCCCGTTTGGCCATTCGTCGCGCCATGGATGCTGAAAGATCGATACGGTTTTCGCGACTGGCCTGTTGCATGGCTTCGACCAGAAGGGCATCACGCGATGCAAAGTGCGCATAAAAGCCACCGTGTGTGAGCCCTGCTTCCTTCATGATGTCTGCAACCCCGACGCCGTGATAACCGGCGCGGCGAATCGCTCGTGAAGCCACTTCGACGATTCGCTCGTGGCTCTGTTCTTTGCGGCTTAGGTTTGTGGTCATGACAGGTATATATTATGGCCATCATATAGGATGATGTGTTTAAAACAAAAAAAGACCCCGAAGAGCCTTTTTTAAAGTGGATGTTTGGCGGAAAGAGAGGGATTCGAACCCTCGGTACAGGAGAACCTGTACGCCGGATTTCGAATCCGGTGCATTCGACCACTCTGCCATCTTTCCGGGTCTTGCTAGTGCGCTTAAATGATATCAGCGCACCCGTTTTTCAAACTACAGTCTCACTGCTTGGCAGGCGGGGCTGCGTCAACCACCGGCGGTAACTCGGGCTTTGTTGGCATGGAAGCAGATGCATCGTTAGAGCCTCGCGGCGCACGCGTCAAAACGACCATGGCCGAGCCCAGCATATTACCTTCCTGGATTTCAATAGTCACATTGAACTCGCCTTTATTGAACAACAACACGCTGGTTTTGGCGCGCACGGCAGACAGCAAAGTCCAGCCTTGGCTGGGATAAGTATCCAGAAAATAGCTGTAAGCGGCCGTGGCGTCACGCGCAGGGTCCATCACAACGCGACCGACCCAGTTATTGCCTGAACCGATGACGGTGGATTGCTCAGGAATGACTCGGGCACCCGCTGGTAATTGGGTTTGCGACAGCAAGTCAGTGCCTGATAAATCCACAGTTGAGGCCGTGCGGCCTGCACCCATAGGCATGCCGGAACAAGCCGTCAATAAAACAAGCAGAGAACACAAAAAGCAGAAAAGCAAACGCATGGTAAATCCTTTGTTGTTAGGGTTTTAAAACTTCAATATGTCCCATATAGGGACGCAAGACTTCGGGAACTTTGACACTGCCATCGGCTTGCTGGTAATTTTCCAGCACCGCCACCAGCGTGCGGCCTACGGCCAGGCCTGAACCGTTCAAGGTGTGAACCAGTTCGTTTTTACCTTGGGCATTTTTGAAACGCGCCTGCATGCGGCGAGATTGAAACGCTTCGCAATTAGAGCAAGAGCTGATTTCGCGGTAGGTGTTTTGTGCGGGCAACCACACCTCTAAATCGTGTGTGCGGGCCGCGCCAAAACCCATGTCTGCGGTGCACAGCAGCATGACACGGTAAGGCAATCCCAGCTTTTGCAAAATGGCTTCAGCGTGTCCGGTCATTTCATCAAGCGCGGCATTGCTGCGGTCAGGATGAACAATTTGCACCATCTCCACTTTGTCAAACTGGTGCTGGCGGATCATGCCGCGTGTGTCTCTGCCGTGGCTACCGGCTTCCGAGCGGAAACACGGTGTGTGGGCGGTCAACTTCACCGGCAAATCGCTTTCAGCCAGCAACTTGTCGCGCACAAAATTCGTCAGCGGCACTTCGCTGGTGGGAATCAAATACAGCGCTTGCCCGTCGGTGTCACCGTCTTGCCCGCCTTTTTTGGCGGCGAACAAATCTTCTTCAAACTTGGGCAACTGCCCGGTGCCGCGCAAGCTGTCTGCGTTGACGATGTACGGCGTGTAGCACTCGGTGTAACCGTGTTCCTCGGTTTGCACATCCAACATGAACTGCGCCAACGCACGGTGCAAGCGAGCAATCTGCCCCTTCATCACCGCAAAACGAGAGCCTGATAAGAGGACGCCGGTTTCAAAATCCAAGCCCAGCGGTTCACCGATATCCACATGGTCTTTGGCGGCGAAACCCAATGGCACAGGCTCTGTGCCTGTCGGGCTCCAGCGGCGCAATTCCACATTCGCATGTTCGTCAGCACCGACCGGCACGCCGTCTTGCGGCAAATTGGGCACGGCCAGCAGCAGGGTTTGCAATTCAATTTGCAAGGCTTCCAAGCGCTGGGCTGAGCTGTCGAGCTCGTCTTTCAACTGTGCGACTTGCGCCATCAGCGCATCAGTGGATTCGCCTTTGGCTTTCATTTGTCCGATGTTTTTAGACAAGCTGTTGCGTTTGGCTTGCAATTCCTCGGTGCGGGTTTGCAGCGTTTTGCGTTCAGCCTCAAGTGACTGGAACGCCTCTACATTCAAAAAAGGTTGCGGCTGTTTGCGGGTTTGCAAACGTTGGATGACCTGGTACAGGTCGCGGCGAAGAAGTGCGATATCAAGCATGGTTTCAATAAAAAGTTAATCGTGTCGCAAGCCTTTGGGCAGCGGGAATTTGACGGTTTCTTGTATGCCTGCCAAGGTGCGTACCGAGACAGCACCCATTTCACGCAAGCGGGTGATGACTTGTTGCACCAGTATGTCAGGTGCAGACGCACCCGCAGTCAGACCGATGCGGCTTTTGCCTTGCAACCATTGGGCTTGCAATTCATCCGCATGGTCAACCATGTAACTGGGCGTGCCGTATTTGGCGGCCACATCGCGCAAGCGGTTGCTGTTGGAACTGGTGGGACTGCCAACCACGATGACCACATCCACCTGCGGGCTCAGCAGTTTGATGGCATCCTGGCGGTTTTGTGTGGCATAGCAAATGTCTTGTTGCTTGGGTTCGCGCACAGAGGGGAACCGCGCTTTGACCGCCGCCATGATCTCGGCCGCATCGTCGACACTGAGTGTGGTTTGAGTCACCACCGCCAGTTTGTCGGTTTGTCCGGGTTGCACGGTGAGCACATCGTCAGTGTCTTCCACCAAATGTATGCCTGAGGGCAACTGGCCCATGGTGCCTTCCACTTCAGGATGGCCTTTGTGGCCGATCATGATGAATTCATAGCCCTCTTTGTGTAACTTGGCAACTTCCACATGCACTTTGGTAACCAATGGGCAAGTGGCATCAAACACATTAAAACCGCGACGCTGGGCTTCATGCTCCACCTCTTTGGGGACACCGTGGGCGCTGAACACCAGCGTGGCACCCGGCGGCACATCGTTCAAGTCTTCAATGAAGATGGCACCGCGTGCGCGCAAATCTGCCACCACATGGGTGTTGTGCACGATTTCATGACGCACATAAATGGGCGCGCCGAATTTCTCTAAGGCATGTTCAACAATGTCGATGGCGCGATCGACACCGGCGCAAAAGCCGCGCGGCTCGGCCAGAATGATTTCAGCGTTGACTGAGGTCGGCATTCACAACACTCCTATCACGTGTACTTCCAAGCTGACGGGCTGTCCGGCCAAAGGATGGTTGAAGTCAAACAACACAGCATCATCTGTGACCTGCTGCACAGCACCGGCATAACGGCCTTGGTTGTCGGGGGCAGGAAATTCAACCACCTCACCGACGGCGTATTGCGCTTGGGGATCGCCAAACTGGTCCAGCAACTGACGCGGCACCCATTGCAACATGTCAGGATTACGCTCACCGAAAGCCTCACCTGCCGGTAAATGAAGCTTGACGTGCTGGCCTTCGGCCAGGCCCAGCAAGCGCGCTTCTATGGCCGGTGCAAGCTCGGCATTGCCCAGCGACAAAGTGGCCGGGGGACCGTCAAACGTGTTGATGATGTCACCCTGCGGTCCGCTCAAGCGGTAGTGCAATGTCAAAAATGATCCGGGTTGAATCAACGGGGGGGCGGTCATGTGGGCCTTTGTAAACTGTGTCTATTGTAGAAAGGAGCCGGATCACCTTAAAAAAGGGTGACAGCGCACTTTTTTTTGTTCCTGAAAACACGAAGATCCACCGGTATCCCATGATTGATTTGCCAGATAAACCGGTAACCATGCTGCTACAGGAACTACCCAAAACCACACGCCCGCGCGAAAAACTGTTGGCCATGGGCTGCCAGACCTTGACTGACGCCGAACTGCTGGCGGTCATGCTGGGTACCGGTTTGCCGGGACAAAACGTGCTTCAACTGGCGGAGTCCTTGCTGCAGGACTTTCAGGGACTGGCCGGTTTACTGCAAGCCAAGCCTGTGGTGCTGGCCTCTGCCAAAGGTTTGGGCGAGGCGCGTCGCGCCAAATTGCTTTCCGTAATGGAATTGGCACGGCGGGTGTTGCTGCAAAAAATGCAACAGCGAGAGGTGTTGAACAACCCTGACAATGTGAAGCATTTTTTGCAATTGCAAATGGGTGCTTACACCCAAGAGGTGTTTGCCGTGCTGTTCATGGATGCACAGTACCGCTTATTGAAGTTTCAGGAGATGTTCAAAGGCACACTCAACCAGACTTCGGTGTACCCGCGAGAAGTGGTGAAACTGGCGCTGGAACTCGGTGCCGCCGCCGTCATACTGGCGCACAACCACCCCAGCGGCGATGTGCGACCATCGGCGGCTGACAGCGCACTCACCCGCACCTTGCAAACCGCTTTGTCCATGGTCGATATCAAGGTGCTGGACCACATCATCGTCGGTCCTGGTCAACACTGGTCCATGGCAGAGCGCAGCCCATGGTGAAAGCCCGCAGCCTGCAAGACCTGGCCGGCATGAAAAAAGCCCTGGCAGACCAAGCCGCGCGCAAAGAGGCAGAGGCTGCTGAGCGCATGGCGGCAGAGCGCCGCGCTGCCGCTGAACGCAGTCTGTTTCAACGAGCTATCGGCGCGGTACAACCGCTGACACCGCAACCGCGTGTACTCTTGACCGGCGAGCCTGCACCGCCCTTGGCGTTCCAGCAAAAAATCGACGAAGACAATGTGCTGCGTGAAAGCTTGAGTGACGACTTCGATGTGTCGACTTTGCTGGATACCGACGACGAGCTCAGTTACCGGTGCAGCGGCATAGACACCGATGTCGCGCAAAAACTGCGCAAAGGCCACTGGAGTTTGCAAGGCCAAATAGATTTGCACGGTTTGCGCAGCGACGAGGCGCGCGAAGCGCTGGGTCAGTTCATACGCGATGCGTCTAAGCGCGGCTGGCGCTGTGTGCGGGTGGTGCATGGCAAGGGGCTGGGTTCGCCGGGCAAGACGCCGGTACTCAAAGCCAAGGTGCAGCGCTGGTTGGTGCAAAAAAACGAGGTCTTGGCGTTTGTACAAGCCAAGGGGCCGGAGGGCGGCGCCGGGGCGCTGGTCGTGTTATTGCGTTAAGGTAATTGGGGTCAGGTTCCAATTAATTTAGTCCCATCATCCATAGCTGGGTTGACCGTGCACCGCTGCGGCAAAACGCCAATACAGGGCCGGGCGCGTTGTTCACCAGTTCGGCCATTTGCGTCACCTGTTCGGGCGTGTAGGCGCCACTGACCACCGGCAAATAGTGATAAACCAAACCTGCAGCCTCAGCGGCCGCTTGCATTTGCGCTGATGTGGGTTGATCGGGTCCGCCTTCCATATCGGGACGGTTGTTAATAACCGTGTGAAAACCGTGCTGGGCAATCGGTGCCATGTGCTCAGGCGAGAGTTGCGGCGCGGTAGCGAAATGGTCAGTGTGTTTGGAGACTTGCATGCTGTTCCTGGTTAATCAGTGACTGGGTTTGGCGTCGCCATGCGCGTCTTTGGCCGGCGGTGCACCGTGAGCATCGCCATGGCCGTCCCCGTGACCGGGCGGCGCGGCTTTGTCTTCTTTGCCCTTGCCTTTGGACGGCGCTTTAGCATGGTGGCCGCACAACATTTCAATCACTTTTTCCCCCACTGTGTCGCCGCTGACGGTTTTCCAAGAGGTGGACTGGGTGCTGGTGAAAAGGGTTTTGCCCTCACCCATTTGATCGGCTTTGGAAGCAAACGCCAATGACCGGCGACGGTATTCATGGCAGTCATATTCCATCAACACCAAGCGGGATTTGACACCTGCTTTGGTCGGGTCGTTCAAATCAATCAAATGCCAGGCTTGCGGAAACACGCTGCTGGCGCGTATTTTGTCGGGGTCTACATACACCACCGCCAAATGGTTTTCATCGACTTTTTCCCAGTCTGCCAACGCCAGCCAATGCTGGCACAACAACCACACACAGAGCAGGCACTTCAAACAACGGATGCTTTTCATGCCTGCATTTTGCCATCGCTGGCCCCAACCCCGGTCAATCCAGTCCGCCGCTGCGCTGCACCTGCCGCTCGCAAGCTTGCAACAACAGCGACGGTGCCGGCGACCAGACGCACAAGCGCTGGCGCGCCCGTGTCATGCCGGTGTAGATGAGTTCACGCGTCAATATCGGCGCATTTTGATCTGGCAGCACCAGCAAAACCTGCTCAAACTCGGACCCTTGGGACTGGTGTACCGTCATGGCAAACACCGTGTCCACATCGTCCAAACGACCCGGCACCTGCCAGCGCACACCGCCCGCGGCATCGGCAAACGCCACCCGCAAACGTATGCCGCCATCGACACGCCGGGGCAGGCACAGGCCTAAATCGCCGTTCATGATGCCTAGGGCGTAATCGTTGCGCCTGGCCATGACCGGGCGGCCTGCAAACCACGGTGTATCTTCAAAACCCAGCGCCTGTTGCAACAAACGGTTGAACGCTTGCACGCCCCAGCGTCCTTTGCGCAGCGCACACAACACGCCCACCCGCGTAAAGCTTTGCAAGAGGGACAGCGCTTGCGCATCATCACAAGCACTGTCTGCATTTTGCAGTGAGTGCAATTGATCCAGCCACGGCGCCCACAGTTGCTTCAGTTGCGCCAGCGTTTCGGGGTCGCCGCTGTCGACGATACTCAAACGCGACACCACAGCTTGGACTTGGAAACAACCCTCGGGCGCTTGCTGCCAGAGTTGCTGTAGCGTGTCGCGCTCTCCCCGGTTAACCGCGCGCGCCCATTGGCCTATACCTTGGCTGGCGTCAAAACGGTGGCTGTGCAACAAGCTGATGGTGTGCGCCGACAACAGCGAACCCTGACACAACTGCGCCATGACCGCACCGGCTTCTACCGAAGCCAATTGGTCTTTGTCACCCAGCAAAATCAGCCGCGCGCTCAGGGGCACGGCTTGCAGCAGCCGCGCCATCATCTCCAGATCAATCATGGAGGCTTCATCGACCACGACCACGTCGGTCTGCAAGCCGGCCGCTTGCTCTGAAGGAAGGGCTTGTAACCAGCGATGCAAAGTCTGTGCTTGCTCGGGCAAGACCTCAGCTTGTTGACCGTCGGATTGAGCGCGCGCCTGCACCATGGTTTGCGACAAACGCGCCGCCGCCTTGCCGGTGGGAGCGGCCAACACCACGCGTAAATTTGTTGACGCATTGGCCTGCAACAAGCGCAACAGCTTGACCACAGTGGTGGTTTTGCCAGTGCCGGGCCCGCCGGTGATCAGCGTTACAGCGTGCCGCGCGGCATGGGCGCAGGCCTGGCGCTGCCAGTCGGTGGTAGTGCCCGCCACGCCGAACAGCGCGTCAAGTTGCGCCTGCAAATCCGGCGGAGCGCTTACAGCTTGTTGCAAACGAAGTTGCAGGTTGTCTCTGATGGCTTGCTCGGCCTGCCAGGCGCGGCGCAAATACAAACGATATCCGGACTGCACCAGCGGCGAATGTTCGCCCCGGGTCCATGGCAAAGTCTGCAGCGCACCTACCAGATCTGTAGGCAAGGCTTGTAACTGGTCTGCCGTCCAGGCCAAGTCCTCTGCGGCTTGCGACGGCCAGTCATGCAAATCCAGACACGCATGGCCGCGCCCCCACTGGTGACTGGCCAATGCCGCCAGCCAACGGTGACGGGTATCCGTCGACGGCTGCAGGCCATCACAAAACTGCGCGAACGCCAGGTCCAGACCGTTCAGCGGTGTGCGGGCCGCACCTGCCAGTGCGGTGCTTGTGATGTCGCTCAGGCTCATAAGGCGGCTCCGGCGAAAGCGCGGTCAAGTTGATCAATCAATGTCCATGGCGGTTTCAAGCAATGCACGCCCGCTGTGGCGCTGTCTATGCCGCGCACAAACACATACACCGCACCGCCTATGTGCGTGTCGTAGTCGTAGCCTTGCAAACGCGATTTCAGCAAACGGTGCAATGCCAGCAGATACAACACATACTGCACTTCATAGCGCTTATCGACAATGGCTGCGTTCAAACTGTCAGTGTCGTAGCTGTCCAGCCAGTTGGATTTGTAATCCAGCACCCAGTAACGTCCGGCGTGTTCGCAAACCAGATCCATGAACCCGGTCAACATGCCTTGCAAAGCGCGAGCTTGCAGCGCAGGCCGCTTCAGGCCTGGCAACACATGCTGCTGTACCCGGCGGTCTATGGTCTCAGACGCCAGCGTGCTGACGGTGATTTGGAATTCCATCTCCGGCCACTGGCATTCAGGCGTCAGGTGGCACAAGACCAAGGGCGGCGCGGGTTGACCGGCTTGGGCCACAGGCAATGGCGTGGACACGATGGCGTGCACCCAATCGGGCAACATGTCCTGGGCAGGCTGCGGCAAATTCAAGCCGCGGCATTTGCGGTGCAAAAACATTTGCCAGGCCTGCTGCTTGAAGCTGTCAGACTGTGAATGGACTGGTGCCAAAGGCCAGCCTTGTTGCGCCTGCCATTCCAGCACATCGTGCAGCAGACTGCCGTAGCGCGCGCCTTTGGGAAAGCTTTGCCAACGTGCAGCGTGCTCAGCTGGCGGCGTTTCTACAGGGGCTTGCATGGCGTCGATGCGCGCATCAGTTTGCGCTTCTTCGCGTTGCGAACCAGCTTGCAGACCGCGCGTCAAACTGCTGAAGCTGGCGGTCCACCAACGCGGGTAGTCTTGTCGCTGCGCTACCAGTGCGGCTTGCGGCAACATCGCGTCTGCCACAGGTTGATAGGGCAGAATGCCATTGACAGGAGGCAAAGGCTCGATAGCAATATCGGGATCGTCACCGAATAGCTGGTGCAGTCTGTCGGCTAAATCCTGGTGGTTCTGTCGTTGCAGCAAGGCCGAGACCGCACTGCGCTGGAGCTTGCTGTCTTTGCCGCTCAAGCAGCCGGCCGCGCTGGCAATCCCCAGCCACATACCGCGTTTGGCGCGGGTCAAAGCCACATAAAGCAAACGCATGTCTTCGTCCGCTTGTGATTCGGAGCTGTCGTCGTCATCGTCGTCACGGCTTTGCGATGCGGCTTTGAAACTACCCAGAAACGGTACGAAAACAAACGGGTATTCCAGACCTTTGCTTTTGTGATAGGTGACAACTTGCACGCAATGGGCGTCGGTCTCCAAACGCATTTTTTGTTCTTCGGGGTTGTCGCTGCCAGCCTGGATTTGCTGGACCAGAAAATGCAACAAGGCTTGCGGCCCTTGCAAGCCGCCGGCAGCGGTTTGCAGCAATTCACCTAAGTGCAGCAAATTGGTCATACGCCGCTCGCCGCCGGTTTGCGACAACAGGCGTTGCGCCACGCCCTGGCTGTGCATCCACTGGTAAAGCATGGGCAGCACGCCTTGCTGGTACCACTGTTGTAACCATTGCTGACAGGACTCGGCCAGTGCATCACTATGGTCCGGGTCTGACAAGGCCTGCGCCATTTCTTCGCTGGTCCAGCCCCACAGGCTGCTGGCCATGGCAGAGCGCAACCAACGCGAATGGCGCGGCATGCTGATGGCGCGCAACACCCGCCACAGGTCGGTGGCTTCGGGGCTTTGGTAAACATTGGCATGGTCGGACAAAAACACACTGGGCAAACCCACACTAGCCAGCGCAGCCTGCATGGCTTGCGCGTGGGCGTGAGAACGCACCAGCACCGCCATCTGACCGGGGTGCATGTCTGAATGCTTTTGCAATAAGCAGACCATTTGCTCGGCAAACCCGGCTGACATGGTTTGCACATGCTGCTCGGCTGGCCAAGGGGCTTTTTCGCCAGCGTCCGCCGGCAACGGCAAATGCCAAAACGTCAGGGGCGGCAACGGCTGCCCTTTGGCATCGCACAAAGCCCGAGCTTCGGCAGCGCTTTTGACTTGCACGAAATCTATCTGGTTGTCGCCGGACTGAAACGGCTGCGGGATGCTGCTGAACAAACGATTCACGGCACGCACCAGACCGGGGGCTGAGCGGAAATTGGTGTCCAAGGTGTGGCAAGCCTGCGGGTCGCGCGCCAGTGCGTTGTCACGCGCGAGCAGATAGGTCTGCAAATCTGCGCCGCGAAAACTGTAAATCGCTTGCTTGGGGTCGCCGATCATCACCAGCGCGTTGTCAGTGTTGACCTGATCAGCGCGGTAAATACGGTCCAGACTTTGGTATTGCCAGGGATCGGTGTCCTGGAATTCATCGACCATGGCCACCGGGTATTGCAAGCGTATAGCGGCGGCGAGTTCACCGTTGTCGCTGTGTAAAGCCTGGTGCAAACGCTGCAACAAATCGTTGAAGTCAAACACCGACTGGCTTTGCTTGGCCTGCAGGTATGTCTTGCGCACGCTGCGCGCCGCATGCTCTGTCAACTCTGCTTTGCAATCGGGCTTGCGTGATGCAAAAGCCACCAACTCGCCGATGTGCTTGAAGACCGGCCATTGCGCGGCCTGGGCCCAACCGCAGGACTGCAGTTTTTCCTGCGTGAAACGCGCCATGGTGGTGTCGCTGATCTCGTGGTCCTGCGTCGCCCAAGCGTCGAGGTCTGCGACCCATTTGCGGAAATTCGGCGTGGTGATACCCGTCGCGCGTATCAAGCCGGCGTCCCTGGCATCGTTCAGCACTTGCGCCATGTCAGCCGACCAATGTTTTCTGACTTGCGCCTGCAACAACTCGAAGGTGCTTTGCCAAGCTTGGAACACGATAAGTATGTCCATGGGCGATAACTGATGCTGGTTGGTCTGCGGTGCAACACCGGCCGGTTGCAGGTCATCAGCCGGCGGTTGCAAATCCCACTGCTTCCACAGCGGCAGTAACTGTTGCAATAACTTGTCAGGGTCATTGCCCAAATGAGACAACAAGATAGGTTGCAAGCTAGGGGGCAGAGGATAAAACCATTGTCGCCAATGGTCGCGCACCAGTTGTTGCAACAACTCGTTCGGATTATCGAGATGGTTTTGTTCAAACAAGTCACGACTGAGCAAGGCAAAACTGCCCAGCATGCGGCGGCTCCAGCCGTGTATGGTGTAAATGGCGGCCTCATCCATGGACTGCGCCGCCAGGTGCAAGCGGCGGGCGCACACAGGCCATTGTGCCGGGTCTATGTCCAAGCTGAGCGCCGACAAAAAAGAATCGGTGCTGACGGCTTGACCGGCGATCAAACAGTCAAACCACTCAGCGGCAGCGTGTAATCGATCGCGTATGCGCTTGCGCAATTCTGCTGTGGCGGCATCGGTAAATGTCATGACCAGAATCTGCCGGGTGCTCAACCCGGTAAACCCAAGACGACCGTGTCCCATGACCAGGCGCAAGTACAGCGCTGCCAGCGTCCAGGTCTTGCCGGTACCGGCGCTGGCCTCGATGATTTGTCGCCCGCTTAAAGGCAATTCCAAGGGGTTGAGCGCCTTCATGCCGGTACCTCTTGCGGAGTAGCGACGTCAGCGTCACAAGCTTGGTGCAATGGCGCATACATGCGCACAGCCAAGTCGGCAAAAGCATTCAGGTCCATGTCGTCAAAACACGGATACACACGCTGCACATAAGGCGAGGACTGGCACTCGCCCTGCATATAACGGTTGCCCTGAAAGGCCTTGCGTGCCTGAGCCAAGGCTTGATGCGTTTGCTGGCCGGGCGTGGCGGCATTCGCGTATTTATCCAAAGCAATCAGAAACTCACCTGCGGTTTTGACGGCCAAAGGCAGTGGACGCGCCCAAGCCTCCCGGTACAACAGCACCAGGTCTTGCAAACAGGCTTGCGCCCGCTCTGCCGCCATGGGTTGCAAACACACTGTGCCATCGGCCCCGCTCAACACACTGGTAGTGCGGGCGCCCGCAGCGTTAGCGCTCAAATGCCCCAGCCACAAGGCGGGCAAAGTGTGCAAGCGTATGTGTTTGGCTTGCCGGACATGGCCTGCGCGCAACAGCATCTGCAGCACACTGCCGTCGGCGTGCAAACGCCAGCGCAACGGGTCACCGCCCCAGGGCAGGCTCAAGCCACAGCCGTGGGCTTGCATCCGCCATATTTGCAGCGGCACATCGGTGTCGTCAGCTTGCTGCCAGGGAGCCAACTGCGACAACACCTGTTGTTGCAAATCCAGCAGTTGGGTTTGCTGCCGCTCACCGCCACCGGCCATGGCCAGCACGCCTTGCAGTTTCATGCGTTGCAACAAAGCTTGGGCCTGGTCGCTGCGCAGCACCTGTTGCTGCAACACATGGCCTTGCAGCCCGGACCAGGTGAATGGCTCGTTGTCTTGTTCGTTGAATTGCGGGGTGTCGAGTGTGACTTGCAAGCGGTGTTTGAAAAACACCTCCACGGGTTGACGCAACAGCGTGAGCAAAGACCGCTCGGTCAATGAATCCGGCGGCGGTAAACCCGGGTCTTGAGCCGGTGCGGTTGGCGGGCGGCCAAGGCGCACCGTTGCCCATTCGGCGGCATAAGTGGCAAAGCCCGAGCCCTGCTGAAAATAACTGCCGGAAAAAGCCTGCAGCGGCTGTAAGGGCGCGGTGTAAGGTTTGGGGCTGGCGTCATCAACCTGGCCGCCGGGATTGAGGTAATCCATCAACTGCGCGACCAGTACCGATGGCGGTAACAAAGCATGGTCGCTGGCGCGCCTGCCTTGCCAAGAGATATACAAGCGCTGACGCGCCGACAACAAGGCTTCCAAAAACAAATACCGGTCATCCTCCCGGCGCGCCCGGTCACCGGGGCGGTGGTTGCCCGGGTGGCTCATCAAATCAAAATCACGCGGCGCCGGACTGCGCGGATAAGCGCTGTCATTCATACCCAGCAAACACACCACTTTGAACGGAATGGCGCGCATGGGCATGAGTGTGGCGAATTGCACACCGCCGGCCGCAAAACGGCGTTGCAAACCGACAGCATCCAGCTGGGCCATCCAATGGCTGCGCAACACGCCGAGCGACACCGGTTCGTCCAAACCGGCCATTTGACAATCGGCCAGCCAGTCTTGCAGCGGTTCCATCAATTGATCGAGCACACGCTGATCAGCCTCATCTTCTGCTTTGAAAAAACGGTCCAGCATGTGCTGCATACACGGCAGCCAGTCTTGCGGCGAGCGGTCCGCCTGTAATACCTGCCCGTGGCGATGCATGTCGTCCAGCCATTGCAGCAAGCCGACCATCAGCGGTGCGTCTAGCCCGTCCACGCCGGGCTGAGCTGCCGTGTTTTGCCAGACGGCCTCATGCGATTGCGGCCCCAGGGCGTAGCCCAGCAGCAAGCGGCTCAAACCAAAGCGCCAGGTGTTCTGGTCAGCATCCGGTAAGGCCGGGTCCATGCCCCATTGACGCCGCTGCTGCGCGTCCAGTCCCCAACGCACACCTGCTAAGGACAGCCATTCGTGCAAACGGGTCACGTCGGTTTCACTCAAACCATACCGCTCGCGCACCGCCTTGACCTGGAACATCGCCAGCCATTCGCTCAGGCTCAAACGCAGTTGCGGCAATTGCAACAAGGTGTCTACCGCTTGCACCAGCGGGTGGCTGCGCGGCGTGCTGTCAGTGACTGAATACGGCAGGTCACGTGCGGCGTCACCGCTGCCCGCATAGCGACCGAACACCGCGTGTATGTGCGGAGCAAACACTGCCATGTCCGGCACCATGACCATGATGTCGACCGGCTGCAACTGCGGGTCGGCTTGGAGCCAGTCCAGCACCCGGTCGTGCAAGACCTCGACCTCGCGCTGGGCCGAATGTGTTTGCACAAACACCACGCTGTCGTCGACCGGCGCGTCCATTCCTTTGGACGCCTGCAAATTCAACAGGCCCGACTGCAAGCGCAGCAACACGCTGACCGGCTGTTGGGCATCTGTGGCTTCTTTGACCGGATCGACAAACGCAGTAACGGGCAGGTAAACCGGCGAATGCTCGTCCTTGGCCTCGAATTGATCAATGGCGTGCAAGTAGTCGCGCCCTTGTTTGCCCCAGGCGGCCAGCAAGGGGTGGCCGCCACCGGCCATGTCTTCGCTGACATGCCCCCAGTGTTCGCGACAAGGGTTGTGCACAAACATCAACACCGGCAAATGACGACCTAAGGCGACCAGCGCTTGCATGGTTTGCATGGGCATAGCGGTGATGCCAAACACCATCAGGCGCGGCGGCAAACCGGCGATGGCGCCCGGCTGACGCTGTTGCAATTCACGCAAAAAAGACGTGTGTACCTCGGAGCGCGCTTGAAAACCGGCAGTTTGCTGAAGTTGCACATCGCTGAGCAAATCGCGCCACATACTGGCCTGCCAGGTCTGGCCGGGTGCCAGCGGCAGACCGCGATCCAAGGTGTCTTGGCCTTGCGCCCATTGCGCCAGCCAATCGCTGCGGTAGTTTTGGTAGCCGTCAAGCACGTCAGCGAGTTGTTGCGCCAAGTGGTAAGCGCGGATGCCACCGGTATCACCGCCCAGGTAATGCGCCAGCGCTGCGAAACGCGGGTCGGCCAGCCAGTGCGGCAAGCGGCGCAGTATGCGCCAGGCCAAGGGTGATTTGTCCAGCGGCATGGTCATAGGCAAGCGGTCTGTGCCGAGCACGCAACGGTAAATCTGCCATAGCTGGGCGGAAGGCAAGACCATGCGTGTGGCTGCACAAATACCTAGGGCATCGTCCTGCGCCAGCGACTTGCTCAGCCAATGCTTCATGCCGTTGCTTTGCACCAGCACGGTTTCGGCAGCCAGCGGCGGCAAGGGATTGTTGCGAATGTGTGCGAGCAGCAGTTCGCGCAGTCCTTCCATGCGGTTGCTGTGCAGCACCATGAATCCGTTACGAGGGCTTGGCGTCATAGGTATGTGGTGGTTGATGACATGCTCAGCTTAAGCCATCTACAGGCTCGTGTCGTGAGCTTGATGCAGAAAAAAACGAGCTAGTCTGCCGCCATCCTCAAGGTCTGCACCACCGGTCGATGTAATACCTCGCGCAAACCCCACCAACCCGCCGCCCAGGCCAGCAAGGCCCCGGTTGCAATGCCACCCAGCAACACCCATGGCGACGCCCGCCAGTGAAATTCAAACACGTAATAAGCCAGGCCCCAGCCCATGAGCATGGCGACCAGCGCCGCTAGGGCACCGGATAAGGCGCCCACGCCCAGCAGCTCTGCGGTTTGCACCTGCTTGAGCAAATGGTTACCCGCGCCCAGCGCACGCAGTACCGCGTATTCGCGGGCGCGTTCCTCGCGGGTGGCCGTGACTGTGGCAAACAACACCACCAGACCGGCGGCCAGCGTGAAGCCGAACAAAAACTCGACCGCACAGATGACTTGGGACAACACTTTCTGCACCTGGTTGATGGTGTTGCCCATGTCGACATTGGTCACGTTTGGAAAACGGTTGACCAATTCGTTGTCAAAGCTTTTGCTAGACGGCGCACGGTAGGCGGCGATGTAAGTGACCGGCAAACCGGGCATTTGCGCCAGCGGGTACATGGCAAAAAAATTGGCCCGCATTGAGGTCCAATCGACGCGCCTCAAAGAAGTGATGCGCGCGGCCTGACGTTGACCGGCGAATTCAAAAAGCAACTCATCACCGAGTTTGAGTTTCAGGGTTTTGGCAATGCCTTCTTCCATGCTGATGGCATTCGCCTCGTCGGGCTGCCAGCGTCCTTGCACGATCTGGTTGTGCGCCGGGGCTTGGGCCGAGTGCGACACATTGAACTCGCGCTCGATCAGGCGCTGCGCCCGCTCGTCGGTGTAATCCTCGGGCCGCACAGCTCTGCCATTGACCTCGACCAAGCGGGCCCGCAGCATCGGATACCAGTCCTTTTGCGCCACCCCCGCCTGCTGCAACATGTCCAGAAAGTCCCGGGCCTGATCGGGTTGTATATTGATGACAAAGCGGTTGGGCGCGTCAGCCGGTGTGGCATTACGCCAACTCTCCACCAGATCGGTGCGCAACAAAACCAGCAACAGCAAGGCCAGCAGGCCGACAGACAGCGAACTGATTTGCACCACCGTGTAGCCGGGTCGGGCGCAGATTTGCCGGGTTGCCATGCGCAGCCAGGTCGGCACGCCCGCGCGACCCACCAGCAGGCGCAAGCCTTGAATCGCCAGCCAAGCCAGGGCGGCAAACAGCATGGCGGCACCGGCAAAACCGCCGACCACCATCAAGCCCAGCGACAGGTCACGGCTGGCATTCATCAGCAAGGCAGCAAAGCCGGCCATGCCCAACATCAACACACTGACAGAAGCAGCACGCAGCGGGCCCAGGTCACGACGTATAACGCGCAAAGTCGGCACCTGAGCGAGTTGCAACACAGGTGGCAAACCAAAGGCCAGCAGCAAAGTCAGGCCGCTGCCCAAGCCCTGCCAGAACGTCATCCAACCGGGCGACGGCAAAGCGGTTTCCACCAAACCTGCCAGCAATTGCACAAACACCAGGTGCAAACCGAAACCTGCGGCCAAACCGCACAAACTGGCCGCCATACCGACCAGCAAAAATTCGCCCAGATACACCCGCAAAATATCGCGCTGGCTTTGGCCTAGCACGCGCAACATGGCGCATTCGTCCAAATGGCCGGCGGCAAAAGCCCTGGCCGCCAATGCCACTGCTACCGCACTTAACAAAGCTGCCAGCAAAGCCACCAGATGCAGGAATTTTTCAGCTCGGTCCAAGGTCTGCCGCATCTCCGGACGACCGGCCTCCAAGGTCTCGAGCCGCACGCCGTGCACATCGGCTTGTTTCACATGAACCTGCGCCCAGTCCACAAACTGCGCGACTTGAGCGGGCGAGCCCGTCACCGCCAAGCGCCAGTTGATGCGGCTGGCCGCTTGCACCAGCCGGGTGGAAGCTAAATCGGCCTGGTTCATCATCACGCGTGGCGCGAAATTCATGAAACCTGCACCTCGATCCGGCTCGGAAATCAGCACCTCGCTGATTTTGAAGCTGCGCTCGCCCAGCAAAATCGCATCGCCCGGGTGTATCTCCAAGGCCTGCAGCAATGAGGGTTCGACCCAGACTTCACCCGGCTGCGGCACATGTGTGGTGGCCACGCCGGGACGGTCGTAATCGGTACCGTTGTCCAAATTCGTCACCAGCGCCGGTTTGTCTTGCGGTGCGCCCGCTGGCGGCAGGATAGTTAGCTGGCCGCGCAAAGGGTAGCCCTCAGTCACGGCTTTCAAGGCCACCAGACGGCTGCTGCCGTCCTTCACGGAGCCGCTGCGCGCCATGGTGGGAAAACTCAGCGTGGTCAACGCCTTCACCCCGGTTTGCCCGACCTGCGCCAGCACCTGCGGGTCAAACGCATGGTCGCTGACCAACACCGCGTCACCGCCGAGCAACTGACGTGCGTCACGCTGCAAACCGGCTTCGATGCGGTCAGCCAGAAAACCCACCGAGCTGAGCGCGGCCACGCCCAGCAATACCGCGGTAAACAACAAGCGCAGTTCACCTGCGCGGGCATCGCGCCAGACGGCCCGCCAAACCATGGCATGCACATTCACAAGGAAGCGCTCCAGCGGTCGTCCCAGGGATGGCTGGCTTGTTCGAGTTCGCGCCGGTCACGCTTGGTCGGGCGCCCGTTTTCAATACTGAGCGCCGGTTCGCGCGCAAATCGGCGTTGCTGCGTATAAGCCTCACGCGCTTGCAAGCTGTCCGGGGTTTCTTCGTAAAGCAGTTGGGCTTTGGGCGCCGGTCCGCGCATATCGCTCAAGGCCAGCACTTGCACGCTGCGCGTCAGGCCCTCACGCCGCATGCTGACGGATTCGCCGACTTTCAATTCACGCGAGGGTTTGACCACCTGCCCGTTCACTGACACCCGGCCCTTGTTGATTTCATCGGTGGCGAGGGAGCGGGTTTTGTAAAACCGTGCCGCCCACAGCCATTTGTCAATGCGCATTTTTTCCATTACAGGCATTTTGACCGGTTTCGAGCCCACACACCTGCCAGGTCAGCCACAAAGCCCTGCACGCGCATGCGTCGCATGAAAACAACTGTGGGCTTCAGAATAGATTTGACAGAATTAACAAAAAAGCTAATATTCGTACCCCCTTACGGAATTTAGTTCATTTAAATTCTGTCATGATTGAAGATAGATATTATTCAGACAGTCTCTGTGCGGAGTAACAAAATGGCATTCAAAATTCTGGTGACCAGTCAAAAAGGTGGCGTTGGCAAAAGCACCTTGTCAGCCAATCTGGTGGCCTACCTCAGCCGCTCGCTCGGCCTGGCGGTGACTTTGATTGACTGGGACCCGCACGGCTCTTCCAGCAATTGGCTGAAGCAGGCGCCGCAAGTCGGCGCTGTGATTCAACACCTGGCGCTGCCTGTGGACCAAGGCGGTAACCGTCCTATTTTTGAAGCCCGCTTGCAAATGCGGCGTGCTGCCAGCGAATGCGACATTCTGGTGTGCGACCTGACCTGGTCCGATTCACTGGCCGGTGAATTGATGTTTGAATTTGACATGGTGCTGGTACCGACTTCGGTGTCGGAAATCGAACTGGCTGCCACCTCGGGCTTTCTCAGCCGCCACCGCTGGGTGTTTGATTCCGCCTCGCCGCGCCGGCCTATGCTGGTGGTCTGCCCGACCCGCGTATTGAACGAACAACTTAACTCTGACGTATTCACAAAGCAACGCTTCCCTGTCAGCTTCATGCTGGCTCCGCCTATTCTGGAAGCCCAGAGTGCGCGCGATTTATTCGAGCGCGGCTATCTGATGGACGCCCACGATATCGGCGGTGAGTCCTTCCGCGAATTCGGTCAAGCCATATGCGCGGCACGTGAAATCCGCATGGCACAAACCCAGCAACCGCGAGCGCCGCAAGTCAAGCTCACCGAGCGTGACGCCAGCAGCCACCGCGTGCCTTTGACACCGACCAAG
Source organism: Comamonadaceae bacterium (assembly GCA_947456305.1). Taxonomy (GTDB): domain Bacteria; phylum Pseudomonadota; class Gammaproteobacteria; order Burkholderiales; family Burkholderiaceae_C; genus Limnohabitans. Next base: position 17,431 of record CANGPN010000019.1, on the reverse strand, counting down.
GCTGGTGTGCTCGACACCATTCCCAGCAGTTCGCAGTACTCGGTGCTCGGGCGTTACCGCCAGCGCAAAATCGCCGAAGAAAAAGAAAGCGTGGTCAATTCGCGTTCGCTGGCCAATATGGGTGTTCCTGAATTCCTGAAGCGCTTGGCGCGTGGCAATTCGGCCAAGCTCTGAACACAGATTCCTTCACTATGTCAGAAGAAAAGTTCCTCAACTTCAAAGGTTTGAAGCAGTACGACCCCGGCATGGGCTGGGCTTCGGTGCACAACCTGAGTGAAGTAACGCCCTTGCCATCAGAACCCGCACCTAACCAGAGTCCGGTTTCTGCGACCAACTACGAAGACGATGAACTCAAACTCGCGCTTGAGGCCGCCCGCAGAGAAGCCGGTCACTCCTCGGCAGAAGTGTTGCATGACCCCTTGCTCGGCGAATTGTTTGACCAATTGAACCAGCCGCCCAAGGATGAATTAGCGCAGCAGTGGAAACTGATTGCCCATAGCGTCAATCAACTGAGCCAGCGCATGGCGCAACAGCGTGAATTGCGCCAGCACCTGGTCCAGATTGAAGAAGAACTCAACGGCCTGCGCCAGACCATTCTTCATGACTTGAAAGAGATACAACGCGCCTCCGACCACCAGTTGTCCATGGCCCGGCTTCGCGCTGAGGTATCCTCTTTGGCACAAGCGCGTCTGTCTTCTAGATTGCGCAATACACCGAGCTGACCTTGGCGGTCAGAGCAGGAGAAGTTGTAATGCTCGACCTCAAACCCATTCGCTACCCGGTCAGGTACACCACGTTTTTCATTGCCTTGGGCGGCTTGTGTTTCAGCCTGCTCATGGCGCTGGCCTCTGGTCAGGGCTGGTGGTTATTCATCCTGTTTGCAGTTTTGAGTGGCATCGGTGTGCACGACTTGCTGCAAACCCACCACGCCATTTTGCGCAACTACCCCATCCTCGGGCACATGCGCTTTTTGCTCGAATTCATCCGGCCCGAGATCCGCCAATACTTCATTGAAAGCGAATCCGAAGCCGCGCCTTTTTCCCGGGCGCAACGCTCACTGGTCTACGCCCGCGCCAAAGGCCAGTCAGACAAACGCCCCTTCGGCACCCAACTCAATGTCGATGCAGAAGGCTACGAATGGCTGACCCATTCCATGGCACCCACCACGATAGACAACGCCAATTTCCGCGTGCGCGTGGGCAACACCGCTTGCAGCCAGCCGTATGACATCAGCTTGTTCAATGTGTCGGCCATGAGCTTTGGAGCGCTTAGCGCCAATGCCATCATGGCGCTGAACCAGGGCGCGCAAATGGGCGGCTTTGCCCACGACACCGGCGAAGGCTCTATTTCACGCTACCACCGCATACACGGCGGCGACCTGATCTGGGAAATCGGCTCGGGCTATTTCGGTTGCCGCGATGACCAGGGCCGCTTCAGCCCCGAGCGGTTTGTCGATCAAGCCCGCGACCCGCAGGTCAAGATGATTGAAATCAAACTCAGCCAAGGTGCCAAGCCCGGGCATGGCGGTGTGTTGCCTGCCGCCAAAGTCACGCCCGAGATTGCCGAAGCGCGCGGCGTGCCGCTGGGCGCGGACTGCGTCTCACCGGCGGCGCACAGCAGTTTCGCCACGCCTGTCGAATTACTTGAATTCATGCAAAGCCTGCGCGAACTCAGTTTGAACAAACCGGTCGGCTTCAAGCTGTGCATCGGTCATCCGTGGGAATGGTTTGGCATTGCCAAAGCCATGTTGGAGACCCGCATCCTGCCCGACTTCATCGTAGTCGATGGTGCCGAAGGCGGCACCGGCGCAGCACCACTGGAATTCTCCGACCACATGGGTATGCCATTGAAAGAAGGCTTGCGCCTGGTACACAACACGCTAGTGGGCATAGGCATGCGCGAGCATGTGAAGCTGGGGGCCAGCGGCAAGATCATCAACAGCTTTGACATCGCCCGTGCGTTGGCACTGGGCGCAGACTGGTGTAACAGTGCGCGCGGCTTTATGTTTGCACTGGGTTGCATTCAAGCCCAAACCTGCCACACCGGCAACTGCCCGACCGGTGTCACCACGCAGGACCCGCAACGCCAAATCGCCTTGGTGGTGCCGACCAAGGCCGAGCGGGTGAAGAATTTCCATCAGCACACGCTGGCCTCATTGCAAGAGTTGTTACAGGCCGCCGGTTTGAAATCACCACAAGAGGTGAAAGCCCAGCATTTTTCTCACCGCTTAAACGGCCATGAAACGCAAACCCTGGCCCAGATGTACCCGGCTTTGAGCGCCGGTGCTTTACTGAAAGACAACTTCAGCAAATTGCCCGAGCCGTTCAAAAGCTACTGGGCGAAAGCGCAAGCCGGGCATTTTCAGCAAGTTTGATCGCGGCGTGAAATACAACACTTAACCACTGCAACAGACCAGCTGTTGCGGCACTGCCAATACACCGCTTAGTTGTCGTTGGCAGGACGCGGGAAGACGACCCGGTCTTCCTTGGGCGCGGCACGCGGCGGCAAGGCCGGTGGCTGCGCAGCGGCGCGGGCTTCGGCAGCAGCTTTGGCTTCGGCGGCGGCACGCGCTCTGGCGTCGGCTGCCGCTTTGGCTTCAGCCGCAGCCTTGGCTTCGGCCGCAGCGGCGCGGGCTTCAGCCGCAGCTTTGGCGTCAGCGGCAGCCCTGAGTTCGGCGGCGGCCTTGGCTTCAGCCGCCTTGTTCACCGCAGGCGCTGGTTTGGGGGCAGGCGCCGGTGCCGGCATGATCAATGGCTTGTCCAGCGGTTTCTCTCGTTCACGTTCTTTGGCGGCGGCCTTGATGGCAGCGGCAGTCGCAGCGGCATTGGCGGCTTCCAGGTCTTTTTTCAGCTTCTGGATTTCCGCAATCACTTCCTTCTGGTTATTCACCACCGGTGCCGCAGGCGCCACCGGCGCGGGCTTGGCGGCCAAAGCCTGTACCTTGGCATCCAAGGCTTGAATATTTTTCTGCAAATCTTTGAGCTTGGCGTCCAGGTTTTTGTCGGTCAAGCCGTTGACTTGGCCGGCGATCTGGTCGGGCATTTTCACAAACACCTTATCAAGCGCGTCCATTTTTTCCTGGAATTTTTCGTCCAGTTTGATTTGCCGCTCTTCCATGCTGTCGAGCTTTTCGGTGGTGTCGCCCAAACCGCGGGTGGCGTCGCCGAATGTCGCCAAGGTGGCGTCGAGTTCGACCACGCGTTTACCGACCGCCAGCGACAAGCTGTCGAGCTGGCGTATGTTTTGTTGCAAGCGGGTGGAGATGGCAAAAAACGAGCCGACCGCAATCACCAAAAAGCTCAACAAGCCGATCAAAATAATGCGCGAATGCAAGATGTTTTTGGACGACATCTCGTTGACGGTCTTCATGACCGTGCGCATTTCCTGGCTGATGTTGGCGGCGACTTCCGCAGAACGGGTGGAGACCTCGGCAGAGCTCAGCACCACGCCGGTCAGTTCTTCAATTTGACGCGCTACTTCGCTGCCGTCCAGCGCCTGTTCTTCCAGAGACTCCAAGCCGATGGCCAGCGTCTCGGTGGGGTTGTCCTCCACCGTTTCAACAGGCATATCGGGCAGGAAGTCGCCGTCTTCAGCGGCGGCATCTGCTTTGGTCGAATCTTGCGCCATGTGGCTTGTCCTCAGGAAAACTATTTTTTCGGTTTTTGGCGTTCCAACACGTCCAGTTGCGCATGCACCTGGGCGATGTCTTCATGCAATTGCTGCACGCGTGGTTGGATTTGCTCTTCCCATTGATCGGCGGAAGTCAGTCCAACTTGAGCCAGGTGCGCCAGCACGGGCGGCATTTGCGACCACGCGGTGGGAACCGCTGCGGTGCTGTCGCCGCTAGCAATGGCTTCTGCCTCCGGGCCGGACTGACCCCAAATGGGCTGATTCAGGGTTTCTGTCTCCGCCGGTTTGAGCTCGGGATTGTGCAAATCCAGCGTGATGGCGGCCGCCAAACTGGCCGGGTCGGTATGGCCGTAGCCGCTGTTTGCCTTGTCCAGGTGCGGCGACGGTAATTGCTCGTGTAAATCCAGATGGACTGCAGGCACGTCGGCGTGTTCAGGAGCATGCGGCGGCGCGTGAGCATGCGCTTCATCAACTGGCACGACAGCGGTAGACGCATTGGCGGCAGGCACCAGATCAGCATCCGGCAAAGGCTGGTCAGAAATATTCGGTTTCTCGCTCATTGTGTACTCCCTGTGTGTATGTCGACCGTGAAACCAACAACTTGATCAATGACTGCCTGTTTAATCCTGGAACTGCGCTTTCAATGACTTGGCCGATCGAAGCCAGGCTTTGGCCAACGGCGGGTTTTGTTTCATCAAAGCCTCGGCCTGTGTTTTTTCTGCATAAGGACCGGTGACCAGAATGTAATAAGGCTTGCTGCCTTTGCGCTGGGTGTACAGCACCTGACCGGATTTGTAGCCGAGGGCGGTGGACTGGAAAGCGCGGGCTTCGGACAAACTGTCAAACGCACCGTGCTGCATCACCCAGGCGTTGGGGTCCAAAGACTCGACCCACGCCGGATTGTCGGCCTGAGTGATCTTGTCCACAGGTTTGTCAATGGCCTTGGATACGGGCTTGGGCGTTTCGGGCTTGGCAGGCGCAGGCGTTGGCTTGGGTGGTTCGGATTTAGGCGGTTCAGGCTTGGCTGGCGTTGGCTTTGGCGGTTCTGGCTTGGCAGGCGCAGGCGCAAGCTTGGGTGGTTCGGGTTTGGTTTTATCGGTATCGGTCTTGGTTTTGTCTGCCTCATTGGCTTTGCCGGTTTCGCCTGGCTTGGCCTTGTCAGCTTCTGATTTGGCGGGTTCGACGGGCTTGACTGCCTCAGGTGCAGCCGGCGTGACTGCCGTTTTGTCGGCTGCGCCCGGCAATACCAGCTCTTCTTTACCGGGGTTAAGCGCCTCGGCGGGCTTGACTGGCGGCGTGGTGCTGGACGACATGGACACGGTAGGCGGCGGCGGTGACGGGGGTTTAGGCGTTTCCGCAGGCTGGGGTTTGACCCCGTTCAAATAAGCTTGCAGGTTGACCCATTCCTGCTGCAACCGGTCTTTGTAAACAAAACCAGAAATACCCAGACTCAACAGCAATGCCAGCAACAAAAAGGCAGCCACCTGGCCGCCGCGGCGCGGGGGACGGGTGTCAGCTTCCCAGGATTTGGCTAGCTCTTCGCCGGTTGGCAATTCAGCCACGGCAGCAGGCAAGGGGTCGCCCATGACGGGCTCGCGCGGGGTTGAAGAATGGTCGCTGCCGGGTCGCACATCACTGAGATCCAGTGGCGGCGGCGGTGCGGCAGGCAAAGGCGGTGGCGCAGGCCGGGCATCGTCTTGTTTCTGAGAGGGTACTTGCTGAGCACCGGGCCAGTCGCCCAGTGTTTCCAGACGCTGCGGCTTGCTGGGCGCCGGATCTTTGGACTCCAACACCCATTGCAGCAGGTTTTTACCGAAGGCAGAGAGTTTTTTGTCGTAAGGACTTTGGCTGTTGACCAGCAGAATCACATTGATGTTGCTTGCCGGAAAACCGTTGACCAGCCGCGCCAGCAGTTGCAACTCAAAGTCTTGTATGCCCTGGGTGTCGGGAAAAATCATGAAACGCTTGGGGCTGGCCTTGTTGGATTTGTCCAGCGCCTGGTCCAGCGTCAAAGTCGACAGGATTTCATTGAATCTGTCCACCAGCCGGTCCGAGTCCGCCGAAGTCCAGAGTTCGACATGGGTTTCACCCTGCTCGCGCAAATGTTGAAAGATGCGGCGTCCGTAATGCGCCAGCGCGACTTCGTCGTCGCCCAAAATGGCCAGGTTCAAACGCCCTTCTCGCAAGGACTTGAGCAGTATTTCAAAGCGCAGTTTGTCGGCAGGGCTTTGGTAAAAGTCACTCATGCTCGGGCCGCTTTAAAAATGTTCATCACTGAAATAGAAAACCGTTTTCGTCATAGCGCATATTGTCAGGCAAGCGCAACGTGGGTTTGAGCATGGCCTCGCCACCGGCATAGGTCTGGTTCAAACTGAACACATAAGCAATCACCTGAGCCACGACGTGGTAGAGGCCCTCGTGAATCGAATCGTCCAGTTTGGTGGTGAAGTACAGCGCACGCGCGAGTTCAGGCGCTTCGAAAATGTACACACCGTTCTTCTTGGCTTCCTCGCGTATGCGGTGCGCGAGTTCATCCGTGCCTTTGGCTACCAGCGTGGGCGCACCGTCAGAGTTGGGGTCATAACTGAGCGCGACCGCAAAATGCTGCGGGTTGGTGATTACCACATCGGCATCCTTGACCTTGTCCATCATGCGGTTGTTGGCCATCTCGCGCTGACGCCGCCGGATGGTGGCTTTGACCTCGGGACGGCCCTCGGAGTTTTTCATCTCGTCTTTGATTTCCTGGCGGGTCATCTTCAAGCGTTTATTGGTCTGGTAATGCTGCAGCGGCACATCTGCCAAGGCGATCAATAACAAGCCCATGCTCATCCAGAAACAAGCGTCCAAAATCATATTGCCTGCATGGTGCACCGCCGTGCCCAAGTCCATGCGGTTGATGGTGACCAAGTCTTCGATATTGTTGGTCACGCTGCCCCAGAGAATGAGGGTGATCAGCAAAAACTTGATGATGGCTTTGCCTAAATCGATCAAGGCCTTAGTGCCGAACACGCGCGCAAGCCCGGCCATGGGGTCGAGCTTGCTGAATTTGGGGGCAATCATGCCGATGGAAAAAACCAGCCCGCCGCTCATGACTGTCGACAACACAGCCACCACCATCAACAAGGTCATGACAGGCAGTATCAAGATATAGCCGTCGACAATGGATTGGAAAAAAATACCCGGTAGCAATTCGGCCTTGTCCATGATCTTGCGGTCGAATTGCAATTGCGAGGTGAACAGCATGCCAAGACGATGGAACATGTAGTTGCCCGACAGGCTGAAAAACAAAGTGGCGGTGATCATGACCGCTGCCGTCGGCAGTTCAATCGAGCGCGCCAACTGCCCTTCCTCGCGCGCTTTGCTCAAGCGCTGCGCGGTCGGTTCTTCGGTCCGTTCAGCGGAGTCGTCGGCCATGGCCTAGCCTCCCAGCAGCATGCCGCGCATCTGCCCGAATGTCTGCACCCACAACCAGCTGATGCGGTTGACAATGCTGGGAATAGCCAGCCACAACACCACAAAACCGGCCAGCAAAATAGCCGGTAAGCCGACCGAGAAAATATTCAAACTCGGCGCGGCACGGGTGATGAAGCCGATACCGATATTCACAAACAACAAAGTAATCACCACCGGCAGCGAGATCAGCAAGGCCGACAAAAACATCATGGCGCCCCAAGCCGTCATCTTGCCCAGCAGTTCCTGCGTCATCAGCGATTTACCGATGGGAAACAGTGTGAAAGATTCAAGCAGGAGGCCAAACACAATCAAATGCCCGCCTATGGATAAAAACACCAGCGTGCCCAGAATATTGAAAAACTGTGACACCACCGGCACGCTGCCAAGCGTTGGATCGATCATGGTGGCCATGGACAAACCCATAGAGCCGGAAACAGCTTGTCCAGCGATAACGATACCGGCAGTAGCCAGTTGCATGATCATGGCCATGGAAAAACCGATGAACAGTTGGTTGAATATTTCTTTCAGACCTTGTGCGGAGACCGGGTCTATGCGCGGAATATCCATTTGCATAGACAAAAATAGCGTCAGCACCAGCGATAAGGTGATGCGTATGCGCAGGTTGACCGCACGTATGGAAAAAATAGACGAGAACATCAAAAAAGCTGAAATGCGCAACATCGGCCAAAGCAAGGCATAAAACTTGTCGACCAGATTGAGCATGTCTACGTTCATGCGCAGCTCAACCGAATAAACCGGGGATACGGCCGTACAAAACCTTGGTGTAGTCGACCAGCGTGTTGATCATCCAGCCGCCGAACACCGAGGCGGTCAGGCCCAGCGACAACAATTTGGGGATGAAGCTCAGCGTTTGTTCATTGATCGATGTCGCCGCCTGAAACACGCCGATGATCACACCGACCAGCAGACCGACCATCAGCATGGGCGCCGACACAATCATCGTCATCCACAGGGCTTGTCTGCCCAGATCGACCACCATCGCTGTATCCATGTCAGTTCCTTATTTGAAAATAAAACTCGACGCCAGCGAACCCATGACCAGGGTCCAGCCGTCGACCAGCACAAACAACATCAACTTGAAAGGCATGGAGATGACCATGGGTGAGAGCATCATCATGCCCATGGACATCAACACGCTGGCGACGATCAAATCGATGACCACAAACGGTATGTAAATCATGAAACCAATCATGAACGCGCTTTTCAGCTCAGAGGTAATGAAAGCCGGAACCAGCGTGAAGAACGGCACTTCAGCGGCGCTGGCGACTTCTTTGCGCTGCGCGATTTGCATGAACATGGCGATGTCGTCTTCGCGGGTCTGCAAAGTCATGAAGTCGCGCACCGGTACCTCGGCTTTGGCCAGCGCCTTCTCAAACGGCATGCTGCCGTTCATATAAGGCGAGATGGCATTGGCATACACATCGTCGAACACCGGCGTCATGATGAAAAAAGTCAAAAACAAGGCCAGACCGACCAACACGGTATTAGGCGGTGTCTGCGCCGTGCCCAGCGCCTGACGCAGGATGGACAAGACGATGATGACGCGCACAAACGAAGTCATCATCAACAGCAAGGACGGCAACAACGTCAATACCGTCATCAAACCCAACAGTTGCAATGTCAAGCTGTACTGCTGACCGCCCTTGCCTGCGTTCACATTGATCAGCGGCAAACCTTGGGCCGATGCAATATCAGGCAACCAAAGCATGCACAAAATAACAAAAGGCAGGAGTAAATGTTTAATGCGCATCACTGACACCTGGTTGTGGAGGGGCGGCGGGTTCTGCAGGCCAGGCATGCAGGGTTTGGATATCGTTGCTGTTGACCGCCAGCAGCAAGCGTTGCTGATCGACTTGCACCAACAGCAATTTGTGGCGCAATCCCATGGGATAGGCCTCTAGAATTTGAATACGCCGTTGTGTGGCGGGGAGGAGAAAGCCCTTGTTGCGACGCGACAGCCACCACAAAGCCGCCGCCAACAGCAACAAGACGAATGTCATACTGAGGGAATACTGAGCCCAGTCATGGTTTGGCATGGTCTGCATTATCTATCCTGCAAGAGGTCAATTGAAAAAAATGCGCAAATCTTTCGAAAGTATGTTTTTAGCGCTGGGCTGCCTGTGCGCGCTGAGCAGCAGCGCTGCCGATTGGGTCAGCATAGGCATGAACGACGATGTGGTCATAGGCTTAGACCGCGCCTCGCTGGAACACGACGGGCATGTGCGCCGGGTCTGGTCCATGCTGGACTACCGCCATCCGCAAAAAAACAGCCAGGGTAAAAACTATTTGTCCAGCCGCATGCTGCTGGAGATAGATTGCCAGCAAAAATACGCACGCAGCCGTTCGCTGGCGATTTACAGCGGCGCGCACCTGAGCGGCGAAACGCTGACCAGCGAAGGCGTGATCGCCGAATGGCAGCCCGTACCGCCGTCCTCGCCGGTCTTCACTCTCATGCGCCACGTGTGTGAAAAATAAGCCCCCTTTTAGCAGCACGCTGGCCGGCTGGATCAGAGACATGGTCAACGCCGGCGGCACCGGCGGCTTGAACTGGCATGTGCACGCCGCGCGTTCATTGCACCGCTGGTTGCCCACGCGCGAATTGATCGCCGCCTTTTTGGCGGGCGTGCATACCAGTGAAAAACACTTACTGCTGATCGGTTGCAGTGCGGGCTGGATGTTGCCCACGCCCTGGCTGGCACGCTTCACGCGCATAGATATTTACGACATTGATCCGCTGGTGCCGCTGCTATTCGGTTTGCGTCACGGACGCGCTTTGAAAGCCCAAGGTGTGCAACTGCATTACCACCGGCAGGATGCGATTGCCGGTTTACCGGCGGTGCTCAACGCTCACCCGGAGGCCTGTTTGTGGTTTGACAATGTGCTGGGTCAGGTCAGCTTCCGGCTGGGCGATGAAGACGTGGCCGAGCGGCAACTCTCTCAATTGAAACACCTGCTGGCCAAGCGCAGCTGGGGCAGTTTGCACGATGTGTATTCAGGGCCCATAGACGCCGACATGGCTTTGCCCGCCTACGACTCGCTGAGTTGGACGCGCATGGACGAACTGCCCGAGGAAAGCGCGAAAGTGCGAATACAAGCCGATGTGCTGTCTCACGAAGATGCGGCGCAGCAATTACTCGGACGCTTGAACGCCAAAGGCGTGTGGCATGACCACGCCACCCGCACTGTGTTCGGCCCGGGCACCACCACCACCATGCTGCCCTGGGCCTTCAAGCCGCATTACTGGCACTGGCTGCAAGCCGCTTGGGTCAGGCCTTGAGGTTGTAAAGCGTCAAACCCAGGCTGTCCATTTCTTTCTGGTCGCGTTTGCGCTCCCAGGTCTGAACCGCTTGCAAATCTTTTTCCTGCATGGTTTCCATCTTCATGCGCTGGTGCGTGGCTTGCAGCAACACCGTTTTGGCTTGCTCAAGTTCGCGCAATGCATGGCGTAAATCGTCGTCGACCCGGTTGACCAAGCTTTGCAATTGCAACAGAAATTGGCGGCTGTTGACGGTTTGCGACATGGATTGCAACTTGGCCTGCGATTCCAGCGCACGTTGTTTGTAGTCCTGTAACAAAGCGTCCATGCGCTGGCGGCTTTGCTGCAATTCAAGCACTTTGTTGCGCGCTTTGGCCGCTGCGGTTTGCGCGGATTCTTCTTCGTCCCTGGCTTTTTTCGCCAGCACGGACCAGCAGCTGCGGGGCTTCATGATTCAAGGGCTTTCATGGTTGGTTCAGCAGTTCGCGCAATTGCGTGCGCGTGGTGTCGTAGTCTTGGCTGATGTGCATGTCCTGGCGCAAAAAGGCCACGATGCGATCGTTCAAACGTATGGCTTCATCGAGTTCCGGGTTGGAGCCGTGTTCATACGCACCCACTTGCACCAGATCGACGTTTTGTTGGTAGATGGACCACAGGCGGCGCAGTTTGTTTGCCGACTTCAAATCTTCGTTGCTGAGCAGCGATTGCATCAAACGCGAAATAGAACCAGTCAAATCAATCGCCGGGTAATGGGCTGAGTCGGCGAGTTTGCGCGACAACATGACTTGTCCGTCCAATGAGGCACGGGCGATATCGACAATCGGGTCGGCGGCATCGTCGCCTTCGGCCAACACGGTATAGATAGCCGTGATGGATCCGTGGCCGTGTCTGCCGACACCGCCGCGTTCAATCAAATTCGGCAGCAAACCAAACACCGACGGCGGATAGCCTTTGGCGGTCGGCGGCTCGCCAATGGCCAAACCGATTTCACGCTGCGCATGCGCCACGCGGGTCAGGCTGTCGCACAGCATCAACACGTCTTTGCCCTGGTCGCGGAAATATTCGGCAATCACATGGGTCAAATGCGTGGCTTTCAAACGCAGCACCGGTGATACGTTGGCAGGAGCCGCCACCACCACCGATTTGGCCAGGCCTTCTTCGCCCAGCGACTCTTGTATGAACGCTTGCACCTCGCGGCCGCGCTCGCCTATCAATCCGATGACCACCACATCGGCTTTGGTGAATCGTGTGAGCATGCCCAACAACACACTTTTACCGACGCCTGAACCGGCAATCAAACCCAGCCGCTGTCCGCGTCCGAGCGTCAGCACACCATTGATGGCTTTGACACCCACATCCAGAATTTTGTTGATAGGACCGCGCTCCATCGGATTGATGGGACGACCTAATAAGCTGAGCAACTCTTTGCACTCGGGCGGTGGTTTGCCGTCCAAAGGCTGGCAACGCCCGTCAATCACACGGCCAAGCAACTCGGGACCGAGACTGACGAGCGATGAATTGCTGATGACGCGCACCATGTCACCGGGGCCGACACCGGCGGGTTCAGTGAACGGCATCAAAAATAAAATTTTGTCGTTAAAGCCGACGACTTCGGCTTCGACGCGGTGGCCATGTCGACCCACCACTTCACAACATGCGCCCAACGGGGCCATGACACCGCGCGCTTCCAAGGTCATGCCGACCAGTCGCACCAAGGTGCCGCTGCGCAAAGGTTGTGGCGTGCGCAATTGCGGCAGTACAGCGTCTATATCGGCAGCGAAATCGACCATGGTTCAGGGACCTATCTTGATCATGGAACGGATGGCGTTGGCGACACGGTTTTGTTCCTGCTCGGCCACAAAACGCACCACCATGAGTTTGTCTTCGTAACTGTTGCCGGCCAGCAGTTCGGCGGGAATCGCCGGTTTTTTCTTTTCTTTCTTCATGCTTTGGCGCATTTTTTCCAGAGAAGTGTCTTCTTCCTCGTCATCTTCGGCGTCAAGACCAGCCTGCTCGTTGTCCAAAGCAATTTGCGCGAGTCGTTCAGCTTCGATGGCAGCCAGATCGGCACGTCGCGCCATTTCTTCTTCGTGACCTCTGATCAATTCATCCAGATAGGCTTTGTTGGCCTCCAGAGCAGCCAATTCCTCTTCCGTCAAAGGCACGGGCTCGGCCTCCTCGACCTGGGTCTGCGCGGCGTCTGCGCCGGGCTTGGCTTCAGCACTGTCTTTAGGTGCTTCCAGTTGCGGTGTTTTGTACGCATAAAACCCGGCGAACTGTTCTTTGAACGCAGCGTTGACCGCCAGCTGGGCCATTTCTTCCAGCTCCAAGGTATTGGGTTCGCGCCTGATCATGGACATGAGCATGGGCCGCACCACAAAAGCGATGAAAGCCAGGCACATGATGGTGCGCAAAGCGATATTGATGAAATCAAGCATGCTCGTCCTCAGGCGGGGGTTCGTCCTCCAGCACGGTGTCGAAAGCGACACGCGGCGGTACATCCTCGACCTGCCCGTCGCGCTGCGCCAGCGGCTGGCGGAAAAACGCCGACTGTTCGCGCCACTGTTCGGGCTGGTTCAATAAGCGGTTGGCCATGGCCTGTAACCGGTGTTCGATCAAGTCTTCAATCTGGCTGTCGTTGACCAGCAAACGCACGCTGCCGGGGTGTAAACCGGGCACGGCCTGCAATTGCAATTGTTTGATGGTGTCGCCGCCTATGTCTTCCAAACGGGCCTTGTCCTGCGGGTTGAGCTCGATCGTGATCGCCGGCTGCCCGTGCATGTCTATTTCGTCCAGGCAGCGTTGCACCAGGCGCTCGATCGCCTGGCCCGACAAAGTCAGCTCAGCCAGCACCAGTTGCTCGCTGATGTGTAAAGCCAGTCGCTTGACAGGCTCGTACAAAGCCTGGGGGTTGCTGCTGAAGGCGTTCAGTTTGTCGTTGACTTGTTGCAGCAGCTGCAATTGCTCGCTCAAGCTGCTGCTGAGTTCGTTTTTCTGCGTTTCCAGAGCTTGCTGTAATTGCGTCTCGGCCTCGGCACGCGCTTGGAGCATGCCTTGTGCATGGCCTTCGGCATGTCCCTGGGCTTGCCCTTGTTCAAAGCCCTGTTGCATACCGGCTTGCATACCTTCGGCCTGACCGCGGGCATGCGCTTCTTCGCGGGCTGCGGCCAGCGCAGCTGGATCCAGCACCGGCGCATCGTCGCCCAGCGGCAGCACATCAAACACGTCTTCTTCCTGACAACGCCACAGGCTGTCGGGACCGAACAAATGGCGTTCAAGTTCGCGTTGCTGCTCGCGCTCGGCATCAGCGCGGGCCTTGGCTTCGATCTGCAACCGGGTTTGCTCGGCCTGTTGCTGTTCTTTTTCCTGCCGTTCAAGTTCCTCGCCGTCGACGGCCAAAGCAGTCAATTCTTCTTCAGTAGCAGGCGTATCAAACGTTTGGTCTTCGGCTTTGCCGTCGGTTTTAGCGCCTGCGGTATCAGGCTTATAGGCAGGTTTGCGACCGAAGGTCTCCAGCACAAATCCGCTGTCGTCATCCAACACCCGTGCTTTCTCAGGGGTGGCGAGCTGACGGAATTTGGCCGAGGCGTAATCCAGTTTGGGCACCTTGGCCCAATCGAATTCGCCAAAGGTTTTCAGCGCAGGCGATGAAGTGTTCAGCCAGGTGTCGTCCAGCCAGTGGCGCGGCGCCGGTTTGAGCGGATCCGGATTAAACAAAGTCTGCCCCGCCCAAGATCAATTCGCCGGTGTCTGACAGCTTGCGTGCCAGACGCATGATTTTCTTCTGCGCATCTTCGACATCGGCCACCCGCACCGGACCGCGTGCGTCCATGTCGTCCTTGAACATGCCGCGTGCACGCTCGGACATATTGTCCAGAAAGCGCGCGAGCACTTCGTCGGGTGCGCCTTTGAGCGCGACCATCAATTGATCGGGCTCGACGTTGCGCATCAACACCTGAATACCCTTGTTGTCCACGGCGACCAGGTTGTCGAAAGTGAACATCATGTCCTGGATCTTCAACATCAAATCGGCGTCGATTTCTTCCAGACCATCCATGATGGAGCGTTCCATCTCGGTCTTAGTCATGTTCATGATGTCAGCGGCTGCCTTGACACCGCCGAAACTCGACGACTTGGAGGACGAGCTCTTGGCAAACTGTTGCTTCATGATTTGTTCGAGTTCGGCCATGGCGGATGGCTGCACTGTGTCCATGGCGGCTACGCGCTGAATCGCTTCGGGACGCACTTCGGGCGGCAAATACACCAGCACGTCGGCGGCCACATTGGTTTCCAGAATCGACAAAATAATGGCGATCACCTGCGGGTGCTCGGTACGGATCATCTCGGCGATAGAACGCGGGTCCATCCAGGAAAGAATGTCCAGACCTTTGGTGCCTTGTCCCGGCATGATGCGGTTGAGCACCGAGTTGGCTTTGTCCTCACCCAGCGCCAGTCGCATGACGCGATCGACGTAGTCGGAGCCGCCCAGACCGACGCTGTTTTGTTTTTTCAGCATATCGACAAACTGGTCCAGCACCACGTTGACTGCGCCTTGCGACAAGGACGAGGCCTGCACCATCGCAGCGCCCAGGGCCTGAACCTCTTTGGGACTGAGGTATTTGACAATTTCCGCAGCCTGCTCTTCGCCCAGCAGCAACATCAGGACGGCGGCGCGCTGGGTGGAGGTCATGGCCTCCATCTCGGCGCGAAGCTCGGGGGTCCATTGAATCGTATCTTCAGCCATGTGTATTCCTTGGTAGCTTGTTGCCCGGTCAGGGTTGGATCATGTTGCGCATGACACTGGCCACGCGGCCGGAGTTGTCAGCCACGATCATCCGGATCAGGGCAACCTTGTCATCGTACGAGTTTGCATTGTTGAGCAGATCAGACGGGATGGTCGGCTTCTTGGGTTTGAGTTTGCCCATGCGCGCTTTCAAATCATCCAGCGATTCGCCTTCTTCC
The DNA here is from genome assembly GCA_947456305.1 of Comamonadaceae bacterium. Classification (GTDB taxonomy): domain Bacteria; phylum Pseudomonadota; class Gammaproteobacteria; order Burkholderiales; family Burkholderiaceae_C; genus Limnohabitans. The sequence continues at coordinate 2,109 of CANGPN010000019.1, read as the reverse complement.
AGTTCGACTTCTTCGCCGCCGCCTTCGGCCTGCAACTCGAGTGCCGCCAAACGCTCGGCTTCCCGCGCCGCTTCTTCCTCGGCCATGCGGCTGGCTTCTGCCGCAGCGGCTTCTTCGGCCATCTCGGCTTCCTTGGCCAGGGCTTCGGCGGCCAGGCGCTCTGCCTCGGCCTGCGCCTCGGCTTCTTTGCGGGCTTTTTCTTCGGCTTCTTCTCTGGCGGCGCGCTCTGCCACGACTCGGGCAGCGGCTTCGGCTTCGGCTGCGGCAATCCGCTCGGCACGTATTTTTTCAGCGGCAGCCGCTTCGGCAGCAGCAGCGGCCATGGCGGCAGCGGCGATCGCAGCAGAGTCAACTTCAGGCTTGAGCAGTTTCTTGATCATGGGGCGAACCACAGCCATGAGGAACAGCAGGAACAACAAAGCGATCACGCCGCTGTTGGTCAACGAGGCCAGCGCTTCGTCTTTGTACCAAGGCACGGCATTGGGATCGACAGGCGGCTCAAAACGCGTGGCCACCACGGTGACGACGTCGCCGCGTTTGTCGTTAAAGCCTACCGCGCCGCGCACCAACTGGTTCAGGCGGTCAAGCTCTTCCTGGGTGTAAGGAATGGTCGTCGGCGCAGGCGAGCCGTCTGCGGGTTTGTCGACTTTCATGCCGGGAGGAATCGGTCGCTCGTTGATCAACACACCGACGCCGAGCTTGGAAATATTGCCCATGGCGCTTTTGGTGTGACGCACCGAGCGGTCAAGTTCGTAATTTTTGGTGCTGCGCGCCACCACTTGCACACCTTTTTCGCTGACGCCTTTGTTGGGATCTGCTGGTGTGGCATCGGTGGCGGCCGGGTTGATCGGCGGGTTGGGCGGAGTATTGGTGAGTGAACCGGGAATACCAATCGCGTCTTTGAACGTGTTGCGGTCTTCCACATACAACTCGGAACGGGTTTTCGGACCCTTGTCGCGCTGGTCAAAATCTTCGGTGGTGACCTCATCCTGAGTGAAATCCAATTGCAAACTGACTTGCGCAGACACGTTTTCAGCACCGACGATGGGTGCCAGCAATTGAATCAAACGGGTGCGGTACAGGTCTTCCATTTGCTGCTTTTGCTGCAACTCGGCACCGGTCATGCCCAGCGGCTGCGGGCCCAGCATCTCGTTCATCAAAGAGCCGAAGTTATCGACCACAGACACGTTTTCAGGCGCCAAGTAAGGCACGCTGGAAGCCACCAGTGAAATGATGGCTTGTACGTTGGCTGAAGAGACTTCTTTGCCGGGCGCACGCGTGATGATGACCGAGGCCTTGGTAGGCACACGGTCACGCACAAACACGCTTTGCTTGGGTGCGGCCAGGTGCACGCGGGCACTGCGGATACCGGCGATCTGGGAAATGGTTTTCGCCAGTTCCTGCTCCATGGCGTTGTTGTAACGCACTTGTTCCATGAACTGACTGGTGGTCATGGCCGGCATGTCTTTCAAGGTGTCCATGCCTTGCACTTCAGTGCGCGGCAGGCCTTTGGATGAAAGCAACATGCGCGCTTCCTGGTATTTGTCCGCAGGCACCATGATTTGACCTGTGTTGTTGTCAATCTCAGGTTTGAAATTGGCGGTCTTCAAGGTCTCGATGGCAAGTTGCTTGTCGGCCTCGGGCAGCATCATGGTCAAGGGACGCATGGGCGGCGTTTTCATCGACATGGAGGCCAGACCAAAAGCGGCGACCACCATCATGATGACGACGATGGGCAGTACTTTTCGCACCGATGGTTGACGCACCAGATCGCGAATCATGCCCATCGGGTCGGTGAGTGCCGAGCTGGTGATGGAGCGTGCCAGGTCACCGCTGCGCACATGGGTACCACCGGCGACCATGGCGTTGCTGTTACGCGCGCCGTTGTCGGTGTCAGTGGTCAGCGCGTTATTGCTGGTGCCTATGGGGGAGTTGAGTGTTGCACTTGCGGTTGCCATGTTGTTCTCTCAGGTTAGACCGGCATGTTCATGATTTCTTCATACGCCTTGAGCACTTTGTTGCGCACCTGCAAGGTCGCTTCAAAGGCCAGGGAGGATTTCTGCATACCCAGCACCACATCGGTCAGGGGTACGTCTTCGCCACGTTGGT
>CANGPN010000018.1 GCA_947456305.1 Comamonadaceae bacterium | reverse complement strand
TTCTTTGTACGAAATTTTGCGAGTGCTGGATCTGAATATGTTTGAAACCACGCCAATATCCGCCCTACTGGGAAAACTACAGGATGGGCCTGAAATCGGCCAAGATCCTATTCAACAAACCCTCTTCCCAACGTTGGGACACTAGTGATTTATTAACTCTACCAAGTACATCGTCTACGAAAGGCGCTCAGCAAGGTTACGATGGGTGGTATTTTTTAGATTCTAGAGGAGGCGGTTTACATGCCTTAGATATTAAAACCGGGGAACTTAAATGGACAATGCCTCATCCGGGCTGTAATCAAGTACCCGGTTGTAGTCAGGCACAGTCTGCAGCCTTAACTGCTAGTAATGATTTTGTTTTGTCAGGCGGATTAGATGGTATTTTGAGAGCTTATGCCAGTGAAAACGGTAAGGTTATTTGGGAGGTTGATACCAAGGTCAATTTAAAAAGCAATAGCGGCATGACCGTAAAAGGCGGTTCAATTGATGGCCCTGGTCCGGTTTTAATTAAAAACATGCTTTTGGTGACATCCGGTTATTTATTTCAGGGCGGGATACCAGGAAATGCTCTTCTAGCCTTTTCCTTAGATTAACTTTTATTTAAATTTATATGGAGTTTAAAATGAAGTCAAAAAAATATTTTTTGTATATTGCTTGTTTTTTTTGCGGATTATCTTTTGCTGCAGATAGCTTTGATATCCAAAAGCAAACCGTGGATATTATCAGTGACGGTATCAGATTAAGTGCGGATGTATATCGACCGAAGAGCCCGGATCAAAATCAAAAATTTCCAGCCATCATCATGTCAAATGGTTGGGGAGGTTTAGCCAGTCACCTTATTGAAACTGCAAGTGATATTGCTCGCTCTGGTTATGTCGTAGTTGTCATCGATTACAAAGGTTGGGGTAATAGTGATGCGAAATTAATCCAAATTAAAGACAAGGACGGAAAGTATTCAAAAACACGCGAACTACGCGAAATAGTTGATCCTATTGATCAGGCTGAAGATATTTTCAATACTATTAATTGGACTGCTTCTGATAAGCAAGTTGATGCAAGCAATTTAGGTCTTTGGGGTACAAGTTTATCTGGGGGCTTAGTTGTCTATGTCGCGGCTAGAGACAGGAGGATAAAGGCTCTAGTTAGTCAAGTCGGAGGAATGGGTTGGGGCCCTAACTATGACACATATCTGAACGATTGGAATTCCAAGGGCGCTCAAAGAAGTAGAGGCCGAATTGAATATCCACAACCTGGAATAAACGAAATTGGAAATTTAAAAGGAGCGATGATTTGGGAAAAATTTGCAAGATTTCGTCCCATTGAAGATGCAGATAAAATTAAAAATGCTGCTGCACTTTTTGTAGTTGCACAGAATGAAGAATTAATGGATAACAAAGACAATAGTCTTGCCGCTTTTAATAAGATTCTAATTAGCAAGGACTACATTGAAATACCTAATATAAAGCACTATGATATTTACAGTGGTAATATTAGAAAAAATGTTACTAAAATAGAAATTGATTGGTACAATAAATATCTAAAGGGAAAAAATAAGGACTGAACAGCTCAGTCCTTAATTACAGTTGCTTTAACCAGTTTATTTCTTGCTCTCTAGCAAAAGAATATCCAAGTTTCCTTTAGATACTTCAACAATGTGTTCTGACGGTTGATAGGCAAATGCCTGTGCGTCTTTCAAAACCACTGAACTTTTACTACCATCAGCTTTGATCAGATTAATTGTTGCACCTGAAATAATGTAAGTAAATCCACCTGCTGATTTGTGCATACCGCATTTTTGACCGGATTTAATTTTCAGTTGTATGAAGCGAACATTATCGTCTTCGGTGAGCAAAACAGCATTCTTCGGGCAAGCATCTAGTATGTCCAATGCTTCTTGAGATTGTTGCGCAGTAGCTTGAAAACTTGGAAGAAAAAGAGCTGCAATAAATGTTAAAGCGAAAATTTGACGTTTCATCGTTAGTGTCTCCTTAAATCGAGAATTTTACAAATAAAATTACCATTTTCAAAAATACTTATTTTTTGAAGTCATATTGGGCAATAAATCCAATATTGAAAAAATGGTTAAACATAATTTAATTACTTCTTTATGATTTATTTTCTAAATCGCTTGTATTGCATTTAAATACTATATAAGACACTTAACCGCTTACAGCCTAATGACTTTTAACGTGTGGGCAAGCCACTATGCTGTTGGACGGGATAACAAATAGTCCATTATGAAGGGTGGATAAAACCAAAGTAAGGTTTGTTTATTTATTAATACTAGTGTGCGTTAGCAGTTTTTGTTGGGCAATGCATAAATCGCCATTCTGTTGTTTCTTCATTGCTGAAAATTGTCGTTGGACTACGTTAAGTTAACTGGTTGAAGTTTGGGGTTCAGGCCTTTTTTGATTGATTCGCATGAGTTCTGAGGCTGGCTTTGAGGGAATCATTCAGTATGAAAAGTGGGTAATTTTCAAGCGATATTTTGATCAAAATTCCAGTTAACAGTGGGTAAATACATTGCTAGGTGTTTTCCCCTTATGGCGGTTTTCGATATTGACTCACGTTGCAGAGTTTAAAAATAATTCGTTGTCACAAAAGAAACGACTGGCTTTTTAAGCTTGGCATTTCATTGAATTGACATTGATTTTTTTTCAACCAACACGGGGGAGTCTATGAAGTCCATCAAGCCAAAAATGAAGTTGCTGGTCGCCAGTCTGATGTTGATCGGTGCAGCTTCTGCATCTGCTGAAGTTTCCTGGAACAGTCTTTTGAATGCGCAAAACGATCCCAACAACTGGCTGATGTATCACCAGTCTTTCGATGGCTACCACCACAGTGGCCTGGATCAAATCAACACTAGCAATGTGAAAAATCTGGGCGTTGCTTGGATCCATACGCCCAATGCCACCAAGCGCGGTATCCAATCTTTCCCTCTCGCTGTGGATGGCGTTTTGTACTACACCTCGGCCAGCGGCAAAGTTTGGGCCTTGGACGGCACCAATGGCAAGCCCATCTGGAGCTATCAGGCCAAACTCGATAACGAGCGCGGCGAAGGCACTTTCTACAACCCCTACAACCGCGGTATCGCAATTGCCTACGGCAAGGTTTATCTTGGTACTGTGGACGGCCGCATGATTGCTCTTGATATGAAGACCGGCAAGCCGGTTTGGGACAAGGTCGTTATGAACGTCGAAAAGGGCAACAAAGGCTTTACCGGCGCTCCTCTGGTTGTTAAAGACAAAGTCATCATTGGCTCCAACGGCGGCGAATTGTCCGGCTGCTGCGGTCCAATCTTTGCCGTCAACGCTGAAACCGGCGATACCGTTTGGCAGTTTGACACCATCGGCGGTGACCAGCGTTCGCGCGATTCCTGGGGTAATGACACATGGAAAACTGGTGGCGGCGGCGGCTGGATGACTGGCCAATACGATCCTAAAACCAATTCCGTATGGTGGGGTACTGCCAATCCTGCACCTGACTACGACTATGCCGGTTCCAAATGGAAAACCGAAGGCGCTCGTCCTGGCGACAACCTTTACACATCGTCAGTTGTTGTATTAGACCCAGACACAGGCAAGCTGAAGTCCTACTTCCAGGAAATGCCTCATGACGGCTGGGACTTCGACAGTGCAGTCGGCGAGTTCATGCGCATCTCCAAAGGCGGCAAAGACTATGTGGTTCACCCCAACAAGGGCGGCGCTATATTCGTGTATGACGGTGCAAAACTGGGTGGCGGCAACAAGCTGAATGTTGAAAACGCCTACATGATTGGCGAGACCTACAACTACATCAAAGGCATCTCTAACAAAGGTGAGTTGCAAGGCCGTGTGGATTTCACAGAAGGCAAGTTCCCCAATATGTGCCCCGCTATTGACGGCGCTATCAGTTGGAACGCAGGCAGTTACAGCCCGAAAACCGGCTTGATGTACAAAGCTACTCAGGAATGGTGTTTCGACCTCGAAGTGGTGAAAGCAGATCGTCCGAAAGATTTCTCCGGACAAAACTACTTTGGAGCCTCATGGACTGCTACTCATCCGAAAGGCAAGCAGGCTTATGGAACCATTCAAGCCCGTGACCCCATCACCGGTAAGAGCACATGGCGTGTTGAATACAAATACCCCGTGCTTGCTTCATTACTATCCACCAAAGGAGACGTCTTATTCGTTCCTGGTGCTGACGGCGTGTTCCAAGCACTTGACGCCAAAACTGGTCAAGAACTCTGGAGTCACAACAACGGATTGGGTCACCACGGAGGCGTCATCAGCTACACAGCCAAAGGCAAGCAGTATGTTGCTGTTGTGACTGGATGGGGTAGTCACGTTGCAGGTAACTACGGTCCTTTGTACGGTTCACCGTTCACTGAAATGCCGACCGACAACGGTCAGTTGATCGTGTACTCTTTGAAATAATTGAGTACAGCTTGATGAAAGCGGGAGGTGCAAACTTCCCGCTTTTTTATTTTTTGATGTGTGTCTAAAACGTTTGAATATGTATACTCAAATACATGCATAACCCTTTGGAGAAAGTATGTTTTCCCGCCTTCAATGCTTGAAATTTTTTGCTATGACCACACTCATCGCTTCATTTGCATTACCGGTCTTTGCCGAGGACGCACAACCAGAAGCAGAGCAGCAACAGCAAGACCCTAAAAAGCTGTTTGCTAACAGTTGCAGTTGGTGTCATGGCATGTTTGGTATGAAGGCAGGTAAAGGTGGGCCTAAGTTAGCAGGGATCACCAAAGACGAAGAAGGTGTCTACAACACCATTGTCAAGGGCCAGGGTGCTATGCCCAGTTTCAAGAATACATTAAAGCCGGATGAAATCAGATTGCTTGCAAGATATATCAAGTCTTTGCCCAGCGAGTAATCTCTTATTTAACAGCCGACACTATTGTCAATAAGCAATAGCTGTCGGTATTTATAGTCAGTTTGATTTGGTAAATACCAGTTTAGCCCCGGCACCATCAAATTTGCCATTTCCATCTAAGGTCAAGCCATCCGGCTTGATCTTGAGTTGTATTTGAAAAGATGCGCTGTATTTGCTAGGTACAGAGAAGCTGACAGCAGTTGAATCAATAGCTAGTTTATTCAATGCAATCAAGTCTTCACCGAATTCATCCAGATTGGTAAAGCTGATGCTGGCAGTGCCGTTATCGTTGAATGTCAGGTGTGACTTGCCGCTGCTCATGCCTATGTACCAAACACCTGACCAATGTCCATGTAAAGCTGGTGCGATAGTGTCAGCCGCTGTGCTGCACAACGAATAAAAAGCAATCAACATGCCGAAAAAAAGTTTGTATGAACAGCTCATCTCGCACAGCTCCTAAAGGTGGTTGAAGCCATTGGCTTATGGGGGAATTTGCAATTTTGAATAGCACGCCTCATAATTGTAAAACGACAAGTGCTTGATTTGTCCTCGGGTATTGGCGTCATTAATCAGACTACTTTTAAGGTTGTATGCAAAAAGAAAATGTTGCACCCGCATATTCACAAGCCAGATTGGTAATACCTTGGGTACTGATTTTTTTATCAAGCCTGTTGCTTTCAACCTGGGCACACGCACAAGCCATCAAATTGCAGCGGCAAGGCGAGTACACCTTCATCACCGGCGGCTTGAATGATGAAGAGCAAAGTTACCTGGAAGCGCAAGCACCTAAGTATCCGATTCAACTTGTTTTTCGCAACAACGGCCAAATCACAGACGTCAAAGACGTGGCTTTACGCGTAAAAAATGTGGTGGGTGATGTAATGGTTGAAACCAGAATCAAAGGTCCTTTTTTATACCTTAACCCGCCCGCCAGTGGTCGATATACGTTTGAGGCTGACTTGGGAGCAGAGACCATCAGCATGACCAAAGACTTGATCGGCAGACGTTACTTACACCTGGTATTTGACTTTAACAAGCCCAAAGTCGAGTAAATCATGAGGCGTGATTGGGGGCGTCGCTTACCAGAGCGAGTTGTTGCTTGTATTTTTGCCGGTATGTTGAATACCGGTTACACCCTCGCAGACGACGCTGTTCAAAACACCGGTATGTATGAAAAATACAAGAGTGACAAGCAAAAATTTTTAGATGATTTTGCTGGCGCCAGTTTGAAGCTAGAACGCCAGGATCTGGTTCCCATTCTTTTCTCTAGTATTCACCATTTGTCTAAATTCCCGTTGCCGGATAAATTGCCAAGCATCCGGTTTTTACCTGCGGCTGAATTAAGCAAGCTGGCATGTCACTCAGAATGTATGGTCTTAGGCCACTATCAAGGCGGGGAAACCATTTATTTGGATGAAAAACTCAAACCTGAATCCAACCTGTTTGACCGTTCTGTGTTGCTTCATGAGATGGTGCATTATTTGCAATATGCCGTCGATGCCGACGCAGATAAACCTCAAACACAAAAGGAAAAATGCGTACTCTGGTACAAGCGTGAGCGCGAAGCTTATGCGATACAAGACGCTTTTCTGGTGGTGGTATCAAGTCCGGTGAGAGCTGGGTATTTCCCGGCCAGAGCTGATTGCTAAGCGCTTGAATGTTTAGCCACGGTTCTCAGGTGACTGTTCATCTTCGTAGTAGCCGTCATACCAAGTACCGCTGAAAATCTTACCTTCCGGTGTCAGCATTTGTCCGTGACCATGCGGTTTTCCGTCTTTCCAACCACCTTGGTACCAAGTGCCGTCTTCGTGCTGGTAGCGGCCTTTGCCGTTTTGCAGGCTTTGCTTCCATTCGCCGGTGTAAACACCGTCTTTGCGCGTCAGTTTGCCTTGTCCTTCAGCCCAGCCTTTGACAAGTTGACCTTCATACACATCCGTGACTTCGCCGTTGATCAACCAAGTCAGTTTGCCCTCTCCATCGGCCAAACCTTGTTTACATGCACCACTCCAAGTGATACTTTCACTGTCCTGAGGGAATATATTGGCTACCTTACAGCCTTGTTTATCGCTGATCCAATGGGGCTCATCGGCGTACACCATGTTGACACTGAAAGCCAACAAAAGCATCAATTTTTTGACCATGGTTTCACCTTTGCTTAGAGTTGACACAATGTAATTTCAAGTCTGGCCGGACGCCTGAAATAAAAGCAATTCCGTCTGGCTCAAGGGGGTATTTCACGGACTACGCGCAAACCGCCGCCTCGGCTGTTGTAGCGAATTTCCGAAGAGTAACGGGCGCGGGCTGTGGACTTGATGTAACGCAATTTGTTGTACCAGGAGCCGCCGCGAACCACGCGCATCGAGCAGTCGCCAGTGGTCCAGGCGCTGCTGTCTACCGGTGCGCCAAGGTAGCTGGTGTTCCAGCAGTCCGCTGTCCATTCCCAGACATTGCCGTACATGTCGTACAGCCCGAAAGCGTTGGGTAATTTTTCGCCTACCGGGTGGGTAGTCTCGTCTGAGTTTTCATCAAACCAAGCGTAATCGTTGATACGAGAAACATCGGAACCGAAATAAAAATCCGTTTGACTGCCAGCGCGTGCAGCATATTCCCACTCAGCTTCAGTTGGCAATCTATAGGTCTGTCCGGTTTTCTCGCTGAGCTTGCGGCAATATTCTTTGGCTTGCTTCCAGGTGATTTGTTCAACAGGGAGATTGTCACCCTTGAACATCGATGGTTTGGTGCCCATGACCGACAACCACTGAGCCTGGGTTACTTCGTATTTGCCGATTGCAAATGCTTTGATACTCACCGTTCTGATGGGAGTGAAAGCGTCTTCTTCCGTGCCGAAGCTTGAGCCCATCACGAAACTGCCTGCGGGCAGTGTCACCATGCCCGGGCAATCATCGCAGTCGCTGAAAGGTGCTGGTAATTGAGCCAAAACCGACGAAGCTACGGCGAAAGTGCTGAACATGAAAGCCAGTTTGATTGAATTCATGGTTGTACTCATCAAAACATAGAACCGGCTCAAGTCTGGGTGCGTTGGCTCTGCTGTTTGAAGAAGAAGATGGTTTGCCAAAGTATAAATATGGCGATCAAGGCAAGCAACGACCCGCTGATAGGCCGGTATAAGAAAGAGCTGAAGTCGCCTCGACTGATCATCAGTGCTCGGCGGAAATACTCTTCCAACATGGGACCGAGGATAAAGCCCAGCATCAGCGGCGCCGCTTCCAGACCCATGCGCATGAACAAATAGCCCATCAGGCCGAATGTGGCCGTAAGGTAAATGTCGTTCAAACTGTTGTTGATGCTGAATGTGCCGATACAGCAAAAAAACAAAATAGACGGGAAAAGCACATTAAATGGAATTTTGAAAACAGATAACCAATACCGAACCAGGGGTACGTTCAAAATCACCAAAAAGCAATTGCCTATCCACATGCTGGCTACCAACCCCCAAAATAAATCAGGGTGCAAGCTGATCATGTCCGGACCGGGTTGAATGCCTTTGACTACAAACGCAGCCATCATCAAGGCCATCACTGCATTCTCAGGAATACCCAGGCTCATGAGTGGAATAAAACTGGTACGTGCAGCTGCTTCATCTGCGGCTGCTTGACCAGCCACACCTTCAATGGCCCCATGACCTATTTCCTCTTTGAATTTGCTAAAGCGTTTTTCGGCTGCATATGCCGCGAATTGAGCGATCACCGGACCGCCGCCTGGCAACACACCCAGCACAGAGCCGATGACGCTGCCGCGCAAAGCGCTGGGCATGATGCGTTTGAATTCAGGCCAGGTGGGCATTAATTTGATGGTGCCGTTAAAGGGTGAAATCTCTTGTTTATCGTCCAGATTTTTCACAATTTCGGCAATACCGAAACAACCTAATGCAATGCTGATCAGGCCAATGCCATCCATCAAAAAAGGTAAATCCATAGTGAAGCGTGAAACACCGCTGTTGACATCGGTACCTACCAGACCCAGCAATACGCCAATCAGCGTCATCGCCAATCCATTGAGCAAACTACCAGTGGTGACAAAACTGACACAGAAAAAACCTAAAAGCATCAGAGCACAGTAATCATGCGGACCGAACATCAGACCGACTTGTCCCAGAAAGGGCGACAAAGTGGCCAATACAACAATGGCAATCGTCCCGCCTATAAAGCTGGAAATACCCGCCGCAAACAAGGCCAAGCCTGTCTTGCCTTTAAGCGTCATCTGGTAGCCATCTATACAGGCAACGATACTGCTGGCGTGCGGGATTTTCATCGTGATGGCGCTCACGCTATCGCCGTATTGCGCGCCATAGTAAATGCCGGCCAACATGATCAGAGAACCATCTGTAGGTATGGAATAGGTCAAAGGCAGCAGCAAGCTGATGGTTGACAGTGGACCTAGGCCAGGCAGCAAGCCGATGAAAGTACCCACCATACAACCGATGGCGCAATACATCAGGTTTTGCAGCGTCAATGCATGTTCGAATCCGAATGCGAGATTATTGAGAATTTCCATCAGATCAAAGGTAAGTTAAGACCTAAAAATTGTTTGAATGCATAAGCAATCAACCACAGGCCGATAAAAATTTTGACATTACGAATAGCCGAATAATTTTGTCCTGCTGATGTTGATACAAACACCAGAAAAAATATGCCGGCTGACATATTCAAGTAATTGGATAAAACAGCAAAGCCGCATAAACTCGTGATGATGATGCTGATTTTGCTTAAATTGAATTGCATGGGTTCAGAGGCGATGAACCGTGACTGAATCACCATGGCCAAGCCTATAAGCAACAACATACCGCTGATCACCAAAGGGAACAAGCCAGGACCCGCCTTGCTGAATTGACCGATTTTGTAGTCAAGCGAACTGAGTCCGAAAGCTGCAGAAATCAGTATCAGAAAAATACCTCTGATTGCCTGTGAATTAACCATAAGAATTGGATGGGTTAAAAAGTGGACAAGCTCGGAGCATAAGGTATTCAACACCTGAATGGAAAAGTTGTTCTGCAACCAGGTGAAGCAGATTTTCGGTCGCAGCCTAAGCGGGAAATCAAAAGATGTACACTTTTTAGAGGCAAATTTACCCTTGCCAGACATTCTTAAAACGACATATGGAGAACTGATATGAAATTAGCCCTGCGTTTTTTCTCAGCCTTTGCAATACTGGCTCTCACCACGGCCACCAACGCTCAACTGCTGGATAAAAAAGCCTTGACCTTGGAAGCAGCTCAAAAAATCGCGGCAGCTTCATTGGTTGAAGCCCGAACCAACAATTGGAATGTCATCATCGCCGTGGTCGATGAAGGCGGTCACTTGATCACTTTGAACAGAATGGAAACAGCGCAATACGGCAGCATTGATGTTGCCATCGGCAAAGCCAAAACAGCAGCTGCTTTTCGTCGTCCCACCAAATTGTTAGAAGACGCTTCTAAAACCCGGCCTGCATTGACAACCATTGCCAATGCCTATTTGCTAGAAGGCGGTGTGCCCATCACCTATAACGGACAAGTCATTGGTGCTGTGGGTGTCAGCGGCGCAACCTCGCAACAAGATGCACAAGTGGCAGAAGCGGGCATCAACAGCCTGGGTTTGGCCAAATAAATTCAATAGGGATGAATGAAAGGATTGCCATGCGTGATTTATTGCGATGGACGGTGATGACATTGGCCTTGAGCTTTTCCTCGTTGACCTGGGCCTTGACTCCAGAGCAAATCATTGCTGCACTGGGCTTGCCTGAGAACAGCACCGGGAATATTGCTGATGCCGTAGAAGAGGCGACGGGTGCCCGTGGTTGGATGTCCGCAGACATGAAGCCTATTTTTGATGCGCGCGTCGTCGGGCGTGCTGTCACTGCGGTGCTGCGACCGGTATTGAAAAACGACAATCGCAAATACCTCAATACGGCGCTTGAAATACTCGATCAAGCACCTGCCGGTTCAGTGCTGATTTACGTGATGCAAGACGGCATAGACATCGCAGCCATGGGCAATTTGATGGGGACCACTGCCAAAGTGCGTGGTCTGGCCGGTGCGGTCATTGATGGTGCCGTGCGTGACGTGGCTGAATTGCGGCGTATTGGTTTTCCTGTGTGGTCACGCCGCATCACACCTGCCACTTCGGTCGGTCGCATGGTGGGCGTAGAAAAACAAGTGCCGGTCAGGTGCGGTGACATTCTGGTCAATCCCGGTGACTACATCGTGGGGGACACCGATGGCGTGGTGGTTGTGCCTGCGGCAGCAGCTGAACGGGTGATCGAACTGCTCAAGCAATACGATGACAAAGAATCGAAAATGATTCCCATCATTGAAAAAGAAAAATCCATGCTCAAGGCGCTGGAAATTTATAACCGCTATTGATGGTCTGGCGAATCAGCTGGCAGCGTATGCAATCTGATTCGCTCTGTCTGTGGTTCTTCATTCGTTCAATTTAAAAAAGCTGGGTTTGTGCGAGCGGATTCGGGTTAACCATAGGTAGAGAGACTAAGCGCAACAGCGAAGATGCTTGATTGTTAATACAGTTAAACATTGGGCTCGCTGATGGTCGATGCAGTTATTTTGGAAACCAGACAGCTGGTTAAAGAGTTCAAAGGTTTCATTGCTGTCAACCAAGTCGATTTAAAGGTTCGCCGGGGCAGCATTCATGCTTTGATCGGCCCCAACGGTGCCGGCAAAACCACTTTTTTCAACCTGCTGACCAAATTTCTCATACCCACCAGCGGTCAGATTGTTTTCAATCAACGCGACATCACGCAAGAAAAGCCAGCGCAGGTTGCACGTCGCGGCATTGTTCGTTCCTTTCAAATTTCAGCCACTTTCCCGCATCTCACTGTGCTTGAAAACGTGCGCATTGCATTGCAGAGGGCCAACGGCAATTCCTACGATTTTTGGCGCTCGCAGTCGAGCTTGAACCGTTTCAATGAACGCGCCATGCAGTTGTTGCAAGAAGTCGAGTTGGCGGAATTTGCACAGGTGCAAGCGGTTGAACTCGCTTATGGCCGCAAACGCGCGTTGGAAATCGCTACCACCCTTGCCACGGAACCTGAATTGATGTTGCTGGATGAGCCCACACAAGGCATGGGCCATGAGGACGTGGGCAAAGTCACCCGCTTGATCAAAAAAGTCAGCGCCAACCGCACGGTGCTCATGGTTGAACACAATATGCAAGTGGTTTCGCAAATAGCCGACACCATCAGCGTTTTGCAACGCGGCCAAATCATTGCAGAGGGGCCTTATGCAACCGTGTCGCAAGACCCGCTGGTGCTAGAGGCTTACATGGGCAGTGCAGAACAGACATTGGCAGGTGCACATGGTCAATGAAGCAAATTCAACTGTGCCGTTTTTGCATTTGCAAGGCGTGAATGCTTTTTATGGCGAGTCGCACATTCTTCACGGTGTGGATCTGGTGGTGAACCAAGGCGAACTCGTGACACTGCTGGGGCGCAATGGCGCAGGGCGCACCACCACCGTCAAATCTATCATGGGATTGGTTGGTCGGCGCAGTGGTTCAATCAAAATTCTTGGACAAGAAACCAATCAATGGGCAACCCACGATATTGCCCGCTTAGGTGTCGGTTACTGCCCTGAAGAACGCGGCATATTTGCCAGCCTCAGTTGTGAGGAAAATTTATTGCTGCCGCCGGTGATTGCGCCCGGAGCCATGACGTTGGATGAAATTTATTCGCTGTTTCCCAATCTGTATGAGCGCCGTCACAGCCCGGGCACCCGTTTGTCCGGCGGTGAGCAACAAATGCTGGCCATCGCTCGTATTTTGCGCACCGGTGCGAAGTTGCTGTTGTTGGATGAAATTTCTGAAGGCCTGGCACCTGTCATCGTGCAGGCTTTGTCTCGCATGATTCACACTTTGCGAGAGAAAAAATTCACCATCGTCATGATTGAGCAGAACTTCCGTTTTGCCAGCGGTCTGGCCGACCGTTTTTATGTGATGGAACACGGACGCATCGTGCACGGTTTTGAAGCCGCGCAGTTACAAGACAACATGCCCATGCTCAATGAGTTTTTGGGTATTTGATTTTTTTTGAAGGACACGACCATGAAATTCCCCGTTAAAACATTGCTCGCCGGTTTGCTTGCAGCCATTGGCTTGAATGCATCCGCCCAAATATCCGACGGCGTCGTCAAAATCGGTGTGCTCAATGACATGTCCGGTTTGTATGCCGACATCACCGGCCCCGGTTCGGTGGTGGCTGCCAAGATGGCGGTGGAAGATTATGTGAAAGCCACCAAAAGTAAATTGAAGGTAGAGGTGGTCAGCGCCGATCACCAGAACAAGGCAGACATTGGATCGAACATTGCACGTCAGTGGTACGACACCGACAAAGTAGACATGATCATTGATGTGCCCACCTCATCTGTGGCGCTGGCCATCAGTCAGGTCAGCCGTGAAAAAGGAAAAATCCATGTCAATACCGGTGCAGCCACTGCCGATCTGACGGGTAAGTCCTGCTCACCCAACACCATCCACTGGCTGTATGACACATGGATGTTGGCCAACGGCACAGGCAAAGCTGTGGTGCAACACGGCGGCACCAGCTGGTTTTTTCTGACCGCTGACTACGCATTTGGTCAAGCACTCGAGCGCGATACCGAGGCTGTGGTCATCAAGAACGGCGGCAAGGTGATTGGCAAAGTGCGCCATCCATTGGCCACCCAAGATTTCTCATCCTTTCTGTTGCAAGCGCAGGCATCCAAAGCCAAAGTCATTGGCTTAGCAAATGCAGGCGGCGACACCACCAACGCCATCAAACAAGCTTATGAATTCGGCATTGTCAAAGGCGGTCAAACCATGGCCGGTTTGCTGGTGTTCCTGACTGACATTCATTCGCTGGGATTGGAAAAAGCCCAAGGTTTGTATTTGACGGAAACCTTTTATTGGGATTTGAACGACCAAACCCGCGCATGGTCCAAACGTTTCGCAGCATTGCATGGCGGCAAATACCCGTCGATGGACCAGGCCGGTGTGTATTCAGGTGTATTGCATTACCTCAAAGCAGTCGAGGCAGGTAAAACGGACGACGGCACCAAGGTAGTGCAGAAGATGAAAGACCTGCCCACCGACGACGTGTTGTTCGGCAAAGGCAGTGTGCGCAAAGACGGCCGCAAACTGCACCCGGCTTATTTGTTTGAAGTGAAAAAGCCTTCAGAGTCCAAAGGCCCTTACGACTACTACAAGCTGCTGGCCACCATCCCGGCGGATCAGGCGTTCCGTCCTTTGAACGAAGGTGATTGTCCTTTGGTGAAGAACTGATCTGCACATGGAAATTTTCGGCATCCCCTCGCAGGCTTTGTTTGGTCAACTGTTGATCGGCTTGATCAACGGCTCTTTTTATGCATTGCTGTCGCTGGGGCTGGCGGTGATTTTCGGCTTGCTCAACATCATCAATTTTTCCCATGGTGCGCAATACATGATGGGCGCATTCGTGGCTTATTTGTCATTGCAATGGTTGGGCTTGAATTACTGGCTGGCATTGTTGGTGTCCCCAATCATTGTGGGTGCCACCGGCATGTTGATCGAAAGAACCATGCTGGTGCGTTTGTACAAACTCGACCATTTGTATGGTTTGCTGCTCACCTTCGGCCTGGCTTTGATCATTCAAGGTTTGTTCAGAAATGCGTATGGGGCCTCCGGTATGCCGTATGCCGTGCCCGAGGTGTTCACAGGTGTGATTGATCTGGGCTTCATGTTTTTGCCTAAATACCGCGCTTGGGTGATCGTGGCTTCGCTGTTCATTTGTTTGACCACATGGTTTGTGATTGAGCGCACCAAACTCGGTGCGTATTTGCGCGCGGCCACAGAAAACCCGTCTATGGTTCAGGCTTTCGGCATCAACGTGCCACGCATGATCACGCTCACCTACGGCTTTGGCGTCGGTTTGGCGGCACTGGCCGGTGTGATGGCCGCGCCTATCTATCAGGTCAGTCCCATGATGGGCGCTGACATCATCATCGTGGTGTTTGCCGTGGTGGTGATCGGTGGCATGGGCTCGATCATGGGCTCCATCCTGTCCGGCTTTGGCCTGGGCTTGATTGAAGGTTTGACCAAAGTGGTTTATCCCGAGGCCTCCAACACTGTCATCTTCGTCATCATGGCGATTGTGTTGCTGATCAAACCTGCAGGCCTGTTTGGAACGGAAACATAAACCATGAACCACGCGGTCTCTGACAGTCAAGACATGCGCCACCAGTGGGTGGCATTTGGTTTGATGTTCGCTTTTTTTGCCATAGCGCCTTATTTCATTTACCCCGTGTTTTTGATGAAGGTGATGTGCTTTGCTTTGTTTGCCTGCGCCTTCAATTTATTGCTGGGTTTCGGTGGCTTGTTGTCATTTGGCCATGCCATGTTTTTCGGCACTGCCGGTTATGCGGCCGCGCATGCGGCCAAGGTTTGGGGATTGACACCTGAGGTCTGCGTTTTGTTTTCCACACTTTGCGCCACCGTCTTGGCTTGGGTGGTCGGTTTGTTGGCCATTCGCCGCCAAGGCATTTACTTTGCCATGATCACTTTGGCGTTGTCGCAAATGGTTTACTTTGTCTATTTGCAAACGCCTTTCACCGGTGGTGAAGACGGCATACAAGGCGTGCCGCAAGGGCTGGCGTTCGGCTTGTTTGACCTGAGCAACAGCAACGCCATGTATGTGTTTGTCATGGCCGTGTTTTTGATCGGCTTTGCTTTTGTCTGGCGCGTCGTGCATTCGCCATTCGGACAAGTGCTCAAAGCCATTCGCGAAAACGAGCAACGCGCCTTGTCGCTGGGCTATGACACTGACCGCTTCAAACTCATTGCGTTTGTGTTGTCGGGTTTGGTGGCCGGTATGGCTGGTGGCACCAAGGCGCTGGTGTTTCAACTCGCATCGCTCACCGATGTGCACTGGACCATGTCGGGTGAGGTGGTGTTGATGACATTGGTGGGTGGCTTGGGCACTTTGTTCGGGCCGGTTGTGGGCGCAGCGGTCATCGTCACCATGCAAAATTATTTGGCGCAACTGGGTTCCTGGGTGACAGTGGTGCAAGGTTTGATATTTGTAATTTGTGTGATGTTGTTTCGCAAAGGAGTGATCGGCGAGATTGCTACTTGGATACGCAAACCCTTGTAAATACGCTGCCGGGCGACTGCTTGCTTTGTTTGACTTAACTGATTGAGGTGAAGGCCATGAGCACATCGACCCGTTGGAAAAACCGTCCTGCTGGTTCCACCTGGGGCGATTTCGGTCCCGATGACCAAGCCGGTCGCATGAATTTGCTGACCCGCGAGAAAGTCTTGCAAGGCATGGCTGAAGTCAAACATGGCATCACTTTTAATCTGAGCTTGCCGCTGGACTATCCCGGCGGCAATGTGCTCAACCCCAGACGCAGTGCACCGGTGTTGCGGCCCACCGTGCGCAACGGCAAGCCGAACATGAACTACCAGTTGTGGTGCGATGATCCGTTGTGCACCGATGTGATGAGCGACGATTTGGTCATCATGCATTTGCAATACAGCACGCAGTGGGACAGTTTGGCGCATGCCGGTTCCATGTTTGATGCGGATGGCGATGGCCTGCCCGAGCCGCTTTACTACAACGGTTACCGCGCCGGTGTCGATGTGGTCGGCCCTGACAAGCCCGAGGGTGCAGGCATTTTTGATTTCATCAATATTCCCAAAGAATCCACCTCTTATGCCAAAGCCCTGGGCATCGAGGTCATGGCCGAGCGCTGCGTGCAAGGACGCGCAGTCATGGTGGATTTGCACGCGCATCTCGGTCACACCGGCGAGGCCGTGGGTTATGACACCTGGATGCGCATACTTGAGAAAGACCGGATTGAAGTGGAGAGCGGCGACATGGTGTGCATACACACCGGTTTTGCTCAGGTGTTGCTGGACATGAAACGCCAGCCTGATGCCGCTGTGCTTGCGCGCACCGGCAGCACGCTCGACGGGCGTGACGACAAACTCAAACAGTGGATCACCGACAGCGGCTTGATTGCTCTCATTGCAGACAACTACGCGGTTGAAGCGCATCCGGCCTTGCCGGGCGATGGGGCATGCGCCACTTTGCCCTTGCATGAGCATTGTTTGTTCAAACTGGGCGTACACCTGGGCGAGCTTTGGTACATGACTCCCTTGGCCGCCTGGCTGCGGGAGAACCAACGCAACCGTTTTTTATTGACCGCTCCGCCTTTGCGTTTACCAGGCGCCATAGGCTCACCAGCAGCTCCCATAGCCACGGTGTGAGGCAGTTCAATTTCCTGCGATTGCAACCGATTTATCTCCTGAAGAGGTATGTAGACTTGCCAAATGTTTGATTTGCGCAAACGACTGCTTGTCTATAAGATTCTCATAATTCGAAACTTAATGGTTTTTAGAAAAAATGGTTGAACGCACAGAAGCTGAACTGAAAGAAAAACTGGAATACGCCTTGCAGCTGTTTTATGACGACGTGCTTGAAAAAAAAGACTTGCGTCATTTCTTCTTTGGCATGGATTTAAAAAAAGTCATTGACGACTACCATTTGTACAAGCATTTTGTGATGGCCAAACCTGATCGCTATTACAAAGAAATGGTGATGCAAACCGCACCCTCTGAAATACAAATCAAAGCGCCGCAGTTTGAAGAGGTGTTGATTTCATTGCAAACCAATATGCGTATTGCCGGTTTTTTAAAGACCGAAATTCCCAAACTGTCTGTGCATGTGCTTGAGGTGATTGAAGAGACTCGTGCACAAAAATCGGATGCCGAGGTCAAGGTATGGAAGCCGCTTGAAGTGACTAACCAACTGGTTTGCGATTACTACAACAATAACCGTACCGATGCACGGCTGGAAAAAAATGGCGATATTTATGCAAGTCGCGGCTTCTTGTATCCGTTCTGGACACGGGTAGCCTTAGACACCAAACAAATTATCTTTATTGGTCAGGCCTTTGCCACCAGTTCATTCACACCAGTGGCAGAGATACAGGCTTTGTGTGCACAGATCAACGAAAAAGTGACTCAGCAAAATTTCTCCGTACGCGAAGGCCCAAACGGCGCAGTACTTTTTGCCCGCCATGCGTTTTCCTATGCCAACGGTTTGCCTGTGCGCATGCTGCTGCGCGGCGCCAAGCAGTTTTCCGCCAGTTTTGAAGCGGCCATCAATATGGATACCAACCAATTACTGGTCAAGAAACTGACGTGATGGACCTGATGTTGGACAGGCTGTGTCTTGACACGGCAAACCCTATCAAGGCAATACCCGCAGCCACCGCCACAAACGCCTGATGCAGCAAACCGGCATCCAGGCACATAGATAACAACACCACGCCCGTGGACTGACCCAGAAACAGCACGCTGGCAAACAGTGTCACGGCGGTGCTACGGTTGTGCGGCGCCATTTGGGTAGCCTGCGTTTGCAATACGTTGTGCAGCATGTAAAACCCTAAACCTATGATCAGGCAAGCCAGTAGTGCGCCGTTAATAGCCGGGCTGACCAGCAACAGCAATACCAGCCCGCAAGCTATACAAATCCCACCTGTGAGCGCCAGTCCGGCTTCGCCCAACCAGTTAATCCAGCGTTTGGCAAACTGGCTGTACATCAAGCCTCCGACCCCATACAACAACATCGCCGCACCTGCTGCAGATGCACTCAGCGAGAAATCCTGGATCAACATGCTGGGCACAAACACCAGACCGCCAAATGCCAGTGCACCTTCTGAAAAGGTCAGCAACAAAACCCTCTGCACGTTAGTCAGCTGCAGCAATGCCAGCGTGCCACGCAGGTAATCAACCGCAGAGCCTTTGGCTTGTTGAGAGGCAGCAGCTTGTGAGCGGTACATGTAGCTGCGAAACAGCAGCATGAAACCGGTTGCAAACAACAGCGCCAGCAAAGCAAAAGCCCAGCGCCAACCCAGGTACTGGGTTGCAAAGCCGCCGAACCATTGCCCGGCCATCAAGCCGGTGACGGTGGCACTCATCAGGCGTGCCAGCGTTTGCTGCCTGCTGTCGTAAGCCACTTGATCGCCGATCCAGGCCATGCTCAATGGAATGATGGCAGCGGCTACGCCGCCCATGGCGCTGCGAGCCAGCAGCAGGGCGTCCAGGCCCGAGGACACCGCAGTGATGATGCTGAGTACCGCGCTGATCCCGGCCGCCCAGGTGATCAGTCGCAAGCTGCCCAGGCGTTGACCTAAAGGGCCGTAAATCAATTGCATAACGCCATAGGCAATGGAGAAAGCCGCAATTACGTGTGAGGCTTGCCCTTGCGACACACCAAAGTCAGTGGACCATTGCAGCAACATGGGGTCACACATGCGCATAGAAGCCATGCTGGCAAATGCCACCAGGCCCAGCAATCTGATGTCGCGTGAAGTCATTCCCATACCTTTACCCTGCATGCATTCAATCAATATGTAGACGGGGTAGGATGGTCATGGGCGGATTCGGCGAAATAGCTGTCATATGTGTTGGAGATTGATTGAATGAACCTTACCATCAAAAACCCCGGCACCGGGTTCACGAGCTTCATGGTGTTTGTGTTTGCTTTATCGTCAGGATGTTCAATGGCTGCCACAGAAGAACCCAAATACAACGTGTTGCTCAAGGAAGACGCGTTTGAATTGCGCCAGTACGCGCCGCAACTGCTGGCTGAAACCGCAGTCAATGGCGACATGGACTCGGCTTCCAGCCAAGGCTTTAGAGCGATTGCAGATTTTATTTTTGGCAACAACAAAGCCCCGGGTCAAACCACCTCAGCCAAAATCGCCATGACCGCACCCGTGACAGTGCAACCGCGAGCCAATGAGAACTCCTTGCGTGAAGCCCGCGATTGGCGCATAGAGTTTGTCATGCCGTCCGAATACACCATGGCCACTTTGCCCAAGCCGAACAACCAGGCGGTGCAATTGCGCGAAGTACCGGCGCAACGTTTTGCAGTGCTGCGTTATTCAGGTTTGAACACCGAGTCCAAGGTCGAAGAAAAAACCCGCGATTTGCTGGCCTGGGTGAAAACAAAAAACTGGCAAATGGTCGGCAGTCCGCAGCTCTCACGCTATGACCCGCCCTGGACTTTGCCGATGTGGCGCAGAAATGAAATCCGGGTGGAAGTGGTCACGCCTTGATCTGAACAAAAACACAGCAGGCATCAAGCAGCGTGTCGTCAATGTCACAAGACTACCGGTCAGGAAGATGTGGGTTTTGACAGCGTGATGCCCAGTTCATTGAGTATGTGTTGTGTATGTTCTCCCACCGACGGAATCGCGCCCATGGTGTAGTTGAAGGCATCGCTTTGCCCCGGCGGTAAGAGGGCAGGCAATTTGCCGTTGGGCGTGTCAACGTCCACCCAGCGCTGGCGCGCTTGGAGTTGCGGATGCGCCCACAAATCAGCCATGTTGTTCATGCGTGCATTCGCAATCTGCGCTTGATCCAACCGCTCAATCACTTGTGCGGCGTTCAAGGTTGCAAATTCTTTGAGGATGATGGGCTCAAGCTGTTGTTTGTTTTCATGGCGCAAGCTGTTGCTGTTGAAACGCGGGTCGGTAGCTAGTGAAGCGTCTTGCATCACCACTTCGCAAAACTGCACCCACTCACGTTCGTTTTGCAAACCCAGCATGACGCTGTTGCCGTCACCCGCCAAGAACGGGCCGTAGGGGTAAATGGTGGCGTGCGACGCGCCGTTGCGTGTGGGCGGCGGCGCGTTATCAGTGGCGTAATACAGGGGAAAACTCATCCACTCGGTCAATGACTCCAGCATGGACACATCGATATGCGCGCCTTCGCCGGTTTTGTCCCTGTGCAACAAAGCCGCCAAGATGCTGGTGTAAGCGTACATGCCGGCTGCGATATCGGCGATGGAGTTACCGCTCTTGCTGGGTTGCTCCGGCGTGCCGGTGATGGACAAATAGCCTGCTTCACTTTGTATCAGCAAGTCATAAGCTTTTTTGTCGCGGTAAGGGCCATCCAAGCCGTAGCCCGAAATATCGCAGACGATGAGACGCGGGTGCAGGGCGCGCAGTGTGGCTGCATCCAAGCCCATGCGGGCCGTCGCACCGGGTGCTAAGTTTTGCACCAGCACATCGGCTTTTCCCAGCAACTGTTTCAAAGCAGCCAAATGCTCGGGGTTTTTCAAATCCAATGCCAGGCTTTCTTTGGAACGGTTCACCCATACAAAGTGTGATGACAAACCGCGTGCGCGTTTGTCGTAACCGCGCGCAAAGTCGCCATCGCCGGGGCGTTCGACCTTGATGACGCGAGCGCCTAAATCCGCCAGTTGGCGCGTGCAAAACGGCGCAGCGATGGCGTGTTCCAAAGACACCACGGTGATGTGGTCAAGAGGTTGAGAAGTGTGTTTAGACATCAGTAAGACTTCGGTAAACCCAAAACATGTTCTGCCATGTAGGCGTAAATCAAATTGGTGGACACCGGCGCTACTTGGTAGAGCCGGGTCTCACGGAATTTTCGCTCGACATCGTATTCGCTGGCAAAACCAAATCCACCATGGGTTTGCAAACACATATTTGCAGCTTCCCACGAGGCTTTGGCCGCCAGGTATTTGGCCATATTGGCTTGCGCGCCGCAGGGCAGGTGTGCATCAAAACGCCGGCAGGCTTCATAGCGCATCAAGTTGGCGGCTTCGGTTTCCATGTAGCTGTCAGCCATAGGAAATTGAATGCCTTGATTTTTGCCTATAGGCCTGCCGAACACTTCACGGGTGTTGGCGTAATCGCGGGCTTTGGTGATGAACCAGTAGGCGTCACCTATGCATTCAGCAGCGATGAGTGCGCGCTCTGCATTCAAGCCATCCAATATGTAAGAGAAGCCTTCGCCTTCTGCGCCAATCAAATTTTCTTCGGGTATTTCCAGTTCATCAAAAAACACTTCATTGGTTTCGTGGTTGGGCATGTTGCGTATGGGCTTGAGCACCATGCCTTTTTCTAAAGCTTGTTTCACATCCACGATGAACACCGACAGACCTTGACTTTTGCGCGTCACTTTGGCCAGCGGTGTGGTGCGTGCCAGCAAAATCATGAAGTCGGAATGTTGCACACGCGAGATCCACACTTTTTGGCCGTTCACCACATAACGGTCACCGCGTTTCACCGCTGTGGTTTTCAAGCGCGTGGTGTCGCTGCCGGTGCCGGGTTCGGTCACCGCCATGGACTGCAATCGCCATTCACCGCTGGCAATGCGCGGCAGGTAAGTTTGTTTTTGTTTGTCTGAGCCGTGGCGCAACACCGTGCCCATGTTGTACATCTGGCCGTGGCAAGCGCCTGCGTTGCCGCCGGAGAGGTTGATCTCTTCCATGATGACCGAGGCTTGCGTCAGGTTCAGGCCCGAGCCGCCATAGGCTTGCGGAATCAACGCGGCCAGCCAACCGGCTTTGGTTAAGGCTTCCACAAAAGCTTGCGGGTAGCCGCGCTGCTCGTCCACACTTTGCCAGTAAGTACTGTCAAAGCCTGCGCACAACTGTCGCACTGCATCGCGTATGTCTTGGTGTTCATCGATGGCGGGCAGTGCTTGTTTCATAGCGTGTTCTCAAGAAGCCCAACGGGCATTGGCTTGCATGCACACATCGCCTGTGTGATCTTGCACCCAGGCATGGACTTGTTCGCCATCAGGCTGCGCGCACACACTGAGTGCGCGTTGATCGGCGCATTCAAACACCGGCTTGACGGCTTTGAACTCAAACAATTGCACAGCGCGGTGGCTGTGTCTTCGAAGCAAATCGACCAGCAGCGTGGCCATCAATGGACCATGAACGATCAAACCCGGGTAGCCTTCGACTTGCGTCACATAACGCCTGTCGTAATGGATGCGGTGGCTGTTGAAAGTCAAAGCTGAATAACGGAACAGCAACACATCGTCAGGCATGATGTCGCGTTGCCAAACGGGAGCCAGCGTGGGTTTAACACCGGGTGCCGGGGTAGCATTTGTGTCTGCAGTCGCACGGTAAACAATGTCGTGAGTTTCTTCCAGACACAAACCCTGAGCATTGCTGAAGCGGTGCAGCACTTGCACAAACAGCAGTTCACCGCTGCGCCCGGTTTTATGCTGCACTTTTTCTATGCTGGATACACGCTGAACGTCGTCGCCTAAGCGCATGGGCTGGTGCCAGTGCAAACGACCGCCTGCCCACATGCGGCGCGGCAGTGGCACGGGCGGTAAAAAACCGCCGCGCTTGGGGTGGCCGTCAGGGCCGATTTCGCTTTGTTTGGCGACGGGCAAAAAATACAACCAATGCCACAAGGGCGGCAGTGCGTCGCCATGCAGGGGTTCACCATCGTCGCGGTCCAGCGTGGCCGACATGGCACGCACCGGACTCAAGCCCAGGTGGTCATGCCGTGTTTCTGTCTGGCCTTGCCAGCTTTGCAAATGCGCCAGCGTGTCCGCGTCCAACAGGTTCACTTGAAATCGATCAACTTTAAAGCACTGTTTTGCAGTACGTTCGGATTGATGGTTTTCACCCAGACCGGTGATTTCTGATCCACAGGCGTAGTCACCAGTTCTGCCGGGACGATCATCATTTTGTCCATGACGGCAAAAGGAAACTGCGGCACGCGCTTGGTGATACCCAGCAACTGGTCTTCCAGGCCTTGACCGTCAGCCCGCATCTTCACGGTGTGGCCATAGCCTTTGAAGCTCATTTTGCGCATGGCGTTTGCCACTTGTTCGGTGGTCGGCCATTTCCCGCCGTTGGCCTTGATGGCGTTTTCATAGCCGGTTTTCAAACCGAACAAGGCTTGGGCCATGTGGTAGGTGGAGTAAATCGGATAGGCGTTGGTTTTGGCTTTGAACTTAGCGACAAAAGCCATGTGCTTGGGTTCGTTGCGGGTATCGGGGTGCAAAAAGTAATGGTCGCCACGTGCACCTGCAATGATGCCAGCAGGCACGGCATCGCCTAAACGCTCCATTGAGCTTTCCAGCAAAGGCAGCACAAACAAGGTGTTCTGGTTGAACACACCGCGTTGTGAGGCTTGGCGCACAAAGGTGTCGAGGTCACCGCCCCACGAGGTGTTGAGAACCACGTCGGGCTTGATGGCTTGCAGGCGGCTGAGTTCGGTAGAGAAATCGGAGGCGCCCATTTTGGGGAACATCTCGGCGACCACTTTCACATTCGGCTTGAACACACGCAAGGTGTTGATGAAAATTTCCCAAGAGTCGCGGCCCCAGGCGTAGTCCTGGTTCACCACGGCAATGGTTTCGAAATTCGGTTTGGTTTTCAACAAATACAAAACCGTGGCCACCATTTCGGTGGTCGCATTGCCTTGCGTGCGCAGCACGTACTGGTAGCGTTTTTCTTCCAACAATTTTTCGGTGCCGCAGTCCCAGGCGACATTCAATACTTTCAAGTCTTCGGCCACCGGTGCGATGACATTGCAGTTACCGCTGGAGATGGCTGACAACATGGTTTTCACACCTTGCTCTTGCACCAGGCGGCGGTACTCGGACAGCATCTTGTCCGGGCCGGTGCCTTCGTCGATGAAGCTGGCGGTCAGCTTGACGCCGCCTATGCCGCCGTTGGCGTTGATGTCGTCAATGATGATTTCCGCAGCGGCTTTGGCCGGGACACCGAACACCGACGCCGGGCCCGATAAAAACGTAGAGATGCCGATTTTCAATTCGGCAGGTTTGCTTTGAGCAGATGCGCCGAATGACAAAGCAGCCGTCAGGGCCGCAGCAGCGAGTTGTTTGAATGTGTGCATGGCAGTGTCCTGTATGAAATTAAATGGTGCGGCCGCCATCGACGGGCATTTCAAGGCCGGTGAAGAACTCGGCGGCATCGCTGGCTAAAAACACGCAAGCGGCGGCGATATCGCTGGGTTGTGAAAAACGACCCATGGGGATGGTGGATACAAATTTGGCGCGGTTGGCAGGCGTATCAGGTAAACCCATGAAGTCCTCGAACAAACCGGTGACGCCCATGACCGGGCAGACCGCATTGACGCGGATATTTTCCGGGCCGAGCTCGACGGCCATGGACTTGGACAGCACGTTGACCGCGCCTTTGGAGGCGTTGTACCAACTGAGTCCCGGGCGCGGACGTATGCCGGCGGTGGAACCGATGTTGAGAATCACTCCGTGTTTATTTTGGCGCATCAGCGGCAGCACAGCGTGAGTCATGTGAAAGATGGATTTCACGTTGACTGCAAACACTTTGTCGAACATGGCTTCGTTGACATCAAGCATGGGGCTGTTTTTGTGCGTGGTACCGGCGTTGTTCACCACAATATCGGGAATGCCGAAAGTGGCTACGCAATGCGCCACCATGGCTTGCACCTGGTCGGCTTTGGTGACATCGCAGGTGAATGGGCTGGCGTGGGCGCCGAGTGCGGCGGCTACGCGCTTGGCGGCGTCGCCGTTGATATCAGCGACGATGACGCGCGCGCCTTCGTTCACATAAGCCTGTGCAATGCCTTCGCCGAAACCGCCGCCTGCGCCGGTGACGATGGCAATTTTGTTTTTGAGTTGTGTCATGGTGGTTGCTTTCAAAAGAGTCAAGGGATTAGCCGTGGAAATGGACGACGGTTTTGGTGCAGCTCATTTCTTCCAGCGCCAGAAAACCTTTTTCGCGACCGTGGCCGCTGCGTTTGTTACCGCCGAAGGGCAGCTCTACACCGCCGCCCGCGCCGAATGAATTGATGAACACTTGGCCGCATTTCAATGCCTTGGCCACGCGTTGCTGCCGGCCGCCGTTTTCGGTCCACACCGCAGCCAGCAAACCGTAGTCGGTGCCGTTGGCCAAGGCAATGCCGTGGGCTTCGTCGGTGAACGGCATAGCGGCCAGCACCGGACCGAACACTTCCTCTTGCGCCAGCGCGTTGTCAGCCGGCACATTGCCGAAGAAGGTTGGCATGACGTAATAACCTTCAGCAGGAACACCGGGCGCTATGCTGCCTTGGGCCAGCACCGGCAGTCCAGCTGCTTTGGCTTGTTCAATGAAACGGTTCACCCGTTTTTGCTGGGTAGGGTTGACTACCGGGCCGCAGTCCAGGTTCATCTCGGGGGTGCCGACCCGCACTTGTTTGAATTTTTCAGCGACCAGCGCGACGAATTTATCGTAGATGGATTGCTGCACCAGCAGGCGGCTGCCTGCGGTACAGGTCTGGCCGGTGTTTTGAATGATGCCGCGCACGACAGTAGTTGCTGCGAGTTCGAGGTTGGCGTCCTCAAACACCACATGCGGCGATTTGCCGCCCAGCTCCAACGTGCATTTGACCGCGTGACGCGCAGCGGCTTGTTGCACCAGCACGCCGACTTCGTTGGAACCGGTGAAGCTGATGAAGTTGATGTCCGGGTGATTGGACAAGGCCGCACCGGCTTCTTCGCCCAAGCCGCTGACGATGTTCAAAGCGCCTGCGGGAAAGCCTGCTTCAAGTGCCAGTTCGGCGATGCGCAAACAACTCATGCAAGCGTCTTCGGCGGGTTTGACCACCACGGCGTTACCCATGGCCAGCGCAGGCGCGATGCTGCGGCCCATCATTTGTGCCGGGTAGTTCCACGGAATGATGTGCGCGGTTACGCCCAGCGGTTCGCGCAACAGGTTGACTTGGTAGCCGTTCAAAAACGGAATCACTTCGCCGTGCACTTTGTCGGCTGCGCCGCCGTAAAACTCGAAATAACGCGCCAGCACGATCATGTCGTTGCGCGCGGTGGTCATAGGCTTGCCGGTGTCACGCGCTTCCAGCAGCGCCAGTTCTTCGCCGTGTTCGGTCACCAGATGGCTGAGTTTCAGCATCAAGCGGCCGCGTTCGCTGGCGTTGAGTTTGCCCCAATCGCTGGACAGTGCAGCACGTGCTGCGCGTACGGCCAAATCGATGTCAGCCGCTTGGCCGCGAGGAATGTGTTCGAACACCTGGCCGTCGACTGGTGAGCGTACTTCCAATGTTTCGCCGCTGACGGCCTGACAGGTTTTGCCGCCGATGATCATGTGTGCCATAAGGTGTTCTCCGGGAAAAAAAGTTTAAGAGGTGGTGTGTTGTTCGAGGCTGAGCGAGCCGCGCTCCAGCGACCAGGTTTGGTCGGGCATGCCGGTCAGCAATCCGGCGTTGGATTCGGTGATCACCACACTGAGCTCAGGGCGCAAGCGGCGCAAACGGCCTATGGATTGCACATACTGTTCGGCCAGTACCGGCGCCAGACCTTGCAGCGGCTCGTCCAGCAGCACCAGCCGCGAACCTGCCATCAAAGCCCTGCCCAGTGCCACCATCTTGCCCTGACCGCCGGAGAGCGCCGCGCCTGATCGCGCCAGCATGGGTTCAAGTTGCGGTACGACTTCCAGTACCGATTGCAAACGCAGGTCCAGGTCAGCGGCAGACAAGCCCAGTACCTCGGCCGGCAAGCGCAGGTTTTGCAATACCGACAAGGTCGGAAAAATGATGCGGTCTTCGGGTGCATAGCCTATGCCCAGAGATGAACGGCGGTGTGCCGCTTGCTCGAGCAATTCGGTTTTATCAAACAGAATGCTGCCGCCGCTGGCCTGCACCAGACCCATGATGCTGCGCAGCAACGTGGTCTTGCCTGCGCCGTTGCGGCCGATCACCGCTACCGTGCTGCCCGTGAGTACATGCGCATGTATGCGGCGCAGCACTTGCACGCCTGCGAGTTCGACCGAGAGTTGATCAATCAGCAGCATCAGCGTGTCCCCAGAATTTCCTGCCGTACCTGCGGCTGGTTCAATACATCGTCGGGTGTGCCGTCGGCGGCCACGCGACCACCTATCCAAGCGGCGACACGTGTGGCGTAGCGTTTCACGATGTCTATGTCGTGTTCGACAAACCAACTCGTCACCTGACGCTCGGCCAGCGCTTGCATCACTGTGTCCATCAATTGCATTTTGCTGTCAGAGCCGACGCCGCTGGTCGGTTCGTCCATGATCATCAGTTGCGGCTTGAGCATCAAAGCCATGGCCACGTCCAGCAGTTTGCGCTGGCCTTCGGGCAAGGCCATGGCCGGTACATCGGCGCGCTCGCGCAAACCCACCAGCGCCAAGGTATCGTCAACTTCTCGCGCGTCCACCGCGTCAGACAGCGCCGTGAACCAGGCCAAGCGGCCGCCGCGGCCGGCCGCAGCGATTTCCAAGCATTGGCGTACCGTGTGGTCCAAAAACAATTGCGGCAATTGAAATGAACGCGCCATGCCCAGATGCACCAGTTGGCGCGGTTCGCTAGAGGTCACGTCTTGCCCGTTGAACAAGACCTGACCGCGCTCGGGTTTTAAAAACCCGGTGCAAATATTGATGAAAGTGGTTTTGCCCGCGCCGTTTTGGCCGATGACGGCCAGGCTTTCGCCGCGTTGCAAATCGAAATCAATGTTGTCGGCGGCTACCACGCCGCCAAAGCTGAGGTACAAACCCCGTGTGCTGAGCAAGGCACTCATGCTTGTTCTCCTGCGTCAAGGGCGCGGCGTTTGCGCAGCAGGCCGACGATGCCGTCCGGTGCAAGGATGATCACAAATATCAAAGTGAAGCCCAGCAGCATTTGCCAGATGCCGGTCATATACGCAGCGGCAAACAGCTTGACGACTTCAAACACCAACGCGCCCAGAAACGCGCCCATGGCATGGCCCGAACCGCCCAACACGGCGATAAACACATACTCACCAGAACGAAACCAGGCACCTATGTCCGGTGTCACCAGACCTTGCACCAAGGCGAATAAACCGCCTGACAAACCGACCAGCAAGGCTGAGAACACATAGGCCTGCCACATGATGAGGCGCGCCGACAGCCCCAGGTATTCCAACCGGGTTTCGTTCGACTTGATGCCTGAGAGCGCTTCACCGGCAGCAGATTTGAAATAGCGTTGCACCAACCAGACCATGGCCACAGCAGACACCACTACCAGCAGCAGCAATGCGGTTTCGAAGTCGGCACGCTCTAAAGCGCTGCCCATCAGGCCGGGGCGGTCCAGACGCAAACCGTCGGTGCCGCCGGAGATGTCGTACATCTTGCCCAGCATGGCGTAGACCACCATGCTCAGCGCCAGATTCAGCATGCCGAAAAAGATGCCCCGGTAGCGCACCACAAACACGCCGACCAAGCCACCGGCCACGCCGCTGACCAGCACTGCACCCGCCAACATCCACATGCCATCAAGCCCGGGGTAGGCACGCGCCATGAAAGCCACGGTATAAGCGCCAATGGCCGCATACAAAGCGTGACCAAAAGAGACTTGCCCGGCGCGCATCATGATCGATACGCCCAAGCTGGCCAGCCCATAACACAGGCCCATGATGAGCGGGGTTTTGCTCCAGGGGAATTGCCAGCCCAGCAACAGGCACAGTGCGGCCCCTATGAATCCGATGATGTTGATCATGTCAAATCCTGCGCGCTTGAGCGACGGTGAACAAGCCGTCCGGGCGGACGAGCAAGACCAGCACCATGATCAGATAAGGCACAGCCACTTCCCATTCGGGGGCCATGTACACCGCTGCGGCGCGAGTCAAACCGATCATCAAAGAGGCCAGCAGCGCGCCGGTGATTTGCCCCATGCCGGCGGTGGCCACCACGGAAAAGGACAACACAATCATGTCCGCACCCGCGCCCGGCACCATCGACGTGGTTGGTGCGGCCATGGCACCACCCAAGGCGCCCAGCGATGCGCCGAGTACAAAAGTCAGCCAGCCCACGCGTTTGGCGTTGATGCCCAAGGCAGTGGCCATTTCGCGGTGGTGTGTGACCGCCACCACCTGGCGACCCGCCGAAGTGAAGCGCAGAAAAAACATCAGACCGGCATAGCTGATCAAAGCCATGGCAGGAATCAGAATCAGTTGGTAGGTGGTGTAGGTGACATTGAAAAAACTCACCGTGCCCAAACGTGAAATGACTTCAGGCGCAGAGTAAGGCTGGGTGCCCCAGACCAGGCGCTGCACATCTTCCAGCACCATGAAACCGGCGAAGGTCATCAGCAGTTGTTGCACTGGATCGCGCCCTTGAATGCGGCGCAGCAAACCGGCTTCTATGGCCGTCCCCAGCACCACACCGACGAGCACAGCGGCCAATGGCAATATCAGCAGCAAGGCTGCCGTTGATGGGTTTTGCGGCATGACCAGCAAGGTGAATGTCGAGGCGGCGTAGCCGCCAAAAGCGTAGAGCGCACCGTGCGCCACGTTGACGATGCCCATGACACCAAAGACCAGCGTCAGTCCCAGCGAGACCATGAACAACAGCCCGGCATAAGAAACGCCGTCGGCCACGGCCAGCAGCACCAGATCCAAATTCATAAAAGCCACTATCTATCAAGCGAAAGCTGACATTGTGGCCGAGATAAACAGGCTTGAAACAGCGCTTTGGGGGTATACCCTAGGTGAACAACTTAAATAATTAGTGGGCTGTCAAGAAGGTGACTTATTCGGTGACCTTGACGCCTTTCCAAAATGCGACACGGCCACGGATTTCTTCGGCTTGCGGTTTTGGATCGGCGTAGTACCAAACCGCATCGTTGTTCAATTCGCCATTGACCAACAGCGACAAATAACTGGCCTGGCCTTTCCATGCGCACATGGTTTTGTGGTTGCTGGGCGAAACAAAGTCTTTGTTCAAAGCCTCTGCGGGAAAGTAATGGTTGCCTTCTACCAAAACGGTGTCGTTGCTTTCGGCAACCACGGTGTCGTTCCAAATGGCTCTCATGTTGAGGTCTCCTGTGTTTGGGGAATGTTCAGCCAGAGCAGGCCGAAGAGATGTTGTGCATCGGTCCAGACCGGACCGGCTTGCAAGCCTGCCGATTGTGCAGCCTGTTGCACACCGGCGATGGTGAACTTGTGCGAATACTCGGTGTGCAGAGTTTCGCCTTCATGGAAAGCATAAGCCTGGCCGTTCAAATGCACGGTTTGCGCTTTCAAGCTGAGCAAATGCATTTCAATGCGTTGCATTGGCGCGTTGTAAAAAGCGCTGTGGGCGAATTGGCTGAGGTCAAAGTCGCTGCCGAGTTCGCGGTTGGCGCGTGCCAGCAAATTGAGGTTGAAGGCAGCGGTCACACCTTGCGCGTCGTTGTAGGCCGCGTGCAAAACATCGGGCGATTTGATCAGGTCCACACCGAGCAGCAAGGCGCCGCCTGCCAAGTGTTGCGCGCAATTTTGAAAAAATGTGTGCGCTTGTGCGGGAGAAAAATTGCCAATCGTCGAGCCCGGAAAAAACGCCACGCGTTTGCCCGTACCCTGCAATGCGGGTGGCAATTGCCAGTCACTGGTGTAGTCGGCCACCAGCGGTTGTATTTGCAAAGCGGGGAATTCTTTTTTCAGCAATGCACTGGCTGTTTGCAAATGCGCGCCTGAAATATCCATGGGCACAAAGCGCGCGGGCTGGGTAGCGGCGTTCAACAGCAAGCGTATTTTTTGCAGAGAACCAGCGCCAAACTCGATGATGTCGGCGTGTTCGCCCATGTGTTGCGCCATGTCGGCGGCGTGCGTTTGCAAAATAGACAACTCGGTGCGCGTGGGGTAGTACTCGGGCAATTCGCAAATGCGGTCAAACAGCACAGAGCCTGCCTGATCGTAAAAATATTTCGGCGAAATGCTTTTGGGCGTCTGCGACAAAGCCGCTTGCATGTCCTGCATGAAGTGCAGGCGTTCAGTATCTGGGGCAGTCATGTGGAAAAGTGTTTATCAATCTTTGGCAAGGCGCAAACCGCTGAACTGCCAGCGCACATGTGCAGGGAAAAAATTGCGATAGGTATCGCGGCTGTGTTGCGGTGAAGTGGCCAGACTGCTGCCGCGCAACACTTGCTGGCCGACCATGAATTTGCCGTTGTACTCGCGTACCGCGCCGCTGGCCGGGACAAAACCCGGGTAGGGCTCGTAAGCGGATCGCGTCCATTGCCAGACTTGCGCGTGCATGTCGTGCATGTCTGCGTGGTGGCTGGCCACTTCCCATTCGAATTCGGTAGGCAAACGCGCACCCGCCCATTGAGCGAAGGCAGACGCTTCGTAAAAACTCAGGTTGGCTACTGGCGCTTGCGGGTCGAGTGCTTGCACACCGTTCAAGCCGAACACCTGCCATTGGTCTGAGGGTGCACGCGGGTCGTTGGGGGCCAGCCAATACAGCGGACATTGCCAATCGTTTTGCAGCACGTGTGCGCGGCCTTCAGATAGCCACAAGTCGGCGTTGTCGTAACCGCCGTCTTGAATGAACGCCAAATACTCGCCGCAGTTCACCAAACGGTTGGCGATTTGAAAGCTCTGCACAAAACGTTGGTGCGCCGGGCTTTCGTTGTCAAACGCAAAACCTGTTTCATCAACGGCTCGGCCCAATGTGCGCAAGCCTTCGTCAAAGCTCAGCCATTGCAAATCGGCATGACTGGCGCTGGCGTGTTTGAAGTGAGCGTCATAAGCGGGCAGCAGCGGGTTGCAAGACAGCAAATGCAATGCATCGGTAAGCAGCAATTCCTGGTGTTGTTGTTCGTGGTTCAGGCCGAGTTCGATCAAGGCTAATGCTTCACCGGACAGTTTGCTTTCATTCAAAAGCAGTTGCTGCATGGCAGCGTTCACGTGTTCGCGAAACGCCAACACTTGCGAGAGCGCCGGGCGAGTCAACAAGCCGCGATGCGGGCGCGGGTGGCGCGGCCCCAGCGCTTCGTAATAAGAGTTGAACAGGTAGGCGAAGGCCTCATCAAACACCTGGTAGCCGGGCAAGTGAGGCAGCAGCACCACGTTTTCAAAAAACCAACTGGTGTGTGCCAAATGCCATTTGGTCGGGCTGGTGTCCGGCATGGACTGCACACACTGGTCCTCGGCGCTGAGTGGCGCAGCGAGTTTCAGAGTGTGTTGACGTACAGCGGCGTAACGGGCCGAGAGAGAGTTCAAAGACATTCAGCCCATCTTAAGCGTCAAGCGGGTTTCTTCAATTCACCCGAGGCGATCAGGGCTTTCACATCTTTGGCTCCACCCACCAACACTTGGTTGATAAACACCATGGGAAACGTGGGCCAGCCGGTCCACATCTTCAATGCATTGCGACGCCGCCATTGGCTTAAGTAGCTGCCGTATTCCATGTAATGCACCTCAAAGCCTGCCTCGGCCAAGGCTTTGCGCGCTTTGGTGACCATGGGGTTTTGCGCCATGCCAACCACCACCACCGCGTGTTGCTGCACCGCTTGTTGCACTTCAGTGACGATGTCTTGCTGGTGCTGGGCGATGGTGTCGCGGATGGCGGGGTGTATGTGGTCGGCGGCAAGGATGGGGCGGTTCATGAAAGTGCGGGAAAAGTGGGGGAGAGGGGAGTCTACGCTTTGGATGTGATTGTTTTTATTTTGTCTGTTTATTAAGATTTCGATGAATGAATAAATCAAGCAGCGGAACTGAAATGACAAAAGCATTTGACAGTATCAAGCAAGGCTTGAAAGAGGCCATTGCGCATAAGAAATCTCATGGAACCAAACCAACAGGGATAAAACTCCACAAACCACAACCCAAAACCGCTGATGAACTTATTGTTGAATTGCACTCAAGACAGCCTCGGTCGCGCTGATCAAATCAGCGACCAAGCGCTCATCCACATCAAGCAAGCCTTCGTATTCGCCTAAATTTCGGGTGTTGTGGCATTTGTCCAGCACACGCCACACTTCAGGACCCAAACCCAAAGTATGCGGTAAGACCTGAAACACGATATAGCGATTAGCCGCCCGATAGCTTTTGCGTCGCAATGCGGCCAGGCAAAGCGCATGCGCGGCGTTGTAGGCCAAATCGAATCGGCTTTCCAAGGCCAGAGAAGTGTTTTGTGCATCTTTCAACCTAGCTTCACCGGTGCGCAACAGTCCGGCGATTTCATTCGCATCAGCCGCTTCTGCCTTCAGTGGCTTTCCCGGCCCGCAGAGATTTTCAAGCGACGTTGGCATGGTCTTCCTCCTCACTGCCTATCAGCCATATTTTGGGTTGTTCCCAAACGCGAGTAAGGAAAGCGCTGTCGTTTTGCAAGCGCTTGTCCCAATCGGCTTGGGTGTAAAGCGTCGGGTTCACTTTGCGACCCAGCGACAGCGTAGCGCTTTCCAATGCGCCAAACAACTCGCCATAAGCCAAGGTGTCGCTGATCACCATCAGGTCTACATCGCTGTGTGCCGTGTCTTGCTGGCGCGCAACCGAGCCGTAAATGAACGCGTGCTTGATCTGTTCGCTCAATGGCATCAAGGCTTTGAACAACACATCGGCCAAGCCCATGCTTTTGAGCACCAGCGAACGCAACTCGGCAAACACCGGCGCGTTGGCGTTGGCTTGGTAATGTTTTTGATTGCCTTGCTTGGTCACGTTCAGCAAGCCTGCCGCAGACAAATCCGCCAACTCGCGCTGCACCGCGCCCGTGCCCGATTGCGCCAGTGCAATCACCTCGTTGGCGTAAAAGCTGCGGTCCGGCGCGCCAAACAAGACGGACAGCACCCGCTGGCGCACTTTGGGGAACAAGGCGTCGGCCAGAGAGACGGATTCGTTGGAATTGGTTTGAATACCCATAATGGGTTGGATAATACCTTAATTGGGTTTTTACTCAGGCTAAAGCCGCGCTAGATTTATTTATTTAGCCAGAAAACGACAAAATAGCTATCTTCTTAGCTGGAAAACGACAAATCAAGCACTCAGTCACCGGTTTCTAAGTGATTTTCTGTGAAAACGCATGAATAAAAATGCATTCTCGGGATATTATCTAAGTGAATAAACGACAAATTTAATGTTTTCTTAGTTAATAAACGACAAGCCAGAGCAACTTTTTAGTGAAAGCCACGCTGTGCAAATAACAAACCATCGCCCTACGCCGCCCGCCGCAGAGCTGATCTTTGCCGTGGACCTGCCGCCCGCCCAAGCACGTGCCGCACAACGCCAAGTAGCCAAAGACAGCCTGGTGCGCATCTGCAAAGGCGTTTACGCGCCCAAACTGGCTGACGATGAACGCGCTGCGTTGGTGCGCCGCCATTGGCAACGCGTGGCGGGGATGCTTGCCCCTGGCGGGGTGGTGTCCCATGTCAGCGCCATGCATGGAGGCTTGCTGTCCACGGGACAGCTCACGCTTTCGCACCCGACCGTGTTCAACAAAAAAGTGCAACTGCCCGGCCTGCTTGTTCGAATAGTGCGTGGCCCTGGGCCACTGCCTGGCGACTTGGCTATTGGGACAAGCGGGCTGTATTACGCCAGTCGCCCGAGGTTTTTGTTGGAGAACATCGGCAGGCAAGGAGACTTGCGCGCACCCAAAGAGGATGTGGAAAGTTTGCTGGTCGCGGTGTTGAATGCGTCAGGCGAAAAAGCGTTGAACGACATACGCGACCAAGCGGCAGCGCTGGCGCAGGCACTGGGCGCAGAAAAAGCGCTGACCCAATTGCGCACCATGGTTGGCGCGCTTTTGGGCACCTACGCAAAGGGCGAACTTCGCACCAAAGAAGGCATGGCTGTGGCCACCGGTGCGCCCATAGACAGCGAGCGCATGTACCGCTTCGAAGCGCTGGCAGCGCATTTGCGCACACAGCCCATGCCCAGAATCGAATCGACACTGAGCGGTCTTGCACGCCAGCACTTTGCGTTGATGGAATCGTATTTCTCCAACTACGTGGAAGGCACGAAATTCAATATTGAACAGGCCATAGACATTGTGATGAACAACGCCATCGTGGTGAACCGCCCTAAAGATTCGCACGACATACTGGGCGTGTTTCGCTTGGCCATCACCTCGCCGTACAGGGACAGCCCGCCGGTGGCAGGCCCTGAGTTTTTAGAAGGCTTGGAACGCTGGCACGCCGAAATGCTGAGGATGCGCCCCGAAGCCAACCCCGGCAAACCCAAGCTAGAGGTCAACTACGCCGGGACCACAAAGTTTGTCGAGCCCGCGTTTGTGCGCGGCACACTCAGTGAAGGTTCGCGGCTGGCTTTGTCGGTGCCGGAGGGATTTGCCCGGGCGGTGTACTACGCATTTTTGGTGTCTGAAGTGCATCCGTTTGACGATGGCAACGGTCGCCTCTCGCGCTTGGTGATGAATGCAGAACTGACCCGCACGGGGCTGGCCCGCATCATCATCCCCACGCTGTACCACCCGCAATATGTGGACTGCGCGCGTGCACTGACCCGAAGCAACGCGCCCGGTGGGTTCGTCAAAAGCCTGGTGAATATGGCGAGGTGGAGCAGCCAATTGGATTACGCCAACTTGGATGCGCTGATTGCAACCATCCGAATGACGAATGCGCTCGAGGAGTCTCCGGCTGCTTATAAGTTATTGAATGCGGATGGGAGTGTGCAGGTTTGAGTGGGTTGCGTGCTGAAAATAATTTACAAAAGAAAACCCGCCTTTTGCACGTCTGCCTTGAAGCAGAACCTTGGCCGAAACCAAGACGTGTGGCGGGTGTGTTGTTTTAAATTTTAGATATCAATTGCATTCTTGTCATCAGTCTTCTTCGAAAAAGTCTGTGTCCAATCGCTTCAAGGCAAAGGTTTGGGCAGTGGATACGCCCAAGTTGTGTTCGATCATCAATGCGGCGAGGCGGGCACCTTCGATGAGGATGACTTTTTTGTCGGACTTGATGCTTGTGACCGCTTCCCATGCGGGTTTTGTGAAGTGGCTGGTGGTGAGAAAAACGCCTTTCTTCACGCCCTTGATGTCGAGTGCGCCGATGAAGTCGCGCACAGGTGCTTCGCCTACCGGTTCTTGCCAGCGCTTGGCTTGCAAGTAAATGGTGTCTAAGCCGAGCGGGTCTTCGTTGATGATGCCGTCAATGCCGTTGTCGCCGCTGGCCTGCGTCACCTTACCGGCGTTAGCCCGGTTGCCGCCGTAGCCCATCTTCATCAAGAGGTTGACCACCAATCTCTCGAAATTCACTGCTGGCGCTGCCTTGATGGTTTCCAGCAACTCGGCAGACAAGGCTTCATTGGATTCATTTTGAATCGCGGACATACGCACATCAGGCGGCTCGGGCGCAACTTCGTCCTCGTCTTCAGGCTTAGACAAGGTGGCTTGGTTGGTCTCGGCAGATAGCTGGCTGTTCTTCCAAGCTTGGTAACGTTTGTATAGCTCGGCAATAAATGCCTGGCCGTCGTAAGGTGCGTTAACGACAGCGCGGCCTTCGTCGGTGATGGTCCATGTACCGCTTGCTTTGGTGACGTAACCACCTTTGACCAATTCGACTGAAGCCAGCGAAAAAATAGATCGCCAGCGCTCGCTGCCGTTGTCGTAAAGCTCAAGCGCCCATTCATCTAAATCTACGTTTTCTTTTATTGCTTGTGAAATGTCGTTTTTCTTTAACTGCCCGTTTGGCGCTGCATTCATTGCGCTGAGTGCTGCGAAGTGCATAGCTGCGATGAGGGCGGAGGAGCGGGAGGGTTGTTTAGTCATGGCGCAATACTTTCGCCTCGCGCTAGCTTTAGGATGTCTTTTAAAAAATCCGGGATATTGCCTTTCGTATTAGCAGTAACTAATCTATATAAATTTTGATTTTTAAATAAAGCTGAATTTAATTCTTTTTCTAAGTCACTACGGGCAGTTTCCCATTCCGGCCAATTTTCTATAATAAAGGTTTCAAGACAATCGCCAAAAAAAGCAAAGTCTTTTGTCGCACATTGTTTCGGAAAATCCACCTCGGGCACGCCAAAATATTTAAGAATAGCGCGATTTGCTGATATGTGACTTTTCTTTTCATCCTCTAATTTTTCAGGAGTTTTATTTAAATTTCTGTTTTTAAAATCTGAATCGGCATCTACTAATGCATAAGCAGGGATACCAAAAAGTGACAGAACAGCATGCGCAGTAGGAACCGCGGTTTTACTTCCGATGGGTACAACTGCTACACCTAATGCTTCAATTTTCCCTAAACTTTCATTATCGGAAGCACCAGATAAAATAGCCGCGTCGGTCGTACCTTCAACAATTACAGCTCGATTAGAAAACATTGCAATGGCTAGATTGTTAGTAATTATTCCATCAATTTGCTTTTCAATAGTAGATGCCTTTACTATCTCACTAAGTTTATTTTTTACATCATCAAGTGTTGTGAAATGAATTGATACTTCAGCATTTGACTCCGGAGATCTTGTCAGTCTGCGGATTTGGTGGAAATAACGTGCTTCTAAAAAGTATGGGCTATGCGTTGCGTACATAACTTGCATATTTTGTGCTTCAGAATTAGCCAATGTTCGCAATATTTTTGCAAAAGCTTGCGCTTGAATTGGATGCTGATAAAGTTCGGGTTCTTCAATTGCCAAGCATATAACTCCATTTTCATTACTAGTCGATGTTTGAGCGAGTTGCTGAAGTGCAGAAATCAATAGTGTTCGCTGAAAGCCATGGCCTTGACGATCAACAGAGGTTTCAGATTTGCCATCAAGTACGGTAACCTCAAATGTAGTGCGAGGAGGCTTTAGTATTACGTCTGCTGGAGTAACTTTTATGGAACGACCAGGCGCATATGAATTAACAATGGTGTTTATATTCCGATTGATTTCATTTAATGAATCTTGAAATTTTTCTTTATAAATTCTTTGTTGCTGTAATCTTGAATCTTGAACTATTGCATCAATCTCTTCATCAGCAATGCTCCTGTCAATTGTTCTCTCTAATATTTTTCCAATGATGCTTGACTTGCCATCTATTGATTCTTCGCTTGCACGTAAATCCGCGCTTACAAGCACAAAATCAAATAAACCGCTCATTTTTCCACCACTATTAAAACCAAAAAAATTAGTGACGAGTATCTCTGGCGCTTCTTCTAAATGATCTATGTGCTCTGCTTCCCATAAGCGCATTGCTTCATCTACAGCAGTACCAGTTGTTGCTGCGGGAAGTTCTAATTCCGGTTGATCGGACCTTAGGGCTGCATAAAGTTCTTTTTTATTTGTTGCATTTGTAGATTTTTTGATTTCATTAAACTTGGAAAAACTTTTTGCATTAGCTGAAAGCGTTTCAGTTCCATCGGGTAATCTAGTTTTCCAAGCAGTAAAAACAGTTACGTCATCGGGAGCATACTTACCAAGCTCATTTCTATCCCTTTTTGTCAAATCAGAAAATGTTACTCTGACCTCAATTCGCTGATCTGTTTGACCAAGCGAACAATCGGCATCTGAAAGCGAATTAGGTTTTCCATTAAAAAACCAATCGAGTGCAAGAAGTACAGATGATTTACCAACGCCATTTGGTCCAATAAATGTTGTAACAGAATCAAACTGTACACTCACATCTTGTAATGCACGGAAATTCTTTATTGCAACTGATTTAATCTTCATTTGTCTTTGCTCCTTTAATTTCCAGGTATTCGTTCAAGCAATTTATTTTTAAAAAACAGTCAAGTCATCACCCAGCTGGTGATGCAAATTCCATTTCGCTGTCGTGTCTAGCGCGGCCTCGAGGACGATGACACGGTGGCCTTTTTGTTGGCGTAGCCATTCCAAGGTGGTGGTGGCTAAATTGGTATCGAAGCAGACGATGGCTAGGCGGGGCGGGGTTTGCTGGTCGGTGACGCGGTAGAGCTGGTTGGCGGTGACTTCGGCGATGGGCGTGAGTTGCACATCGAGCTGAAAGCCGCACTTGAGCAGCACTTCGTCGCGCACGGCTTGCGGGTCTAGCCGGCTGAACAGGTTGGTCTCTTTTTGGGCGATGAATGCTTTGAGGGCTTGCAGGTTTTGCTCGGCGCTGGCGTCGGGGTCGGGCGCGAAGTCGGCGCGGGGGAATGCGCTTTTCTCTAGCGTGAACACTTTGAAACCCGCGTCTATGGGTTGCGGGTTGTCGCCATAGCCTTGAATGACACGCTTGACGCGTTCGATGGTGATGGCGCTGATTTTTTTGAAGCCGCTTTTGTAGGCTTCGCTATTTGTTTCTGTTGCTTCAGGAATTTGAACGCCTATAAATTGGCGCGTTATTTCATCAGCTTTATTTAACTCAAGAACTGCTTGCGCTGTGGTTCCTGACCCAATAAAAAAATCAAGTATCAGATCATTTTTTTTATTGCACCAAAGTGAAATTATTTGCTTTACTAAACGAACATTTTTCGGGTGATCAAATATATCGGCGCCAATCATTTTTACCAATTCACCTGATGCAGATGAAGTTAAAAATCCTTCGTCCCACCATGTAGTTACCGTACGACGCGTTTTCTCCGCAACGTGTTTATATATTTTTTGATAAAGCGAGTTTCCTTTTTTAACGATCAATCCTTCTTCAAATTTTGCATTCATCGTTTCCTTTGAAAATCGAAAATATCCAGTCACTTCTAAGAAGGTGTAATGAGGATTTCCTTTAGTTGCACCCCCAGGGCCATCTACTGGCACAAGCTTGAAGTCACCTTTTTCATCTTGCAATGTGTATCCTGAAAGGTCGGGCTCAATTCCAAACATAGATCGCATCTTTTCAATTACATTTTTTTCTCGGGCATAGAAAAGAATATGGTTATGGTTAGATGAAATAATTTTGTCGTTTGATACAGAAGCTCTTGCTTTATGGCAGATCTGTGCAATGAAGTTTTCTTCCCCAAACACCTCATCCATCACCTTCCGCAAGTGCGTCACTTCGTTGTCGTCGATGGACACAAAAATCACACCGTCTTCGCGCAGCAGTTGGCGCGCCACCAACAGGCGTGGGTAAATCATGTTCAGCCAGTTGCTGTGAAACCGTCCGTCGGCGCGGGTGTTGGTGCTCATCTTCACGCCGTCTTGCGTGACGCCGGTTTGTTCCCAATAGGCGCTGGTGCCCTCGGCAAAGCTGTCTTTGTAAACAAAGTCGTTGCCGGTGTTGTAGGGCGGGTCTATGTAAATGCATTTCACTTGGCCCCGGTAGGCGCATAGCAGCAGTTTCAGCACTTCCAGGTTTTCGCCTTCAATGATGCAGTTGCCGCCCGCTTTGTCAGGCTGCACGCTGCGCGCTGCGTCATAGCGCAATGCGGCGGTGGTCGGCGAAAACGCTTTGCGTTTGGCGGCGGCTTTGCCCGACCAGCTGAAATCAAAATGGTCGCGCTGCATTTCGCCAGTCAAGCGCAGCAATTCTGCCGGGTTCAGCCTTCCCTCGTTGGTGAACAAGTCGGGGAACTCGGCCTTGAGCCGCGTCAACTGCTCTTGTAGCAAGTCCGGGGTTTGCAGGGACTTCATGGGGTTGCTTGTGTTCATGTTTGCGCCTTGTGTATGTCCAGCGCCCGCACGCTCCAGCCTTGTTGGGCGGCTTCTTTGGCGTACCACTCACGGGCTTGGGGGTTTTCGATGCGGATCAGGCTTCGGTAGTGCGTCCACGTCAATTCAAGACTCAGTGCGTCGCGAATCAGGAAATACTGGAAAAATTGACGCATATTGCGCAAATTGCTTACGTCAAAGCCCGCGCCAAATTCCTGAGTCAGTCGCTTTGCCAACTCCGGCAACACTTGTTTGCCATAAGCCGCGCGCTTTTGGCCGCCTTGCTCGTCTTGCACAATCATGCGGCCTATGTGCCAATAGGTTTGCACCATGGCGGTGTTGACGGTTTGCCGCACTTGGGTGCGGGAGGCCAGCAACAAGCTTCTGATGGATTCATACAGGCTGGCTTGGCTGAGTGAATCAATCGACGTCTCAGATGAACCCGAGGTGTGTTTGTCTTTCATGCCTGCAACTCCGTGTTCACATCCACTTTTTTGAAGTACTCGTAGTTGTCGCGCGGTGCGGCG
Source organism: Comamonadaceae bacterium (assembly GCA_947456305.1). Taxonomy (GTDB): domain Bacteria; phylum Pseudomonadota; class Gammaproteobacteria; order Burkholderiales; family Burkholderiaceae_C; genus Limnohabitans. The sequence goes on along the minus strand of CANGPN010000018.1, from coordinate 6,653 downwards.
TATAAATGTTTGGGTTGCACATGCACGGTGCGCCCTTGTATGTGAGTGGCAAAACCCAGCGCTTCAAAGTGGCGCGCCGCGCATTCAATCTTCAACACCTCTTCATCGGTCAGCGCTTTGGTGTCGCTCAGCTCGTGCGTGGCTTTGACTTCCACTACAAAAAATGCGTTTTGCTTGACCGCTTGGGTCGCGTTCAACTCCATAGCTTGGTGGCCGCTTTGCTGAAACACCAAGCCAAAGTCCGGCGTGTAGTTGCCCACGGGCGTGGGAATGACGTAGCCGTCAGGCAGTTTCAGCAAACACATCAATTGCAAGTCTTTGTCTGCGGCTTCGGCAAACTGTTTTTCTTGACCGCTGTCTATGGCTTGTTCGGCGTACAAACCGCGCAGCGGTGTGTGGGCAATGTCTTTCACGGTTTCCACCACCGCTTTGAGTGTGTCCAAGGGCAGCACCTCGCCGGTCGGTTTGTAGTGCAGGCCGCGCAACATGTGTTCACGCTCGGCGCGGCGTATCTTGGCGCTGGCCTCTTGTACAAACAACACCGGGTTGAGCACAAACTGTTTGGCGCAATGTTCGTCTTGCAATGCCTCTTGCAGCAAGCGCCACACGGCTTTTTGTGAAAGACGGCTGTCTTGGCCTATGGCTTGTACCCAGTCCTGTGGGGCGAAGCGCGGTTTGAGCGGGGCTTGTGTACTGCCTATGTAACTGGTGGAGACTTGCGGGTTTTCTGCTTCGGTGTCTTCCAACAAACCTAAGCGCACGCTGGTGATGTCGGCGTTGTAGCCTTGTATGCGGATGTCGCGCAACTGCGGCACCACTTCTTGCACCAGTTGCTCTTCATCAAATGCCACGGTGTAGCGGGTGGTGCGCGCCATGCTGTCCCAAAACTGCTTAAACGCTTCGGTGACAAACAAATCGTCGCGGCGTTGCAGCAGCTTTTTTTTCAATTTTCCTTTATGGTTTTCACGCAAGGGTGCTGATGCGTTGCTGTCTTTGCCATAGGCCTCGTCAATTTCCTGTTGGTAGTCTTGGGCAAAGGCTTGGTAGCTTTGGTTGGGCACGACGGTCAACAGATTGATTTCTTCGCCCAGCGCTGTGCCTTCCAAGTCATACACGCGCTGGCCGTTTTCATTCACGCAAATGCGCAAGCCGCGCCCGAGTTCCTGGCGTTTTTTGTCTTGGCTGATGCGCGTGTTCAGCGTGGCGATGTTGAACACATTCGGGTTGTCCCAACCCACGCCCAAGGCGCTGTGGCTGAAGATGAATTCCACCGGGTCGCTCAACTTGAGTAAGCCTGCTTTGTCTGTCAGTATGCGTTTGTAGATGGCGCTGTTTTTCGACATGGCGTTGTCGCTGTCGGTGTAATTGCCTTGACCGGTTTGCGCGAAGTAGCTGGCTTGAACCGCTTGCACTGCGTGTGCATCAGGCAGCTTACCGGTGAGGGATTGCAGTTTGGCGATGTATTCCTCTTCAAACAACTGTTTGATCAGCGGTGTGTCGCCCGGCGCAGTGGCCAAATAGTTCGCCACTTTGTCAATGAACACCAGCGACAGGCATTTGATGCCCAGCGGTGCCAGCCGCGCTTTTTTCTCGAAGTGCCGGTGTATCAACCAATGCAGTTGCAAACGAAACAAGCCTGCTTTGTCTTCGCCCATGGCTTGGTCTTGCCACAGTGTTTGGCCGTTGTCAAAGCGCACGCGCCACAAGCCTGACTCTAGCGACTTTTCAATATGGTCAATGCGCCAACCGTCGTAGCCCCGGTTTTTGGTGACCTGAGCCACATCGGTTTTGGCGGACAGCCAGCCGCTGTTTTTGTAGCTCAGTTCGCCCTCTTTGTTGCGAAACCAGAGTTTGAGTTTGGCTTTGGGAAGTTGACCTGCTGCGGCTTGTGTGTCTGCCAATGCCATTTGCAAACTGCCGGCGGCGTTTTGCGCATCAATGGTCAGCACTTCAATTTTTTTCACCAAGCCTTGTTCATACGCTTGTGCAGGTGTGAGCCGGTACACGCAGTTGCGCGCTTGGCCGCTGGCATGCGTGGCCGAGTAACGCAGCTTGGCCAAGGGGCGCATGTCGGCAAAGGCTTTCAGGGCAGCTTCGGTGTCCATGCCTATTTGCGGCTCGTCCATCACCACCATCGGGCGGCAGCGCGCCAAGGCTTGCAGCCAAGTGAGGCCGTCTAGCGGTGCCTCGTTTTCTTCATTGCTGATGATGCGGCCTTGTCCGACAAAGGCTTGGCTGTTCATCACCATGATGGCGGGTTGCGGGCTATCGATAAAGGTTTTGAGTTGTTGCAAACGACTGCTGTCGTATTCAAACGCGGGGATGGGGTGGTTCAGGCCGCTGCTTTGGGCGAGTTGCAAACCGAAGTCGGCCAAGGTGCCCATGACTCCGGCACGTATGGCCACGCTGGGCACGACGATGATGAATTTGTTCCAGCCATACGCGGTGTGCAAACGGTAGAGCGTGCGCAAGTACACCAATGTTTTGCCAGTGCCGGTTTCCATCTCCACGCAAATATCGATGGCTTGACCTTGCTGTGGCTCGGTCAAATGCAAACGCTCATCGCTGATGCGGTGGCGGTGTGCCAGCTTCTTTATGTTGTCTTGCAGTTGCTGCCAGGTGAGCGGGCAGCGGTTGCCAGCGAGTTCATGTGCTTGGGTTTTTGGCGTGCCGTCAAACACCCTGACCACCGCATCGACGGCATCAGTCTGGTAGGCCAGAGATTCAAGTTGGAAGTGCGGGACAGACATGTAAGCGCTATTAAATGAGTTTTATGGTATCAATTAAATGGCATTAAATTCCTTTTAAATAATTAATTAATACTGCTATAAGTGTCTGTTTACTTGACTTTTATTTTGTTGTATTCTCATAAGTATTACGGTAAATTTATCAGTAATACTTGGAGTCAATATGTCAACAACCATGACCCTCAAGGGGCAAGTCACCATCCCCAAACACATTCGCGATTCGCTGGGTCTCAAGCCCGGTGCGCAATTGGACTTTGCAGTCAACCGCGATGGCGACGTGGTGTTGCAACGAACAGGTACTTCTCCAACTTCCAAGGCCGATCGGTTTGAAGCTGCTCGCGGCAAGGCTGATGTGAAGTGGCGAACCCATGAATTGATGGCTTTATTGCGAGGTGATGACTGATGCTGGTGGACACCAATGTGCTGGTGGATGTTTTACAAAACGATGCCCAGTGGGCCGATTGGTCCATTGCCCAATTGCAGGCGCAATCCAAGGTCCATCAGCTGTGCATCAATCCGGTCATTTACGCCGAACTCTCGCTGACTTTTTCCACGGTAGAAGCCTTAGACGCTGTGATCAACAGCATGACGCTTGACTTGCTGGATATTCCGAGGCCTGGGCTTTTTCTGGCGGGCAAGGCGTTTGTGCAGTACCGCCGGGGCGGTGGCGTGAAAACCAATGTGCTTGCAGATTTTTTTATCGGCGCGCATGCGGCGGTCAGCGGATTACCTGTGCTCACGCGCGACACGCGTCGCTATCAAACCTATTTTCCCAGTGTCAAACTGATCTCACCTAACTAAATATGCTTTATGGACAAGCGGATTGTTCATCATCAAACCTCGGCATAAAAGGCAAATCCGTAGAACCCACATCAATTCCTTGCTGAGTCAGCACAGTAGTCAACTGGCCCCGGTGATGAATTTGGTGGTTGAACACATGCGTGACCAGCACCCAATGCGGCGCGGTTCTTTGGCTGCCGTCCACCTTGCTCACATAGGTCAGTGTTTGCGCCAGCCATTCAGCGGTCAGACTTTTTGACCAGGCACACAGCCTTGCATCCAAAAGTTGACGCTGCTCGCTCAGTGCTTGAAACCCGCCGAACAAGTCTTGACCTATCGGTGGCACTTGCGCCGGTTCGCCGGTAAAGCGCGACAGAAAAGCCAAGTCCGAATAAGCAATGTGGTTGAGCGTCAGGTAAATAGATTTGAAGAACGCGCCTTTGTCGGCGTGCAATTCCTGCTCGGGCAGCGAGGCACAGGCGCGGTACAGCTTGTCGTTCATCCATTGGTTGTAGTCGGCCATCAACTGGCAGTAAGCGGTGTCAATCATCAGCAGCGGTGTAGAGGTTTAACCAGCGTTCATCCTAGTCGGCTCAGGTGTATGCGTCCACCCTTTCGCGGCGGACTGTTCAACTGCCTGAAATGGCACCTTGTGCCAACAGCTTGCGCTCTTTGAGCTTACCCATCAGCGCATGCAGTGGCACAGCCTGAACGTCCTCTTGCAAGCGGTAGCTGTCATGCCCGGCATAAACCACCCATTTGTGCGTGGGCTTGATGTGCTCGCAGGCTTTGTGAAAGCCTTTCTCCAATTTGGGGGCAAGACTGCGTTTGATTTCAATCGCCCAGGATTCACCGTTCGGCCAGGACAGCAACAGATCTAACTCGAAGCCATAGCTGTCGCGGTAAAAATGCATTTGTGTATCGCCGGGGGCCACGCTCATCAAGTTTTCTATGCAAAAGCCTTCCCAGCTCATGCCCACAACCGGGTGTCCAACCAACTGCTCTTTGTTGGCAATACCTAGCAGCGTGTGCAGCAAGCCGCTGTCACGCAAATACAGTTTGGGGCTTTTCACCAGCCGCTTGCCCGCGTTTGAGCTCCAAGCGGGAAGCTTTCTTAAGAGAAATAAATCAGTCAGCAAGTCGATGTAACTTGCCACGGTTTTGCCATCCATTTCCAAGTTGCGGGCAAGCTGTGCCACGTTCACCAGGGTGCCTTGCTGGTGGGCCAGCATGCCCCAGAGTTTGCGCAGTACTTGCGGGGAAATGCGTGGGGCAAATTGGGCCACATCGCGCTCCAGGTAAGTGCGTATGAAATCTTGTCGCCATTGCATGCTTTGTGCTTCTGTTGCGGCCTTAAGACTTTGCGGAAAACCTCCGCGCACCCAAAGCGCATCGGCTTGTGCTTCGCCGGTTTCAAGCGGGTTCAGGCCAGTCAACTCCAGAAATGAAATGCGACCTGCCAAGGTCTCGCCGGACTGTTCCAACAAGTCAATGCTGGCTGAGCCCAGCAGCAAATACATGGCGTGTTGCCGACCCTGACGTCTGGCCTCGTCTATCAGGCCGCGCAAAATCGGAAACAGGTTTGGCACGCGGTGAACTTCGTCAAGAATGACCAGTTTGTCAGCATGATCGCGCAGATACAAGGTGGGTTGTGACAGCTTGGACAAGTCGTCTTCAGCCTCTAAATCCAAGTACACACTGGGCATGGTTTGGCTGATCTCCAAGGCGAGCGAGGTTTTGCCCACCTGGCGCGGCCCCAGCAAGGCGACGGCCGGGCTGTGTGCCAGGCGTTGCAACAAGTCTTGGCTGAGTTCGCGGGGGTAGGGTTTCACAGTCAGGGAAATTAAAATTCGTGTAAAAATGGATTTAAATTCCATTATTGCACGAAATAAAGGTGTCAACCCCCAGTTTTGCGGGCTGTTTGGGAGGTTTTGTCGCTGACAGTTTGGGTATAGCGGCCCAACAGGTGGCACAGCTATTGCTGATGTACTTGTAAAAACCAGAAAGACACCGTGCATATCCCGCCGCCGCCGCTGTGCCAGACCTGCAAGTACCTCATGCCTTCGCCATCGGCCAAGACGGGTTTGCGCTGCGGTTTTGATTACTTCAAGGCCTCTGAAATTGCACGCAAATTCAAACTGATGTCGCATTTCCCCGAGGTCAAACCGGACAACGCTTGCGAGAAATGGGACTCAAAACAGTGCTGACAGCTACAAAAGGCACCTTCTTGGTGCCTGTGTCGTCCTAGCTGTTCAAAGCACTTTGGGGTCCAGCGGCTGCGCTTCCTTGCGTTCGCTGTACCGGTTCACCAGATAGTCAGATACCGAGCGCGTCAGCAAAGTGAACTTCACCAGTTCTTCCATCACATCCACCACGCGGTCGTAATAAGCGGAAGGCTTCATGCGGCCATCATCCTCAAACTCTTTGTAGGCCATGGCCACCGACGATTGGTTGGGGATGGTGATCATGCGCATCCAGCGACCGAGCACGCGCATTTGGTTGACGGCGTTGAAGGATTGTGAGCCGCCGCTTACTTGCATGACAGCCAGCGTTTTGCCTTGTGTCGGGCGTACCGCGCCGAGAGCCAAAGGTATCCAATCGATTTGCGTTTTCATGATGCCGGTCATCGCGCCGTGCCGCTCGGGTGAGCTCCACACCATGGCTTCGCTCCAGGCGCACAACTCGCGCAGTTCCACCACTTTCGGGTGGGTGTCGGGCGCATCGTCTGGCAAGGGCAAACCGCTGGGGTTGAAGAAACGCGTTTCGCAGCCCATGGTTTGCAACAAGCGTGCAGCTTCTTCGGCCAGCAAGCGACTGAACGAACGCTCTCTCAAAGAGCCATACAGCAGCAATATTCTGGGTGGGTGTTGCAACAGCGGGCCGCCGTGCAGTTTGCTGTTGTCGGGTATGTCCAGCAGGTCTTGGCGTAAGTGGGGCAGTTGGTGCGTGCTCATGTCAAAAGGCTTTGTGATGTAAGTAAGACAGAATGTATTGACCTGTCCTCCCTCAAGCGTCGCGGATTAAGCTTGAGATTTCAACCACAGGCTCAGAGCCGATATTGAGGAGACAGGTCATGGAGAAGTTTAGCAAGTACGTGGGACTAGACGTCCACAAAGACACTATTGC
>CANGPN010000017.1 GCA_947456305.1 Comamonadaceae bacterium | reverse complement strand
GCGTTCGTAAGATCACCGCGCCCGCATCCACTGGCACGGCTGCGGACGGACAAGGAGAATAAGCATGCTGCAACCAGCGCGCCGTAAATACCGCAAGGAACAAAAAGGTCGCAACACCGGCATCGCCACACGTGGCAATACCGTGGCGTTCGGCGATTTCGGCTTGAAATCCACCGACCGTGGTCGTTTGACAGCCCGTCAAATCGAATCCGCACGTCGTGCCATTTCCCGTCACGTCAAACGTGGCGGTCGTATCTGGATCCGTATTTTTCCGGACAAGCCGATTTCACAAAAACCTGCCGAAGTCCGTATGGGTAACGGCAAGGGCAACCCCGAGTACTACGTGGCTGAAATTCAGCCAGGCAAAGTGCTGTACGAAATCGTCGGTGTGCCCGAAGAACTCGCGCGTGAAGCATTCCGTTTGGCAGCCGCCAAACTGCCATTGCGCACCACCTTTGTGTCACGCCTCATTGGCCAATAATTCAGGAGCCCCTTCATGAAAACATCTGAATTACGCCAAAAAGACGCGGCCGGTCTCGCCACTGAGATCAAGGAATTGCAAAAAGCCCATTTCAATATGCGCATGCAAAAAGCCACACAGCAACTCACCAACACTGCACAAATGAAGGTGACACGCCGCGCGATTGCCCGCGCCAAAACCATTCAGGCTGAACAAGCCGCTGCCCAGGAGTGAACATGACTGAAGCCAAAACATCACTCAAACGCACGCTCATCGGTAAGGTTGTCAGCGCCAAGCGCGCCAAGACCGTGACCGTACTGGTTGAGCGTCGTGTCAAGCACGCGCTCTACGGCAAGATCGTCGGTAAGTCCAGCAAGTACCACGCGCATGACGAAACCGGCCAATACCACCTCGGTGATGTGATCGAAATCACTGAAAGCCGTCCTATCTCCAAAACCAAAAATTGGGTTGCCACCCGACTGGTTGAGAAAGCACCGGCTGTTTGAACTGAATTCGCCAACAGGCTGACGAAGTTTATTCAAATGACCCACAATCGTGGGTCATTTCTTTTTTAGGAGCACACAACATGATTAAAGTAGGCGACACACTTCCACACACCACCTTGATGGAATATTCAGAGGTTGAAGGCGAGGGTTGCAGCATAGGCCCAAACGCGATTGACGTGGCCAAAGCCAGCGCAGGTAAAACCATTGCCCTGTTCGCATTGCCCGGCGCTTTCACGCCTACTTGCTCGGCCAAACATGTGCCGGGTTACATCGACAAGCTGGCAGACCTCAAAGCCGCAGGCGTGGATGAAATCTGGTGCGTCAGTGTCAACGATGCCTTTGTGATGGGCGCTTGGGGTCGCGAATTGCATGCCACCGGCAAAGTACGCATGATGGCCGATGGCGATGCCGAATTCACCAAAGCCACCGGCTTGACCTTGGACCTCACTGGCAAAGGTTTGGGCCTGCGCTCCAACCGTTACTCCATGTTGGTCAAAGACGGCAAAGTGCAGACTTTGAACATCGAAGGACCCGGAAAATTTGAAGTCAGCGACGCAGAAACCATGCTGTCGCAAGTCAAACACTGAAAGTGAATACCGGCCTGCAATAGCTTACAGGTCGGTTAAATAGGGGCATGGGTTTAGCCAGTAACGGTTATTTGTAAGACGTTAATGCCGGTCAAAACCAAGGACTATTAAGTGTCGAAATACCTAAAGCCTTGGGGCGTTATCGCGCATCATCGGCAGAGCATTCTGGATCGCCGTGCTGCCAGAAACGGTAGCCGCTACACATGGCGCGAACCAAAGCCTGGCGTTTGTCAAACCCTTTAAAGGGTTATGGACGGGAAGCTGCCAAGCGCCGAACTGCAGAAGATAAGACAGACCGGCTTTGACAGTGGGGGTGAAACTGGAAAAACGCGACCAGTGATATACCTCAGCGTAGAACTGAGGCTAAGTCCAGCAATCAGTCCGTGGCTGTCCTGCCCAGCCATTCCGCTAAAACCTCTTGCGTGTGCTGGCCTAACGTAGGTGGAGGAAATTCCTGGCGCACCGGTGTTTCGCTCATTTTGATGGGGCTGGCCACCAGTGACAAATCGGCTTTGAGCGGATGCTGCCACTGTTGCACCATGCCGCGTTCACGCACATGCGGATCGACAAACACTTCTGCCAAATTGTTGATGGGACCGCAAGGCACTTTGGCGGCTTCAAGCAAATCCAGCCAATGTTTTTTCCCTTGCGACATCAAGACGGAACCCAGCATGGGAATCAGCACGTCCCTGTGCCTGACCCGGTCCTGGTTGCGTACAAAACGTACATCAGTGGCCCATGCCGGTCGGCCCAGGCATTCGCACAGCTTGGCAAACTGAGAATCGTTGCCCACCGCGACAATCAAAAAATCGCGCTCACCGGTGGTTGTAGGCGCCACTTCAAACACCTGATAAGGAACGATGTTCACATGCGCATTGCCCATGCGCCCGGGAGGCGGTTTGGGCGGAGTGTTCACCAGGTAATTGGCGCCCAGGTTGGCCAGCATCGCCACCTGGGTGTCCAGCAAGGCCATGTCAATGTGTTGACCGTTACCGGTACGATCGGCGTGGCGCAAAGCCGCCAGAACGGCTACCGTGGCATACATGCCGGTAAATAAATCGGCCACCGCTACGCCGACTTTTTGCGGGCCGCCGCCCGCATCGTCTCGTTCACCAGTCACGCTCATCAAGCCGCCCATGGCTTGAACGGCGAAGTCGTAACCCGCGCGATCAGCATAAGGTCCGGTTTGGCCAAAGCCGGTGATGCTGCAATACACCAGACGCGGGTTGACGGATTTCAAGGACGCGTAGTCGAGGCCGTAACGCCGCATATCACCTACCTTGAAATTCTCGACCAGAACGTCCGCCTTGGAAGCCAGTGCGCGTATCAATTGCTGGCCTTCGGCGCTAGACAAATCGCAGGTGATAGATCGTTTATTGCGGTTCGCGCCCAGAAAATAAGCAGATTCTGCACTGTCGGTATTTTGAGCGGTTGGCAAAAAAGGCGGGCCCCAGCCGCGTGTGTCGTCACCGGCACCGGGTCGTTCGACCTTGACCACGTCCGCGCCCAGGTCAGCCAGGGTTTGCGTGCACCAGGGGCCGGCCAGCACGCGGGACAAATCCAATACTTTGATGCCATCAAGAGAATGCATTTAAGCATTGTCACCCAATACACATAGCTTGCAGGAGCAGCTGAGACAGCCATGAAAAAGCGTTAAAGCAAAAAAGTGGATGCCATACCGGGGTGAAAAAGCCTAGAGGTGATAATCAGAACAGAATTCCGCTCATGAGTACACGCATTCTGATCATCGCCCACGCGCCTTTGGCCAACGCCCTGAGGGACTGTGCCTTGCATGTTTTCCCTGAATGCAGCAGTGAAGTGCTGGCGGTAGATGTGCCGCCGCAGGAGGCACCTGAAGATACCTTGTCTGCAGCGCTGCTTCGCTTGGACGCCGATCCGGGGCGCGATACTTTGGTGTTGACCGATGTGATGGGGGCTACGCCCGCCAACATTGCCCAGCGGTTGGTCAGTGGTTTGAACTCGCGCTTGGTGGCCGGCGTCAATCTGCCCATGCTGCTCAGAACCGTGTGTTACAGGCACGAAACACTGGAGTCGCTGACCAGACGGGCATTGGATGGCGGTGCGCAAGGGGTTTGCCAACTCGAAGGCAAACAAGTCAATTCATAACAATTTCAAAAGCAGTCATGAAAACAAATACGGTGGTTTGCAACAAACTGGGATTACACGCGCGGGCTTCTGCCAAGTTGACCAAAATGGCCGGTAGTTTCCCTTGCGAAGTCTGGTTGTCGCGTGGCGAGCGCCGGGTCAATGCCAAAAGTATCATGGGTGTCATGATGCTCGCGGCAGGCATGGGCACAGAGATCAGTATTGAAACCATTGGCGAGCAGGAACAAGAGGCCATGCAGGCTTTGTTGAAATTGATCGCTGATAAATTTGACGAAGGCCAGTAAGTACCATGACATTTTCCATCCACGGTTTGGCGGTTGCGCGCGGAATTGCCATCGGCAAAGCCGTGCTGGTGGCCAGCAGCCGGGTGGATGTGGCGCACTATTTCATCAAGCCGGACCAGATAGACGAAGAACTCCATCGCATCACCCAGGCGCGCGCGGCAGTGATGACCGAGGTGCAGCGCTTGCACCAGTCGGTACCAAAGGACGCACCGCCCGAATTGCCCGCACTGCTGGAAGTGCACATGATGTTGTTGCAGGACGAAATGCTGGCCGATGGTGTCAAGCATTGGGTCACAGACCGGCTCTATAACGCCGAGTGGGCGCTGACCTCGCAGTTAGAAGTGGTGGCGCGCCAGTTTGACGACATGGAAGACGCTTACCTCAGAGAACGCAAAGGAGATTTGGAGCAAGTGGTCGAGCGTTTACTACGCCATATGAAGGGTTTGCCAACCAGCTTGCCGCAACCGGCAGAACGCAAGCCAAGCAGTTCATGGCACCAAGACCATTTGCTCGACGACAACCACGAAGTGCCGCTGGTATTGATAGCCCACGATTTGTCGCCGGCAGATATGCTGCAATTCAAACAAAGTGTGTTCACCGGTTTTGTTACAGATGTGGGTGGCAAAACTTCGCACACCGCCATTGTGGCGCGCAGTCTGGACATTCCGGCCGTGGTCGGCGCGCGTAACGCCAGCCAGTTGGTGCGACAGGACGATTGGGTCATTATTGACGGCGATGCTGGCGTCATCATTGTCGGGCCTTCACCCATCATCCTTGCCGAATACGCGTTCAAGCAACGCCAGGCCGAGCTTGAGCGCGAGCGGCTGGCCCGCTTGCGCCACACGCCTGCGGTCACGCTGGACGGACAAGCCATTCATTTGCTGGCCAATATTGAATTGCCCGAAGACACCCGGATTGCCATGGACATGGGCGCGGTGGGTGTTGGCTTGTTCCGCAGCGAATTTTTATTCATGGGGCGAGAAGGCCAATTGCCCGGCGAGGAAGAGCAGTACCAGGCCTACAGGCGCGCGGTCGAAGGCATGCACGGCTTGCCAGTAACCATACGCACCGTAGACGTAGGCGCAGACAAGCCGTTGGACCGTACCGCCAAGGATGAAGCCCACCTCAACCCTGCCTTGGGATTGCGCGCCATCCGCTGGAGCCTGGCAGACCCTGTCATGTTTTTAAGCCAGCTGCGCGCCATTCTGCGGGCGGCTGCCCACGGTAAGGTCAATTTATTGATTCCTATGCTGGGCAATGCCAAGGAAATTCACCAGACCTTTCAATTGCTGTCACAAGCGCGCCAGCAACTGGATAAAAAATCTGTGGCTTACGGCCCTTTGCGTATCGGCGCCATGATTGAAGTACCGGCAGCGGCCCTGAGTCTGCCGCTTTTCTTAAAGCATTTTGATTTTTTATCCGTCGGCACCAACGATTTGATCCAGTACACGTTGGCCATAGACCGAGCCGACGAGCAAGTCGCGCATTTGTACGACCCTTTGCATCCGGCAATTCTGCATTTGCTGGCAGACACGATTGCACAAGGCGCCGCCGCCGGTAAAGAAGTGGCTTTATGCGGCGAAATGGCCGGCGACCCTGGCTTGACACGGTTATTGCTGGGTTTGGGTTTGCGTTATTTTTCTATGCACCCGACGCAAATACTGCGGGTCAAGCAAGAAGTATTGCGTGCAGATACCTTAAGACTGGCTACTTGGGCGCGCCATGTCATGGCGGCGGAAGACCCGGCAGCTGAAATACTTAAGCGGTGAATCCGGCAGGGCCGCCCGGCATGAATACGCTGTCATCGGTGTAAATCGTATCCAGCGGCAACCGAATGCCTTTGGCATGGTCTTCAGCACAACGGATCAGCAAGCGGCTGCGGTGGCGTGCTTGGCTGGCTTTCATTTCATCCAAACTCATCCATAGCGTGCGCACAATGCCGGTGTCCAAGGCCCTGTTCGGGTCGTTAGTCCCTAGCACGCCGGTGAATGCAAACCGCAAATACGTGATGTCTTCTTCCGGGTCTTCAGGCGTAGGGGGTTTGCTGAATCGAGAGAGGTAAATCCCTACCAAGGCGGTCGGTGTGAACGCATAAGCGGTTTCCTCCAGCACTTCACGTATGCAGGCTTGCAGCGGCGACTCGCCCGGGTCTAGGTGACCGGCGGGGTTGTTGAACATCAGCCCCTTGGGCGTGTGCTCTTCAACCAACAGATATCGGCCCTCTTTTTCGATGATGCCGGCCACGGTCACACTGGGTTTCCAACGCTGTGTCATGGTGCAAAATGCTCTGTTTACAGGGCTTGTTGTGAATCTGCGATGATTCTCGCCCATTGAGTAGAGGAGATAAACATGCTGATTGGCGTGCCTGCCGAAACCACGGCGGGCGAAACCCGTGTTGCCGTGACCCCTGAGACGGCCAAAAAAATCATTGCCCAAGGGCATACCGTACATATCCAATCCGGTGCCGGTGTCGCAGCCAGCATCACTGATGCTGCTTTCGAGGCTGTCGGTGCGCAGATCACCGATGCGGCAGGCGCTTTAGGCGCAGAACTGGTGCTCAAAGTGCGTGCGCCGTCTGCCGCCGAGTTGGGGCACATGAAATCGGGCAGCGCGCTGGTCGGCATGCTCAACCCGTTTGATGCCGAAGGCTTGCAGCACATCGCTGCTGCCGGTTTGACCAGTTTTGCTTTGGAGGCCGCGCCGCGCACCACGCGCGCGCAAAGCATGGACGTGTTGTCCTCGCAAGCCAATATCGCCGGTTACAAAGCCGTGATGATGGCGGCAGACAAATACCAGCGCTTTTTCCCCATGTTGATGACCGCCGCCGGTACTGTCAAAGCCGCGCGCGTCGTCATATTGGGTGTGGGCGTGGCCGGTTTGCAGGCGATTGCCACGGCCAAGCGTTTGGGCGCAGTCATCGAAGCCTCCGATGTGCGTCCCAGCGTGAAAGAACAGGTCGAGTCACTCGGTGCCAAGTTCATCGATGTACCTTATGAAACCGCTGAAGAAAAAGAAGCCGCCGAAGGTGTGGGCGGCTACGCGCGCCCCATGCCACAGAGCTGGCTGGATCGCCAAAAAATAGAAGTCGCCAAGCGCGTGGCCCAAGCAGACGTGGTGATTTCCACCGCCTTGATTCCCGGGCGCGCAGCACCGGTGCTGATCACAGAAGACATGGTCAAGAGCATGAAGCCGGGCTCGGTCATCATCGACATCGCTGCAGGCAAAGGCGCGAATGGCTTGGGCGGCAATTGCCCCTTGAGCGAAGCCGACCGCACCGTGGTCAAACATGGCGTGACCTTGGTCGGCGAAACCAATTTGCCCGCCCTCGTGGCCGCTGATGCTTCCGCGCTGTATGCGCGCAATGTGCTGGATTTTTTGAAACTGGTGTTGCCTAAAGACAAGGGCTTTACCGTTGACATGGAAGACGACATCGTGGCGGCCTGCCTGATGACACAGGGCGGCGACGTCAAAAGGAAATAAGCATGGACCACACCATCACCAACCTCATTATTTTTGTGCTGGCGATTTACGTCGGCTACCACGTTGTTTGGAACGTCACGCCCGCTTTGCACACGCCTTTGATGGCGGTGACCAATGCGGTGTCGGCCATCATCATCGTCGGCGCCATGCTGGCCGCCGCGCTCACCGTTACGCCGCTTGGCAAAACCATGGGCGTGCTGGCCGTGGCGCTGGCAGCGGTGAATGTGTTCGGCGGGTTTTTGGTGACCCGCCGCATGCTGGAAATGTTCAAGAAAAAAGCCCCCAAGGCAGGAGCTGACAAATGAGCATGAACCTCGTCGTACTTCTGTACCTGGTCGCCAGTATCTTTTTCATTCAGGCGCTCAAAGGTTTGTCGCATCCGACCACGTCGATTCGCGGCAATATGTTTGGCATGAGTGGCATGGCCATCGCGGTCATTACCACAGGTGCCTTGATCATCAACATCGCCGGTCATGCCGAAGGCCTAGGCTGGGTGTTGCTCGGTCTGGTGATCGGCGGTGGTGCCGGTGCCATCATGGCGCAGCGCGTCGAGATGACCAAAATGCCCGAGTTGGTCGCTTTCATGCACAGCATGATCGGTTTGGCGGCAGTGTTCATCGCGATTGCCGCCGTGGTTGAACCCGCAGCGTTTGGCATTGTGGCGCAAGGCCTGGGCACGCTGGACATTCCCAAAGGCAACCGCCTCGAGCTGTTCTTGGGTGCTGCCATCGGCGCTATCACTTTCAGCGGCTCGGTCATCGCTTTTGGCAAGCTCTCCGGCAAATACAAATTCCGTTTGTTCCAAGGCGCGCCGGTGGTGTTTGCCGGTCAGCATATGCTGAACCTGGCCATCGGTCTGGCCACGGTGGGCTTGGGCGTGTTCTTTATGTTCACGGGTGACTGGGACGCGTTCCTGGTCATGCTGGCTTTGTCTTTTGTGATTGGCGTGCTCATCATCATTCCCATCGGCGGTGCTGATATGCCGGTGGTGGTGTCCATGCTCAACAGTTACTCGGGCTGGGCGGCAGCAGGTATCGGTTTCTCGTTGAACAACAGCATGTTGATCATTGCCGGTTCGCTGGTTGGCTCGTCCGGCGCCATCTTGTCTTACATCATGTGTAAGGCCATGAACCGCTCGTTCTTCAATGTGATTTTGGGCGGCTTTGGCGGCGAAGCCGGCAGCGCAGCGGCGGGAAGCACGGAACAGCGTCCGGTGAAAAGCGGTAGCGCAGACGATGCGGCATACATCTTGGCCAATGCAGAAACCGTCATCATCGTGCCCGGCTATGGCTTGGCGGTGGCGCGTGCGCAGCATGCGGTCAACGAATTGGCAGAGAAGTTGATTCACAAAGGCATCACCGTGAAGTACGCCATCCATCCGGTGGCCGGTCGCATGCCGGGCCACATGAACGTGTTGCTGGCCGAGGCCGAAGTGCCTTACGACCAAGTGTTCGAGATGGAAGACATCAACGGTGAATTCGGTCAGGCCGACGTGGCCATCATTTTGGGTGCCAACGACGTGGTCAATCCGGCTGCGATGATCAAAGGCAGCGCCATTTACGGCATGCCGATTTTGGAAGCCTACAAAGCCAAAACCATCATCGTCAACAAGCGTTCTATGGCCGCTGGTTATGCCGGTTTGGACAACGAGTTGTTCTACATGGACAAAACCATGATGGTCTTCGGCGACGCGAAGAAGGTGGTGGAAGACATGGTTAAGGCGGTTGAATAGAGTGCCGTTCAACAAAAAGCAGATCTGAGCTGGAGAACAGGATGGCAGTCAATAGACCTGGCGTGATCGGCATCATAGGCGGCAGCGGTGTCTACGACATCGATGCTTTGCAGGACAAGCAATGGAAGAAAGTGGAATCTTCCTTTGGTGAGCCGTCCGATGAATGCTTGTTCGGCACCCTTAACGGTCAGCTCATGGTGTTTTTGCCGCGCCACGGACGTGGTCACAAAATCCCGCCT
The DNA here is from genome assembly GCA_947456305.1 of Comamonadaceae bacterium. Classification (GTDB taxonomy): domain Bacteria; phylum Pseudomonadota; class Gammaproteobacteria; order Burkholderiales; family Burkholderiaceae_C; genus Limnohabitans. The sequence continues at coordinate 43,865 of CANGPN010000017.1, read as the reverse complement.
TCTGCCATCAATTACCGTGCGAATATTGATGCGCTCAAACGCGCCGGTGTCACCGACCTGATTTCAGTGAGCGCGGTCGGTTCGCTTAAGGAAGAATTGCCGCCGGGTACGTTTGTCATCGTCGATCAATTCATAGATCGCAGTTTTGCCCGTGAAAAAAGCTTTTTCGGCACTGGCTTGGTCGCCCATGTGTCGATGGCGCACCCGGTATGCAACCGGCTGGGGCATCACTTAGAACATGCGGCACGCGGACTGCAACTGCCCGTGGTCAGAAACGGTACCTATTTGGTTATGGAGGGGCCGCAGTTTTCCACCTTGGCGGAATCCCGGCTCTACCGCCAATGGGGTTGTGACGTGATAGGCATGACCAATATGCCTGAGGCCAAACTGGCGCGGGAAGCCGAAATTTGCTATGCCTCCGTGGCCATGGTGACCGACTTTGATTGCTGGCACCCTGACCATGATGCGGTCACGGTGGATGCCATCATCAAAGTGTTACTGGCGAATGCTGACAACGCCCGATCGCTGGTTCAAGCGGTGACACCTGCTTTGGCTACAGACCAGCAAGCCTTTGCCTGTGCTTGTCGTAAAGCGCTTGAATTCGCTCTCATCACAGGGCTGCAGGCTCGCGATCCGGCGCTGGCAGCCAAGCTCGATGCGGTGGCCGGACGTTTGCTCAACACAGAAGATTGAATGAGTAAAGCACCGGGTGAAGCAGATGAAGCTTTGTTGCGCGAGCAAATGCTGGTCGCCGCTTTTCATCTGGATGCCATAGGCCTGAACCGGGGCAGCACCGGCAACTTGTCGGTGCGTGTTGGCGAATACTGGCTGGTCACTCCTTCAGGCGTTGCCGCTCAAGACTTAGCGCCGCAATCTATGGTTCGCATGGATTTCAATGGCGAGCCGTTGGGACCCGGTAAACCCTCTAGCGAATGGCGTTTTCACCGGGACATATTTGTGTCGCGCCCGGATGCAGGGGCCATTGTGCATACCCACTCCCGCTTTGCCGCTGCGTTTTCCTGCCTGCACCGAGACATACCGGCATTCCATTACATGATTGCGATTGCAGGGGGCGACACCATAAGGTGCGCGCCTTATGCCTTGTTCGGTACCCAAGAGCTATCAGACCATGCGCTGGCGGCGCTTGAAGGCCGCAAGGCCTGCTTGCTGGGCAACCACGGTTTGATTGCATTGGGCGCAGACTTGAAACGCGCCGTGGCCGTAGCCATCGAAGTTGAGTCTTTGTGCGAGCAATACTGGACAGCGCTTCAATTGGGCGAACCGCAGATTCTGAGCACCGCGCAAATGCAGTGGGTGCATGAGAAATTCAAAACCTATGGTCACACCAACACATGACAAACACCACTGACAGCCAACGTGTTGAAACCTTGCGCTGGCGCGGCGACAGCCTGGAGATGATTGACCAGCGCATACTGCCCATGCGCTTTGAATACCTGCACTACACCAATGCGGATGAAGTCGCTGAGGGCATACGCAGCATGGTGGTGCGCGGCGCGCCTGCCATCGGTTGCGCGGCGGCCTACGGCGTGGCTTTGCAGGCTTTGGCTTATCAGCACAAAGAAAAAACAGTATTTGACGCAGCCATGCAACATGGCTATGAGGTGCTGGCAGCCAGTCGGCCGACGGCAGTCAATTTATTCTGGGCCTTGCAGCGCATGAAGCATTTTCATAACGCACAGTCAGGGCTTGCGCCGTTGGAACTGGCAGCCGCCTTGTTGACGCTGGCGCATGAAATCAGCGCCGAAGACGTTCGCATCAACCGCGCCATGGGTGACCATGGCGCAGCCTTGCTAAAAGACGGCGCGCGGGTGCTGACACATTGCAATGCAGGTGCTTTGGCCACGGCCGGGCATGGCACAGCGCTGGGGGTCATCCGTTCGGCGGTTGAAGCGGGTAAACGCATCAGCGTGTTTGCGGATGAAACCCGGCCCTTTTTACAAGGCGCCCGTTTGACTGCTTGGGAGATGGTGCAGGAAAACATCCCGGTCACCTTGATCACTGACAACATGGCCGGCCATTTGATGAAATGCGGCGAGATTGATGCCGTCATCGTCGGTACGGATCGGGTAGCGGCTAACGGCGACGTGGCCAACAAAATCGGCACTTACATGGTGGCGGTGTTGGCGCAGCGGCACAACATCCCCTTTTATGTGGCCTGTCCTTTGTCCACCATCGATATGCAGTTGCCGCATGGAGACGCGATTCCGATTGAAGAGCGCAGCCATGATGAAGTGACTGGCTTTGGCACGCAGCGCTGGGCACCGCTTGGCGTGCAAGTGCGCAATCCGGCGTTTGACGTGACGCCGGCGGAGTTGGTCAGTGCATTGGTCACTGAAAAAGGCGTGATTCACCGCCCGGATTTGGCACAGCTTGCTCAGTTAATGCGCCAGTCTTGACTTAACGCAACCATCCCCGCTTGTAGCAAAACCACATCGGCAAAGCCGCGCTCAGAAACATCAGGCTGACCACATAAGGGTAGGCGTAACTGCCCAGCGCGGCAAATTCGGGGAATTGCAGGTTCATGCCGTAAATGCTGGCCACCAAGGTCGGCGGCAGCAACGCCACGCTGGCCACCGAGAAAATCTTGATGATTTTGTTTTGACTGATGTTGATGAAACCCACGGTGGCGTCCATCAAAAAGTTGATCTTGTCGAATAAGAAAGCCGTATGGCTGTCCAACGAATCGATGTCCCGCAAAATCTGGCGCGCATCGTCAAACTGATCTGCGTTGAGCATGCGCAAACGCATGGCAAAACTCAAAGCACGTCGTGTGTCCATCATGTTGCGGCGTATGCGGCCGTTCAAGTCTTCCTGGCGCGCAATCTCTGCCAATACCTCACCGGCGAGTTCGTCGGTCACATCGCCTGACAAGACCATTTTGCTGACTTTTTCCAACTCGTCGTAAATGCCTTCCAGTGTGTCAGCCGAATATTCGGCATCGACAGAAAACAGTTCTAGCAGCACATCTTTGGCGTTTTCAATCAGACCCGGCGCACGGCGCGCACGCAGCCGTAATAAACGGAATACCGGCAAATCTTCTTCATGCACCGAAAACAACACGCCGTGGCTTTTCAACGATTCATTGTGCTGGTTCAAGATGAAAGCCACGCGGACCGCACGCGGCTCTTCAATGTCGGCGATCAAAAAGTCGGAGCGAATATGCAGCTCGCCGTTGTCTTCCTCGTAAAAGCGCGCCGACTCTTCAATGTCCTCATCCATCGCATCATCCGGCACCTGTACATCAAAGTGCTGGCTGATCCAACGCTTTTCTTCCGGGGTAGGTGATTCCAGATCAACCCAAATAGGTTGAAAACGGGTGAGCTCTTCGAGGGAAGAAATTTCTTCCTGAAACAAGCGGCCGTTGGCCAGCGAAAAAATATTGAGCATGGCAATCTCAGTGCGTGAAAGGGCGGGTGAAAGAGTAAGGTTCGCTTTCGATGCCGCCCAGCCTGATGCCAGTGGACCGAAAGCTACCGACTAGGGTAGGTTTCCAAGGAGTCTGCTCCGTAGTTGTTGAGGCATTGATTATGGCACTGCTTCGTGATGAACGGACCGGCTGTTAAAGTTGAAAGTTTAGAGGTTGATCTTGAATGCACACTGAACTCAAGCCGGGGCGCGAGCTGCTCTTATTGCTCACCCTGGCCGGTATCCAATTTACCCATGTGGTCGATTTCATGATCATGATGCCACTGGGCCCGCAACTCACGGCTTTGTTTTTAATCAGTGATGCACAGTTCGGTTTGCTGGTTTCTGCTTACACCTTGGCGGCCGGCGTGTCGGGCTTGCTGGCCGCTTTTTTTGTCGATCGCTTTGAGCGCAAAAGTCTGCTGTTGAGCTTGTATGCCATGTTTGCGCTGACCACCTTGGGGTGTGCGTTAGCGCCTACCTATGGCATGTTGATGTTGGCGCGCGTGGCGGCCGGCATGTTCGGCGGTATTTTGTCGGCCATGACGCAAACCGTGATTGGCGATGTGATTCCGTTTGCCAGACGCGGGCGTGCCACCGGCCTTGTCATGACGTCTTTTTCGCTGGCTACTGTTTTGGGTGTGCCGGGCGGCTTGTTTCTGGCTAACCATGCCGGTTGGCACAGCAGTTTCATCGCTATAGCTGTCGCCTGCGCCTTGGTCGGTGCGATGGCGGTGTTCAGCATGCCCAGGCTTGACCGTCATGTGGCGCAAGCCAAGGATCGCAAGCTCTTGTTTGCCATGCGGGGCGTGCTGGCTGATGCCAACCACCGGCGCGCGTTGGTACTTTCTTCATGCATGATGTTTGCGGCTTTCACGGTGATTCCTTACATCACGATTTACATGCAGGCCAACAAGGTGCTGCAGCCAACGGAAATACCGCTGATTTACCTCAGCGGCGGCGTGGTGACTTTGCTCAGTGCGCGCTGGATAGGCGGTCTTACAGATCGGGTCGGCAAGCGCCTGATGTTTCAACGTATGTTGCTGCTGTCCATGCTGCCATTGACGGTCACGACATTGATGCAGCCAGCCCCCTTGGTACTGGTGCTGTTTGTGTCTTCCAGCCTGTTTTTCTGCATGAATGCGCGCATGATTCCCGGTATGGCTATGCTGACCTCGGCGGCTCAACCGCAATTCCGGGGCACCTTCATGTCCTTGAACGGCGCCGTGCAATCTGTCTCCATGGGCTTGGCAACCTGGCTGGGTGGTCTGCTCATACAGCGCAATGCGCAAGGCCAGGTGACGCATTACTGGCTGTGTGCGATGGCGGCAGTTGCGGCATCCTTGTTGGCCTATGTGCTGGCGCAGCGGGTCAAGATGCATACCGCCGAGGGGCCGCAGGCCCCGACGGCTAGCTGAAAAGGCCAGCCTTGACGTACCGGCCTGGGCCGGGTTTGCTTTTTTCAGCCAGTGGGTGCATAGTGGAGGCGACCTGTCAACGTTCAGGCATGAGGCCCGGGCGTCTGGCACAGGTTTTTGTCCGGAGGGTTTGTATGAATTTAACGATCAGCGGTCATCACCTTGAGGTCACGCCTGCACTGCGTGGCTATGTCATTCAAAAACTCGATCGCGTCATGCGGCATTTTGACCAGGTGGTCGATGTGCGCGTGTTGCTGTCGGTCGAAAAGCAAAAAGAAAAGGAGGGACGGCAACGGGCAGAATGCAATATCCATGTCAAAGGCAGCGATTTGTTTGCCGAATCGGCTCACCAGGATTTGTACGCCGCTGTCGATGACCTTGTTGACAAGTTGGATCGCCAGGTGGTCCGCCACAAAGACAAGGTACAAGACCACCAGCACAGCAGCGTCAAACGCGAATTGCTCAATTGAACCCAGCCTCAGCAGCTGAAACCGACCGCCTGCCAGTCAGGCGGTTTTTTTATGCCCGCCTTTGCGTACTATAAAAGTAATCAATATTTACCCTAGCTTGACATCCAATCTAGGTGCATAATCAGCCCCCAATCATGAACAGACTCGCTGCCATATTGCCTGCTGCACAAGCGCTTGTGCAGGTAGACGCGACCAGCAAAAAACGTGCTTTTGAGGAAGCCGGTTTGCTGTTTGAAAACTTGCATGGTTTGAACCGTGCCATGGTGGCAGACAGTTTGTTTGCGCGCGAGCGCCTGGGCTCTACCGGCCTGGGTTACGGCGTAGCCATACCTCATGGCCGTATCAAAGGCATGAAGACACCTTTGGCCGCTGTGTTCAGATTGGCCGAGCCTATAGGCTTTGATGCCCCCGACGAAAAACCCGTCAACCTGATGATTTTTTTGCTCGTACCCGAAGCATCTACCCAAAAACACTTGGAAATACTGTCGGAAATCGCCGAAATGCTGAGTGACACCGTATTGCGGGACAAGCTGAAAAATTGCATCGATGCGCAGGAGTTGCATCGTTTGATTGCCAGTTGGCAATCGGTCCAAACGGTTTAAAACCGAGTTACTTTGAAGCCCACGGTTGTCAGCGCTGACGTTTTGTTCGAAGATTTCAGACAGCGTCTGGGCTGGCAATGGGTTGCCAGCCAAAGCGCCAAAGAGCGCCATTTCGACGAAGTCGCTGTGCGCATGGCGCGCTCAGGCGCAGATCTGGTGGGCTACCTCAATTACATACATCCGTATCGCCTGCAAGTGTTGGGCGAGCGCGAGGTCGACTACCTGTCTCACCCAGACTCGCTCATAGGCGAGCGCAGGGTCGCGCGTATTGTGACGCTGGAGCCGCCGGTGCTGGTAGTGGCGGACGGACAGACACCTACGCCGGCGCTGATTCAAATGTGTGAGCAAGCACACATTCCCATGTTCGTGACCTCAGAGTCAGCCTCGTTCGTCATCGACTTGCTGCGCGCTTATTTGTCCAAACATTTCGCCGACCGCACCACCTTGCACGGTGTGTTCATGGACATTCTGGGCATGGGTGTTTTGATCACCGGCGAATCCGGCTTGGGTAAAAGCGAGCTCGGCCTCGAGTTGATTTCACGCGGCCACGGTCTGGTGGCGGATGACGCGGTGGACCTGTACCGCATCAATCAGACCACTTTAGAGGGGCGCTGCCCTGCGCTTTTACAAAACCTGCTGGAAGTGCGCGGCATAGGCTTGCTGGATATACAAGCCATATTTGGCGAGACGGCCGTGCGCCGAAAAATGCGTTTGAAATTGATTGTGCATTTGGTACGCAAGGAAACCCTGGAACGCGATTACGACCGCTTGCCGCATGAACCGCTCACGCACGATGTGCTGGGCATACCGGTGCGCAAGGTGGTCATACAGGTGGTGGCCGGGCGCAACATCGCCGTGCTGGTCGAAGCTGCTGTACGCAACACAATTTTGCAATTGCGTGGCATTGATACCTACGAGAAATTTGTTGCCCGCCATCGCGAAGCCATGCAGTCCAACCAGGTGGATTAAGCGTTTTTGTGCGGGCAAGGGTTGCGCTTGCAATGCGCGTACAGACTCAAGGCATGGTCGGCGATCTCAAAACCTTTGGCGCGGGCAATACTGTGCTGGCGTTTTTCAATTTCCTCGTCAAAAAACTCCTCCACACGGCCGCAGTCCAGACAAACCAAATGGTCGTGGTGCTGGCCTTCGTTGAGTTCATATACCGCTTTGCCACTTTCAAACTGGCTGCGCGACAGCAAACCGGCTTGCTCGAACTGCATCAAAACACGGTAGATGGTGGCCAGCCCGATGTCTGCGCGTTCGTTAAGAACCAAGCGGTATACATCCTCCGCGCTCATGTGGCGCTGTCCGCTTTTCTGGAACAACTCCAAAATAGTGATGCGCGGTAAAGTGGCTTTCAAGCCTGTATTTTTTAATTCGCCTTTGGACTGCATATGAACCTTTCGCAACCCCGGGGAATGCCACCACGACCCCTCGTTACAATGGAATCATCATAGCCTGCTTAATCCCCCACATGACATCTTGCCACCTCTTACTGGCGCGCAGCTGCGGTCTTTTTCTGATCGCCACAACGGCCGCTTGCTCGTTCGTGGAAGACCCCATGGCCAAGGCTGTGCGCATGATGACGCCTTACCGTATTGAAGTTGTACAAGGTAACTTTGTTTCTAAGGAGCAATTGCAGGCGTTGCGCCCGGGTATGACGAGGCGGCAAGTCAGGGAGATTTTGGGCACACCGCTGATCGCCAGCGTTTTTCACGCCAATCGCTGGGATTACGCTTTCACGATCAAACGTCAAGGTACCGAACCGCAACAACGCAAACTGTCTGTGTTTTTCAAAGACGATGTGTTCGAGCGGGTCGAGTCCGAAGAATTGCCTAGCGAAGCCGAATTTGCTGAAAAACTGACTTCCAACCGCGCTGACAACATCAAAGTGCCGGATCTCAAAGCCTCAAATCAGGATTTGGAAAAATTCCGCAAGTCCTCACCGGCGGCTGGTGTTGATGCGCCTGCCGATGCGACTGGCCCCGCCAAAACCTATCCGCCGCTGGAACCCAGGGCGCGTTGAGCTTTACTCTATGACTGATAAGCAATCTACCCTCCACCGTATCGCGATTGCCGGCGCCAGCGGGCGTATGGGTCGCATGTTGATAGAAGCAGTCACGCAAGCGCCGGATGCCACCCTCAGTGGTGCATTGGATTTGCCAGGCAATACTTTGCTGGGCACAGATGCCGCAGCCTTTTTAGGCACCAACGCCGGTGTGTTGATTACCGGCGATTTGGAACAAGGGCTGAAAAACGCGCAGGTGTTGATCGACTTCACCCGTCCTGAGGGGACCATGCAGCATTTGGCGGTATGTCGGCGACTCGGCGTGCAAATGGTGATAGGCACCACCGGGTTTTCTGAAGCGCAAAAAGCAGAGATACAAGCCGCCAGTCGAGACATTGCCATTGTCATGGCGCCCAATATGAGCGTGGGCGTGAATGTCACGCTCAAGTTGCTGGAGATGGCGGCCAAGGCCTTAAGTGATGGCTATGACATTGAAATCACCGAGGCGCACCACAAGCACAAAGTCGATGCGCCTTCCGGCACTGCATTGAAGATGGGCGAAGTCATTGCCTCAGCGCAAGGCCGGCAATTGAAAGACTGTGCTGTGTATGAGCGTTACGGCCATACCGGCGAACGGGTGGCGGGCAGCATTGGCTTTTCGACTATTCGAGGCGGCGACATCGTCGGCGACCACACCGTGATGTTTGCCACCGAAGGCGAGCGCATAGAAATCACCCACAAGTCCGCCAGCCGCAGCACTTACGCCCAAGGCAGTTTGCGTGCCGTACGTTTTCTGGCACACCAGCAACATGGTTTGTTTGACATGTTCGATGTGCTGGGTTTGCACCAAGTCGGTCAGTCCGCATGAATCTGTGGGACATGCTGTCAGAGGCTGATGGCGTGAGCCGCGCGGTCACGCTGTTGCTGTTGTGCATGTCCGTCGCCAGTTGGTTCATCATTCTTTATAAAACCCGTTTATTGCAAGTGGCTGTTTTGGATGTGGCGAAATGCAAAGCATTGTTTTGGCAGGCCAAAGACTGGGCACAAGCCAAGGCCCACTGGCAGGCGGCAGACCGCCAGGCGCTGTTCACAGTATTGCTTGAGGCTGCCGCGCCCACACCTCAAAGCGGGTTGGGGGCGGCCGCCAGCCCGGATGATCAATTGACCCGCCATTTGCGCGAGGCCTTGCATGCAGTGCGCGCCCGTTTGCAATGGGGTCAGGACCTGCTGGCCACCATCGGGGCTACCGCACCGTTTGTCGGTCTGCTGGGTACGGTGTGGGGCATTTTTCATGCGCTCACCAACTTGGCGGTTGCCGGTCAATACACCTTAGATAAAGTAGCCCAACCGGTCGGTGAAGCGCTGGTGATGACCGCTGCCGGTCTGGCCGTTGCCATTCCTGCAGTGATGGCCTACAACTTAATGGGTCGGCGTTTGGCCAGACTCGATGCCGAGCTCGAGGGGCTGGCCTACGACTTGCGCGCTTGCTCAGGCTGCCGTGCACAACAAACCCTGAGCGTTGTACATGGCTTTTGGTGAATTCGACAGCCGCACCCCGCACAAGCCCATGGGGGACATCAATGTCACGCCATTGGTGGATGTCATGCTGGTGCTGTTGGTCATATTCATCATCGCTGCCCCCATGATGACCAGTGCATTGCACATGGAGTTGCCGCAGGCTGATGCCCCGCCTGCATCCACCAAACCTGTGTTGCTGGTGGTGGCCTTGGACAGCACCGGTCAATTGTCAGTGGACGGCCAGGTGCTGACCGTCAATCAACTCGCTGGGGCGCTCAGTCTGCGAGCGAATGCGGCGCAAGCCACCGAAGTGCAGCTCAAGGTCGACAAATCCGTGCCCTACGGCAATGTGGCCGAAGTGCTGGCTGAAATCCAGAAATCCGAGTTGCACAGCGTGTCGCTGGCGGTGCAGTCGGGTGCGCCTAAAATCCAGCCCATCTCCCCGCCTGCGAGCAACTGAGCGCGCACGGGGTTTCTTATTGAGCCCCATGCAACACACCCCAACTACCACCGACAACGTCAGCGGCCCTGCGGATTACCAGGCCAGCGCTATTGAAAAAGCCGTGCATCTGGCTTGGACCCAGGCAGATGTTTACCGCGTCACCGAAGACAAGTCGCGTCCCAAGTACTACGCCTGTTCTATGCTGCCTTACCCCAGCGGCAAATTGCACATGGGCCATGTGCGCAACTACACCATCAATGACATGCTCACGCGCCATTTGCGCATGAAGGGCTACAACGTCCTCATGCCCATGGGCTGGGACGCATTTGGCTTACCCGCCGAAAACGCGGCGCTGAAAAACGGTGTGCCACCGGCCAAGTGGACCTACGAGAACATCGCCTACATGAAGCAGCAAATGCAGGCCATGGGGCTGGCCATCGACTGGTCACGTGAGGTTGCGACCTGCGATTCGAGCTATTACAAATGGAACCAGTGGTTGTTTTTGAAGATGCTGGAAAAAGGCATTGCCTACCGCAAGACGCAAGTGGTGAACTGGGACCCGGTGGACCAGACGGTGCTGGCCAACGAGCAGGTGATTGACGGCAAGGGCTGGCGCACCGGTGCGGTGGTGGAAAAGCGTGAGATTCCCGGCTACTACTTAAAGATCACCGACTACGCGCAAGAGTTGCTGGACCATGTGCAGATTGGCAATCCCAAAGCCACGTTGAACGGCTGGCCGGACAAAGTGCGTTTGATGCAGGAAAACTGGATTGGCAAATCCGAGGGTGTGCGGTTTGCGTTCACGCATGACATCCGGGATGCGTCGGGTCAGTTGATACAAGACGGTCGCATGTATGTGTTCACCACGCGTGCCGACACAATCATGGGTGTGACGTTTTGCGCGGTGGCGCCTGAGCATCCGTTGGCGCTGCACGCGGCGGCGGGCAACCCGGATTTGGCGGCGTTCATTGAGGAATGCAAGGCTGGGGGCACGACGGAGGCCGAGCTGGCGTTGAAGGACAAGGTGGGCAGGGACACGGGATTGAAGGTGACGCATCCGTTGACGGGTGAGCAGGTGGCGGTGTGGATCGGCAACTATGTATTGATGAGTTATGGCGATGGCGCGGTGATGGGTGTGCCGGCGCATGATGAGCGGGATTTTGCGTTTGCGTTGAAGTACCAGTTGGTGATTAAGCAGGTTGTTGGTTTGACGGGTGGTGATGCCGTTGCGCAGACTGCCCCCGGCTCGTCGGTCGCGGGCTCCGACTCCTCGCCGAAAGCAGTCTCCGCATCGGCTCAAATTTCTGCGACATCAGGTCAGCTCGCGGCATCACCGAAAGCAGTCTCCGCATCGGCTCACATTTCTGCGACATCAGGTCTGCTCGAGACATCGCCGAAAGCAGTCTCCGCAACTGGCGCTACTTCTGGCGCTAAGACTGCCGCTGCTGTGAGGCTTGCCCCCGGTTCGTCAGTCGCAGGCTCCGATTCCTCACTAGGGGCAAGCCTCACTTCTGCGGCTTCTGGTTTGATGAACGCCGGTTCATTTGACAACCGCGCTTGGCAAGACTGGTACGCCACGAAAGATGGTGTGTGCCTGAACTCCGGCGTACTTGATGGCCTGCGTTTCAAGGACGCGGTCGATAAGGTGGCCGAATTGCTCGCCGCCAAAGGCCTGGGCGAGAAAAAAATCACTTGGCGATTGCGCGACTGGGGGGTGAGCCGCCAGCGCTATTGGGGCACGCCGATTCCCATCATCCATTGCGATGAACACGGCGCAGTACCTGTGCCGGAAAAAGACCTGCCGGTGGTGTTGCCGCAAGACTGTATTCCTGACGGCTCGGGCAACCCATTGCACAAGCACGAAGGTTTTCACAAGGGCGTGGTGTGTCCGACCTGCGGCAAACCGGCGCGGCGCGAAACCGACACCATGGACACGTTTGTCGATTCGAGCTGGTACTACATGCGCTATTGCGACCCGACGAATGCCGACAAGATGGTGGCCGACGGCACCGATTACTGGATGCGCCAAGAAGGTGTGGCTGTTGGCGGCAGCGGCATGGACCAGTACATAGGCGGCATCGAACACGCGATTTTGCATTTGCTGTATGCGCGTTTTTGGACCAAGGTGATGCGCGATTTGGGTTTGGTGAAGGTGGATGAGCCGTTCACCAAATTGCTGACACAAGGCATGGTGCTCAACCACATTTACTCGCGCAAAGGCGAGAAGGGCGGCATCGAGTATTTCTGGCCGCATGAGGTGCAGGACCAGCACGATGCCAGCGGCAAAGTGATTGGCGCGGTGCTGAAAGAGGCCAAGGGCAATTTGCCCGCTGGCACACCCATCGTCTACGAAGGCGTGGGTACCATGAGCAAGAGCAAGAACAACGGTGTAGACCCGCAAGACCTGATCGAGCGCTACGGCGCTGACACGGCGCGTCTGTACACCATGTTCACCGCGCCGCCTGAAGCCACATTGGAGTGGAACGACTCGGCGGTGGAAGGCAGTTACCGGTTTTTGCGGCGGGTCTGGAATTTCGCCCACAAGCACCGCGCTGCCATTGCCGCAGGTATGACGGTTGACCGTAGCCAACCGGTGGAATTCGGCAAGGCCGCCAAAGCCTTGCGCCTTGATATTCACACGGTGCTCAAGCAGGCAAATTACGACTATGAGCGCATGCAATACAACACCGTGGTGTCAGCCGTGATGAAAATGCTCAACACACTGGAAGACGCAGCATTGAGCGACAGCGCAGAAGACGGCGCGGCTTTGGCTGAATGCTTCTCCATTTTGTTGCGCGTGTTGTATCCGGTGTGTCCGCACATCAGTTACCACTTGTGGGGCGACTTGGGTTATGCCGCTTGCTGCGGCGATTTGCTGGATGTCGCTTGGGCCGCTGTGGATGAAACCGCTTTGGTGCGCGACGAAATTGAACTCATGCTGCAAGTCAACGGCAAGTTGCGCGGTTCGTTGGTGGTCAGTGCCAGCGCCGACAAATCGGCGATAGAGCAGGCCGCACTGGCCAGTGAAGCCTTTCAAAAACAAGCGCAAGGTGCGACAGTCAAAAAAATCATAGTCGTGCCCGACCGGTTGGTGAACCTGGTGATTTGATGTCATACCAAGCGAATACCGCCCCTTATTCACGCCGTGCCTTGTTATCGCTTGCCTGGCAGGCAGCCGGCAGTTTGGCTGCGGCCGGTTTGCTGACGGCCTGCGGCTTTGAATTGCGCAAACCGCCTGAACTCGTGTTCAGCACTTTGTACACAAACATTGCTGAAGCCTCGGTCTTCGGGCAATTGCTCAAGCGCAATCTCAAGACCATCAACAACCTGGAAATCATCACCGATACCCGTGAAATAGAGCGAGCTCAGGTGATTCTGGAATTGAACCAAGAAGCCCAGGAAAAAGTGGTTCTCAGCAAATCTTCCACCGGCACTGTGCGCGAGTATGTTTTGCGTTACCGGGTGCGTTTCAGGCTGCGCACACGTGACGGCTATGAGTTGATACCGGATACCGAATTGGTACAAGAACGTGAGATCAGTTTCAATGAAACCGCTGCCTTGTCCAAAGAGTCGGAAGAGCAGTTGCTCTACAAGGACATGCGCTCCGACCTGGTGCAGCAATTGATTCGCCGGCTGGCTGCCGTGCGACAACTGTGACCCGCTCACATGCAAATCGCGCCCGCCCGTTTACAGGATCATCTGGATAAGGAATTGCGCAGTCTCTACACTTTGCACAGTGATGAGCCTTTGTTGCAACAGGAAGCCGCCGATCTGATTCGGCAAACCGCCCGCGCCCGGGGCTATACCGAGCGCCATATGTTCACGGTGGCCGGCGCGCATTTCAATTGGAGCGAAGTGCACGCTGCCGGTGCCTCTATGAGTTTGTTTGCTGATAAATTGATTCTGGACTTGCGCATACCCACTGGCAAGCCCGGCAAAGAAGGCAGCGTCGCCTTGCAGGAACTCGCAGAAAACACCGTAGGTAATGACGCTGTGCTGTTGCTGGTGTTGTTGCCGCGCTTGGACAAGACGGCCAAAAGCAGCGGCTGGTTTTCGGCGCTGGAGGCCAACGGCGCCACGGTGCAAATCGATCCGGTGGAGCGCGCTGGTCTGCCTGAATGGATAGCCCAACGTCTAAGGCAACAACAGCAACGGGTGCGCGAGGGCGAAGAAGGTCAGCGCAGCCTGCAATTTTTTGCTGATCGTGTGGAAGGCAATTTGCTGGCAGCACACCAGGAGATACAAAAGCTTGGCTTGTTATATCCGCAGGGTGAATTGAGTTTTGAGCAAATAGAGCGGGCCGTATTGAATGTCGCGCGCTATGACGTATTCAAACTCACAGAAGCCGTGCTTGCCGGCCAGCATTTGCGCGTGCAGCGCATGATGGATGGTTTGCAGGCAGAGGGCGTGGCTGAGGTCCTGGTGCACTACACGCTGGCCGAGGACATACGCAGTTTGAAGCGCGTCAAGGATGCAGTGGGTGCCGGACGGCCGCTGCCTCAGGTGTTGCGCGAGCAGCGCATCTGGGGCCACAAGGAAAAACTGTTTGAGCGAGTATTACCGCAACTCAATACGGCGACTTTGCAGCGGCTGCTGCAAAGCGCACACCAGGTCGACGGGGTGGTCAAAGGCATGAAACTGCCGACTTGGCCGACAGATAACTGGCAGGCATTGCTGCGCCTGGCCCTGATGTTCAGCAAGGCCTGCAGTCAGCGCTGAAGCGCTGACTCAGGTCTGCCAAAATCCGCTTATGAATGCTCACACTATCCCCGAATTAATGTTGTCCCTGGGTCAGCAGGCCAAGGTCGCCAGCGCGGTTATGGCCAAAGCCAGCGCAGCACAAAAAAGCGCTGCATTGCGGGAGCTTGCCCGCTTACTGCGCGAAGAAACCGGCGCACTGGTGGCCACCAATCAGGAAGATTTGCAACGCGCCAAGGCACAGGGTTTGGAAGGCCCCCTGCTGGACCGGCTCAAACTCACCCCGACTGTTTTGCAAACCTGCGCCGTCGGTTGCGAACAATTGGCCATCATGCCGGACATCATCGGCAGCATCACAGGCATGACACAGCAGCCCAGCGGCATACGTGTGGGTCAAATGCGGGTGCCTATTGGCGTGTTCGGCATGATTTTTGAGAGCCGACCCAACGTCACCATTGAAGCAGCTTCATTGGCTATCAAAAGCGGCAACGCCTGTATTTTGCGGGGCGGCTCCGAGGCGCTGACTTCCAATACGGCGCTGGCGCAACGCGTGCAGCAGGCTTTGCACAATGCCGGTTTGCCGCGCGAGGCAGTGCAACTGGTGCCTACCACCGACCGTGAAGCTGTCGGTCAGTTGATCGCCATGCCTGACTTTGTGGACGTCATCATCCCGCGCGGCGGCAAGGGCTTGATCGAGCGCATCAGCCGCGAAGCCAAAGTGCCTGTCATCAAACATTTAGACGGCAATTGCCACACTTACATCGACGACCCGTGTGATTTGGACATGGCTGTTCGCGTCACCGACAACGCCAAAACTCAAAAGTACAGCCCTTGCAATGCCACCGAAAGTCTGTTGGTGGCGCGTGCAGTGGCAGCGGCGTTTCTGCCGCGCATCGGTGCGGTGTTTGCAGGCAAGGGTGTAGAGATGCGCTGTTGCCCCGAAAGCAAAGCGCTGTTGCAAAGCATCGAAGGTGCGGTGTTGAAAGACGCGGTTGAGCAGGACTGGTTCGAGGAGTATTTGGCACCGGTCATCAGCATCAAAGTGGTGGACGGTGTGGATGAGGCGATAGCGCACATCAACCACTACAGCAGCCACCACACTGACGCCATCCTCACGCTCAACCATGTGAACGGCCAACGCTTTGTGCGTGAGGTGGATTCAGCCAGTGTGATGATCAACGCCAGCACCCGTTTCGCCGACGGTTTCGAATATGGCTTGGGTGCCGAGATTGGCATCTCCACCGACAAATTTCACGCGCGCGGGCCGGTGGGCATTGAGGGTCTCACTTCATTGAAGTTTGTGGTGCTGGGTGAGGGCGAAGTGCGGGGTTGAACTGTTGTGAGTCTTAGCCGTTGAAAGGCTGTTGGAGTTATGCGGTTTGACTGCTTGCCATGACCAAGGCTAATTTACTAATTTAAAGTCTGGTTTAGAAAATGAAACCCCCATATGGGATAGCTTAGGCAAAACTAGAAGACTAGCCATAGACACATAGTTACTTATTTTGTATGCCTGACACAAAGCCTTCGCTTGAAACTGTCAAAATGGCCCCACATTTAAAAATCAAACAAGACAAGACACACACATGGTTCCCCACCTCATTACCGCACTGACCGGCCCCATCAACGAACTCGAGCAGCGCATCATTGACTCTATGCCTGCCATCGAACGCTGGTTCCGCATGGAATGGATGGAGCACACGCCGCCTTTTTACACCTCTGTAGATATCCGCAACGCGGGCTTTAAGCTGGCACCGGTGGACACCAATTTGTATCCCGGCGGCTGGAACAACCTCACGCCGGAAATGCTGCCGCTGGCGGTACAAGCCGCCATGGCCGCGATTGAAAAAATCTGTCCTGAAGCGCGCAACCTGTTGCTGATCCCGGAGAACCATACGCGCAACACGTTTTACCTGAGCAATGTCGCGCAACTCGCGCGCATCTTCAACATGGCCGGTTTGAATGTGCGCATAGGCTCTATCAACCCCGAGATCAAAGAAAACACATCGATTGATTTGCCTAACGGCGACACCGTGTTGCTCGAGCCGGTCATACGCAGCAAAACCCGTCTGGGTTTGAAAGATTTTGACCCTTGCACCATCTTGCTGAACAACGATTTGAGTGCGGGCATCCCCGGCATTTTGGAAGATTTGCACGAGCAATACCTGTTGCCGCCCTTGCATGCAGGCTGGTGTGTGCGCCGCAAAAGCGTGCATTTCGCCAATTACGAGGAAGTGTCCAAACGCTTCGGCAAGATGATCGGCATTGATCCTTGGTTGATCAATCCTATGTTCAGCCAATGCGGCGAGGTTAATTTCGCCGAGGGCACAGGCATGGAGTGCCTGACCACCAACGTTGACGCATTGCTGACCAAGATCCGGCGCAAATACAAAGAATTCGGCATTCACGAAAAGCCGTTTGTCATTGTCAAAGCCGACAACGGCACCTATGGCATGGGCATCATGACGGTGCGCGATGTCAAAGACTTGGACGTGTTGAACCGCAAAACCCGCAACAAAATGAGCGTGGTCAAGGACGGCCAAGAGGTCAACCAGGTCATCATTCAAGAGGGTGTGCAAACCAATGAGCGCATCAACGACGCGGTTGCTGAGCCTGTGGTCTACATGATGGACCGTTATGTTGTAGGCGGCTTTTACCGGGTCCATGCTGAACGCGGCATCGATGAAAACCTGAATGCGCCTGGCTCCAGTTTCGTGCCCCTGGCCTTCGAACAAAGCGCCCACACCCCGCAACCCGGCATGAAACCCGGGGCCAGCTCGCCCAACCGGTTTTATATGTACGGCGTGATCGGCCGCCTGGCCATGCTGGCCGCCAGCTACGAACTGGAAGCCACCGATCCGGACGCCGAGGTCTACGAGTAAAAAATAGCTCGTTTGCTGCAATGCGGAATCGCTAAACTCTGCGCTTCCTAGTTTTGCGGTGCAGCGGCTTACGTCGCTTGAAGTTTTATGAGTGAAGCGATAAGTCAAGAACACCAACAATCTTCATTAGCTGGTTTGACATTAGGCGCCATCGGCGTGGTGTACGGAGACATTGGCACCAGTGTGCTGTACTCCATCAAAGAGGTGTTCGGCTCCGGCCATGTCGCATTCACACCTGACAACGTCTATGGCATTTTGTCCATCTTCTTTTGGACACTGACTTTCATTGTTTCCATCAAATATGTGACCCTGGTATTGCGTGCCGATAACAACGGCGAGGGCGGTCTGGTGGCCATGCTGGCGTTGGCGTCATCCTCGGTGCGGGACAAACCACGTTTGCGCAGCGTGCTGCTGGTGGTCGGTATTTTCGGTACCTGCTTATTTTATGGCGACGGAGTGATCACACCTGCTATTTCCGTGTTGTCTGCGGTTGAAGGCTTAGAAGTGGTGTCGCCGAGTTTCAAAAAGGCTGTGATCCCGTTGACGCTGGTGATTTTGTTGTGCTTGTTCTGGGTGCAAAAGCGCGGCACCGGTGGCATTGGCAAATTCTTCGGCCCGATCACCATGGTCTGGTTTGCTGCTATTGCCTTGCTGGGGCTCTACCACATCGTCGGTCATCCGGAGATTTTGTGGGCCATCAGTCCGCATTACGCGGTCATGTTCATCTGGCAACAACCGTTTACCGCATTCATCATTTTGGGCGCCGTGGTCTTGTGCGTGACCGGGGGTGAAGCCTTGTATGCAGACATGGGCCATTTCGGTAAAAAGCCGATTCGCCTGGCCTGGTTTGCCATTGTGATGCCGTGTCTGACGCTGAACTATTTCGGTCAAGGGGCTTTGCTGCTCAGCGATCCCGGCGCGGTTGACAACCCGTTTTTCAACATGGCGCCTGAGTGGGCGCTGATACCCTTGGTGGTACTCGCTACCGCGGCCACAGTGATTGCGTCTCAGGCCTTGATCACCGGCGCCTTCAGCGTGACCAAGCAAGTCATACAACTCGGCTTTTTGCCGCGTTTGCAAATTTTGCACACCAGCGCCAGAGACACCGGACAGATTTACATGCCTTTAGTCAACTGGGGTTTGTTTGTGGTCATCGTGTTGGCGGTGGTCATGTTCAAGACCTCTAGCAACCTGGCAGCGGCTTACGGTATTGCGGTGTGTACCGATATGTTGATCACCACCATGCTGACCTTTTTTGTCATCCGCTACGCTTGGAAATACCCGCTGTGGTTATGCATTGCAACCACCTCTGTGTTCTTCGTGGTTGACTTGGCATTTTGGAGCTCCAATTTATTGAAATTGGCTGACGGCGGCTGGTTCCCGCTGTTCATCGGCGGCTTGATACTCACGCTGATGCTGACCTGGCGTGACGGCCGGTCTTTGTTGCACCACAAAACGCGTGACGAAGCCATGGACCTGAGTTCGTTTTTGTCGGCCTTGTTCCTGGCCCCGCCTACCCGTGTCGACGGTACCGCAGTGTTTCTGACCTCAGAGGACGGCATCGTGCCCAACGCCATGCTGCACAACCTCAAGCACAACAAAGTACTGCACGAACAAAATCTGTTTGTCACTGTCCGCAACCATGAAATTCCTTGGATAGCCACCGACAAGCGCATCGAAGTGCAGGACCTGGGTCACAAGTGCTGGCAGGTCATGGTGCATTACGGTTTCATGGACGACCCGGACGTGCCGTTTGCTTTGTCTTTGTTGCGCGGCCAATTGGGTGACATCAACGCTATGAGCACCAGTTATTTCCTGTCGCGCGACAGCATTGTGCCGACGGTTGGCGGCGGTATGTCGCAATGGCGTGAAAAGCTGTTCGCCCAGATGTATTTGAACGCCAGTGCGGCGGCGGACTTTTTAAATCTGCCCAGTAACTCGGTGGTGGAAATGGGCAGCAAAATCGAAATTTAAAGCGGTTGCGGTGCCTGCCGGCAGCGGACTGTTAACCTTGGCCTATGAACATCTTGTTTGTTTGCGACCCGCTGTCTTCTTTTCATATTGAAAAGGACAGCACTTTCACCATGATGCGTGAGGCTCACAAGTGCGGTCACAGCGTGTGGGCTTGCGAGACCCGGGACTTGTTCTGGCAAAGCTGCGGGCGCGTCAGCGCGCTGACGCAGTCTTTGAACCTGACCGGCCAAACGCCCGACTGGTACGCCGTCTCCAGCAGCAAGGTACAAGCGCTTGCTGACATGCAAGCCGTGGTCATGCGCAAAGACCCGCCGTTTGACAATGAGTTTTTTTATGCCACTCACATGTTGTCGCAAGCTGAGCGCGAGGGTGCGCGCGTGTTCAACAGCCCGCAAGCCTTGCGCGAGCATCCTGAGAAACTGGCGTTGATGGCGTTTTCTCAATTTTCCACCCCTACATTGGTGACCCGCAGTCCGCAGGCCATTCTTGACTTTCATGCCAATCACCAAGACATCATCTTGAAGCCCTTGGACGGCATGGGCGGCACGGGTATTTTTCGTGTCAAGGCCGATGGTTTGAACTTGGGCAGCATCATCGAAACCCTCAACCGTGATGGCAGCACCAGCGTCATGGTGCAAAAGTTTTTACCGCAAATCACCCAAGGCGATAAACGTGTGCTGGTGATTGACGGTGAGCCAGTGCCGTTCGCGCTGGCGCGTATTCCGCAAGGAAGCGAGGTGCGCGGCAACCTGGCGGCAGGTGGCAAAGGCGTGGCACAGCCCTTGACCGCGCGCGACCGAGAGATTGCACAAAGCATCGGCCCGGTACTGGCAGCGCGGGGATTGTTGCTGGTGGGCTTGGACATCATCGGCGACTGTCTGACCGAGATCAACGTCACCAGTCCGACCTGCTTTCGAGAAATCACCGATCAGACCGGTTTCGATGTACCGGCCATGTTCATCACAGCGCTTGAGCGCCGCGCGCCGCCGCCCTGATGCCTATGACCCTAAGCACACGCAGTTAATAAGTGATGAAGGTCTTTCTTGAACAGGCGTTATTCGAGCCCTATGACTATGCGGCCAAGGACCGGCTTGGCGCTTTAAAGCCTTTCGAATATGCGCAGACACGCAACCACGTGCAAGGTGCGGTCAGTATGTTGTCGCCGTATCTGACCCATGGAGTGTTGAGCGTGCCCGATGTGGCCGAGCACATGTACCGGGTGCATCGCATGGGCGCTCAGCATAAATTTATATTTGAACTCGCCTGGCGTGAATACTTTCAGCATGTAGAGCAGTCTCTAGGTGTTGCCATTCATCAGAATTTGCACGAAGGCGTGCTGCCTGACGATGCCTATAGTCAGGAAATGCCGCCTGATGTGCGCCTAGGTGCCAGCGGTGTACCCGCCATAGACCAAGCGGTGCGGCAGTTGTATTTCAACGGCTATGTGCACAATCACGCCCGCTTGTGGCTGGCCAGTTACCTGGTGCACATACGCAAAGTGCATTGGCGGGCCGGTGCAGATTGGATGTACAGCCATTTGCTGGACGGAGACATCGCCAGTAATTACCTGAGCTGGCAATGGGTGGCGGGGACAGCCAGTAGTAAACCGTATTTGTTCAATGCCGCTAATGTCGCTGTCCATGCTTCAGAAGCCTGGCACAGCCCGCGCACGGTGATAGACCAGGACATGGACATCATCGACATGATTGCGCGCAGCCGCGCCACCTTTACCCAGGCCTCACAAGCGTTTGCTTCGGTGCAGGAACCGGATCTGTTGTCCGTTCCGCCGCCTGAGGCAGGCTTGTTGCCAGCCGGACTGGCAGCTGAGAAATTGACAGACCGCGAGGTGTGGTGGATACATCCTTGGTCTTTGTCAGACAAATCACCTGCCGGTACCCCGACCGACGCCATGCGCGTTGCCGCCTGCTGGCACGAATGGACGCTACAGCGCCCCTGGAGCGTGATGCGATGGCTGTTTGTCGCCAAAGGCATGCATCAGTTGGCATCCCATTGCTGGTTCGAGGATGCAGCCGGTTTGACAGAAATATTCAGCAAAGCCCGCGCAGTGCATGTCTGGGACCATCCCGCTTTACCGGATTGGCCGGGCGTGAACTGGGTGCGTCACAGTCCGCCGCGTCTTTGGCCTGCGCAGGAAGAGCATTGCAAATCGTTTTCTGCTTGGTGGAGCAAGGTCAATAAGTACAGATTGACCTTGCCGCAGTTGTTGCGGCGGGCGGTTTGAACCCGGTTAAGCCGCTGCTTTCACCTTGAGTCGCCAAGCGTGCAGCAAAGGTTCGGTATAGCCACTGGGTTGCGCCATGCCTTTGAACACCAAGTCGGTGGCAGCCAGATAAGCTTTTGAGGTGGTGAAGTGTCCGGCCATGGGCTGGTACAAAGAGTCACCCGCGTTTTGCTTGTCGACCACAGCCGCCATGCGTTCGAAGGTAGCGCGCACTTGCGCTTCGCTGACCACGCCGTGCTTCAGCCAGTTGGCGATGTGCTGGCTGGAAATGCGCAGCGTGGCGCGGTCTTCCATCAGGCCGACGTTGTGAATGTCGGGCACTTTGGAACAGCCCACGCCTTGGTCAATCCAGCGCACCACATAGCCCAAAATGCCTTGCACGTTGTTGTCCAGCTCTTGCTGTTTATCGGCTTCGCTCCAATTGGCTTTGGCAACCACAGGTACGGTCAACAAGTCTTTCAGTAAAGCAGCGTGCTGTTTGTCGGCATCGATTTTTTCCAGCTCTTTTTGCACATCACTCACTAACAGCTGGTGGTAGTGCATGGCATGCAGCGTCGCGGCGGTGGGGCTGGGCACCCAAGCGGTGTTGGCACCGGCTTTGGGGTGGGCGATTTTTTGCTCCATCATGGCTTTCATCAAATCAGGCATGGCCCACATGCCTTTGCCGATTTGTGCTTTGCCGCGCAGGCCGCAGGACAGGCCGACCAGCACATTGTTTTTCTCGTAGGCGGCGATCCAGGCGCTGCTCTTCATGTCGCCCTTGCGCAGCATGGGACCGGCGTGCATGGCGGTGTGCATTTCGTCGCCGGTACGGTCTAAGAAACCGGTGTTGATGAATGCCACGCGGCTGGCCGCGGCTGCAATACAGGCTTTGAGATTGACGCTGGTGCGGCGTTCTTCGTCCATGATGCCAAGTTTCACTGTGCTGTCGGGCAAACCCAGAATTTGCTCGACACGACCGAACAACTCGGAGGCGAAGGCCACTTCGGCGGGACCATGCATTTTGGGTTTGACGATGTAGACCGAGCCGGTGCGTGAATTGCGGATGCCGTTGGCGCCATGGCCTTGCAAATCGTGCAGAGCAATCGCAGTAGTGACCATGGCATCCATGATGCCTTCCGGAATTTCGTGCGTGTGACCATCGGAACCGTCAAACAATATGGCCGGGTTGGTCATCAAATGGCCGACATTACGCAAAAACAGCAGCGAGCGGCCATGCAGTTTCACTTCGGCATTGCCCTTGGGTGAGTGGTAAATACGGTCGGCATTGAGGCCGCGCTTGAAGCTGTGTCCGCCTTTGCTCACGTCTTCGGTGAGCGTGCCTTTCAAAATACCCAGCCAGTTGCTGTAAGCCAGCAGTTTGTCTTCTGCATCCACAGCGGCGACAGAATCTTCCAAATCCAGAATGGTGGACAGCGCGGCTTCCACCACCAAATCGCTCACGCCTGCCGGGTCGGTGGCACCAATCGGGCTTGCCGGGTTGATTTGAATGTCCAAATGCAAACCGTTGTGAACCAGCAGCACAGAAGAGGGATGTGCGGCATCGCCTTGGAAGCCGACAAATTGTTTGGGGTCTGCCAGCGCAGAGGTTTTGCCGCCTTTCAATGACACCACCAACGCACCCTTGACCACGGCGTAGCCGGTGGAGTCAATGTGCGAACCTTGTTTCAACGGTACGGTGCGGTCCAGCACATAGCGGGCGTATTCGATGACTTTGGCACCGCGTTTTTCGTTGTAGCCCGGGCCTTTGGCGCAGCCGTTGTCTTCAGAAATCACATCGGTGCCGTACAAAGCGTCGTACAGCGAACCCCAGCGGGCGTTGGCGGCGTTCAAGGCATAGCGTGCATTCAAAATCGGCACCACCAATTGCGGGCCTGCTTGTAAAGCCAGTTCTGCGTCTACGTTGGCGGTGGTGGCTTTGGTTTTGGCAGGAACCGGCACTAGATAGCCGATATCGTGCAAAAACGCTTGGTAAGCCTTCATGTCTGTGACCGGGCCTGGGTGGGCGCTGTGCCATTTGTCTAATTGGGTTTGCAGGCGGTCACGCTCGTTCAACAAAGCTTTGTTTTTCGGGGCCAGGTCTTGCACCAGTTGGTCAAAACCTTTCCAGAAAGTGACGCTGGACACACCGGTGCTGGGCAACACTTGCTGGTCGATGAAGTTGTACAAAGGGGTGGCCACATGGAGTTTGTAGAGTGATGTGCGCTGTGTCATGCAAGGCTTTCAAGTCATTAATTAGGTAGTGCCGGCCGATAGCCGATAATTTTCTATTTTAGGAGGTGGGAACTGACGGTGTTTGATGCATTGAAAAATGCCTGGAACAAGCCATTTCCCGCCATGTTTGCGCCGGTGTGCAAATAACGTTTGTTTGTCTGCCCGTTTGATTGACGGGACAGTTTTTCGTCACAGATTGCTCATACATGCAACAGGTTCAGCAAGACTTGATGGCGGCACTGGCCGCCGCTTTAGAAGCGGTATCGCCTGGCAGCGGCACCAAGGCCCGGTTTGAAACGCCCAAAGTGGCCTCGCACGGTGACTGGGCCGTCACCGCCGCCATGCAATTGGCCAAGCCCTTGGGTAGAAATCCGCGTGAATTGGGTGAACAGTTGCGAGATGTCTTGTTGGCCTCAGAGGCAGGTCAGCGCTGGTTGTCTGCCATTGAAGTGGCCGGACCGGGTTTCCTCAATTTACGTCTCAAGCCCGAGGCCAAGCAACAGGTGGTGCGGGAAGTGTTGAGCGCCCCGGCAGCATTCGGTCGTCAGCCGCCGCATGGTCAAAAATTGCTGGTTGAGTTTGTCTCCGCCAATCCCACTGGCCCCTTGCATGTGGGCCACGGCAGGCAGGCTGCGTTGGGGGACGCGATTTGCAATTTGTTTGACACCCAAGGCTGGTCGGTGCACCGCGAGTTTTATTACAACGATGCCGGTGTGCAAATCCAAACGCTGGCCGTCTCTACCCAGTGCCGCGCCAAAGGCATCAAACCCGGCGACCCGCAGTGGCCGGAGAACGCATACAACGGCGACTACATCGCCGATATTGCACAAGATTTTTTGGCGAAAGAAACCGTCACCGCAGACGACCGAAGTTTCACCGCCAGCGGCGACGTGAACGACCTTGAAAACATCCGCGACTTTGCCGTGGCTTATTTGCGCCGCGAGCAAGACTTGGATTTGAGAGCCTTTGAGGTCAAGTTTGACCATTACTATTTAGAGTCCAGTTTGTATACCGATGGCCGGGTTGAACGCGCGGTGGCCAGTTTGCAGACCTCAGGCCACACCTATGAGCAAGACGGCGCACTGTGGTTGCGCTCGACAGACTTCGGCGACGACAAAGACCGGGTCATGCGCAAGTCAGACGGCAATTACACCTATTTCGTGCCGGATGTGGCCTACCACCTCGCCAAATGGGAGCGCGGTTTCACCAAGGTGATCAACATCCAGGGCACAGACCACCACGGCACCATCGCCCGGGTGCGCGCCGGTTTGCAAGCGGCCTCAATGCAACAAGGCTTACACATTCCGCAAGGCTACCCGGACTATTTGCTGCACACCATGGTGCGTGTAATGCGCGGCGGCGAAGAAGTGAAAATTTCCAAGCGCGCAGGCAGTTACGTCACTTTGCGCGATTTGATCGAGTGGACCAGCAAAGACGCGGTGCGTTTCTTTTTGCTCAGCCGCAAAGCCGACACCGAATATGTGTTTGACGTGGATTTGGCCCGCGCCAAAAACAACGAAAACCCGGTGTATTACGTTCAATATGCGCATGCACGGATTTGCTCGGTATTGCGAACAGTGACGGACAAGACGCAAGAGCAAGTCAAAGCCCAGTCGTTGGCCATGCAGTGCAGCGAAACCACGGCGCTGACTGCTTGGTCAGTCGCTGATGCGGCGCGGGTGACGCTCAGTTCATTGGACAGCGCCCCTGCACAGGCGTTGATGATGTTGCTGGCCAAATACCCGCAGATGTTGACGCAGGCCTGCGCCGACCTGGCACCGCACGACGTGACCTTTTATTTGCGCGACCTGGCAGCTTGCTATCACAGCTATTACGATGCAGAACGCATACTGGTGGATGATGCAGACCTGAAGCAGGCGCGCGTGGCCTTGGTGGCTGCCACAGCACAGGTGTTGAGCAATGGATTGGCTTTACTCGGCGTGGCCTCGCCGCAAAGCATGTAAGGGACTGACGGATGACACAATTTTTGACACAACGCGGCAACACCTTGGTAGGCTTTATTCTGGGTTTGGTCGTTGGCTTGACGGTGGCGCTCGGCGTGGCGGTGTACGTCACCAAAGTGCCGATCCCGTTCTTGAACAAAGGACTGACCCGCAACGCTGAACAGGACGCGGCTGAGGAAAAGAAAAACAAGGACTGGGATCCGAACGCGCCTTTGTATGGCAAAACCCCGGCGGCCAATGCGCCCGCCGAACCCAACAAACCTGTGAAGTCAGGTGAAGTCGCCGCCCCGCCGCAAGCACCGGCAACCTCGCCTTCGGCATCCTCAGACCCCTTGGGCGACCTCGCTGCAGGCAAGGCACAGCAGGCTGAGGCCTTTTATTACTTTGTCCAAGTAGGGGCTTTCCGTTCCAGCGAAGAGGCCGAAAGCCAGCGTGCCAAACTGTCTTTAGGCGGGTTTGATCCGGCTATTTCACAGCGCGAACAGGAAGGCAAAATCATTTATCGGGTGCGCGTCGGTCCTTTTGACAACAAGTCGCAGGCAGAACAAATTCAAACCCAATTGAAATCCAACAAATTCGAGTCAGCCTTGATTCGGGTGCAACGTTAAACGTGAAAGGTTTTGTCATGCAACGTCGTCAATTCAATGCTTTCGCCGCCGGTACGCTGATTACAGCAGCGCTCAACCCTTTGAAGCAGGCGCTGGCGCAAGGAGCGGGCTTCAAAGCCGGCACCGACTACATGGTGTTGCCTAAACCGCTGCCCACCGATGTCGCCAAGGGCAAGCTGGAAGTGCTGGAGTTCTTTTGGTACAACTGCCCGCACTGCAACGCTTTCGAACCCGCCCTCAGCGCCTGGAGCAAAAAACTGCCCAAGGATGTGGAACTCAAGCGGGTGCCGGTGCGTTTTCGCGAAGATTTCGAGGCCCAGCAACGTGCCTATTACGTACTTGAAGCCTTGGGCAAGGTCGAGGAGTTGCAAAGCAAAATGTTTGCCGCCATCCATGTGGAAAAGCAAAATCTTGCCAAGTTAGACACCTTGGTGGTCTGGGCTGAGAAAAACGGCATCTCTGCTGCCAAGTTCACCGAACTGTTCAATTCTTTTTCTGTGGTGGGCAAAGCGCGACGTGCTGCACAGTTACAAGAGCAGTTCAAGGTCGAGGGTGTGCCGGCGCTGGGCATAGGCGGGCGCTTTTACGTCGACGGCAGTTTGGCCGGCACTATGGACAGGGCTTTACAGGTCACCGACTATTTGTTGGCCGAAATCCGCAAAGGGCACTGAAACATGGGCAGTCAATGCCCCTACAATGCAAGGCATTCCACCTCAGCAATTTCCGTGCCTTGAAAAACCTACTTCTCATCGGTTGTTTATTGATCGCCCCCCATTGCGGGGCGTGGGCGGAAAAAGCCGACCGCCAAAAGCCTATGAATGTCGAAGCTGACAACCTCGGGCATGATGAGCTTAAACAAACCAGTGTGTTCACCGGCAAAGTGTTGGCCACCAAAGGCACCATCACCATGCGCGGTGACCGGATTGAAGTGCGTCAGGACCCGGACGGCTATCAGTTCGGCGTGATCAAACCCTTGCCAGGGCAACTGGCCTTTTTCCGTCAAAAGCGCGAAGGTGTGAATGAATGGATTGAAGGTGAAGCCGAGCGTATCGATTACGACGGCAAAGCAGATCGTTTAACTTTGTTAGGGCGCGCTGATTTCAAACGCTACCGGGGCACGGTATTGAGCGACCAGATCACTGGGCAACGCATTGTTTATGAGAATCTGACCGACCAGTTCTCCGTTGACGGAGTGGTGGGCGGCGTTAAACCAGCCAGCGGCAGCGGGCGTGTGCGCGCAGTGTTAACGCCCAAACCCAACGACGAGGCTAGCAAGTGACCACTTCAGCGGCTGCAACCGGTCAGCTGAAGGTGCAGCATTTGCAAAAGTCTTATACCGGTCGACAGGTGGTGCAGGATGTGTCCATCACCGTCAGCAAAGGTGAAGTGGTAGGTCTGCTCGGGCCCAATGGCGCGGGCAAAACCACTTCGTTTTACATGATTGTGGGTTTGGTGCGAGCTGATGCCGGATTTATTTCCATAGACGGTGTGGCGGTGGAACACCTGCCGATTCACAAACGCGCCAGAATGGGCTTGAGCTATTTGCCTCAGGAAGCCTCCATTTTCCGCAAACTCAATGTGGCAGATAACGTGCGAGCTGTGCTGGAGTTACAGCAGAATGACCAAGGTCAAAAGTTATCCGGTGCTGAAATAGAGCGGCAATTGACCCATTTATTACAAGAATTGCGCATCGAGCATTTGCGTGATTCTTCCGCGCTGTCTTTGTCCGGCGGCGAACGCCGGCGCGTAGAAATCGCCCGTGCTTTGGCCACGCAACCGCGTTACATACTGCTGGACGAACCGTTTGCCGGTATTGATCCGATTGCTGTGCTTGAAATTCAACGCATCATCAGTTTTCTTAAGTCCAAAGGCATTGGTGTGTTGATCACTGACCATAATGTGCGCGAAACCTTGGGCATTTGCGACCACGCCAGCATCATCAGCGAAGGTCGGGTGCTGGCCGAAGGTAAGCCGCAGGACATCATTCAAAACCCTGAGGTACGGCGGGTGTACCTGGGCGAAAACTTCCGCATGTGAGGCTGAGGACGCAGTATGAAGCAAGGCCTCTCACTGCGCGTCTCGCAACATCTGGCTCTCACGCCGCAGCTTCAACAATCGATTCGTTTGCTGCAACTCTCGACGCTGGAGTTGAGTCAGGAAATCGAACAAATGCTGGACGACAACCCGTTTCTAGAAAAAGAAATGGAAGACTTGGCCGCGCGTGAAGACTTCGGGCTGGATAAACAGGATGCGGTGGCTGCGCCCAGTGAATCCGACAACGACAACGACAGTTGGGACGGCCCGATGGACCGGGTCAGTGAAGTACGGGTAGAGACCGCCAGTGAAGCGCCGGACGCGCCATTGGACGCGGCAGGCGTGGCCGAGAGCTGGGACGGCGATGGCAGCGTGGAGTTCTCGCCGGATGACAGCGAATGGGGCGGCGATGCACCGGCGCGTAACAACACCAACAACGACGATGAGAAAGCGCAAGCCACGGAGCTGGCACGCAACCAGGAGTCGCTGACTGCGTTTTTGCACCGGCAGGCCTTGTCATTGCGCCTGGACGACACTGACCGTGCAGCATTGCGTTTCCTCATCGAATCATTGAATGACGATGGCTATTTGGAAGACAGTTTTCAAACGCTGGCGGAAAGTCTGGCCGGTGACGATCTGGAGCAATGCGAAGAACTGGTGCACCGTTTTCAGGTGGCCTTGGGTTTGTTGCAAAGTCTGGAGCCCACCGGCGTGGGTGCGCGTGATCTGGGCGAATGCTTGCGTTTGCAATTGCAGGCTATTCCTGCGGACACTGAAGAACGCGCTGCCGTGCGTGCGTGCGCATTGTTGATTTGCAAACAGCCGCTGGAATTGCTGGCCAAGCGGGATGTCAAACGTTTGGTGTCTGCCATCGGGGCCACCGAGTTGGAAGTCAAAGTGGCCATCGCTTTGATCTCGCGTCTGGAGCCTAAACCCGGGCGTAAATTTATTGATGTGGAACGCAATGTGGTGGTGCCCGATGTGCTGGTCACGGCCAGCGGCGTGGACAGACAAGGACAGCCTCAATTCCGCGCCATGCTCAACCCGGAGGTGATGCCGCGCTTGAAAGTGAATGACATTTACGCCAACGCCTTGAAAGGCAGCAAGGGCGACAGCCACGCGGGCTTGCAACAGCGTTTGCAAGAAGCGCGTTGGATGATCAAAAACATACAACAGCGCTTTGACACCATATTGCGTGTGAGCAACGCCATCACCCAGCGGCAAAAAAGTTTTTTCATTCACGGTGAACTCGCCATGAAGCCCATGGTGTTGCGCGAGATTGCCGAGGAACTCGGTTTGCACGAATCCACCATCAGCCGGGTCACCACAGCCAAATACATGCACACGCCTTACGGCACTTTCGAGTTGAAATATTTCTTCGGCTCTGGGCTGGGTACCGACAGCGGTAACAACGCATCCAGCACGGCAGTGCGCGCACTCATCAAGCAATTGATTGCCAGCGAGAACCCGAAAAAACCTTTGTCCGATAACCAACTCTCAGACATGCTCAAGGAGCAAGGCATTGATTGCGCACGCCGCACTGTGGCCAAGTACCGTGAAGCTTTGCGCATAGCGCCTACCAACCTGCGAAAAACGCTGTGAATGCATTGAACCTGTTTGTCCCCTGTGCAGCAGGGGTAGAGGCGTATCTGGCGGCCGAAGTCGCGCAGATCACCGGCTTGCCCGCCACTGCCATGCAAACCCTCAGAGGCGGTGTGCAATTGCAGGCCTCGTGGCGCGAGGCGTTGTTGTTGAATTTGCACAGCCGCTTAGGCATGCGGGTGTTGATTCAATTGGCCAGCGCGCCGTATTTGAATGAGCAAGACATTTACAACGCAGCGGCCGCAGTGGCATGGGAGATGTGGTTCACGCCGCGCGAGAGTTTCCGCATCGATTTCACCGCACAACACAGCCCGCTGAAAAGTTTGAACTTTGCGGCGTTGCGGGTGAAGGATGCGATTGCTGACCGGTTCCGCGAGAAAACCGGTGTGCGCCCGGATGTGGACACGCAGCGACCGGCGGTGCGGGTGCATTTGCACTTGAGTGAGAAAACCCAAACCATTTATCTGGACACCACTGGCGAGCCTTTGTTCAAACGCGGCTGGCGCGAAGACAAAGGCGACGCGCCGCTGAAAGAAACATTGGCAGCCGCCATGCTCGCGGCCAGCGGTTGGAGCATGCCGCCGGTGTACGCGCCGGGTGAAACTCGGCCTGCGGTGATACCGCTGGCTGGCGTGGATCAAGGCTTGGCTTTGTATGACCCGTGTTGCGGCAGCGGCACCATCGCCATTGAAGCCGCGCAAATCGCGTGTCGCATGGCCGCCGGTGCGCACAGGCGTTTTGGTTTTGAACGCTTACGACTGTTTGATGCGCATGTGTGGCAACAACTCAAAGAACAGGCCGCTGCACAAGAATGCGCGCCGCGTGCCAAAGTGTTTGCCAGTGATGTGGCGTTTCGCATGGTTGATTTCGCCAAACGCAATGCCGAGCGCGCCGGTGTGGCGCATGTCATTGAGTTGCGCGGCGGCGACGCGCTTCAACGCATGCCGCCTGGCGACACTGCCGGCGTGATGCTGGTCAACCCGCCTTATGGCGAACGTATTGAAACCGCCGGTGTGGCGGGTTCATCCAGACGCGGTGTGCGCACGCCTGAGTCATTCGATGACGAACACGACACGAATGAAGGACACAAGGCTGGCCGCGAGACGGGCCAAGTAGAAGACGGCGGCGACTTCTTCAGTCAACTGGCCAGCCATTGGAAAAAGAACTACGCCGGTTGGCGCGCCTGGGTGCTCACACCGGATTTGAAATTGCCCGGCCGCATGCGTTTGAAAGAATCGCGCAAAGTACCGATGTGGAACGGGCCGATTGAATGCCGTATGTTCCGCTTCGATTTACAAGCCGGTTCGTTGCGTCAGAAACCCGTCTCCGACCCTCAGCCACTGAGCGACAAGCCGTGACATGCCCGCACGCATGTGGGGAATGAACAACTCATGAGCGATGCACAGACTGCGTGGCCTGTGGTGGTACTGGACACCAATATTGTGCTGGATCTCTGGTTATATGAAGACCCTGCAACACCTTTGCTCAGAGCTGCGATTGAAAATAAGCAAGTGCATTGGCTTGCTACATCTGAAATGCGCGAAGAGTTGCGGCGTGTTTTGCACTATCCGCATATCGCGGCGCGCTTGCAATGGGGGCAACAGTCGGCGGACATATTCATGGCAAAGTTTGATACCCATGCGCAAATGAAAAACATAGCAACACGCGCACCTTATGTTTGCAAAGATGCAGACGATCAAAAATTCATTGACTTGGCTGTCGCGCATAGTGCTTTGCTGCTCAGTAAAGACAAGCAGGTTTTGCGTATGACCAACAGGCTGGCGAAATTAGGGGTGATTGTGAAAAAAGTATTTGTTTAAATAGCATGGGATGCTATTGATAAATTGACCCTTGGAATTCCATATGACTCAATTACTCAGTGATCAAGCTGTGCAACAGGCGCTCAATCTATTGAATTCGAATACCCAACTCCCTTGGCAATTGCAAAACAACAGTTTGCAAGCCCATTGGGAATTCCGTGATTTTCAGCAGGCTTTTATTTTCATGTCGCTGTGTGCCGATTCAGCCGAACGCATGAACCACCACCCGGACTGGACGAATATCTATAACCGTGTGCATGTGAAGCTGTACACACATGATGCAGGCGGCTTGACTGCCTTAGATTTTGAATTGGCTACTGCAATGCAGACCATCGCTGACAAGCTGCTCTATTCCTCCTCTGCCCGCGACGGGACAGCGGTATGGGAGGTCGAAGCAAATTACTTGGTACAGCAGTGGATGGCGGCATTCAATCAGGAACAACTGCAAACCATCAGCGATTGCTACGCACAGGATGCATTGCTCTGGGGTACCCATGCCGTGCAGTGGATACACGGGCGTGACGGGGTGACGCAGTATTTCAAGCAGGTGTTTGATTCGGGCAGGCAGGTACGGGTCAGTTTGTCAGGCATGCAAAGCTGGCAGGCGTTAGATTGCCGCATTGCCCATGGCAGTTACAGCTTTGCAGCTCTTTCAGATGAAGGTCCTCAAGTGCAGGCGGCGCGTTTTAGTTTTGTCTGGCACTTAACGCAAGGTGCTTGGCGCTTGCAATCTCACCACTCCTCGGTTATGCCGCTGCAGGCTTGAAAGTGCACGGGTCTTTGATTCAAGTATGAGCAAGGTATTGCAGATCAAAGTCAAACCGCAATCGCGCGTAAGCGAGTTGACACAGGTCGGCGATGGCACCTGGCTGGCGCTGCTCAAGGCATTGCCGCAGGACGGTTTGGCCAACAAGGAATTGATAAGTTTGGTCGCCAAACATTACGGTTGTCGCAAAGCCGATGTGTCGATCAAAAGCGGCGCCTCGTCCCGCATGAAACTGGTTCAGGTCGACGGAGTCGACTGAGGTTCAGTGCCGGTTGTTCAATAAAGTGAGCAATTGCGCCAAAGCGTGCTGCAACGTGGCCGAGCGAACAGCAGCGCGGTCGCCTTCGAAATGACAACGGCCGGTTTTGACCCAAGCGGTTTCCGCGCCCAAGGTGGGGCCGCCGTCTGAGGGCAAGGCCCAGGCAAAACACACCGTACCAACAGGCTTTTCGGGGCTGCCGCCGCTGGGGCCTGCAATGCCTGTCACCGCCAGCGCAACCTGAGCTTTGCTGCGGTTAAGAGCGCCCAGCACCATGGCTTGTGCCACGGCCTCACTGACCGCGCCGTGTTTGTCGATCAACTCTGTGGGTACGCCCAACATCTCGTGTTTGGCATCGTTGCTGTAACTGACAAAGCCACGTTCAAACCATTGGCTGGAGCCCGCAAGATCGGTACAACGCGCTGCAATCATGCCGCCGGTGCAGCTTTCTGCCGTGGCCAGCATCCAGCCGCGTTGCAATAGCTCGCCCGCCAATTGTTCATTGTCAAAAGTTGAATTCATCGTGTGGCCTGCCAAAGTGAAATACACATCAAGGTACAAAACGCAGCCACCAGATCATCAAACATGATGCCCCAGCCGCCACGCCAACCCAGTCCGTGGAAATGGCGATCAGCCCAACCGACAGGGCCGGGTTTGACCGCATCGAAAAAGCGGAACAGCACAAAGGCAACGAACTGTCCCCATAAGCCCACTGGCATCCACAACCACAAAATCAGCCAGAAGGCGACGATTTCATCCCACACAATCGAACTCGGGTCTTGCACTTGCATGTGTTGGGCGGTCACCGTGCAAGCCCACCAACCGATGGGAACAGAAACCGCGATCAACACGCCTATGTGGAACGTGTCCAGAAACAATTGCATCAATACAAAAGCCGCCCACGCCCAGAGTGTGCCGACAGTGCCGGGTGCTTTGGGACTGAGCCCTGAGCCAAAGCCCATGGCCAACACATGGGCCGGGTGAGACCACATGAAGCGGGCGGCATTCCATTGTGTAGACATATGCTCGCTCAGTTGGAGAAATGGTCAAAGGAAATGAAACGGCGGGAGATGGGCGCGCCATGCGGGTCCATGACTTGCACACCTTGTCCGGCAGTGATGCGTCCAATGCAAGTGACGGTCACATCGCAATCGTTGGCCGCTTCTTGTACTGATTGCGCTTGATCAGGTGCGGCGGTAAACAGCAGTTCATAGTCATCGCCACCGGCCAATGCCATGTCCAATCGTTTGCTCATGCCCAAGCTCTGCATCGCCGGGCTGATGGCCGCGCTGTCTGCCACCCAGTCGGTGGTCACCACGGCACCAACACCCGAGGCTTTCAAAATATGACCTAAATCGCCGATCAAACCATCACTGATATCAATGCAGGCATTGGCGATGCCGCGCAAAGCCAGTCCTAATGAGACGCGCGGCACAGGTTGTTCCATACGCAGTCGTGCAGCTTCGAAGTGTTGGGCATCCAGCTTGAGATGGCCTCGAAAAACCTCTAAGGCCAATCGGGCATCGCCCACCTGGCCGCTGACATAAATGTCATCACCCGGCTGTGCGCCGCTGCGCATCAAGGCATCCCCGGGCGGGACTTCGCCGAACACGGTGATGCACATATTCAAAGGGCCTTGGGTGGTGTCACCGCCGATCAATTCGCATTGGTGCAGGTCAGCCAGTGTCAGCAAACCTTTGGAAAACCCTTGCAGCCAAGTCTCATCTATGCGTGGCAGTGACAAGGCCAATGTGAAAGCCAAAGGGCGTGCGCCGCAGGCGGCCAGATCGCTCAAATTCACCGCCAGTGCTTTGTGCCCCAGCCGTTGAGGAGAAACCGTGCTGAGGAAATGCCGGCCTTCCACCAACATGTCCGAGGACACAGCCAATTGCATGCCTGCTTGCGGTTGCCACAGCGCGCAATCGTCGCCCACGCCCACCACTGCGCGACGGGCCGGGCGGGTGAAATAACGGGCAATCAGGTCAAATTCACCCATAGGGCTTCAATGTATTTGCCGTTTACTGCCGCTGTCGCTCAATGCATCCAGCACAAACATGGGAATGTCGACATCAAATTTCTCGCCGTCGACGGCCACACAAAAATAACTGCCATGCATGGTGCCTGTGGGTGTGCGCAAACGCGTACCGCTGGTGTATTCAAAACTCTCGCCGGGTTGTAGCAAGGGCTGGTGGCCGACGACACCCAAACCCTTGACTTTTTCGTGCATGCCATCTGCATCATTAATATGCCAGGTGCGGGAAATCAATTGGGCTGCGATGCCCCCGCTGTTTTGTATCAGTATGGTGTAGGAGAATGCGTACAAATTGTCTTGCGGGCTGGATTGTTCAGGCAGGTAATTCGGCGTGACTTCTACGCTGAGCTTGTACGTGGGCATGGGCAGAAATTCCAGTCTGTAAATTCAAGGTCCTGATTCTGACACCATAATCTCACCCATGAACAATACCTACCGCATCGCCCCCTCTATCTTGTCCGCAGATTTCGCCCGTTTGGGCGATGAAGTGAAAAACGTCGTTGCCGCCGGTGCAGACTGGATCCACTTTGATGTGATGGACAACCATTACGTGCCAAATCTCACCTTCGGCCCCATGGTGTGTCAGGCCTTGAAGCCGCATGCCAAAACACCTGCCGGGGTAGCGGTGCCGATTGATGTGCACCTGATGGTGCAGCCGGTGGACGCGCTGGCCGCAGCATTTGCTCAAGCCGGGGCTGATCTCATCAGTTTCCATCCGGATGCCTCCAGCCATGCGCACCGCAGTGTGCAAGCCATCAAGGCGGCGGGTTGTCAGGCGGGGGTGGTGTTTAACCCGGCCGAACCTCTGGATGTGCTGGATTGGCTGATCGAAGACATTGACTTGATTTTGATCATGAGCGTGAACCCGGGATTCGGTGGTCAAAGTTTCATTGATTCAGCATTACGCAAAGTTGAGCATGCAGCCAAGCGCATTCAAGCCAGCGGCCGCAACATTCGCCTTGAAGTGGATGGCGGCATCAAGCCTGACAATATCCGCTCAGTGGCCAATGCCGGTGCTGACACTTTTGTTGCGGGCAGCGCTATCTTCGGTAAGCCTGACTACAAGGCTGTGATCGACCAGATGCGCCACGCTTTGGCGTAATTCATTTTTGACTGAAAGACACCATGAAACTTTTTATCCAATCTTCTGTGCTGACTGCGGGTTTTCTCGCTTCATCGTTGTTGCAAGCGGCTTGTTTTCCGGATGCGCCTTTGACCCGCCCGGACAGCCGTTATGAAGCCGCCAATGCCAGCGGATCCGAAGTCAAGGACAAAGACACCGGCTTGGTCTGGCAACGTTGTGTGCATGGCTTGAAATGGGATGGTGCTGCTTGTTCCGGCACTGCCATTGCGCAGGACTGGAACACAGCGACCAAAACCGCCAAAGAAGCTAAAGATGCGAAGTGGCGCTTGCCCACCCAGGTGGAACTTGAAGGTTTGAGTGAAAAGAGTTGTTCAGAACTGGCCATGAATAACACCTGGTTCGGCTCCGGCCCCTCGGGCTGGACCTGGACCGCCACAGACATGGGCAGCGCAGATGGCGCGATCGTGGTTCATTCAGGCAGTGGATTGATCGCCAATTTGATTAAAAAAATCCCTCTGTATGTCAGATGGGTTCATAACTAAAGCCACAAAGAGTTCTCATGTTCACCAATGACATTCATGCCGTCATGATCGACTTGGACGGCACCATGGTCGACACCATGGGCGACTTTGAAGCCGCGCTCAATCTTTGCCTGGCTGATATGGATTTGCCCAAGGTGGACAAACAAGTGGTGAACATTGCAGTGGGCAAAGGCTCTGAACATTTGATACGCACCGTGTTGCGTCACCAACTTGAATTGCCTGAAGTCAAAGCTTCGGGCATGGTGTGTGACAACACCACGGTAGAGCATTTGTTTGAACCGGCTTTTGCCCGCTATCAGCACCATTACGAAAAGGTCAATGGCAAGTTTGCTGACACTTACCCGGGCGTGTTGAATGGCTTGCAACAGTTGCAGGATCGTGGCCTGAAGATGGCATGCCTGACCAATAAACCGACGGCGTTTGCCAAAGCCTTGTTGGCAGACAAAGGGCTGGCTGGATTTTTCAGCCATGTGTATGGCGGTGACGCTTTCCCGCGTAAAAAACCCGACCCCATGCCGTTGCTGGAAACCTGTAAAGCGTTGGGCACGCAGCCGGCGCAGACGCTGATGCTGGGTGACTCACAAAACGATGCATTGGCTGCACGCGCCGCCGGTTGTCCGGTGGTGTTAGTCACCTATGGCTACAACCACGGCGAGCCCATACATGGCGTCGATTGCGATGGATTCATAGACTCTATTGCGCAATTAGATTGGTAAGTCCTCTTAGCTTTTTCATTTGTTACACTTTTCGTATGTTTATCCATCTCAATATCCTCACAGGCAGCAATGACCGGGGAGCCTGGCCTTGGCGCCGCCTGTCCAGCCCGGCGTGACCTTGTCTGTTGAAGTTGTTACGCCTCCTTTGAAGCCGGGGTTTGCTAACCCCACTATGGATAAATTGTGTGGCCCCATTGAGGGCTGAGCTGTGGAGGCTCCCCGTGATCTCTGAACTTGAATTTAAAAGCCTGGCGGCACAAGGCTATAACCGCATTCCCTTGATGGTCGAGGCATTCGCCGATCTGGAAACCCCGTTGTCTTTGTATTTGAAGCTGGCGTTCACCAAGGACGGCGGCAAATACAGTTTTTTATTGGAATCGGTGGTTGGCGGCGAGCGCTTTGGCCGCTACAGCTTCATCGGATTGCCTGCCAAAACATTTTTACGGTCACAAGGCTTTGGCGATATGGCGCAGACCGAGGTGGTCACGGACGGCGTGGTGGTTGAGACCAGCAAAGGCAATCCGCTGGATTTCATCGAAGCCTACCAACAACGTTTCAAAGTGGCATTGCGCCCGGGAATGCCGCGATTTTGCGGCGGCCTGGCCGGTTATTTCGGCTATGACACGGTGCGGCACATAGAGAAAAAATTGCAACACAGTTGCCCGCCCGACACACTCGGCTGTCCGGACATTCTGTTGTTGCAAACCGAAGAACTGGCGGTGATAGATAACCTGTCTGGCAAGCTGTATTTGATGGTGTACGCCGACCCGAACCAGCCCGAAGCATTTACGCGTGCGAAAAAACGTTTGCGTGAATTGAAAGAGTTATTGAAATACTCGGTCAGCGCACCGGTGGTCAAAGCCACACAAAGCCATCCGCCCGAGCGTGAATTTGCCAAGGCAGATTACTTACAGGCGGTGGAACGCGCCAAGCGTTTGATTGAGGCAGGTGATTTCATGCAAGTGCAAGTGGGCCAGCGCATCAAAAAGCGTTTCACCGAAAGCCCTTTGTCGCTGTATCGCGCTTTGCGTTCGCTCAACCCCAGCCCCTACATGTACTTCTACAACATGGGCGACTTTCAGGTGGTGGGAGCGTCTCCGGAAATTCTGGTGCGACAGGAAACCACGCCCGAAGGAAACAAAGTCACCATACGGCCGTTAGCAGGCACACGCCCGCGCGGTGCCACGCCGGTGGCTGACAAGGCCACTGAAGAAGAATTGATCAACGACCCGAAAGAACGTGCCGAGCATGTGATGTTGATCGATCTGGCGCGCAACGACATAGGCCGGATCGCCAAAACAGGCACGGTGAAAGTCACCGAAGCATTCACTGTGGAGCGTTACAGCCATGTGATGCATATCGTCAGCAATGTGGAAGGCGAATTGAAAGACGGCATGAGCAGCATGGATGTATTGCGCGCCACCTTCCCCGCCGGGACCTTGACCGGTGCACCCAAGGTGCATGCCATGGAGTTGATTGACCAACTCGAACCCGTCAAGCGCGGCATTTACGGCGGCGCTTGCGGCTACCTGAGTTTTGCCGGCGACATGGATGTGGCCATCGCCATACGCACCGGCATCATCAAAAACGACACCTTGTATGTGCAGGCGGCGGCTGGAGTCGTCGCCGATTCTGTGGCTGAAATGGAATGGCGCGAAACCGAGCACAAGGCGCGCGCATTGTTGCGTGCCAGCGAACTGGTCGAGGAGGGTTTGGAATGAAACTCCTGATGATCGACAACTACGACAGCTTCACCTACAACCTGGTGCAGTACTTCGGTGAACTTGGTGCGGACATTGAAGTATTTCGCAATGATGAAATCACCATTGAGCAAATCGCCGACCATGCGCCCACGCATTTGGTGGTGTCGCCCGGGCCGTGTTCGCCTGCTGAAGCGGGTATTTCAGTCGAAGCCATCCGTTATTTCGCAGGCAAACTGCCTGTGCTCGGTGTGTGTCTGGGTCACCAAAGCATAGGCGCGGCTTTTGGCGGGCGCATCATCCGAGCACAACAATTGATGCATGGCAAAACCAGTGTCATACACACCACCCAGCAAGGTGTGTTTGCAGGCCTGCCGAAGGACTACACGGTCAACCGCTACCACTCGCTGGCGATCGAGCGTGAGTCGCTACCCTCTGAGTTGGAAGTGACCGCCTGGACCGACGATGGTGAAATCATGGGTGTGCGCCATCGCTCGCTGGCGGTGGAGGGTGTGCAGTTTCACCCCGAGTCCATACTCACCGAGCATGGTCACGCACTGTTGAACAATTTTTTGCAAACTGTCCTATGAAGACTGTTGATTTGCGTAGCGATACCGTGACACAACCAACGCCCGCTATGCGCGAGGCCATGCTGGCAGCTCCTTTGGGGGACGATGTGTTCGGTGATGACCCCTCTGTCATTGCTTTGCAGCAGCGCATCGCTGCATTGACCGGCAAAGATGCCGCGCTGTTCATGCCTACCGGTACGCAAAGTAATTTGTGCGCGCTCATGGCACATTGCGAACGTGGTGACGAATACCTGGTTGGACAAAACGCCCATACCTACCGCTATGAGGGCGGTGGTGCAGCAGTACTAGGCAGTATCCAGCCGCAACCGTTGGTACAAGATGCCAAAGGCCAAATGTCTTTGGCAGACATCGCAGCTGCCATCAAGCCTGATGATTCACACTTTGCGCGCACCCGTTTGCTGGCCTTGGAAAACACATGGAACGGCCAGCGTATGACGATGGACTATTTGCAGCAGGCCAGTAGTTTGGCGCGGCAGCATGGTTTGGCGGTTCATCTCGATGGTGCCCGTGTCATGAACGCAGCTGTCGATCAGGCGGCTGTCTATGGCAGCGATGTATTCAGTGAATTACGCACCATTTGTGATCTGTTTGACAGCGTGTCCGTGTGTTTCAGTAAAGGACTGGGCGCACCTGTGGGCTCTGCGCTTTGCGGCTCGAAAGCACTGATTCAAAAAGCGCACCGCGCCCGCAAAATGCTGGGCGGTGGCATGCGTCAATCCGGCGTTCTCGCCGCTGCTGCGTTGCACGCGCTGGATCACCATGTGCATCGTTTGTCCCAAGACCATATGTTGGCAAAGCGATTGGCTGATGGTTTGCGCGGATTGCCGGGCTTGACTGTGCGCTCGGCGCAAACCAATATCGTGTTTGTCGATGTGGCGGAAGGCCTCGGCCTCGCCTTGCTTGAATATTTGAAGAAAGCCAATGTGCTTGCAACAGGTTTACTTGGTTTGCGTTTTGTCACGCACTTGGATGTAGATGAAGCAGGCATTGACCATGCCATTGCCTGTGTGAAGGATTTTCTGGAGTCCGCCAATCGACCTGTTTCTGCCAATGCGGGTTCTGGCGGGCCCTATTGATTTTTAGCCAGCCCTAGCGCTGATTACCTGGAGTACCCATGACCATCACTGCCAGCGAAGCTTTGCAACGCACCATCGAGCACCGTGAAATATTTCACGATGAGATGCTGCACCTCATGCGCATGATCATGAGCGGAGATATCACCCCGTTGATGACTGCAGCCATATTGACTGGGTTGCGGGTGAAAAAGGAAACCATAGGCGAGATCACAGCCGCCGCGCAAGTCATGCGCGAGTTTTCCAACAAGGTGGATGTGGCGGACCGCAGCCATTTGGTGGACATCGTCGGCACCGGCGGTGATGGATCGCATACGTTCAATATTTCTACCTGCGCCATGTTTGTCGCCGCCGCCGCAGGCGCTCGCGTCAGCAAGCACGGCGGGCGCAGTGTCAGCAGCAAAAGTGGCAGTGCCGATGTGTTGGAAAACCTAGGTGTGAATATCAATTTAAGCCCGGCGGCGATTGCAGATTGCATCGCACAAACCGGCATCGGTTTTATGTTTGCGCCCAACCACCACCCTGCGATGAAAAATGTCGCACCGGTTCGCAAAGAGCTGGGTGTGCGAACGATATTCAACATCCTCGGGCCGCTGACCAATCCCGCATCAGCGCCGAATATTTTGATGGGTGTGTTTCACCCCGACTTGGTCGGCATACAAGTGCGTGCATTGCAACGTTTGGGCGCGGAACATGCGGTTGTGGTGTACGGGCGCGACGGCATGGACGAGGTCAGTCTGGGCGCAGCAACTTTGGTCGGAGAATTGAGAAACGGTGAAATCACCGAGTACGACATTCACCCAGAAGACTTTGGTCTGACCATGTCAAGTCACCGCGCTTTGCGTGTGGAGACACCAGAGGATTCGCGCGATATGCTCAAAGCGGTGTTGAACAATCAGCCCGGCCCGGCGCTAGACATTGTGGCCTTGAATGCTGGTGTGGCCCTGTATGCAGCGAATGTCGCGCCGACCATGGCGGCGGGTTTGCAATTGGCAAAGCAGGCGATAGCAAATGGCTTGGCACAGGATAAGCTGACGCAATTCGTAGCATTCACCAACCGCCAGAGCGCGGCTTGAAACAAGGACACCCAGTGAGCGACATTCTCAACAAAATAGTTCAGACCAAGCACGAAGAAGTGGCTTTGCGGCGCAGCAAAATACCGATGGAAGCCATGCGTGCGGACGCTGAAAGCCGGGTTTTGACCCGCGATTTCGAAGCAGCATTGCGTCGCAAAATTTCTAACGGTCAAGCTGCAGTCATCGCGGAAATTAAAAAGGCCAGCCCGTCCAAAGGATTGCTGCGCGAAGAATTTATCCCCGCTGATATCGCGCAAAGTTATGCCTATGGCGACGGCAAAATCAGCGCGGCTTGTTTGTCGGTATTGACCGATGAAACTTATTTTCAGGGCGGCACAGATTATTTGAAACAGGCGCGAGCCTCCTGCGATTTACCGGTGTTGCGCAAAGATTTCATGATCGACATCTATCAAATTTACGAGTCGCGCGCCATGGGCGCGGACTGCGTATTGCTGATCGCCGCTTGTCTGGACGACGCTCAAATGGCTGAGTTTGAAGCGGCTGCTCGCAGCTTGGGCATGGCGGTGTTGGTCGAGGTGCATGACGCGGCAGAAATGCAACGTGCTTTGAAATTGAAGACTCCGTTGCTGGGTGTGAACAACCGCAATTTGCGTACGTTTGAAGTGTCGCTGGACACCACGCTGGATCTTTCCAAAGAGTTACCCGCAGACCGCTTGCTGATCACTGAAAGCGGCATCGCCACAAAGGAAGACGTACAGCGTATGCGTGATTCTGGAGTGCAAGCGTTTTTGGTTGGCGAAGCCTTTATGCGAGCTGCGGAACCCGGAGAAGCATTGGCACAGTTGTTCAGTGACTGATACCTTTTCGTTGCAGCGTGCCGACCCAGATGTTTGGACGGTGGATGCATCTTGGCAAAGCTTGGTAAATGCGTTTTGGCAGACCGAACATGGCGTGTCATTGCAAGCTTTTTTGACCGAAAGAATTTCAAGCGGAGTTCCGATTTTTCCGCCCCAGCCTTTGCGCGCCTTGTTGCTCACGCCCTTAGAACAAGTTCGTGTGGTTATTTTGGGGCAAGACCCCTACCATGGCGGGGGGCAAGCAGAAGGCTTAGCGTTTTCGGTGCAACAAGGGGTTGCCATTCCGCCTTCATTACGAAATATTTTCAAAGAATTACGAACCGATGTGGGTTTACAGCCGCCCATGAGCGGTTCTTTGGTGCCTTGGGCAAAGCGAGGTGTGTTATTACTAAATACCTGCTTGACGGTCGAGGAAGGCCGACCGGCCTCGCATGCCGGTCAGGGCTGGGAGGTTTTCACTGATGCCGTTATCAGCGCCGTAGCGCAGCAGCCACAACCTCTGGTTTTTTTGTTGTGGGGCGGCCATGCCCAGGCCAAAAGAGGCTTGATTCAAGCCTCGCAAAAAGGCGAGCGTCTGTTGTTACAAGCCAATCACCCATCGCCGCTGTCGGCTTTGCGTGCTCCGGTGCCTTTTATCGGTTGCAGTCACTTTTCGGCGGCGCAAACATGGCTGAACCGCCGGGGCGGGGATTTTTCCTGGAATCTAGAAGAGTAGTTTGTACTCGCTAACTTTCTTAAAATAATTTGAAACTATTTAGACAATCGAATTTATGCTATAGTCTTTGGCTCGCTGGAGGGGTGCCCGAGTGGCTAAAGGGGGCAGACTGTAAATCTGTTGGCTTACGCCTACGCTGGTTCGAATCCAGCCTCCTCCACCACGTGAACAGGTGAACTGCAGCCGTGTAGAAAGCCGTGTCGTGTGGATGCTGGCGGTCGATGCGGGAGTAGTTCAATGGTAGAACCTTAGCCTTCCAAGCTAATGACACGGGTTCGATTCCCGTCTCCCGCTCCAGGCGGTGTTGGTGATCAGGCGAAACGTTTTCGCCCATGTGGCTCAGTGGTAGAGCACTCCCTTGGTAAGGGAGAGGTCGCGGGTCCGATTCCCGCCATGGGCACCAGTTTTCATTGTGCAGTATCTGTGAGTTTTTTTTCGGAGTCGAAGAATGGCAAAAGGCAAATTTGAGCGGACAAAACCGCACGTCAACGTAGGCACGATTGGCCACGTGGACCATGGCAAGACGACGCTGACAGCGGCGATCACGACGATTTTGTCGGCTAAGTTTGGCGGCG